>NC_013739.1:635936-1271873 GCF_000025265.1 Conexibacter woesei DSM 14684
CCGGCTCGATCGCCGTGACGTCGCTCGAGCGCGGCTCGGCGTGCATGAACGTCAGCTCGCCCAGCACGTCGCCCGGTCCCCGGAAGCTGAGCACCAGCTCGCGCCCGCGGGCGTCGCTGGTGCTCGCCTTCACGTGCCCGTCGAGCAGCACCAGGACCCGATCGCCCGGCTCGCCCTGGTGCATGAGTCGCTCGCCGCGCGCGAAGCGGCGCCGTCCGCCGAGTGTCAGCAGCGCCTCCCGGTCGCGGGCGGACAGCAGCGCCAGGAACGTGCCCGGCTCTGCCCGTTCGGCGACCACGCCCCGATGCTAACCCTTCTCGTCCGGCTTCGGCGGGTGCGGAGCGGCAGGCGAAGGAGGCGGAAGGCGCGCCCCGCAGCGCCGGCAGAAGCGCGCGTCCGCCGACGGCACCTGGCCACAGACCGGACAAGGGAAGGCGCTCATGTGACGGGCAGGCTAGCCCCGCGGCGCGGCGGTGAACCACCCAATATTGGGTAGATCGATGCCCGGTCGCCACGTACCGTCGAGCGCATGAAACGTGCACTCGCGGTGGTCGTCGTCATCCTCGTCGTGGCGAGCCAGGCGCAGGCGGCCGCGGCCGCGCCCGCTCCCCGGCTCATCGTCGCTCCGGGCGCGGACGCGCTCGTCAAGCACGGCGCGGTTCGGGTCGTCGTCGCCCGCGACGCCGGCGCGAAGACACGCGTGCGGCTCAACGACCGCGACGTGACCGCGCGCCTGCGTGTCGCGGGCGGGCGGCTCGTCGGCGAGCTCCGGCGCAGCGACGGCCTGCGTCCCGGGCGCAACCACCTCGTCGCCGTCTCCAGAGCGGGCGGCAGGTCCGAGCGCCGCAGCGTCCGGTCGTTCTTCATGGTGCGCCGGAGCGCGAGGTTCGCCCGCGTGCGCCTCACCGGCCGCAACCCGGCGACGCTGAAAGTCGATGTCGTCTCCGGCGCGCCCCGCGCGGAGCTCGCGCGGCGCCAGCGGATCCTGCGGGTCCGGCTCAACGGGCGCTCCATCACCAAGGCGATGGTCGCTCGGACGGGCACGAGCTGGACGGCCTCGCTGTCGGGGACCCACGGGCTGCGCCACGGCGTCAACCGGCTGAGCGTGCTCGTCGCCGAGCCGCGCGACGGTCGCTACACGTCCGTGCGCCGCCGCTTCACGGTGCACCGCGACCGGCCGCTGGCGGCGGCGGGCGCCGACCGCACGACGCGGCCGAGCATGCGCGTCCGCATCGGGGGTGCCCATCGTGCCGCGCGCGGCGGCCGGCTGACGTACCGCTGGACCCTCGTCGGCAAGCCGGCGAGGTCGCGGGCGACGATCGGCAGATCCACGAGCGCGCGCCCCTCGCTGGTGCCCGATCGTCCCGGTCGCTACGTCGCGCGGGTGCGCGTCACCGAGCGCCCGCGCGGCCGCGCGTCGGCCGCGCAGACGACCCTGGGGACGACCGTCGACGACGCCGTGATGCAGGCGATCCCGAAGTCGACGCTGCTCGAGGTGGCGGCCAACGCGTTCCCCGCGGATCCGCGGGGGATCCAGCTCGGCAAGCCCGGCAACGGCGGCACGTTCTACCCGCACACCGGTCCCGCGGCGACGATCCAATGGCTGGAGCTCGATCGCCGGACGCTCCAGCCGACGGTCGCCGGCAACACGTGGTGCTGCGACGACGCCGACCACTCGCTCGACAGCCTGACGGCGAAGCTCCAACAGTCGAGCCTGACCACCCTCGTGATGCTCGCGCTCCCGCCCCAGCGGAGCACCCTGCCGCCGAGCCAGTACAAGAGATTCAACGACGCGCTGGCCGCGATCGGCGTGAACCCGCTCGACGACGTCGACGACCTCGACAAGCCGGGGCAGCAGATCGTCGCCGTCGGCTTCCCGACCGCCGGCCTGGGCAGCGGCTGGCTGATGCGCAGCCACAAGGGCAACCCGAGACTCGCCAAGCAGGGCTGGCTGATGCCGGACGCCGACCTGAGCGCCGGCTACCGCTTCCAGCCGCTGCAGGTGCCGTTCAACACGAGCGCGGCGTCGACGCCCACCTCGAACACGATGACCTTCGGCGGCGAGTCGGTGACGAGCCCGCCGCTCGGGACGGCGACCGGCTTCCACTTCGTCGAGGTCGATCCGGCGGACCTCAGTGTCGTGAGAAACCTCACGTTCGAGAACGACGCCAACGGCCGCGCGCAGCTCGCCAACGCGATCAGCGCGGCGAGCGAGCTCGACAACGTCGGCAACATGAACGGGCGCGGCAACTACGTCGCGCTGCAGAGCATCGGCGGCTTCGCGCCCGCCAACCCCGGCTGGGACGACAAGGTCAGCCTCAGCCTCACGGCGATCGGCGCCAACCCGCACTACTTCAACTACCGCTCGCCGAGCTATGCGTTCTTCGGCGGGGCGCACCTCGGGTCCAACGGGGCCGCGCAGTCCAACGCCGGCCTCGTGCTCGACGCGACCACGGGTGCGAAGCAGCGCGGCACGCTGAGCGGCGAGGCGCGCATGGGCCCCGACGGGTTCTTCCTGCCGCCCACCGGGTCGGCGACGGACGGACCTGTCGACTCGCTGTACGACGTCATCTTCAACGCCGAGCCCGCGCCGTGGCCGTACACGTCAGGGCCGGACGCGGGCGCCTACCAGAAGGCGCTGGCGTACATCTCGGGGGAGCTCACCGATCCGGGCGTGAATCCCGCGCACGCGAAAGATTTCACCAAGGTCAGCGACACGTTCAGGACCGACATCCGGGGCGCGTACCTCGGCCTGCCCGACTACGCGCACTGGGACTCCGCCTCGAGTGTCCTGTCCGGCTCGGTGCACTATCCCGGCGCGCAGGCGGGCGCGTGCAGAGGACCGCCGAGCGGAAGCGACGAGCCCGGCTTCACGCTCACCCAGTTCTGCAACCTCAAGGCGGCGCTCCTGAGCGAGTTCGCCGACCTCGACGCCACGTTGGACTACAAGGACAAGCTCGTGCAGGCGTTGCAGGTCGCCTCCAGCGGCGACCAGGCCCGGCTGATCACCACCTTCACCACGATCAAGGAGAAGGTCGATCCCCCGGAGAGCGAGGTCGCCTCGCCGCTCCTGGGTCTGATGGAGACGCTCACGGAGTTCGCCGACCTGGCCGAGGTGGCGTTCGCTCCGGAGGCGGCTGCCGCCGTGAGTCTCGCCGAGAACGTCGTGGAGCTGACGAGCGCGGTGTCGAACTCGGCGGACAAGCCGCTCGGCACGGCGCTCGACGACACCGTGCAGCAGCTCGGCGGGGACCTGAACGGAGCGGTCTACAGCGGCGTCGGCGGCCTGCTCGCCGTCCGCGCCGCCGCGATGTCGGACCGGGGACGGCTGGAGGCATTGGCCGACGCCGCTCGCGCCGCGGGCGCGATCTCGTCAGGCGAGATCACCGACCAGCTCGTGAACGCGAGCGGGCGCTACTACACCTCGGCGCTGATGGAGTCGCTCAAGTCGGGCAAGTACCACGGGTTCCGGATCTTCACCGACGGCAGCGGCCGTGACGGCGGCCCCAAGCCCGACGACTGCCGCTACCGGTTCCGCGGCGCGCCCGACGGCGCCTGGGTGCCGATCCTCTACCAGCTGGACCTCTGGTCGTCGCTGGTCTTCGGCTGGGACGGGGGCACCTCGACGGACTATCCGCCCGACGAGATCCTCAGACAGATGTTCGAGTCCCCCAACCTCGGCGCCCCGATCCCCGCGCTCGGCCGCGGCTACGGCATCGACAAGTCGACGTGGTTCTGGCAGCAGGCCGACAACCTCACGACGAGATTCCGCCAGTACGACAAGTGCAGATTCGGGTCGTGACGCGATGCCGCGGCTGAGTGACAACCGAGTTCTCGCCGTCGCGCTCTCCGTGAGCGCTCTGGGCGCCGCAGGACTGCTCGCGGGCTCGGCAACGGCCGCGCGGCCGTCGGCGAGCGGCAAGGCGACCGGCGCCGACAAGGTCGCCAAGATCATCGCCCGGATCGAAGCCAAGCCGCGGTATCGGCATGCCGACTGGGGCTTCCAGATCCTCGACCAGAGAACGGGCGACGTGCTCGGCGCACAGAACGCGCAGAAGATGTTCGACCCCGGCTCGACGATGAAGCTCTACTCGGTGTCGACGGCGCTGAGCAGATACGGGACGAACTACCGCTTCCGGACCCCGGTCTACCGCCAGGGCACCGTCTCCGGCGGCACGCTCGGCGGGAGCCTGGTGCTGGTCGGCTCCGGCGACCTGACGTTGGGACTGCGCGCGGAACCGGGCGGCCGGCTCGCCTACGCGAACCTCCCCGCCGTCGACCACAGCTACGCCGACCAGCTGCCCGGCGCGGTCCTCCCCAAGGGAGACCCGATGGCCGGGCTCGACGAGCTCGCGCGCGACGTGCGCGCTTCAGGCATCACGCGGGTGAGCGGCGACGTGGTCGTCGACGACCGGCTCTTCGCGCCGTACGACGGCTTCCCCGACGGGCTGATCTCCCCGATCTGGGTCAACGAGAACCTGGTCGACCTGCTCGTGAAGCCGGGCGCCGTCGGGCAACCCGCGTCGATCGACCAGCGTCCGCTGACCGCCTCGTACACGGTCGACAACCGCGTCGTCACCGTGAGAGCGGGCAAGCCGACGACGCTGAACGTCAGCGAGCCGACGCCGGGCACGATCGAGGTGACGGGCCAGATCGCAGCCGGCAGCGGCCCGACGCTGAAGGTGTGGGAGGTCGACGATCCCGCCGCGTTCGCCCGCACCGCATTCATCGCGGCGCTCCAACGCGCCGGCGTCACGGTGACGGCGACCGCGACCGGCCCGAACCCCGCGACGCTGCTGCCGCCGAAGGGCAGCTATCAAGCCGCGGACAGGGTCGGTGAGCACGTCTCCTCGACGCTCTCCCAGTACGCGAAGCTGATCTTGAAGGTCAGCCACAACCGTGGCGCCGACCTGATGACCTGCCTCGCCGCGGTCAGACGCGGAAGCACCGACTGCGAGGACGGGTTGACGAGCGAGGTGCAGACCGCGAGCGGTCTCGGCGTGCCGTACGCGGGCGTGATCCCGATGGACGGCGCCGGCTCCGACGATCAGGGCCGCACGACGCCGGCCGCCCTCGCGACGCTGCTGCGGCACGTGGTCAGAGCCCCGTACGGCAGAGCCTTCGTCGACGCCCTCCCGATCCTCGGCCGCGACGGCACGCTCGCGAACGTCGAGTCGAGATCGCCCGCCGCCGGCCGCTCCCAGATGAAGACCGGCAACCGCGTCGTGAGCAACGCGGCCGGCCAGATCATCGTGCTCGGCAACAGCCTCGCCGGCTACGCCGAGACCAAGAGCGGCCGCAGAGTCGTCTTCATGATCGCCGTCGGCAACGTCCCGACGCGCACCGCCGCAGGCTTCTTCAGAGTCGTCGACGACCAGGCGGCGATGGTCGTCGCGATCCAGCAGAACCTGTAGAGCGCCCGCGCTCGCCGCTGCGAGCGATCGGCGGCTCCCGCGCCCGGGATCGGACCGGTAGTAGGCGAGTCGACTACGCGTCGTCTTGTGACTCGATCTCCATGATCTCGATCTCGCATCGAGCGGGTCCGATTGGATGAAAAGCGTGAGATCGGCCGCAGTCACGGCATCTGCTGTACCGGTTGCTCATAGGATCGGCGGTGTGACGGCCGTCGTGGATGTTCCTTTCGGCCTCCAGGAGGCCAAGTTCGTCGTGCCGGCGACCCGGCCCGGCACCGTCGGCAAGGCCGAGATCGTCGGGCGCCTCCGCAGTTCGGGTGCGCCGCTGGCGACGGTGCTCGCTCCAGCCGGCTACGGGAAGACGACGCTCCTGGCGCGCTGGGCGCAGGCCGATCCGCGTCCGTTTGCGTGGGTCGCGCTCGACGCGCGAGACGACGATGCGGTGATGTTCCTGCGCTCGGTCGCGATGGCGTTGCACCGGATTCTGCCGCTGTCGCGGCAGGTGCTCGACGCGCTGTCGGGTCCGGGCGGACCGACGTTGACCAGTCGTGTTCCGCGGGTCGGGAGTGCGCTGGCGACGGTCGAGCGTCCGCTGGTGCTGGTGTTGGACGACCTGCATGAGGTCGCGAGCACCTCCTGTCTGGACGTGCTCGCGGCGCTGCTGGACTACGTGCCGGAGGGGTCGCAGATCGCGGTCGCGAGCCGGGAGGCGCCGGCGCTTCCGCTCGGCCGCTGGCGGGCTCAGGGGCGTCTCGACGAGATCGGCGTGAACGATCTGCGGCTGAGCCAGGAGGAGGCCCGGCTGCTGCTGGCGGCCGCCGGCGTCGAGCTCGACGCCGGCGCGAGCGCCGCGCTCGTCGAGCGGACCGAGGGCTGGCCCGCCGGTCTGTACCTGGCAGCGCTCTCGCTGCGCGCGGGGGCGCCGGCCTCGGCCGGCGCCGCGGGCTTTGCCGGCGACGACCGCTTCGTCTCCGACTACTTCCGTCAGGAGCTGCTGTCGCGGCTGCCGGCTGCGGAGGCGCGCTTCCTGCAGCGCAGCGCGGTGCTCGAACGCATGTGCGGCAGTCTGTGCGACTCGGTGCTGGAGACGGCGCGGTCGGCGCGCATGCTGGAGGGCCTGGAGGGCACGAACTGCTTCGTGGTGCCGCTGGATCGGCGGGGCGAGTGGTATCGCTACCACCACCTGTTCGGCGAGCTGCTGCGCGACGAGCTGGAGCGCAGCGAGCCGCCCGCGGTGGTGCGGACGCTCAACGGCCGCGCGATGGCCTGGTGCATCGCGCACGGCGAGCAGGAGGCGGCGGTCCGCTACGGCCAGGCTGCGGGCGAGACCGACGCCGTCGCCGTCCTGGTCGACGCGCTCGGTCTGCCGCTCTACTACGACGGTCGCATGGAGACGCTGGAGGAGTGGATCGGCTGGTTCGGCGAGGAGGAGCTGACGCGGTACCCCGCGCTCGCGGTCTACGGCGCATGGCTGCGGATGCTCACCGGCCGGCACGCGGAGGCGGAGCGGTGGCTGGCGATGGCCGAGAGGGCGACGTCGACGATCCCGCTCTCGGACGGCAGCGCCTCGATCGAGCCGTGGGTCGCGAACCTGCGGGCGTGCATGATGCGCGACGGCGTCGAGCAGGCGCTCGTGGACGGCGATCTCGCGCTGCAGCGGTTGCCGCCTGAGAGTGCGTGGCGGCCGGCCGCGCTCGTCGTGCGCGGCGCCGTGCACGCGCTGTCGGGCGCGGAGGGCCGCGCGACGGACGACTTCTCGGCGGCGGTGAAGACGGGGCTCGCGTTCGGGTCGGCAGACGTGGTCTTCGTCGCGGAGGCGGAGCTGGCGCTGCTGGCGCTCAAGCGCGGAGCCTGGACCGAGGCCGGGGAGCGTGCGCGGGCGGCGGTGGCGCTGGTCGAGGACACAGGCTTGGGCGATTACTCGACGAGTGCGATCGCTCACGTCGTCGCGGCGCGCGTCGCGCTCCACGAGGGGCGCCGAGAGGACGGGCGTGCGGCGCTCGCCCGTGCGCATCGGTTGCGGCCGCTGCTCGACGAGGGCATTCCGTGGTTGACGGTCCAGGTCGGGCTGGAGCTGACGCGCGCCCACCTCGCGCTCGCCGATCCCGGCGCCGCGCGCACGGTCTTCGAGGAGAGCGAGCGGATCCTCGCGCTGCGTCCTCAGCTGGCCCTGCTGGTGGACGAGATGCGGGAGCTGCGCGGCCACGTCGCCGCGACGGCCGGGCCGGCCGGCAGCTGGGCGATGAGCCTGACGGGAGCCGAGATCCGGTTGCTGCCGTACCTCGCGACCCATCTGACGTTCCCGGAGATCGCAGGCCGGTTGTTCATCTCGCGCAATACGGCGAAGACCGAGGCGATCTCGATCTATCGCAAGCTGGGCGCGTCGTCGCGCAGCGAAGCGGTCGAGCGCGCTGTCGAGGTCGGGCTGCTGGAGCGCTCGATCTATCCGCCGGCGGCGAGTTTCACCCTGGATGGATGACGCGCTGATCGTGCACATCGGCTCTGATGTGCGTCAGAGGCAATGGGCGACTACAGACAGCATCTGCGTCGGCTTGCTGTGCATGACGATGCGCTGGTCAAGGCGATCGCTGCCGACGGCAGCGCATTCGCGACGTCCGTGATCGACGAGCGGACCGCTGCGCTCGCGCGGGTCGCGGCGACCGTCGCGGTCGACGCGGCGACGGCCTCCTTCCAGCACGCGGTCGCGGTCGCGCTCGCGGCGGGGGCTACGAGCGAGGAGGTCGTGGCGATCCTCGAAGCGGTGGCGCCCGTGACCGGTGCCTCCCGCGTGGTTCAGTGTGCGCCGAAGGTCGCGCTCGCGCTCGGCTACGACGTCGACGCGGCGCTGGAGCGGCGCGACGCGTGAGCGGCGGAGGGTCCGCGGGTCCGGATCTCGTCGGTCGGGGCGCTCTCCAGCGGCGGTGCCTGGTCGGGCGGGTGGCGGTGGTACCAGCGGGCGTAGCGATCGGCGAGCGGCGCCGCGGTGAGCCCGTGCGCAAGGACGGAGAGGCCGACGGTCAGGTAGACGGCGAGGACGATCAGGTGCTCGTGGGGCAGGTCGGACTCCTCGACCACGATCACCGCGAAGACGATCGACGCGAGGCCGCGGGGGCCGAACCAGCCGAGGAAGCCGAGCGTCGGCAGCCGCGCGCGTGAGCCCGCCATCGCGATCGCGACCGGCAGCATCCGCACGAGCGTGAGGCTGAGCACGGCGTAGAGCACGAGCTGCCAGCTCAGCTCGCCGAGCGAGGGCCCGAGCAGTATCGCGCCGAACAGCACGAAGGTGACGCCGTTGAGCACGTCGCCGACCTGCTCGCCGAGATCGTTGACTTGGCCGGGATCGTGTCTGAGCGCGAGCCGGAAGGTCATGCCGGCCACGAACGCGGCGATGAAGCCGGAGCCGTCGAGCGCGCTCGCGGTCCCGTACGCCAGCGCCGCGCCGGCCGCCGGGATCACCTGCATCCATTGGTCGGCGATCAGCTGCCGGCGGCCGGCGTGGATGAGGATCGCGGCGACGACGAGGCCGCCGACCACTCCGCCGAGCACCCCGTAGCCGATCTCCTCGAGCAGGAGCGTCGCGGCGCCGCGGCCCTCGGCGATCTCGGAGTGGACGTCAGCGACCGCCACGGCGGCGAACAGCAGCGGGACGCAGATGCCGTCGTTGAGCCCGCTCTCGACGTTGAGCCCTTGGCGAATCCTCGCCGGGATCCGCGGCTCGGTCACGACCGCCTGCCCCAGTGCGGCGTCGGTCGGCGCCAGCACGATCGCCAGGATGACGGCCTCCTCGATCGTCAACCGGTCGAGCAGGACGGCGGCGGCGACGGCGCCGAGCGCGATCGTCAACGGCAGCCCGATCCCGAGCAACCGCAGCGGCACGCCGACCTCGCGGCGCAGCATCCGGAGGTCGATCCGCGAGGCGTCGCAGAACAGCACCAGCGCAAGCGTCGCCTCTGCCAGCGTCCGCACCGACCCGCTCGAGCTCTCGACGTCGATCCCGTCGAGCACCTTCGGACCGACCAGCAACCCGACCGCGACGAAGACCATCGCCGGCGTGACCGGCGTCCCCGACAACCGCCGCGAGACCGCCGCGACGCCGAGCAGCGCGAGCGCGACGATGGCGAGCGCCCAATCCACGCGGTCAGCCCGGCTGGTCCGGTGCCTCGCCCTCGCTGAGCTCGGCGCGGCGTCGACGGCTGCGAAGGCGCTCGCCCGCTGGACGACTCTCAGCTCTCTGGCGCAGGTACTGCTGCGCGACCGACGAGAGCAGGGCGACGAGGATGCCGAGCCCGGTGAGGATGTAGACGATCGTGAAGAGCTGGGTCCCGGCGGTCGTCGGCGTGAAGTCGCCGAAGCCGACGGTCGTCAGCGTCACGACCGAGAAGTAGAGCGCCTCCACGATCGTCCAGTCCTCGAAGCGCCAGTAGAAGAGCGTCCCCGTCAGCACCAGGGCGCCCGCGACGACCGGCAGCGCCTTGGTCTCCGGATCGCGCCAGACCGCGGCGAGCGCACGAGCCAGTCGCCGAGCTGCGAGGACCAGAGGGATCACTGCTGTCTGGCGCCTTCGCTTGCTGCGGCGTCGAGTTCGCGGGAGAGCTCGTCGGCGTCGGCGTCGACCTCTCTCTCGATCAGCTTGTCAGCGTGGCTGACCGCCTGCTCGAACTGCTCGCCGAGTTTCGACTCGCCGATCACGATCACGGCCGCGGTCGCGTTCTCGAGCTGCTCGCCGAGCTCCTTCAGGTCGTGACGCGGGATCCCGCGTGAGAAGTGCCCGGCCAGGCCGCCGGCGCCGGCGCCGACGATCGCGCTGCCGAGTACGGCGGGCGGGAACACGAGGCCGACGAGCGCGCCGACGCCGGCGCCGGTCCAGGCGCCGTGCTGGGTCGGCTTCTCGGTCTTGGTGACGCGGACCTTGCCGTTCTCGTCCTTGCGGACGACCGCCGAGTCGAACGTTCCGATCGCACCGGCGGCGTGCAGATCGAAGACGGCCTCGTAGTCGGCCTCGGCCGTCGCGATGTCGCCGTAGACGGCGGCATAGAGGAACACCGGTTTACGGGCCATTGTGGCCTCCTTCTCGCTGGGAAGAGCGTTTGCACCACGATGGCCGGCCGCTGCGGCCGGGGCATCATCCATCCTGGGTGATCCGCGCTCGCCTCCAGGCAGCTCGGCGCGACGTTCATCCGATCTGGGTGATGCGGGCGGGCCGCGCGCGCTCCTACGTTGTGGAGAACCACGACAGGAGGGGCAAGATGCGAGGTACAGGTCGAGCGATGTTCGCGGCGATCATGCTCACGATCGTCGGTGCGCTCAACATCATCTACGGGATCGGCGCGTTGGACGACGCGAACATCTTCGTCAACGACCAGCGCTTCATCCTCACCAACCTCAGCACGCTGGGCTGGGTGCTGATCATCCTGGGCGCCATCCAGCTCACCGGCGGGATCTCGCTGTTCGCCGGCAACACCTACGGTCGGGTCATCGGGATCATCGGCGGGAGCCTGGGTGCGATCGGGGCGCTGCTGTCGATCGGCGGCTCCTACCCCTGGTGGTCGCTGGCGATCTTTGCGCTGTGCATCTACATCGTGCACGGCCTCCTCGTCCTCGGTGACGACGAGCGCGCACCAGCGGTCTGAGCCGTGTCGAGAGAATGCTGGCGGTGTACACGCTGTACGTCGCGCCGCCGCCACCATGGCAGCACGGCTTGAGCGTGGCGCTCGGGCTCCGGCGCCGCAGCGGCAGAGCCGTCCGTTCCTGACGCTCAGTCGGTCGTCGCGCGAGCGGTGGGAGCGGTGGGAGCGTCCGCATCGCCTCCCGGGGGTGGCCTGGCAAACTGCCTGCTGCTCACCGCCCGCGTCGGCGCCAGGCTCGACGCGTCGAGCTGGTCGTGAGGTACCGGCAGGGCGGCTGATCCAGTGCGACAGCAGCTCGCTCGTGGTCATGCGCTCGTGGCCATGGGGACAGCCACCCCGCGTCCACTGATCGGTTGATGCGCGGATCCACCTCGCCGGCGCGCGATCGCAGCCGTGCGGGCGATGTGCGGGCGACGGCGCGCCGACAGACTGGCGGCATGCCAGTCATCGAAGTCGAGCACCTGCGCAAGTACTACGGCGACGTCCATGCCGTCGAGGACGTCTCCTTCTCGGTCGAGCGCGGGGAGATCTTCGGGATCCTCGGCCGCAACGGCGCCGGCAAGACCACCTCGGTCGAGTGCGTCGCCGGCCTCGCGCAGCGCGACGGCGGGCGGATCGCAGTGCTCGGACACGACCCGCAGGACGGCGACGTCGCGCTGCGCGAGCGCCTCGGCGTGCAGCTGCAGAGAAACGCGCTGCCGGACAAGCTGCGCGTCGGCGAGGCGCTCGAGCTCTACGCGTCCTTCTACCGCGAGCCGGCCGACGGCGACGAGCTGCTCGCGCTGCTCGGCCTCGCCGACGTGCGCGACCGTGCCTTCGACGCGCTCTCGGGCGGTCAGCAGCAGCGGCTGTCGATCGCGCTGGCGCTCGTCGGCAGACCGGAGGTCGCGATCCTCGACGAGCTGACGACCGGCTTGGACCCGGCCGCGCGGCGCGCGACCTGGGAGCTGATCGGCCGCGTGCGCGATCGCGGCGTGACGATCGTGCTCGTGACGCACTTCATGGAGGAGGCCGAGCGGCTCTGTGACCGCGTCGCGCTGATCGACGCCGGCCGTGTCGTCGCGCTCGACACGCCCGCCGGGCTCGCTGCGCGCGGCGACCGCGAGCAGCGGATCCGCTTCCGCCCGGAGCGTCCGGTCGACAGGGCGCTGCTGACGGCGCTGGCGCCGGTGACCTCCGTCGACCGCTTGGTCGGCGGAGAGCTGATCGTCGGCGGTGGCGACGGGCTCCTGCTGGCGGTCGTCGCCGCACTTGCCGAGGCGGGGATCGAGCCGCTGGAGCTGCGGCTGGAGCAGTCCTCGCTGGAGGACGCGTTCGTGGCCCTCACGGGCGCGCAGGACGCGCCCGCCGCGGCGGCCGGGCCGGCGGAGGCGATCGCGTGAGCGCGCTCGCACGCATCACCGCGGTCGAGTGGAAGCTGCTGCTGCGCGACCCGATCTCGGTCGGCTTCGCGATCGGCCTGCCGGTCGCGCTGCTGCTCGTCTTCGGGCTGCCGGCCGAGAGCCGCGAGCCGAGCGCCGACCTCGGCGGCGACCGCGCGATCGACACGGTCCTGCCGTCGGGGGCGTTCGTGCTCTCCTTCGGCATGCTCGCCTTCTTCACGCTGCCGTTCAACCTCGCCAGCTATCGCGAGCGCGGCATCCTGCGCCGGCTCGCGACGACGCCGGTGAGGCCGTCGCTGCTGCTCGTCGCGCAGCTGGTCGTGAACGTCGCGGTCGCGGCGGTCGCCGGCGTGCTCGTGCTCGCGATCGGTCCGCTCGCGCTCGACATGGCGCTGCCCGCGAACCCGGTCGGCCTGCTGCTCGCGCTCGTGCTCGGCGCCGCATCGCTGTTCGGCGTCGGGCTGATGCTCGCGGCGCTCGTGCCGCGCACGAGACGGCTGCAGGCGATCGGGCCGCTGATCTACTTCCCGTCGCTGTTCCTCGCCGGACTGTGGCTGCCAAAGGACGACATGCCGGCTATCCTCGCCACCGTCGGTGATCTCACTCCGCTCAGCGCATTCCGGGAGACGCTCCAGGACGCCTGGATCGGCGACGCGCTGGACCCGCTGCTGCTGCTCGTCATGGTCGTCTGGGCGCTCGGCAGCGCGTTCGTCGCGGCGCGCACGTTCCGGTGGGAGTGACGCGTGAGCGCCTCGCCGCCGACGCCCGGCTCGCCGGACCCGCCGGAGACCGCGCTCGACGTCTGGGAGCACCGCGAGGAGCGGCTGTTGGACGTGCTGCCCTACGGCGGGCTGGCGATCGGGGCGCTGCTGACGCTCGTGTTCCCGGACGCGGCGAGGGCCGGCCTCGGCTGGATGCTCGCGCTCGTCGCGGTGGCCGTCGTCTGGTTGACGCTGCTTCGCACGCCGGCGAACCGGCCGGCGCGGCAGCCGGCGGGTGCCGTGTTCTACGCGGGGCTGGCGGCGCTGATGGCGGCGCTCGTGCTCGTCAGCCCGCTGTTCGGGTTCTTCGCGTTCGCCGGGTACGGCTTCATCCACGCGCTGCCGGATCGCTGGAAGGTGCTCGGCGTCGCGGCGACGGCTGCGGTCGCTGGCACCGCGCAGATCGGCGGCTTCCCGCTGGCAGACGGCGTGCCCGTCGCCGGCTGGATCGGGCTGATGCTCGCGAACTTCCTGATCGCCGGCACGATCATGTTCTTCAGCGTGCTGACCTACGCGCGGCGCGACCAGCGGCGGGAGGCGCTCAGGGAGCTGGCGGAGACGAACCGGCGGCTGGAGGCGACGCTGGCCGAGAACGCGGCGCTGCAGGCGCAGCTGGTCGAGCAGGCGCGCGACGCCGGCGTGGTCGAGGAGCGCCAGCGGATGGCACGTGAGATCCACGACACGCTCGCGCAGGGGCTGACGGGAATCGTCGCCCAGATCCAGGCGGCCGAGCAGGCCGCCGAGCGGCCGGAGCGCTGGCGGCGCCATCTGCGCACCGCGGCCCAGCTCGCGCGCGAGAGCCTCGCCGAGGCGCGGCGGTCGGTGCAGGCGGTGCGGCCGGAGGCACTCGAGAACGCGCGCCTGCCCGAGGCGGTGGCCGAGGTCGCGAGGCGGTGGTCGTCGATCCAGGGCGTCGGCGTGGAGGTCACGACGACCGGCCACCCGCGCCCGCTGCCGACCGAGGTCGAGGTGACGCTGCTGCGCACGGCGCAGGAAGCGCTGGCGAACGTCGCCAAGCACGCGCGCGCCGGCCGCGTCGGCGTGACGCTGTCGTACATGGAGGACGCGGTGACGCTGGACGTGCGCGACGACGGGGTCGGCTTCGCGGTCGGCGCCGCGGCCGGCGACGGCGTCGGGCTCGTCGCGATGCGCCAGCGCGTCGAGGGACTCGGCGGGCGGCTGGAGATCGAGTCCGAGCCCGGCGGAGGGACGGCGATCTCGGCGAGCGCGCCGACGGTCGACGTGGTCGACGTGGTCGACGTGGTCGACGTCGAGCCGGTCGTGACGGCGGCGCGCGCGGACGAAGCCGCTCCGGCGCTCGTCGGCGGGCGACCGGCCGCGGCCGACGCGCCCCGGCCACGCCGGTCGATCGGCGGGCCCGCGCGATGAGCGCCCGCGTCTCGCTGCTGATCGTCGACGACCACCCGGTCGTGCGCGACGGGCTGCGCGGCATGTTCAACGGCGACGAGCGCTTCGACGTGCTCGGCGAGGCGGGCGACGGCGCCGAGGCCGTCGAGCGCGCGCAGGCGCTCTCGCCCGACGTCGTGCTGATGGACCTGCGGATGCCCGGGACCGACGGCGTGACCGCGATCCGCCAGCTCGCGGAGATCGCGCCGCACGTCCACGTGCTCGTGCTGACGACGTACGACACCGACGCCGAGGTGCTGCCGGCGATCGAGGCGGGCGCGACCGGCTACCTGCTCAAGGACGCGCCACGCGACGAGCTGCTGCGCGCGGTCAGCGCCGCGGCGCGCGGCGAGGCGGTGCTGGCCCCGTCGGTCGCGACGCGCCTGCTGGGCCGCGTGCGCGCCCCCGACGGCGAGCCGGTGACCGACCGCGAGCGGGAGGTGCTCGCGCTCGTCGCGCAGGGCGCGACCAACAGGGAGGCGGCGAGACGCCTCTTCATCAGCGAGGCGACGATCAAGACCCACCTGCTGCACGTCTACGCCAAGCTCGGCGTCAACGACCGTGCAGCCGCCGTCGCCGCGGCGTACGACCGCGGCCTGCTGCGGCCGGGCGACGGGGCGAGGCGCTAGCTGCAGGTGCTGAACAGGTTGGTCGCTCGTCACCGGGCGGCGACCTGGCGCCGAGGAGTAACCGTCGGGTTGCACTGATAGGGGATGATCTGTAACCATGCGGTTACACACCTATCCCGGAGGAGTCGGCGCATGACCCAGGAACAGAGCCCTCGAGAGGACCCACACGCTCCGACGGGCGCGCATCGCACCGCGACACGTGAGCAGTGGCGCGTCGAGCGGATCGCGCTGCTGCGGCGCGAGAAGGAGCTGACGCGCATGAGCGACGAGCTCGCGCGCGAGCGTCAGGAGCTGCCGTGGGTCCCTGTCGAGCAGGAGTACGTCTTCGACACGCTCGACGGCCCCCAGACGCTCGCCGAGCTGTTCGGCGGGCGCTCGCAACTCATCGTCGACCATCTGATGCTCGGCCCGAGGATGACCGCGGCATGCCCGAGCTGCTCGTCGATCGCCGACGGCGTCAACGGGGTACACGTCCATCTCGAGAACCACGACGTCGCGTTCGTCGCGGTGTCCCGTGCGCCGCTGGAGCAGATCGAGCGATACCGCAAGCGGATGGGCTGGTCGTTTCGCTGGGTCTCCTCCCATGACAGCGACTTCAACTTCGACTACGACGTGTCCTCGACCGCCGAGCGGCCGCTGGAGGAGTACAACTTCGCGCCGCTGGTCGACGAGGAGGACGGCGAGCTGCCCGGCATGAGCGCGTTCGCGCTCGAGAACGGCCAGGTGTTCCACACCTACTCGGCGTACTCGCGTGGGCTGGACGCGATCTGGGGCGTCTACCCCTGGCTCGACCGCGCGCCGAAGGGTCGCAACGAGCCGATCCACTGGCACCGCCGCCACGACGAGTACGGCGCGGCCGACGCGTGACCGTGCTCGCGCACATCGGCCCAGTGCCGGTCGAGGAGGTCCTGCCGCTGATCGCGCTCGCGAGCAGCGGCGGGCTCGTTGCCGTCGCGAGCGCTCGCGTGCGCCGCCTCGCGAAACGGCGTCGCCGGCGCGCCCGGACTTCCGAATACCCTGTCACGCTTGAATCTGATCCGTCGCATCGAGGCCGGCCAGGGCGAGTTCCTCGTGTTCGCCCTCACCCCGCCGCGTCTCGCGACCGAGCGCGAGCAGGTGCAGGACATCGCCAACACGACGATCGCCCGCCTTCTCCCGCTCGATCTGGACGGTCTGATCCTCTACGACATCGACGACGAGACCGAGCGCAACCCGGCCGAGCGCCCGTTCCCGTTCATGCCGACGCTGGACCCGGCCCACTACCTCGCCGAGCATCTGGCGGCCTGGCCGGCGCCGGTCGTCGTCTACCGCGCGGTCAGCAAGTACGCGCCCGCTGAGCTTCGTTCGTGGCTGACGGCCCAAGACCCAAGACGGGTCATGACCGTGCTGGTCGGCGCACCATCGAGCGCCACCGCCGGTCGGACGTCACTCGCCGACGCCCAAGCCCTGCGTCGCGACACCAACCCGGCCGTGTCGCTCGGCGGAGTCGCCATCCCCGAGCGTCACACCCGGCGCGAGGACGAGCACCTGCGCCTGCTCGCCAAACAGGAGGCGGGCTGCCGATTCTTCGTGACGCAGGTCGTCTACGACGTCAACGCCGCGAAGAACCTCGTCTCCGACTACCACTACGAGTGCCGAGCGCGCGGCATGCCACCCGTGCCGTTCGTCTTCACGTTCTCGGTCTGCGGGTCGATGAAGACCCTGGAGTTCCTGCGCTGGCTGGGCGTCGACGTCCCGCGCTGGATCGAGAACGACCTCGCCCACGCCACCGATCCGCTCGAAGCCTCCTACGAGCAGGCGCTCACCACAGCCACCGAGCTGATGGCCTACTGCCGCACGCTCGGTGTTCCGTTCGGGATCAACGTCGAGAGCGTGTCGATTCGGCGGGTCGAGATCGAAGCGTCGGTGCGCCTCGCCGAGCAACTGCGAGCGCACCTGCACTAGCTATTTGCCCCGGATGACCTTCGGCGCCAGGCCCCGGGGCGTTGGCGCGCCGCCGCGGCCACCTTGTTGGCATGCAGATCACATCGCCGCATCGTCACCTCTCTGTCGCGATCTAGGCCGCGACGGTGTGACGACGTCCGTCAACGCGTAGTCGCGTCGTAGGGGCGCGCAGCTCAGGCGACCGTCGACAGCTGCCGCGTGGCTCGTCCTCGTTCGAGGTCCCGAACGACGCAGGAGCCCAGTCGTCCGCGCGGCCGAAGGCCGGTCACGGCTAGACCAGGAGCCCCAGCTCACGCGCGCGCGTAACGGCTTCGGCGCGGTTGCGAGCGTGGAGCTTGCGGTAGACCGACGACGTGTGCTGCTTGATCGTGTGAGGGGAAAGGCAGAGTGATCGGCCGATCTGCGCGTTGGTTGATCCTTCCGAGACCAACGTGAGGACTTGACGCTCGCGCTCGCTCAGCCGGGTTGGGGATGGGGGTCGGTGGATGGGCGCCGTGTCGTCGAGGCCAGCTGCGCGGAGTGCCGTGAGGAGGCGGGCGACGGGCCAGGTCCGGTCGATCGTTGGCAGCGGCGGCAACGTCCTGTCGCTCGCGTCGACCGTCAGGACGACGCGGATGCAGGGCGAGATGGCCCGGAGGTCGGCCTGCAGGGCGGACAAGGCGTCGTCGCCGAAGCGCCCGTCGACCGCCACGACGTCGACGGGCAGCTCGGCGACCCGTTTCCGCGCGGTGGCGAGATCGTTGGCCACGGCGCACCGGCGCACCCAGGTCTGCCGTTGCAGCACGAGCGAGAACCCCCACAACGCCAGCTCTTCCCGGTCGACGACCAACACGGTCAGCCGACGATCAGCCAGCGACGACATCCGCGACCTCCACGTGGGGGAACACGACGACCACGGCGCGCCGCCAGATGAGGAACGCCGACGCGGCGCCGGCGTCCTGGTGGCCGAGCGTGCGATCTGCCAGACGGCGCGCTCGCCCGCGTCGCGCGCTCAGCTGCGCGGTGTGCTCCAGTCCGGCTGCCGCCGCCGCGAGTGCCGCCCCGAGCGCATCCTCGACCGTGGCGCCCGCGGCGGCCGCCTGGTCCAGCGCGCGCGCCGCGGGCAGCATCACGTCCATCAACGTCTTGTCGCCCTCGCGGGCACCGCCGCGCTGCGCCATGCCGTCGACGCCCGCGCTGACGACCCGGGCGAGCCCCCGCGGGTCGCGCAGGGCGTCGCCGCCGAGGTCGTCCAGCGCGCGGCCGGCGCGCAGCAGCGCGGTGCCCCACAACGGACCGATGGAGCCGCCGACGTCGGCGAACGCCGCGCCCGCGTCGCGCAGCAGCTGCGCTGCGGTGCGGTCGCCCGGTTCGGCGACCTCCGCCGCGACCGCGCGCCAGCCGAGGACCATCGTGGCGCCGTGGTCACCGTCGGCCGCGACGGCGTCGAGACGATCGAGGACGTCCTGGCGCTCCTCCATCTCCCGCGTCACGGCGGTGAGCGTCCGGGCTACGACCTTCGCCGTCTCGCTCATCGCCACTCCGTCCCGAACCCGGGCCCGGCGAGCGGTCGCGCCGGCGCGTCCATGAGCCGGCGCAGCTCGTCGTCGAGGTGGACGAGCGTCACCGACAGCCCGATCATCTCCAGCGACGTCACGTACTCGCCCACCAGCGACCGGTGCACCGGGACGCCTGCGGATGCGAGCCGCTCGACGATCCTGCGCAGGACGATGTAGCCCTCCATCAACGGCGTCGCGCCGAGCGTGTTGACCAGCACGAGCACGGACTCGCCCGCGTCGGGCGCCCGGTCGGCGAGCATGATGTCCAGGAGCTCGTCAGCGACGACGTCGGCGCCGGCCAGCGGGCCGCGGCGGATGCCGGCCTCTCCGTGGACGCCCATCCCGACGTCCATCTCGCCCGCAGGGAGGTCGAACGTGGGCCGGCCCGCGGCCGGCACGGTGCACGGGCCGAGCCCGACCCCGACTGTGCGGGTCCGGTCGTTGGCGTGCTGCGCGGCGGCCGCGACGGCCGCGAGGCCGGCGCCCTCGTCGGCTCGGGCGCCGGCGGCCTTGAAGACGATCACGTCGCCCGCCACGCCGCGGCGCTCCGACGGGTGATCCAGCGCGGAGACGACGTCATCGGTGACCAGGACGGTCTCGCTCGCGATGCCTTCGTCGGCCAGCAGCTCGGCAGCCATGCCGAAGTTCATGATGTCGCCCTCGTAGTTGCCGAACAGGAACAGCACGCCGTCCGGCGGCGCGAGCGCGCGGGCGACCTCGACCGCCGGCGTGGCCGACGGCGAGGCGAACACGTTGCCGACCGCCGCGCCGTCCGCCAGCCCGGGACCGAGCGCGCCGAAGAACGCGGGCTCGTGGCCCGACCCGCCGCCGACGATCACCCCGACGCGCCGCGCGGGATCGCGCTTCGCGAGCACGAGGCCCCGCCCGCGCGGCGTGCGCACGATCTCGCTCCCGTGGGCGGCGACGATGCCGTCGAGCATCTCGTCGACGACGGCGAAGGGGTCATTGACGAGCTTGCGCATACCGCTCCTCGCCGTCGGAGAGCTCCTGCACCTTCGGGACCGAGCCGCCGCCGTCGAACTCGCTGTCCAGCCAGGCGTCGACGATCTCCAGCGCGAGCATCGGCCCGATGACGCGCGCGCCCATCGTCAGGATCTGCGCGTTGTTGGACTTGCGGGCCCGTCTCGCCGAGTAGGTGTCGTGGCACGTCGCGGCATACACGCCGGGGATCTTGTTGGCGGCGATCGCGACCCCGAGGCCCGTGCCGCAGATCAGGATCGCGCGGTCGTAGCGCCTGGCTGCGACGTTCTCGGCCACCTCGAAGGCGATCGACGGGTAGTTGCGCGAGTCGTCGTCGACGCCGACGTCCAGGACCTCGTGGCCGAGGCTCCGCAGATGGTCGGCGACGAGGCGCCGCAGCTCGACGCCTGCCGAGTCCGAGCCCAAGCCGATCGTGGTCATGCCGCGATCTCCATTTCGTTGATGAGGTGGTCGAGGTAGTCCGCGCCGCGGCGCATGGCCGTCAGCGCGTCGCCGCCGTAGTGCTCGACGCACAGCGGCCCGCGGTAGCCGGCGTCGAGCACGGCCCGCAGCGCGAGGCGGTAGTCGATCTCGCCGTCGGCCAGCGCGGTCGGCCCGGTCAGCACCAGGCCGTCGGCGTGCTCGAGGCGGACGTAGTTCTTGAGGTGCCAGTAGTTGACGTGCGCCGCCAGGGCGGCGACCGTCGCCCGCCACGGCTCGGGGGGCGGGAAGGGCACCCGCACGAGGTTGCCGATGTCGAGGTTGACGCCGAGGTTCGTGGCGCCGACGTCCTGCAGGATCCGCAGCACGCGGTCCGAGCGGTCCAGCAGCGTCGACTCGTGCAGCTCCAGCGAGACGTCGATGCCGAGCGTGCGCGCCTCCGCGCAGATACTGGCGAGCCGCTCGGCGGCCGTCGCGAAGGTCGCGTCGCCGGCGTCGTCCCGGGGGTGCGGGACGGTCCAGAACGGCGCCTCGAGCTGGGGGCCGGCGAGCGGTCGGTGGAACCCGACGCTGACCACCGGCGCGCCCAGCGCCGCGGCGGCGTGCAGCGCGCGCCGCGTGCGCTCCAGGTTCTTCACGCCGTGGTCGGGATCGATGACGCTGGCGCGGATGACCGACATCCCGACGAGCGCGACGTCGGCGTCGGCCAGCGACGCGCGCAGCTCCGAGAGCCGCGCATCATCGAGCAGGTCGACGCGCAGCCAGCCGTCGACGAGGTCGCACGCCGTGAACCCGCAGCGTCGGAGGCGATGCAGCTGCGTCCGCCAGTCCCCGGCCGAGGCCAGGTGCATCGGCTGGCCCGCGGCGTCGGCGCCGGCCAGCGGCAGCGTCGAGCCGGCGATGGTCGAAGCTCTCGCGCTCATGTGACGCTCGCGGGCCAGCCGCCGGGCTGCTCGTCGATCGCCACGATCCGCGCCGGTGAGCCGTCGAGGCCCTCCAGCGGCAGGGGCAAGGCCATGAGGAACACCTCGTCGTGCTCGAGCTCGGCCAGGCGGACCAGGCATTCCGCGACGACCATCTCGTTGACGAACAGCGCCTCGTGCAGGAGCCGGAACTCGGTGCGGTGCGGCGACGGCGTGTCCAGGCCCAGGAACACCACGCCGAGCTCCACGAGCCGCTCGGCGGCGCCGACGGTCATCGAGGGGAAGTCGGTCCAGTACTCGCGTTCGGCCGCGCGGACGTCCCAGTCCGTCCGGATCAGCGCGCGGCCGGTGCGCGCCAGGGCGTCCGCGTACGGCGCGAGCACCTCCCCGTCGATCTCGCCCGTCGGCAGCTCGCGTGCGTCCACGACGGTCGCAGGGCCGACGCACCGCGCGAGGTCGACGGCCTCGATCGTCCGCCCGTCGCGCAGGAAGTGCGACGGCGCGTCCAGATGGGTCCCCACCTGGGAGAACAGCGAGACCTGCCACATCTCGACGTCGTCGCGCTCGATGCTCGAGAAGGGGACGAACCCGACGGTCGGCTCGCCGGGGAAGGCGAGCATCCCGTGCCGGAGCGTCCGGGTCAGGTCGACGAGTCGCATGGGGGACGGCGCCGCCGCCGTTCGGGTCGTGAGGCTTGTGAGATCATGTGGGCAGTGGTATGACAGGTAAGGCCAGTCGCTGTCAAGTGACTGGAGACCCGCTCAGCCCCCTACGATCGAAAAGGACCGCGCTTGTCCACCCCGACGCCCGGCGCCGCACCGACCACGGCCGCCGACGCCTACAGCTCGGCCACCGAGCGCTCCCGGCTCGCGCTCGGCGCGGCGCGCCGGCGGCTGCCGACCGGCCTCTCGCGCCAGACGCTGGTGTTCGCGCCGCACCCGTTCGTGGCGCGCCGCGGCGACGGCGCCTACCTCGAGGACCTGGACGGCCGCCGCTACCTGGACTTCGTCAACAACTACACCTCGCTCATCCACGGCCACAGCCACGAGCCGTCGCGCCGGGCGATGGACGAGGCGTTCGCCCGGTCGCCGGCGCCGGGCGCGCCGACCGCGCTCGAGCTCGACTTCGCCGAGGAGATCGCGCGCCGCGTCGGGTCGATCGAGTGGGTGCGCTTCGCCGTGACCGGCACCGAGGCGGTGCTGTACGCGCTGCGAGCGGCGCGCGCGTTCACGGGTCGTCGCCGCATCCTGAAGTTCGAGGGCGGCTTCCACGGCGGCGTCGACGACGTCCAGGTCAGCATCGGCGCCGCGCCGATGGAGGCCGGGACGTTCGGTCCCGGCATCCCCGCCACGGGCGGCCTGGGGACCGTTGACACGGTCGTCGCCGTCTACAACGACAGCGCGTCACTGCGCGCTGCGATGGCCGCGCACCGCGACGAGCTGGCCGCGGTGATCGTCGAGCCCTTCCTCGGCAACGCCGCGCTGATCGCGGCCCACGACGAGTTCCTCGCGGAGATCCGTCAGCTGACGACCGCGGCCGGGGCGCTCATGGTCCTCGACGAGATCCAGAGCTGCCGCCTCGGCTACGGCGGCGCCCAGGAGCGCCTCGCCTTCGGGCCCGACCTGACGACGATGGGCAAGACGATCGGCGGCGGCACGCCGCTGGCGCTCGTCGGTGGCCGGCGCGACGTGATGGAGGTGTTCGACGGCTTCGACCCCGCCGTGCGCCAGACCGGCACGTTCAACGCGTTCCCGGCCTCGCTCGCAGCGGGTCTGGCAACGCTGACCGACTGGCAGCGCGACGACGTCGAGCGGCTCAACGCGCGCGGCCGGGCGCTCCGGGAGGAGCTCACGCGGGTCTTCGCCGCGCACGGCGTCGCCGCGCACGTCGGGGGCCAGGGATCGATGTTCAACATCAGCCTGATCGACCGCCCGGTCGCGACCTACCGCGACTTCGCCGCGGCGGACGCCTCCGGCTGGCAGCGCCTGCACCACGAGCTGCTCGTGCGCGGCGTCTACCTCTCGGCCCGCGGGACGGGCTGCCTGTCGACCGCGATGCAGGAAGCTGACGTCGCGCGGCTCGTCGCGGCGATGGACGACGCGCTGAGCACGGTCGAGAACGACGGAACGAGGAGCTGAGGATGGGACACCTGGACGGGCAGACGGCGGTCGTGACGGGCTGCGGCTCGGGCATCGGCCTGGCGATCGCGACGCGCTTCGCCACCGAGGGTGCGACGGTCGTCGGGCTCGACGTCGCCGCCGGCGGCAGCGGCGACATCCCCGGCGGCCGCTTCACCCTGGTCGAGGGCTCGGTGGCCGAGGAGGCCGACGTCGTCGGCGCGCTGGAACGGGCGCGCGAGGCGACCGGCCGGCTCGACGTCGTCGTCAACAACGCCGCGATCCAGTTCGAGCGCACGTTCGAGGAGACCACCGCCGAGGACTTCGACGCGATCGTCGCCGTCAACCTCCGCGGCGTCTTCCTCGGCACCAAGCACGGCGCGGCACGGCTGGGCGAGGGCGGCCGGATCCTCAACCTCGGCTCGATCCTCGGCTTCACCGGCGACGCGCTGCTCGCCGCCTACTCGGCGACCAAGGGCGGCGTCGTCAACCTCACGCGCGCGGCCGCGGTGGCCTACGGGCGCCGCGGCATCCGGGTCAACAGCCTGTGCCCGGGCGCGGTGCGCACGGAGCTGACGACGCGGGTCTGGGACCTGGCCGACGACCCCGCCCAGGCGCGCGCCGACATGGAGTCGCTCTACCCCTTGGGCCGGATCGCCGAGCCGGAGGAGATCGCGGCCGTGGCGCTGTTCCTCTGCTCGCCGGAGAGCAGCGCGATGACCGGCGCTGCGGTGGTCGCCGACTGCGGGATCACCGCGACCAATGCGGAGTTCGGTCTGATCAAGGACCTCCTGTGACCGAGGCCTTCGAGGGCCGCGAGGCGGGCATCGGCATCCGTCTGGCGGTCGAGGCCGAGGCAGTCCGGCGCCTGGCGACCGAAGCGCGCGGGCTGACCGCGCTCGGCCCCGCGATCGACCGGATCGACGAGGCCGCGCGCCTCCGCGACCGCGTCGCGCTCGCCGAGGCCGAGCTCGAGTTCCACACCAACCTGGTCGAGCTGGCGGGCGACCGCTTCCTGACCGCGGACTACCGCGCGATGGGCGACCGCCTGCAGCGGATCTTCAGCGACGACGGCCGCTCGCTCAGCACGCTGGACGGCCTGGCGGACATGCACCGAGCGCTCGTCCGCGCGATCGCCTCGGGTGAGCCCGACGCGGCGGTCCGCGAGATGCGGGCCCACGTCCTCGACGAGGAGCGCCTGGCGGGTCCTGCCGACCCGTGGCTGGATGCCGTGGCGCGGGGCCGGCTCGCGGGAGCGGCGGCCGGGGTCGAACACGCCGTGCTCGAACGTCTGCTCGCGCCCGACCGCTGCGTCGAGGTCCACGTCTCGGCGCAGCTGGCCGACGGCACGACGGCGATCGTCACGGGCTGGCGCGTCCAGCACGACCTCGCGGTCGGGCCGGCCAAGGGCGGAACGCGGCTGCACCCGTCGACCACGCTGGCGGAGGTCAAGGCGCTGGCGATGACCATGACGTGGAAGTGCGCGCTTGTCGGGCTCCCGTTCGGCGGCGGCAAGGGCGGCATCCGAATCGACCCGGCCCGGATGGACGAGCGCGGCCGACGGCGCCTCATCCGCGACTACGTGACGCTGCTCGCGCCGGTCCTCGGGCCCGAGCGCGACATCATCGCCCCCGACGTCAACAGCGGCGAGCGCGAGATGGCGTGGGCCGTCGATCGATTGGAGGCGCTGTCCGGCAGGAGCATGCCGAACGCGGTGACCGGCAAGCCCGTGGCGCTCGGCGGCCTGGCCGGCCGGCGGGCGGCGACGGGGCACGGCGTCGCCGCCGTCCTGCGACGGTTCGCGAGCGCGCGATGGGGTCGCGAGGCCGGGCCGCTGCGTGTGGCGATCGCCGGGTTCGGCAACGTCGGCCAGCACCTCGCCGAGGCGCTGGACGGCGACCCCGGCTTCCGCGTCGTCGCGGTCTCGGACGCGGCCGGCGCGCGATATGACGAGCGCGGGCTGGCGGTCGACGCGTTGCGCGCGGCCGTCGCGCGCGACGGCACGGTCGCGGGCGCGCCGACCGGTCGCCCGATGGAGCGCGACGCGGTCCTCGCCGCGCCGTGCGACGTCCTCGTCCCGGCCGCGGTCGGCGGCGTCATCGACGCCGATGCAGCCGACGCGGTGCAGGCGTCGCTGATCGTCGAGGCCGCCAACGGACCGGTCACCGCGGCGGGCGAGCGCCGCCTCGCGGCGCGCGACGTCACCGTCGTCCCCGACCTGCTCGCCAACGCCGGCGGCGTGATCGCCTCGTACTTCGAATGGCGTCGGCTCCACGAAGGTGACCGCGAGCTCGCTCGGCGGCGCGACGCGCTGCTGGCCGAGGCCTGCGACCGCGTGATCGAGCGGGCGCCGGACCTGGCGGACCTGCGTCAGGCGTCACTGCAACTGGCGATCGACCGAGCCGCGGCGGCGCACCTCGCCCGCGGAGCCGGATGACCGTCACGACCGCGCGCGGCGGGCTGCTGCTCGGGCTCGACGGCGTGCTCGTCGACTCACGCAAGGTGATCCTGCGCTGCGTCGAGCTGGCGCTGCGGGCCGAGGCGCCGGCGCACGCGACCGCCCTGGCCGCGCCGGCGTGGATCGGGCCGCCGATCGCCGAGGCGTTCGCGGCGCACCTCGGCGTCGGCGCCGACGCCGAGCTGGTGGCACGGTGCGTGGCGACCTACCGGCGCTTCTATCGCGTCGCCTCGCTCACCGACACCGTTCCCCAGCCCGGCGTGCGAGGGCTGCT
Organism: Conexibacter woesei DSM 14684; assembly: GCF_000025265.1. Taxonomy (GTDB): domain Bacteria; phylum Actinomycetota; class Thermoleophilia; order Solirubrobacterales; family Solirubrobacteraceae; genus Conexibacter; species Conexibacter woesei. The sequence continues at coordinate 661,833 of NC_013739.1, forward strand.
CACGGGCGCCGCGCGTGACTGGCACCTGGTGGTGGTGACGAGCAAGCCGACGGAGTTCGCGATCCCGGTGCTCGAGCAGCTCGGGCTGGGGTCGGCGATCGACCTCGTGGCGGGACCCGGGCTGGAGGCGTCCCCAGAGGGGCGTTCGGCGTCGGTGGCACGAGCCCTGGACGAGCTTGGCGGCGATCCCACGTCGTGCGTGCTCGTCGGCGACCGGCACTTCGACATCGCCGCCGGCCGCGCCCACGGCATCACGACCGTCGGCGCCACATGGGGGGTGGGAACGGCGGACGAGCTGCGGCAGGCGGGCGCCGCACACCTCGCGCGCTCGCCGGACGAGCTCACAACGCTGCTGGCCGCGCTGGGGCCGAGCCGCACCACGTCGGCAGAGAAACGACCTTGACGCGGCACAGCCACCACTGGTATGACAGGTAAGGCCACTAGTTCACGCGCCATACGCCGTCCCGTCCCCTTCCCGCTTTCGAGGCTCCCATGACCGCAGCTCCACCGGTGAAGCTCCTGATCGACACCGACACCGGCGTCGATGACGCGATGGGGGTCGTGCTCGCGCTGTGCAGCCCACGCGCACAGGTGCTCGGCCTCACCAGCGTCTTCGGCAACGTGGACGTCGAGCGCACCACCGCCAACACCATCAAGATCACCGAGCTGCTCGACCGTCGTGACGTACCGGTCGCGAAGGGCGCGGCCAAGGGCCTGCTCGGCACCCCGGAGTTCGTCCCGTTCATCCACGGCGAGGACGGCGTGGGCAACGCCGGCTACGACCCGCCGGAGACAGCGGCGGTCGACGAGACCGCCGTCGACCTCATCCGCCGGTGCGCGCGCGAGCACCCCGGCGAGCTGGTCGTCGCCGCCCTCGGGCCGCTGACGAACCTCGCCCTGGCCCTGGCGGTCGACCCCGAGCTGGCGGGCTTGGTGAAGTCGGTGGTCTGGATGGGCGGGACCGCGACGATCCGCGGCAACGTCGGCCCGTGGACGGAGGCCGACGCCGGTCACGACCCGGAGGCCGCGCAGATGGTCCTCGATTCCGGCGTCCCGTTCACGATGGTGGGCCTCGACGTGACCGATCGGTGCCTGCTGTCGGGCGACGAGCTTCAGCGGATCGCGGCCGGGACCTCGGCCGCGGCCCGGTACCTCGCGCGCATCACGCCGTTCTACCTCGAGTTCTACAGCGGGCGCCTCGGCTTCCGGGCCTGCGCGATGCACAGCGCGCTGGCGGCGGCGATCGCGCTCGATCCTGAGCTCGTCACCAAGCAGGAGCGTCTCCCGCTCGCCATCGAGCTGACCGGCACGGCGACGCGCGGCATGACCGTCGCCGATCGCCGGCCGGGCATCGACCTGCCGGCCAACGCCGACGTCGTGCTCGACTACGACGACGATCGCTTCAAGGCCGAGTTCATGCAGCTGGTGGGCGCCGCGGCGCCGGTGTCCGCGTGAGCCGGTCCCTGCGCGCCCTGCCCAAGGCGCACCTCCACCTCCACCTGGAGGCCGGCATGCGGCCGGCGACGCTCGCCGAGCTGGCCGAGCGCCACGGGGTCGCCGTCCCGCCGCCGGGTCCCTACACCGAATTCGCGCAGTTCGAGGCGGCGTACGTGGGGGCGATCGACGCGCTGCGCACCGAAGACGACCTGCGCCGCGTCGTGCGCGAGGTCGTCGAGGACGCGGCCGCCGACGGTGCGACCTACCTGGAGCCCGCGCTCTACCCCTGCGATCATCGGCCGCGGTTCGGGGCGGACGAGCGGGTGGTCGAGCTGGTGCTCGACGAGCTCGCCCGCGCGGGCGCGGAGCATGGCGTGGCGGTCGGCCTGATGATCGCCGGCGACCGGACCCGTCCGGCGCAGGAGTGCGAGGAGCAGGCGCGGCTGGCCGTCCGCTATGCCGGCTCCGGGGTCGTGAGCTTCGGCCTGGCCGCCGAGGAGCCCGGCTACCCGGCCGGCCCGTTCGCCCGCGCCTTCGCGATCGCCCGCGAGGCCGGCCTGTTGTCGACGCCGCACGCGGGCGAGCTCGCCGGGCCCGAGGCCGTCCGCGAGGCGCTCGACACGTTGCTGCCCGATCGGATCCAGCACGGCGTGACCGCAGTGGGAGACCCGGCGTTGCTCGCGCGCCTGGCCGAAGGCGGGATCTGCCTGGACGTCTGCCCGACGTCCAACGTCGTGATGGGCGTCGCCTCGCTGGAGGAGCATCCGCTGCCGGCGCTGCTCGCCGCGGGCGTGCCCTGCTCGATCAACGCCGACGACCCGCTGTTCTTCGGGCCCGGCCTCCTCGACGAGTACGAGGCGTGCCGTGGGGCGATGCGCTTGAGCGACGAGCAGCTCGCCGCCGTCGCGCGGGCGTCCTTCGTCGCGTCGGGCGCCGCTCGGGACGTCGTGCGCGCGAACGTCGCGGCGATCGACCGCTGGCTGGCGACGTCCGCGGCATGAGCGCCGCACTCGCGCTCGACGGACATGCGGACGCGCTGGTCGCGCTCGTCCGCGAGGTCGGCGACGAGTTGCGTGCGGCCTTCGAGGCCGCGCCGGTCACCGGGACGGCCAAGGGTGGGGACGGCGACCTCGTCACGGTCCTCGACGTCGCCGCCGAGGACCGCCTCGTCGCGGGGCTGCGCGCGCGCTTCCCCGACGACGCGATCTGGTCGGAGGAGCGTGGGGCGGTGGGCCCGCCGTCCTCCCGCCGCTGGCTCGTCGATCCGCTCGACGGCACGAACAACGTGGTCCTCGGCCTGCCGCTCTATGGCGTGTGCCTGACGCTGCTGCACGACGGCGCGCCACGCTTCGCGATCGTCCACGACGCCCACCGCCGGTCGACGGCGGTCGCGGCGCAGGGCGGCGGCGCGACGCTCGACGGCCGGACGCCGACGGCCCGCCACGACGGCCCGCTGCGCACCGCCACGGTCTCGTGGCTGCAGGGCCACGCGGTCGGCCGCGACGACGCGAGCGCTCGGCGGATCGCCGACGCGGTCGCGCGTCGGGCCAAGCGCGTCCTGCGCACATGGGCGCCGTCGGTCGACTGGCTGCTGGCTGCGCAGGGCCGGGTCGGCGCGGTCGTGGCCTACAAGAACGAGTTGGAGGACCTCTTGGGCGGATGCCTGCTCGTCGCCGAGAGCGGCGGCGTGGTGGTCGACGGCGCCGGCCGCGCGCTGGACCTCGACGCGGTCGGGACGTCCGAGCTGACGCTCGCGGGCGCGCCCGCGGTAGTCGCCGAGCTCGCCACGGTCGTGCGGGGCGCGAGCGCGTGAGCGACTCGGCGGCGGCGCCACGCATCCGCGCGTACCTGCGCGAGCGTGCGCCGGAGCTCCGGCGCACGCTCGACGAGCTGGTCGCGATCCCGAGCTTCCCGGGCACCACGCGCCAGAACGCCTGCCAGGACGTCGTGCGCGCGGCACTGGGCGATCGCGTCGATCGCGTCGACGACTGGCGTCCCGACTGGGGCGCGGTCCGCGCGCTGCGCGCTCCCACCGGGCGCCGGCTCTACGTCCCGGTCGAGGACGAGCGCGGCGCCGAGCACGCCGCGGTGATGGACGATCTGCGGTGCGTGGTGGCCTCGATCGGCGACGGCGGCCCGCACCTCGTCCTCAATGGCCACGTGGACGTTGTGCCTGCCGACCCCGAGGCGTGGCGGTTCGACCCGTTCGCGCCGCGCCGCGACGGCGACCGGCTCTACGGCCGCGGCACCATGGACATGAAGGCCGGCCTCGTCGCCGCGCTCTACGCCGTGCGCGCGCTGGCCGACCTCGATCTGCTGCGCCGCGGCACCGTGTCGCTCGCGTCGGTGCCCGAGGAGGAATCGGGTGGCAACGGCACGTTGGCGGCGATCGCCCGCGGCCACGTCGGCGATGCGGTCGTGTTCGCCGAGCCGACCGACCTCCAGGTCGTTCACCGCCACGTCGGGATCCAGTCGTTCGCGATTCACGCGGAGGGCCGCGCCGGCGGCATCCTGCGCCGGTCCTGGGGCGTCAACGCGATCGATGCGATGGGCGATGCGATCGTCGCGCTGCGTGCGCTGTCCGAGGCCCGGAGGGCGCGCGCGCACGCGGCCGGGGGCTACGACGCCGACGACGACCCCGGCTTCGTCAACGTGGGCGTCCTCGCCGGAGGCGACTGGCCGGCGACGCGTGCGGGCGCCTGTGACGCCCGCGGCCTGATGGGCGTGCTGCCGGACGAGTCCGTGGACGCGGCCGAGGCCGAGGTGCGCGCCGCGCTGGCCGCGGCGGCGCGGCCCGAAGCTGCCGCGCTGACCGTGACGTTCGGCGCGGGCGGGCACGCGGGCGGCGAGCTGCCGGCGTCGCACCCGCTCGTGACGGCGCTGCTCGCCGGGGGCCGGGACGTGGGCGTCGCGCTGGAGCCGTCGCGCGCCGGGACGATGGTCTGCGACGCGAAGATCGTGACCGGCGGTGGCTGGGCGCCGTCGGTCGCCTTCGGCCCGGTCGGCGCCGGGCTCCACGCGGCCCACGAGTGGGTCGACGTCCCGAGCGTCCTGCGGTGCGCCGAGGTGCTCGCGGCCGGCGCGCTGCGCTTCTGCGGGGCCGCCGCCTAGTCCTGGCCGAGGACGTCGCGCAGGAAGATGCGGTTGTCGAGCGCGAGCCGCTCGGCCGCCGCGAGCGCCTCGTCGAGGCGGCCGTCGGTGATGCCCGACGCGAGCTCCTCGTGGTCGCCCAGCACCTCCGGCGACATCGAGCGCCCGGTCGGCGAGATCCGGATCGAGCTGCGGATCCGCTCCTCGAGGCTGCTCCAGATGTTGCGCAGCAGCGCCGAGCCGCTGGCCTCGATGATCGTCGCGTGCAGCCGCTGGTCGAGCGCGGTCGTCTCCGCGCCCGCTCTCACGGCTGCGCGGAGCTCGTCGAGCGCGGTCGCTACAGCGTGGCGGCCGGCCTCGGTGGCGCGCGACTGCGCGAGCCGCAGGGCGCCGACCTCGATGACCTCTCGCACGTCGACGACGTCGAGCAGGTCGCCGCTGTCCAAGAGGCCGAGCGACGCGTCGGTCTCCGTGGTCGCCAGCACGAACGCCCCGCGTCCGACCTGGACGTCTATGACCTGGAGCATGGTCAACGTCCGCAGTGCTTCGCGGACCACGGGGCGGCTGACGCCGAACTCGGTGGCCAGCTGACGCTCGGACGGCAGCTTGGTGCCGACGGGATAGTCCCCCGCGCGCAGGCGCCGCAGCAGCTCGTCGGCGACCCGCGAGGTCTGCGTGGCGCCGTTCGAGCGTTGGACGACGTTTTCAGCGAACACCATGCACCTCGGTCTGACCCGTCATACCACCAGCATGCCAGAAACCGCCGGGGATCAAGTGGTCTTACTGGTATTGCCAATTTGATCTGGGCGTGGTAGGAAAGCGACATGACATTCGAGGAGTACCTGCGGCGGATCCCGAAGGTCGAGCTGCACTGCCACATGATGGGGTCGATCCGGCCCGAGACGGTGGCGGAGCTCGCGCGCAAGAACGGGGTCGCGCTGCCGAGCGCCGACGTCGCGTCGCTGTACCGCTACAACTCGATCGACGGATTCCTCGCCGCCGCGATCCTGACGGCCTCCACGGTCCGCGACCCGGCGGACCTCTCCCGGATCGCGTACGAGTCGCTCGCCGACGGCGCGCGGCTCGGCAACCTCCGCCATCGCGAGATGTCGTTCAATCCGACACTGCCGCCGTTCGCCGGGATGTCCTACGCCGCCGCCGTGGACGGCATCGTCGACGGGCTGCGCGCCGCGGAGGTCGACTTCGGCGTCTCCTGCCGGTTGATCGCCGCGATCCACCGCGGCGACACGCCCGCGGTCGCGTGCGCGATGGTCGAGCAGGTGCTCGCGCACCCGCGCGACGAGGTGATCGGCATCGGGCTCGACGGCGCCGAGGCGCCCGACCCGCCGGAGAAGTTCGCCGACGCCTACCGGCTGGCCGCGCGGGGCGGCCTGCGCCGCACGGCGCACGCGTGCGAGGACGCGCCGGCGCGCAACGTCGCGACCTGCCTCGACCTGCTCGGGTGCGAGCGGATCGACCACGGCTACCTCGTGCTCGGCGACGAGGCGCTCGTGGAGCGCTGCCGCGAGCAGGGCGTCTGCTTCACGGTGTGCCCGACGGCGAGCGCCGTCTGCTACTTCGACGCCGACGACTTCACCGCTCACCCGATCCGCGCGATGGTGGACCGCGGCCTCACCGTGACGCTCAATTCGGACGACCCGCCGATGTTCCACACGGACATCGGCGAGGAGTACGTGCGGATGGCCCAGGCGGCCGGATGGGGCCTGGAGACCGTCCGCGAGCTGAGCCTCAACGGGGTCGAGGCGGCTTGGCTGCCCGCGGACGAGCGGCGACGCATGCGCGAGCAGTTCGAGCTGGAGCTGGAACGGCTGGAGGGAGCGCTCGTCCCGTCCTAGCGGCGCGCGGGCGGCGTCAGCCTCCGGCGAGCAGCCGGCCGTTCGGGTCGTGGTTGTGGAAGGCCTTGCGGACGGTCTCGTGCACCTCCCAGAGCACGCGCGTGCCGTTGGGGAAGAACCCGGCGTCGCCGGCGGTCAGCTCGACCGGCTCGCCGCCCTCGGGCGTGACGGTCGCGCGCCCCTCGATGAACGCCACGGTCTCGTCCGGATGGTCGAGGTAGAAGGTCCCGGGCGTGCAGTGCCACACGCCGTTGAACAGCGTGCCCTCCTCGTTGCGCCACAGCAGCGTCACGAACGCCTCCGGCGCGCCGGAGACGATGTCCTGCGCCGGGATCGGAGCGGGCTCCAGTGGTGCGTCGACGACCGAGACGTGCAGGACCCGGGCGGCGTTGTCGTTGGGCATCGCGTGAGCTCCTTCGGCTGGTTGCGGACCTATGGTCTGACAGGTAATACCAGCTTGTCCGACCCGGGCGCAACGGGCATCCCCCAAACGGGCCCGAGAGGCTTGACCCCGATGGTCAGACCTGTCATACCACTGCTCTGCAACGGTCTGGAGCCTGGGTCACGCGACACCGGCGCCGTCCTCAGCAGCAGCAGATCTCGAGGAGAGGAGCGATGTTGAGCACATCCACGGTTTGCCGCGGCGTGCTGGCCGCCGCGATCGGCGTCGCCGCGCTGGCGGTCTCGGCCTGCGGCACGGACGAGCAGAGCAGCGGATCCGGCGGAAAGGCCAAGGTGGCGTACGTCGTGCCCGGGAACCTGGGCGACGGCGCCTACCTCGACCAGCTCGACCTGGGCATCACCCGGGGCGCCGAGAAGTACGGGCTGCAGGCTCAGTCGATCGAGGCCGGCAACACGCCGACGAAGTGGGCGCCCACGATGGACGACACCGCCAATCGCGGCTTCGACGCGATCGTGAGCGCCGGATTCCAGGTCAAGGAGCTCGTCGAGCAGGCGGCCGCTCAGCACCCGGAGACGAAGTTCATCCTGGACGACGCCGCGTACGACCCCGCCAAGTGCGGCGGCTGCGAGAACATCTACTCGATCACGTACCGCTACACGGAGACCGGGTATCTCGCCGGCGTCCTGGCGGGGCTGCTGACGAAGACCGCAGGGGAGCGGATCAACAGCGACAACGTGGTCGGCTTCGTCGGCGGCCAGGACATCCCGGTCATCCAGGAGTACCTCGCGGGCTACAAGGCCGGCGTCAAGAAGGTCAACCCGCAGGCGCGGGTGATCAGCGCGTTCGCCGGCTCGTGGAGCGATCCCGCGAAGGGCAAGCAGCTCGCCGCCGGCATGATCGACCAGGGCGCCGACATCATCTGCACCGCCGCGGGCGGCACCGACAACGGGGTCTTCGAGGCCGCCGCCGCGGGCAACGCGTGGGCGATCGGCAACACCGCGCTGCAGACGGACCGTCCGCGGGTGAACGGCAAGCTCGCCGTGCTCACGGCGATGGAGACCGACGTGACCGCCGCGCAGGAGGAAGCCATGAAGCTGCTCTCCGAAGGCAAGCTCCCGGTCGGCAGCACGCGCAGCCTCGGCGTCAAGGAGGGCATCAACCGGTTGGTCGAGTCCCCGGAGTACAAGCGCTACGTGCCGGCCGACATCCGTCAGGAGATCGCGGGCATCGTGCAGGCGATCGCGGCGGGGACCCTCAAGATCGATGTCTGATCGCTCCGCGGGCGACGGGGGGCACCCTCCCAAGATCGCCGCCACCGGCGTCTGGAAGACGTACGGCAACGTCGTCGCCAATCGCGACGTCTCGATCGAGATCCCCGCGGGCGGCGTCCACGCCGTCCTGGGCGAGAACGGGGCGGGCAAGTCGACGCTGATGCGCATGTTCTACGGCGTCGAACAGCCCGATCGGGGAGCGATCCTGCTCGACGGCGAGCCGATCGTCATCCGCACCCCGCGTGAGGCGATCGCTCGCGGGGTCGGGATGGTGTTCCAGCACTTCGGGCTGGTGCCGGGACTCACCGCCGTGCAGAACATCGTCCTCGGCGTCGAGCCGACGAAACGGCTGAGCGTCGACCGCGACGCGGTGGACGAGCGGGCCTCCGCGTTGATGGAGCGCTTCGACCTGAGCGTCGACCTGCACACCAAGGTCGCCGGCATGAGCGCCGCCCGGCAGCAGCGTGTCGAGATCCTCAAGGCGCTGTACCGCGGCGCGCAGGTCCTGATCCTCGACGAGCCCACGGCGCTGTTGACGCCGCAGGAGCGAACGAGCCTGTTCGCGGCGATTCGCCACATGACCACGCAGGGCACCACGGTGATCTTCATCAGCCACAAGCTCAGTGAGATCGAGCAGTTCGCCGACACCTTCACCGTGATGCGCGCCGGCCAGGTGGTGGGCGGCGGACGGCGGGCGGACCACACCCGAGACGAGCTGGTGCGGCTGATGGTGGGGACGGCGTCGATCAGCTCCCGGCGCGCGGAGTCGCGCGCGGGTCCCACCGCGCTCGCGGCAGAGGACCTGGCGGTGCCCGGCCACGGCGGGCGGCAGGCCGTCAAGGGCGTCTCGCTCGCGGTCCGTGCGGGCGAGGTGCTCGGTCTGGCCGGCGTGGAGGGCAACGGGCAGCTCGAGTTCCTGGAGACGCTCGCCGGTCTGCGCGCTCCGATCTCTGGATCGGTCAGCATCGCCGGTCGTCCGATGCGCGATTTCACCAACCGCGAGGCGCGCTCGCTCGGCGTGGGGTACGTCCCCGAGGACCGGCTGGCGACGGGCGTCGCCGGCACGGCGCCGATCGTGGACAACCTGCTCGCCAATCGCGTCGGCGAGGGTCGCTTCGGGCGCCGCGGGACGCTGCGGGTGCGCGACATGCGAGCCGAGGCCGAGCGGCTCGTCGAGCGCTACGACATCCGCTGCGACTCGATCGACCAGCCGGCCGCGAGCCTGTCGGGCGGCAACATCCAGAAGGTCGTCCTCGCGCGCGAGATCTCGACCGAGCCGACGGTCCTGCTCGTCGCCGAGCCGACGCGGGGCCTCGACGTCGGGGCCATCGCTCTCGTCCACGAGCATCTCGCCCGCGTTGCCGAGAGCGGCGCGGCGGTCATCGTGCTGTCGTCCGACCTCGACGAGCTCCTGAGTGTGGCGACGCGGATCGCGGTCTTCCGCAACGGCGAGATCGTGAGCATCGAGCCCGACGTGCCGTCCACCACCGCGCAGCAGCTCGGCCGCGCGATGCTCGGTGCCACGGCGGAGGCGGTCGCCGCATGAGATCGCTCTCGCTCCCCCGGCGCCGTGACGTCCTCACGCGGGCCGCGTCGGTCGGGTGGCTCGTCGCGATGGCGCTCGTCGTCATCTACGGCTTGCTCGCCTTGTCGGCGTCGGATCCGCTCGCGGCGACGGAGTCGCTGCTGGCCGGTCCGTTCGAGTCGCCGGGTCGCGTCACCCAGTGGCTCGGCGACTCCACGAACCTGATGCTCACCGGCCTCGCCGTCGCGCTGGTCTTCCGTGTCGGGCAGTTCTCGATCGGCCAGGAAGGGCAGGTCGCGGCGGGGGCGCTCGCGAGCGGAGCGGTGCTCCTGACCGTCGGCCCGTTCACCGGGATGTGGGTGGTCGGCCTGCTCGCCGCGATGGTCGCCGGCTTCGTCTGGGGGCTCATCCCGGGGCTCATGAAGGCCTACGCGGGCGCCGACGAGATCGTCTCGTCGCTGATGCTCAACTACGTGATGCTGCTGTTCTTCTCGCTGGCGGTCAAGCAATGGCTCCAGCTCGACCACGCTGGCTATCCGGTCTCCGACTTCTTCGCCCCGCAGGCGTGGCTGCCGCAGTTCGGGACCGCGCCACGCGTCTCGCTCGGGCTGGTGATCGCCGTGCTGCTGTGCGTCGGTGGCGCGCTCTTCCTGTCGCGCACGCGGCTCGGGTTCGAGATGAAGACGATCGGCGCCAACCCCGGCTTCGCGAGCGCTGTCGGACTGCGCGTCACGCGCTCGATCTGGCTGTCGATGGCGATGTCGGGTGCCCTGGCGGGACTCGCGGGCGGGGTCATCGCCCAGGCCGAGACCCATCGCCTGATCGTCGGGCTGTCCGGTGGCATCGGGTACGACGGGATCATCGTCGCGCTGCTGGCCGCCAGCCGGCCGCTCGCGATCCCGGTCGCGGCGCTCGGCTACGGCTACCTGCGGACCGGCGGCGACGTCGCGCAGATCACGTCAGACGTGCCGCGCGAGCTCGTGACGACGGTCCAGGGGGTCCTGATCTTGATGGTGACGATCAAGCTGACAAGCGCGGGGCGGCTTTTGCGCCGTGTCCTTCCGCCGAAGGAGCCCCCGGTCGCCTCGTCGCCACAACGCGGCCAACCGGTCGGCACCGCGACGGCGCCGGCACAGGAAGGAGGGGTCTAGCCGTGTTCGTGCACGACGTGCTTCAGGACGCGACGCCGTTCATCCTCGCCGCGATGGGCGGGCTGGTGGCCGAGCGCGCGGGGATCATAAACATCGGCCTCGAGGGCATCATGCTCGTCGGCGCGCTCGCCGCGATGCTGCTCGCGCACTACACCCACAGCCCGCTGGCCGGGGTCGCCGGGGCGGTCCTGATCGGGATGATGTTCGTCTCGATCATGGGCGTCTTCCACCTCCACTTCGGCGCGGACATGATCCTCGCCGGCTTCGCGCTCAACCTCCTCGCCACCGGCGGCACCGTGTACGTCCTGTGGCTCATCACCGGCGAGACCGGCAACGCCCTGTCGCTGGAGTCGTATCCCCTCGGGGACATCACGCTGCCGGTGGTCGACGGCATCCCGGTGCTCAAGGGCCTCTCGCAGCAGTCGCCGATCGTCTACCTGGCGCTTCTCAGCCTGCCGTTCACGGCCTGGCTGCTGTACCGCACGCGCTCGGGGATCCACATGCGTGCCGTCGGGGAGTCCGAGGACGCGGTGATCGAGGCCGGCCTGAACCCGCGCGCCCTGCGGTGGCGCGCGCTGCTGCTCTCGGGCGGGTTCTGCGCGCTGGCCGGGGCGCAGCTCTCGATGTCGACCACGACCACGTTCGTGCGCGACATGACGGCGGGGCGCGGCTTCATCGCGCTCGGGGCGGTCTACCTCGGGGCCAAGCACCCGGTGGGGACGTTCATCGCGGCGCTGATCTTCGGGGTCTTCGAAGCCCTCGCGATCACGCTGCAGATCCATACGCAGGTCCCGACCGATCTCGTCCTGATGCTCCCGTACGTGGCCACGGTCGCCGCGCTCGTCGTCGATGGTCTGCGCCGTCGCAGGGCACGGAACGCGCTGACGGCGGTGTCGGCGTGATGCGCGTCGACGCCGCGGCCGAGGGGCCGTTCGAGTTGGTGTGGAAGGACGACGAGGGCTACGAGCGACGCCGGCGCGAGCTGTGCTGGCACGAGCGCGTCGTCGATCGCCGGCCGCGCGTCATCGCTCGTCCCCGGACAGGCGATGACGTCGTGACGGCCGTGCGCCTGGCCCGCGAGCACGGGCTGCGGATCGGCGTTCGCTCCGGCGGGCACAGCTGGATCAACGCGTTCCTCGAAGACGACGCGATGGTCGTCGACCTCTCGCGGCTCGACAGCTTCACCGTGAGCCCCGAGGCGCGCACGGCGCTCCTGGAGCCGGCCGTCGAGAACCGGAAGCTGATCGCCGGTCTCGCCGCGCACGATCTGGCGTTCCCGGTGGGCCACTGCCCGTCGGTGGTCGTGGGCGGCTACCTCCTGGCCGGCGGCTTCGGTTGGAACTCGCGGATCTGGGGCGCGGCGACGCAGAGCGTCACCGCCGTCGACGTGGTGCTCGCCGACGGGCGGGCCGTGCGGGCCGACGCCGACCACGAACCGGACCTGTACTGGCTGGCGCGCGGCAGCGGCGTGGGGTTCCCGGGCATCGTGACGCGGTTCCACGTGACGCTGCAGTCGCTCCCGGTGCTGCGCTTCACCCAGCGGGCCTTGCGCGTCGCCGACGTCGACGCCGTGGCGGATTGGCTGTCGGGCGTCGTCGATCGTCAGGGACGCGAGCTGGAGATCGAGGTCGCCTTCCGCACCTCGGAGGACACCGGGGAGCCGGAGATCCTCGTGACCGCGGTGGCCTTCGGCGCGGATCCAGCCGCGGCGGCCCGCACGTTGGACGTCCTCGACGAGGTGACGTGCGGCGCGACGCCCGCTCGCGTGGTCGAGCCGGTCGAGTGCGACTTCGATCGGCTCTACGCGTACAACGAGGGCCTCTACGTCGCCGGTGCGCGCTACGCCGCGGACGCGTTCAGCACCCAGCTGGACTTCCGGTCGCTGCTGCGTCGCGCGGCGACGCTGTTCGCCGCCGCGCCCGCCGGACCCAGCTTCCTCCTCCTGGGAGCGGAGCCCGCGGCGCCTCCGGCCTACCCGCTGCTCGATCTCCCGCTGTCGCTGGGCGGCAGGAGCTTCATCGCCTGCTACGCGGTCTGGGAGGACGCCGGCGAGGACGAGCGTCACATGACGTGGCTCCGCGGGGTGGCCGAGGACCTGGACCGCGTCAGCGTCGGCCGCTACGTCGGCGAGGCCGACCTGGATGACGGGGTCAGCGGCGCCGAGACCTGCTTCGCGCCGGAGGCGTGGGAGCGCGTCCAGGCACTGCGAAGCCGCTTCGACCCCGCGGGCGTGTTCGTGACGCCGCCGGGCTGGAGGACGCGGTGAGCCGCCCGTGCTCGCCGCACTTCACGACGATCGGCTTGGGCGGCGCGTTCAATGGCCGTCGCCGGGAGCTTCCCGGCGCGCTGCGACCGCCGTCGCGCTTCGTGGATGCCGAGGGGCCGCAGACGATCCGCGGGATGCCGTTCGTGTTCGGCGCGGCGGATGCGACGGACGTCGTCCGGCTCGAGGACGACCGGGCGATCACGATCGAGCTCGGCGGCGCGCGCGCCACGTACGTCCTGCTCGTCCACGCGGTCGAGGACATCGTGACCACCTACCGCGAAGGTCTGGCCGACGACCAGACGACGGGCTGGGACCTCGGCCAGCTGGTCTCCGAGTACGCGCTCGAGTACGACGACGGGTCGATCGTCCGCACGCCGATCCTGCGCCGGTTCGCGATCCAGCAGTCGCGCTGCGAGTGGGGCAGCGCGCCGTTCGCGTGCGTCCCGGCGGCGGATGACGACGTCCTCCCGTCCGGGGACGAGATGGCGCTCCGCGGGCGCCCTGTGCTCGAAGCGGCGGCGTTGCCCGATGGTCCCGAGCTGGGCCTGACGGAGCGTGAGCTCGTCGCGTTCTCCTACGGGTTGCGTCAGCAGACGCGGACGGCCGCGCCCGGCGCCGACGGCCACCTCTGGATCTACGCGCTCCCGAACGCCGAGCCGGGCAAGCCGCTGCGCAGGCTGACGCTGCGCCCGCGGGAGGCGGCGTCGGCGGTGTACGCGGTGACGCTCACGGAGCTGGCGGAGCATCCGCTGCGGCGGGGCACGCGCCAGAAGCTGCGGCTGCGGCTCCCCGAGGGCGTGCACCTCAAGGCGGCCGACGCGATCGACGACGTCTCCGTCGATCTCGGCAGCGTCATCTCCGCGCGGCCGGCGCTCGACTACGACGCCGGCCGGTGGGCCTCCGCGGAGCCGATGGTGGAGCCGTCGCGTTCGGACCGTGAGGTGATCGTCGAGTACGCCGCCCACCCCGCGGCACGGCTCCACGTCGGCGATCTCGTCCACGAGTTGGGTCAGGCGTCCAGCGCCGTGACGGCCGTCGCGTCCGCCCAGCGCCCGGTCCGCCTGCGGTTCGTCGATGGCGGGTCGGGCGCCGGCGTGGCCGTCCGGTTGCACCTGCACGGCGAGGCGGGCGAGTACCTGCCGCCGCGGGGGCACCACCGCCGGGTCGACATCACGTGGGGTCAGGACGCCGCCGCCGAGTTCGTCAACGTCGAGAACCAGTACGCCTACGTCGATGGCGAGTGCGTCGCCGACCTGCCGCTGGGGACCGTCTTCCTGGAGGCCACGCGGGGCTGCGAGGTCGCGCCGCTGCGCACCTCGTTCGAGGTCGGTCCCGAGACCGACGAGCTGGTGTTCGAGCTCAGGAAGGCGCTGAGCTGGCGCGAGCGCGGCTGGGTGACGGCCGACACGCATGTGCACTTCCTGAGCCCGCAGACGGCGCTGCTGGAGGGCCGCGCCGAGGGGGTGAACGTCGTCAACCTGCTGGCGTCGCAGTGGGGGGAGATGTTCAGCAACGTCGGCGACTTCGACGGTGCGACCACGTTCGGCGCGAACGAGCACGGCGGCGATGGCGAGTTCCTCGTTCGCGTCGGTTCGGAGAACCGGATGCACGTGCTCGGGCACATCTCGCTGCTGGGCTACTCGGGTCAGCTGATCCAGCCGCTGTGCACGGGTGGCCCGGAGGAGTCCGCGCTCGGTGACCCGCTCGAGGTGACGATGGCGGAGTGGGCGCAGCGCTGCCTCGACCAGGGCGGGCTCGTGGTGATGCCACACGCCCCGACGCCGCAGCTCGAGCGGGCCGCCGACATCGTGCTCGGCGTGGTGGATGCCATCGAGCTGACGACGTTCAACCCCTTTCATCCGTCGATCGCGGCGGACTACGGGCAGCTCAACGCCTACGGGGTCGCCGACTGGTACCGCTACCTCAATCTCGGCTACCACCTCCCGCTCGTCGGCGGCTCGGACAAGATGAGCGCCGGGATGCTGCTGGGCGGCATCCGCACCTACGCCCGGCTCGGCGACCGTGCGCTGACGTACGAGCACTGGATGGACGCGATCCGGGGCGGCAACACGTTCGTCACGGTCGGCCCCCTGGCGTCGCTGCGCGTCGAGGGCATCGAGCCCGGAGGCCGGCTGCGACTGCCGGCGAGCGGCGGGACCGTGCAGGTCGAGTGGGAGGTCGAGTCGGTGCGGGTGCCGATCGACCACGTCGAGGTGATCGTCGGCGGGACGGTGCAAGACGAGACCCACGTCGGCGGCGAGCGGTCGGCCCGCGGCCGCGCGGCCATCCCCATCGCGCGATCGACCTGGGTCGCGTTGCGCGTGCGGGGCAGCTGTCGCGAGCAGGTGGACGAGATCGCCGCTCACACCAGCGCGGTCCAGGTGCTCGTCGAGGGCTCCGAGCTGTTCTCAGAGCCCGACGCGCTGACGGTCCTCGACCAGATCCAGGGCGCGATCGCGTACGTCGATACGCTCGCCACCCGACCCGACCCGCGCCGTCTCAGCGCGCTGCGCGCGACGCTCGAGACCGCCCACGACCGCCTGCACCGGCGCATCCACGCCGCCGGGGTCCACCACCGTCACGCATTGCACGACGCCGACGAGCCGCACGAGCACAAGAAGGCGAGCGTGTGAGCGTTCTGCGCCCACGGGCCCGCCTTGCGGAACGTCATGGCGTGACGGTCGACTGAGTCGTAACGACACCGACACGTTGATGTGGCGCCGGCCATGTAGCGGACGACGGTCTACGCGGATTGGATCCCCCGGAGTCTCGCGCTTGGCGAGGCCGGTTTCGGCGACCTCGCCGCGCGAGACCGCCGGCCACGGTTCGCTGCGGCATGTACGGACCTGTTTCTAATCGCGCCGAAGTGGCAACAATGCCGGCGTCGAGGGAGCCGAGGGAGGAGCGATGAAGGTGCTGAGAGCTGTCGTGCTGCTGGTCGCGTTCCTGATAGTGCTGATGCTGCCCAGTCCGGCCACCGCCGACGTCTACCAGTACGCAAACGGCTGCTACGCGCTGCGCGACGTCCAGAGCGGCCGCTTCGTCGTCCGCGACAGCATCGGCTACGCCGCGAGCGCGACGACCGCCGCCGGTGCGACCCCGTTCCGTCTGCAGGCGACCGCGCTCGGCAGCTACCTGCTCTACGGCCCGGACGGCCGCATGCCCGCCTCCGGCCCGCTCGGCACGGTCATCCCGACGACCGGGCCGGGTCCCGTGGCTGACTGGCGCGCGGTCGAGGAGGGCGGAGCGCTGCGGCTGACCAACGTCGCGAGCGGCCGCCGGCTCGGCGTCGGCGTGCTGCGCCGCGTGGCACAGAGCGACGCGACCGCACCGCGCTGGTCGTTCACCCCCGCCGACGGCTGCGCGACGTTTCCCGAGGCCGAGCTGAACGTCTCCGGCACCCCGTTCACCGGGGCGAGCCCGACCGCGCGCGTGCGCGGGTTCCTCGACACCCACGTTCACCTCAACGCGGAGCGGTTTCTCGGCGGGCGCTTCCACTGCGGCAAGCCGTGGAGTCCGTACGGCGTCACGGTTGCGCTGCGCGACTGCTCCGACCACTTCCCGAATGGCGCGGGCGCCCTGTTCGAGAACGTGCTGTCGACGGGCAGCCCGATCGGCACGCACGACACCGACGGCTGGCCGAGCTTCGCCGGTTGGCCGCGCGACGAGTCGCTGACCCACGAGGGGACGTATTGGAAGTGGATCGAGCGCGCCTGGCGCTCGGGCCTGCGCCTGATGGTCAACGACCTGGTCGAGAACCGCGCGCTGTGCGAGCTGTACCCGCTCAAGCAGAACGACTGCGACGAGATGGCGAGCGCGTTCGCGCAGGCTGAGGAGATGGTCGCCCTCCAGGACTACGTCGACGCTCAGTTCGGCGGCCCCGGCAGAGGCTTCTTGCGGATCGTCGAGAGCCCGGCCGAGGCGCGCCGCGTCATCAATGCCGGGAAGCTTGCGGTCGTGCTCGGGGTCGAGATCTCCGAGGTGCTCGGCTGCGGTCAGTTCAACGGCGTCCCGCGCTGCAGCACGGCGCAGATCGAGGCCGAGCTCGACCGGCTCCACGACATCGGCGTGCGCTCGCTCTTCCCCGTGCACAAGTTCGACAACGCGCTCGCCGGAACGAAGTTCGACGCCGGGACGACAGGTGTGCTCGTCAACGTCGGCAACAAGTACGCGACCGGCCGCTTCTGGGCCGCCGCGAACTGCGCGGGCGCCGCCGACACCGACAACGAGCCGACCAACCTGGCCGGCGATCAGGCCGCGCTGATCTACACGCTGCTCGGTCCGCTCGTCGCGCAGCCGCTGCTCGAGGGCCAGCTCCCGATCTATCCGCCGGGGCCGCTGTGCAACCCGAAAGGCCTCACGCCGCTCGGCGAGGCCGCGATCCGGGCGATGATCGACCGCGGCATGCTGATCGAGACCGATCACATGAGCGCGAAGGCGCGCCGGGAGACGCTCGCGCTGCTCGAGGCCGAGGGCTATGGGGGCGTGATCTCGAGTCACAGCTGGGGTGACGGCGGCAGCCGCCGCCGCATCCAGCAGCTCGGCGGCATGGTCGGCCCGATCACGAGCGGAGCGTCGTCGTTCGTGGAGGAATGGCGTGCAGCGCGCGCTGACCGCGACCCGGGTGAGCTGTTCGGCATCGGCTACGGCTCTGACACGAACGGTCTCCACGCGCAGCCCGGGCCGCGCACGGGCGGAGCGGTCCACTACCCGTTCCGGTCGTTCGACGGCGGGACGCTGATCGACCGCCAGCGCTCGGGTACCCGCGTGTACGACGTCAACGCCGACGGCGTCGACCACTACGGCCTGTATCCAGATTGGATCGAGGACCTGCGCCTCGTCGGCGGCGACCAGATCGTCGAGGACATGGCCGACGGCGCCGAGGCGTACCTGCGGATGTGGGAGCGGGCGGAGGCTGCTGCGCGGCCGGTGCGCTGAGAAGGCCGCCGCGACCGGGCATAGCGCTCATGCGCCGCTGGCCGATCGCCAGGAGACGATCAAGTCGTTCGGCCGACCCGGCGGTGCCGATCGGGGGAGGGAGGTATCGCGCCGGCCCTCCACGATCCAGCGATGCGCTCGCTCCCGCCCGCCCTGCTCGTCGTCCTGACGCTCCTCTCCGCCGCGCTCGTCCCCGCGACCGCGACGGCCGCCGAGATCGTCGTCGGCTCCGCCGCCGACGCACCCGACGCCCGCGCCGGCGACGGCGACTGCGAGACCGCCGACGGCGTCTGCACGCTGCGCGCGGCGATCCAGACAGCGAACGAGGACGTGGCGAGCGACAGGCTGGTGATGGCGACGCCGCCGGGCGTCGCGATCAGACCGGCGACCGCGCTGCCCGTGATCCGGACCGCGATGGAGATCCACGGCGCGCTCGCGAACGGCAGACCGGGGATCGAGCTTGACGGCAGCCTGCTGGCGCCCGACCTGACGGCGCCGCCGCAGAGCGGTTTCTCGGTGCGTCCGCCGCACGGCCTGTTCGTGCGCGACACCGCCGGCGTCACGATCCGCGGGCTCGTGATCCACTCCTTCCCGGGCGCGCAGGTCCAGCTGCTGCGGGCCGCCGAGGCGCACCTGAAGGGCAACTGGCTCGGTCTCGACGCCGAGGGCGTCTCCGATCGCGGGCGCGAGATCCCGGGCAGCGTCGACAGCGCCGGGATCGTCGCGACCGCGGTGACGCAGTCGTCGATCGGCGGCCTGCTGCCCGGCGAGCGCAACGTCGTCTCCGGCCTGGAGCGCGGCGTGATAGTGGACGGCGCCAGCTCCTTCACCTCGGTGGAGGACAACTGGATCGGCCTGTCGGCCACCGGCGGCACGCCGGTCGGCAATGACGACGACGGGATCGCGGTCGGGCCGCAGGCCGATCGGCCGGACCGCCCCAGCCGCGTCACGATCGCGGGCAACACCGTCGCCGCCACCGGCCACGGCTCGAAGCAGTCCGGCATCGGCGGCGCGATCCGGGTGAACGCCGACGACACGGTCGTGCGCCGCAACTGGGTCGGCTTCGACGGCGCGCACGAGACCGTCAGCTCGTGGGCGACGACCTTCGGCAACCGCGCGGAGGGGATCCTCGTCGCCGACGCCGTCCGCACCGACGTGAGCGGCAACCACCTCGCCGCGGGCGGCGCGAGCGCGATCGCGGCGATCGGCGCGGACCTCGACGGCCTCGTCGTCAGAGGCAACGTCGCGGGCCTCGACGCAACCGGACGGGAGGCCGTCGATGAGCTCGGCAACGACACCGGCAACGACGGCCCGGGTGTGCTGGTCCTCGGCGGCAGAGACGTGATCGTCGGCGGCTTCGACGAGGCCGACGGGAACCTGCTCGCGAACAACCGCTACGGCGTGCTGCTCGGCGGCGCGCTCAGAGGCGCGCAGGTCCGCCGCAACACGATCGGGACCGACGCGACCGGGACCCGGCGCTTCCAGGACGACGTGCATGGGATCAGCGTCGAGCCCGACGAGGGCGCGGCGCCCGACGCGGTGCGGATCTCCGACAACCGGATCGGCGGCGAGCGCGGCCACGCGATCGTGCTGTTCGCCGGCAGAGACCACGTCGTGCGCGGCAACACGGCCGGCGTCGGCCCGACCGGCACCGTCCTGCCGGGCGCGTACGGGATCTCGGTGATCGGCGCCGCCGGGGCGGTCGTCGGCGGCGCGGCCGAGGGCGAGGGCAACACCGTCGTCGGCCAGGGCGGGGCGGCCGTGGCCGTCATCGGCAGAGGCTCCACCGGCGCCCGCGTCGAGGGCAACCGGCTCGGCTTCGACGCAGACGGCGGGTCGCGGGGCGAGTACCGCAACGGGACGGGCGTCATGGTCGAGGAGCACCCCGACGTCGGCGCGCCGTCCGGCACGCGCGTCGGCGGCGAGGTCGACGGCGCCGGCAACGAGATCGGCAACAGCGGCACCGGCGTCCGCGTCGACGGTGCCGTCCGCGGCACGGTCGTCCTGCGCAACTCGATCGGCGTGAACGAGGCCGGCGTCCCTGGGGCCAACGGCTCCGGCGTCGTCGTGCGCGACGCCTCCGGCACGGCCGTCGGCGCGCCCGGCCACGGCAACACGATCGCGAGCAGCCATCAGGACGGCGTGCGCGTCTCGGGCCTCGCGGTCGACCGTCTCGTGCAGGCCAACCGGATCGGCGTCGTGGTGGCGGGCGGGGTGGAGCTGCCCAACGGCCGCAACGGCGTCCGGATCGAGAACGCGACCGGCGGCGTCGTCGTCGGCGCGCCGCGCTCGCGCACGCTGACCGCCGACTGCTCCAGCGACGAGTGCAACCGCTTCGGCCCCAGCGGCGGCGCGGCCGTCGCGGTCCTCGGCAGAGGCGCGGGCGCCGTCGTGCGCGGCAACACGTTCGGCGACCCGGACGCGCTGCCGATCGACCTCGGCGCCGACGGGCCGTCGCCGCTGGAGGCGCGCGACGCCAGAGGCGGCGACCAGGGCCGGCTCAACCAGCCGACCGGCGTGCAGGAGTCGTACGACCCGCGCGGCAGAAGATGGTTCGTCACCGGCGTGATCGAGGCGGCGACCCCGGAACTCCTGACGGTCGATCTCTACGGCATCTCCGACAGCGGCGCGGTCGGCAGCGGCGGCCGCCTGCTCGGAACCGTCAGACCCGATCGCCGCGGCCTGTTCGCGCTGGAGGTCGCCGAGGCCGACCGCGCGCTGCGCTACACAGCGCTGACGCAGGGGACCGAGGGAACGTCGGAGTTCGCGCGCGGCTGCGGCGCGCGCGTGCCGGCGCTGGCCGGCGACGCCGACCGCGACGGCGTCTGCGACGAGTGGGAGCGCCACGGGGTCGACTACGACCAGGACGGCAGCGGCCGGGAGCTGACGCTGCCCGGGAGCGTCGGCGCGCGCGACCTCTACGTCGAGCTCGACGCGATGGAGCAGGCGCCCGGCCTGCGCGACCCGCGCCCCGGCAAGGGCGTGATGACCGAGCTGAGCAGAAGCTTCGCGGCCGCGCCCGGCGGCGGCGTGAGACTGCACTGGATGGGCTCCGGGCCGGGGCGGGCCTTCGACGAGCGGGTCCCGTCGCAGCCGGTCGTCGACGGGCTCGGTCACGGACCGGGCACCGCCGACGACCTGCCCGACTACCGCTACGGCCTGCGCGCGAAGGCGTGCGACGGCTGGTTCGGCCGGGTGGGCGACCGTGCCGCCGCGGACTGCTTCGCGCGCCTCGGGGCGCGCGGGCTGGCGGTGCGCTACGTGCTGGCCGCGCAGTCGCTCGTCAGGGACAGAAACAGACCGGGGGCGATAACCGGAGGCGCCGGTCCCGACAACCGCATGGCGGTGCTCGGCCTGCCGGCGATCCCCGACGCCGCGGTCAGAAACGTCGGCGCCGGCCACAGATGGTGCGGGTCGCTCGGCGGCTGCGACGCCGCGATGACGGTCTACGTGCTGATGCACGAGCTGGGGCACACGCTCGGGCTGCGCCACAACGGCGTCAGCGACGGCAGCCCTTACAACCCCGCCCACCTGAGCGTGATGTCGTACACCTACTCGTCGGCGAGCGACGGGAACCCGCTCGACTACGCCCGCACCGACGGGCTGAGAATCGACGAGGGCGCGATCGACGAGCGCTCGCCGGTCGAGCTGTCGGAGACCGACCGCGCGAACGGCTGGCGTCCGAGCCTGACGCGGTTCGTGCGGCTCACGAGACCGCCGTCGATGTGCATGGCGGTGTTCGTCCCGTCGCGCACGGGGTTCGACCTCGACGACGACGGCGCGATCTCCGCGAGCATCGCCCACGGCGTCAACGACCCGGCCGGAGAGAGCTGCTTCCAGCCGGCGGCGGACAGACGCGACGTGATGAGCGGCTACGAGGAGTGGTCCAAGCTCCAGCTCTCGACGCAGATCGGCAGAGACTTCATCGGCGACGGCAACCCGTTCGCGCCCGACCCGCCGCCGGCCGGCGGCGACGTGATCGACCCGGCGGCGGCAGGTGCCGCCGACCTCGACGGCGACGGCGTCCCGGCCGGCCGCGACGTCTGCCCGCTGCGCGCCGACGCCGACCAAGAGGACGCGAACGGCGACGGGATCGGCGACGCCTGCGTCGCCGACTACGTCCCGTCCGACCTCGAGCTGACGCTCGACGCGCCGCGCCGGATCGAGGCCGGCAGCGAGGCGGACGTCGTCGTGCGGGTCAGACAGGCGTGGCCGCTGGCGACCGGCGGCGCGACCGTCGCGGTCGAGCTGCCGGCGGGCCTGGAGCTGGTCGGCCACGACGGCGACGGCGTCTGGGATCCCGCGACCGGCCGCTGGGCGACGGGCGGCTTCGCCCCGCAGGAGCAGCGCACGCTGCGGCTGCGCGTGAGAGCGACCACGAGCGCCGTCGAGGCGCGCTTCGCCGCCGAGGTCGTCGAGGCGGCGGCGGAGGACGCCGACTCGGTGCCGGGCAACGGCGATCCCGAGGAGGACGACCTGGCCGAGCGGACCGTCGAGCTGGTCGCGGCCGGTCCCGAGCGGCTGCTGTCCGCGGCCGACGCGCATGAGCCGGAGGGCACACGCACCGTGCGCGACCTGTGGTTCGAGGTCGACCTGAACGGTCAGGCGCGCGCCGCCGTGACCTTCCGCGCGCGCACCTCCGACGGCACCGCCAGAGCCGGCGAGGACTACGAGCCGGTCGACCGCGTCGTGACGATCCCGCGCAACGCCGACGGCGGGTCGGTGCGCGTGCCGATCGTGGTCGACAGCCGCGACGAGGACGACGAGACGGTGATGCTGACGCTTTCGGAGGTCGAGGGCGCCGCCGTTGGCAGGCTGACGGCGACCGGCACGATCGCCGACGACGACGCGCCGCTCGGGGAGGGCGAGCTGGCGCCGTTCGGCTGCGTCGCCAAGCCCGACCGGGACGATCTCTGCGACATCGAGTCGGGCGGCGCCACCTACGGGAGCACCTCGTTCGCGCTCGCCGCCGGACGCGACCTGTACGTGACCGACGGCGTCTCGATCGGGCACCTGCGGCGCGACGCGGAGACCGAGGCGCTGACGCCGACCGCCTGCTGGCGCGTGCGCACGCGCCAGCACCATGGAGAGACGTCGACGAGCGCGCCCGGCTGCGCCGACCTGCAGAAGGTCGTCGGCGGCAGCTCGACCGAGTTCCCGTTCCTCGACGCGGGCGTCTCGCAGCTCGCCGCCGCGCCGAACGGCCGCCACCTGTACGCGGTGATGCGCGGTAGCGGACACGTCGGCCTCGCGGCCTTCGCGATCGACCAGCAGAGCGGCGCGCTGACGCTGAGACGCTGCGTCGGCTGGTCGGCGCTCGGCCCGGCGTGCAGCGGCGCCAGCGGGCTCGAGCCGGCCGAGACGAGCTGGGACGTCTCGTCGATCTCGCCGGACGGACGCCATCTCTACGTCGCCGTCGAGGACGACCTGCGGCTGGTGCGGATCGGCGGGGACGGCCTCCCGGACGCCTTCCGCTGCGCCGACAGCGGCGCGCCCTCCAACGGCGGCGACTGCGCGCCGCTGCTGGCGCACCAGCGGATCCCGACGACGGCGATGGCGCCGGACGGCGCCACGCTCGCGTTCGGCGGCGGGCATCAGCCGCTGACGACGTTCAGACGCGACCCGGCGACCGGGCTGCTGGGCGATCGGCGCACCAATCCGTTCGAGGCGGAGGCGTTCACATGGTCGCCCGACGGCAGCCAGCTCTACGCCAGCGGCTTCGGCGCGATCGTCCAGTTCGACACGGCGACGCTGGAGCGCCGCGGCTGCGTCGAGGACCAGTACGGGCCGGAGGTCGGCTGCGCGACCGTCGTGCCGGTGTCGCTCGACACCGGCGCGATGGCGGTCGCGCCGGACGGGCGCGACCTGTACGCGGCGACCGGGGACGGCGGCGTCGTGTCGCTGCGCCGGGCCGCCGACGGGTCGCTCGGCGCGGCGCGCTGCAACGCGCCCGCGACCGACGCGGGCCGCTGCGGCAACCCCGACGCGCAGGGCGGCACGCTCGCCGTCCAGCCCGAGATCGCGCTCTACGGCGACGGCCGGATGGTGCTCGCCACCGGGGGCGGGGCGGTCAGCCGCTTCGTGCGCGTGCAGCCGCCGGCGCCCGGCGGCAACCGCGCGCCGCTGTGCGCCGACGCGGCGGTCGCGACGCGGCCGGGCGAGAGCCGTCGCGTGCGGCTCGACTGCGCCGACCCCGACGGCGACCCCGTGACCGTGCAGATCGTCACCTCGCCCGTCACCGGCGCGCTGACGGGTCTCGACCCGGCCGCCGGCCTCGTCGACTACGTTCCGCAGGCCGGCTTCCGCGGCTCCGACCAGTTCGCGTTCCGCGGCGGCGACGGGAGCGCCGAGTCGGCCGACGCACGCGTGACCGTGACGGTCGAGGATCCGCCGCCCCCGCCTCCGCCGCCGAGAAGACCGCAGGACGACGGCGGGAGAGACGGCGGCTCGACCAGAAGAGGCGGCGGCTCGACGACGAGAAGAGGCGGCTCGTCCAGAAGAGGTGGCGGCTCCTCCAGAAGAGGGAGCGGCTCGTGCAGATCGCCGTGCCGCCCTGACGACAACGGCGACGTCACGATCGTGATCCTGTGCAACGGCAGACGCGATGCGACCGGATCGGTGTGCGAGGGGACGATCGTCGTCGTCCTGTGCGATCGCAGCGGCTGTCGCCCGTCGAGAGGCGCCAGACCGATCGCCGGCGGGGCCTCGGCGCGGGGAGGGAAGCTGCTCCCGGGCGTGCCCGGCCTGCGGCTCGGCGAGACGCGCGTGAAGGTGGCGCCGGGCAGACGCATGCCGGCGAGAGTGCGGCTGACGAAGGCGGCGCGCCGGCTGCTGGCCAGACGCGGGCGCGTCACCGCGCTCGTCGTGGTGCGGGTGCGCCAGCCCGACGGGCGCACGGCGACGACGCGACGCGTCGTCACGATCGAGGCGCCGGCGAAGCGCGGGCGCGGACGGACCGGTGGAACATTGGGCAGATGAGCAACACCTCGGTGGTGTGGCGACGGAGCGGTCGCTGGGGTGGGAGCTGACCCCGGCGTCGATGGCGGCGCAGTGCGTCCGCTCCGAGCTGTACCTCTTCACCACCGTGGTCGACGTGCTCCCCGGCGCCAGACCGGACAGCGTCGTGATCGTCCACTCCGGCCCCGCGCGGCCGGAGGCGTCGCGCGCGGAGCTGCGCGAGGCGACGCCGCGCGCGACAACCTCGTGCGCGGCTCGCAGCGTCGCGGCGGCTTGAGCAGGGCCGCGGAAAGGACCAACACGCTTGGGCAGAGCCGATACAGAGGGAGAGCTGCACCTGCACGGTCCAAGGGGGCGTCGGGGGGCCGCTGAGTGGCACGCAGGCCGTCACGAGGGTTGATCGACGTCGATTTCGTCGGCTGCACCAGCGACGCCGGGCTTTGCCGGCTAAGTCGAGCTGGCGCTCGTCTTCCTGCGACGGTGAACCGAGCGTGGCGCCGCTCGCCCGGTACCCATACGCCGCTTCACGCACGGCTGCGTCGCTCTCCAGTCCTGCGCCGAGCGCGCCGGCGATGGTCGCGAGGGAGCCGGCCAGCCATGCGAGGCGGATGTAGCTGGTGACTCCGACGTCGTGCCCCAGCTGCTGCGCCATTGCGTCGGGATCGACGAGGAGTGCGGCGCCGGCGCTCGTCAGCAGCAGCAGCGCGATGTAGAGCGTCAGCACGCCGAGCGTCAGGGTCAGGGTCGTGGCGACGTTGAAAAGGATCGTCTGCTCGCGCCGCTCCCGGAGCTGCGGTCGCTCCCACAGCGCGTGGGCGACGGTCAAGAAGACGACGATCCCGCTGATCGAGAGGACGGTCAGCAGCGCGAGTCGGACCCAGCCCAGCGTGTCGGCCAGGCGCCAGATGTCGGAGGTGACGAGTGCGAAGACGACGGTTGCGATCGCTGCTGTCAGCGCGCGCGAGAGGCGGGCGATCAGCCGCCAGGGGCGGTTGGCGCGCACCATCCCGGTCAACAGCCGCAGGTTGCCGCGCACGACCGCCGCGACGAAGCGCATGTCGATGTCGTCGTCGTCGGCGCGCTCTGGCCGCACTGGAGCCGCCAGCTCGAGGAGACGGCGGTCGATGCGGTGACGGCGTGCTGCCCGCGCGGCATCTTCCGCAGCTCCGCTCGTGGTGCGCAGGTCGAGGTTCTCGCCCGCGAGTCCGTCGACGAGCCGCAGCAGCGCATCGAGCGAACGTCTGCGCAGGCCGACTGCGCCGAGCGCCGGCAGCGACAGCAGCGCGACACCGTGGGTCGCGCTGGCGTCCGCGACGACGGGCCGGCGGCCGGAACGCAGCGGCAGGTCCGTCACCACGATCGCGAGGTCCCAGCCTTCCTCCAGCATTCGCCGTCGCGCCGCGTCGACCATCGCCGTCGCGCCGCCGTGCGGGTCGCCTGCCGCCGGGTCAGTCAGAACCGGAACTGACCAGTCGACGGCGTCAGTGACGCGCTCGGCGAGCAGCGGCGCGAGCGCGTCGGCCAGCTCGGGCCCCAGCTGCTCCGGCAGTCCTGGGGCGACGAGGAGGCCGAGCGTGACGGATTCGGCTTGCCCCAACCGGGGCTCGGTCATGTCGGCGTCGTGGGCGCCTGCGATCCCGCCGTTGGCGGCGTCTCCGGTTGCGGCGTCGCCAGGATTCGTCTCGCCTCGTCTGCGTATGCGTCGTCGACGAGCACCATGTAGCGATCTGCCTGGATGCCGCCGATCGACGTGAAGTCGCGGCTGCCGCCGGTGAGGGCGTAGAGCAGCAGTCCCCAGAGGAGGCCGATGACGGCGCCGAACCAGAGCGCGTCGAAGATCAGCCAGCCGCGTGAGACGACCGGGTCGAACCAGTCGAAGACGGCGAACAGCCAGCCGATCAACAGGCCGGTGAGGGCGCCGACGGCAGCGCCGCGCAACGCCGCCGATGCCCAGGACAGGCGGCCGGTGACCTGCTCGACGGTCTTGAGCCCCTCGCCGACGATGGCGACGTGCTCGACCGGGAACTTGCGGTCCGAGAGCGCGTCCACGGCCCGCTCGGCGGCCTCGTAGGAGGGAGAGGAGGCGACCACGCGGCGGCCGCCGGCTGCGGCTGCGGGCGCGCGAGATTCGGCGTGGATCGTCTGGTCGGTCGTGTGGTTGCTCATGTGCTGGCCCCCACGCGCTCGCGGTCGCCGCCGCCGTCCTGGGAGGCGCCGTCACCGTCCTCGGTGCTGACGTAGGTGACGACCAGTTCGTCTCCGTCGGCGTCGATGCAGATCTTCGCGCCGTCGCTGAGGTCGCCGGCGATCAGCCGGCGCGCGATCCGTGTCTCGACCTCGCGCTGCACGAAGCGGCGCAGCGGCCGGGCGCCGTAGACGGGGTCGTAGCCCTCGCGGGCAATGAATCTCAGCGCCGCCTCGTTCATCTGCACGGTCATCCGCCGCTGTGCCAGGCGGCGTCCGACGTCCTCGACCTGCAGCTCGACGATCTGCTCGATCTCCTCCAGGGTCAGCGGCTTGAACAGCACGATCTCGTCGACGCGGTTGAGGAACTCGGGGCGGAAGTGGCTGCGCAGGTCGCCCATCACCTGCCCGCGCGCCGTGTCGGAGATCGCGCCGTCTGGGGAGATGCCGTCCAGCAGGTATTGCGAGCCGATGTTCGAGGTCATGATGACGACGGTGTTGCGGAAGTCGACGGTGCGGCCTTGGGCGTCGGTGATGCGGCCGTCGTCGAGCACCTGAAGGAGCGTGTTGAAGACATCGGGGTGGGCCTTCTCGATCTCGTCGAACAGCACGACCGAGTACGGCTTGCGCCGGACGGCCTCGGTCAGCTGGCCGCCCTCGTCGTAGCCGATGTAGCCGGGCGGCGCTCCGACCAGGCGGCTGACGGTGTGGCGCTCCTGGTACTCGGACATGTCGAGCCGGACCATGTTGTCCTCGGAGTCGAACAGCGCCTGCGCCAGTGCGCGCGACAGCTCTGTCTTGCCGACGCCGGTCGGCCCGAGGAAGATGAACGAGCCGATCGGCCGGCGCGGGTCCTTGACGCCGGCGCGGGCGCGGATGACGGCGTCGGCGACGAGCTGGACGGCCTCGTCCTGGCCGATCACGCGCTCGTGGAGGATCTGGTCGAGTCGCAGCAGCTTCTCGCGCTCGCCTTCCATCAGCCGCGCGACCGGGATGCCGGTCCAGCGCGCGACGACCTCGGCGATCTCGTCGTCGGTCACCTCCTCGCGCAGCAGCCGAGCGCCGTGCTGCTTGGTGCTCAGCCGCTCCTCTTCGGCGCGCAGGCGCTGCTCCAGCTGCGGCAGCTTGCCGTGGCGCAGCTCGGCGGCACGGTTGAGGTCGTAGCCGCGTTCGGCGTCCTCGGCCTCGCGCCGCACCTCCTCCAGCTCTCTGCGCAGGTGCTGCAAGCGGTGGATCGCCTGGCGCTCAGCCTCCCATTGGGCCGTCATCGCGTCGGCCTGCGCGCGCAGGTCGGCCAGCTCCTTGCGCAGCGTCTGCAGCCGGTCTCTGGACGCGCGGTCGTCTTCCTTCTGGAGCGCCGCCTCCTCGATCTCCAGCCGCGTCACGCGGCGGGTGATCTCGTCGAGCTCCTGCGGCAGCGAGTCGATCTCGGTGCGCACGACGGCGCACGCCTCGTCGACGAGGTCGATCGCCTTGTCGGGCAGGAAGCGGTCGGTGATGTAGCGGTGCGACAGCGTCGCGGCGGCGACCAGCGCGGCGTCCTGGATGCGGACGCCGTGGTGGACCTCGAACCGCTCGCGCAGGCCGCGCAGGATCGAGATCGTGTCCTCGACGCTCGGCTCGTCGATGACGACCGGCTGAAAGCGCCGCTCCAGCGCCGCGTCTCTCTCGATGTGTCTGCGGTACTCGTCGAGCGTGGTGGCGCCGATGCAGTGCAGCTCGCCGCGCGCGAGCATCGGCTTGAGCATGTTGCCGGCGTCCATCGCGCCCTCGGATCCGCCTCCGGCGCCGACGACGGTGTGCAGCTCGTCGATGAAGAGCAGGATTCGGCCCTCCGCGGCCTTGACCTCGGTCAGCACGGCTTTCAGCCGCTCTTCGAACTCGCCGCGGTACTTCGCGCCGGCGACCAGCGAGCCCATGTCGAGCGCGAAGACGGTCTTGTCCTTGAGCCCCTCGGGCACGTCCTGGCGCACGATCCGCTGCGCCAGCCCCTCGACGATCGCCGTCTTGCCGACGCCGGGATCGCCGACGAGCACCGGGTTGGACTTCGTCTTGCGCGAGAGGATCTGGATCACCCGGCGGATCTCGCCGTCACGTCCGATCACCGGGTCGAGTCTGCCGCTTCTGGCCTCCTCGACGAGGTCGCGGCCGTACTTCTCCAGCGCCTCGTAGGCGCCCTCCGGCATCGCGCTGGTGACACGCTGCGCGCCGCGCACCTCGGTCAGGATCTCCAGCAGGCGGTCGGTGGTCAGACCCGACTCGTTCAGCAGCCGGCCGGCGGCGGTGTCCCCGCCCGCTCTCAGGAACGCGACCAGCACGTGCTCGACGGAGACGTAGTCGTCCTTGAGCCGCTGCGCCTCCTGCTCGGCGACGTCGAGCAGCTCGCTCAGCCTTCGGGAGACGTAGACCTGGCCGGGCGCGGACCCCGGTCCGCTCACGCGCGGCCGCCGTCTCAACTCGGCTTCCAGCTGCTCCGCCAGCCTGCCGGCGTCGACGTCGGCGCGCAGCAGCAGCCGCGGCACGAGGCCGTCGGGCTGCGCGATCAGCGCGAGCAGCATGTGCTCGGGCGCGACCTCGGTGTGACCGAAGCGGAGCGCTCTGGTCTGCGCGTCGTGCAGCGCCTCCTGGGTCTTCTGCGTGAGTCTCTCGGGATCCATGCGTCATCTCCCGCGGTCGGTCGGATGTTCGTAACGAGCCAAGCGCGCCTGCAGCGTTTCGATGCGGTCGAGCAGGTCGAGCGCCAGCAGCGCGCCGGCCCAGTTGAGGCCGAGGTCGCGCCGCAGGCGCAGCATCAGGGTCAGGCGCGACGCCGTCTCAGTGGAGAACCGCGGCGCCGCGCGGGTCCCGGCGATCGGCTCGAGCGCGCCCAGCGCGACGAGCCGTCTCACCAGCTCTGGATGGAGCCCCGCGCGACGCGCGACCGCGTCGAGTGGCAGCTGCTCGGCCGGGGGCGGGACGACGAGCGCGGCGATTCGCGTGCGGGTCGGCGCCGACATCTACAGTCCCGCACGCGGGTCGAAGTCGGATGACGCCTGCGCGAGCCGCTCGAACAGCTCTCTCTGCTCGCGCGTGAGGCGTCTCGGAACGTGGATCTGCACGACGGCGTAGAGGTCGCCTGGACGACCGCCCGGGTCGGGCATGCCCTCTCCTCTCAGCCGCAGGCGCCGACCGCTGGAGGTGCCGGCCGGGATTCTCAGCCGGGCGCTGCCGCGCAGCGTCGGGACGCGCACGGTCGCGCCGAGCGCCGCCTCCCAGGGCGCCGCCGGCAGGTCGAGATAGACGTCGCGGCCGTCGAGGCGGAACCGTCTGTGGGGGCGGATGCGGACGCGCAGGAAGAGGTCGCCGCGCGGGCCGCCGCCGATCCCCTCCGCGCCCTCGCCGGCAAGCCGGATCCGCTGCCCGTCGCGGACGCCGGGCGGGATCTCGACCTCGTAGTCGCGGCCGTCGGCGAGCGAGATCGACCGTCTGCCGCCGGCCGCCGCCTCCTCCAACGGCAGCTCCAGCACCGCCTCGACGTCGTCGCCGCGGCTCGTGAAGCCCTCGAAGCGGCTGCGGCCGCCGGCCCCGCGACCGCCCGCGCCCGTGCCGCCGCGCGCCGCCCCTCGTCCGAACAGCTGGTCGAAGAAGTCGCTCATCCCCGGGCCGCCGCCGAAGCCGCCGCCCGCGCCGTCGCCGAAGTCGACCCGCACGTCCTCCCAGCCGCCGCTCGGCCCGCCCGCTCCGCCGCCGGGATAGCCGCCGCCGAAGCCGCCGAACCCCTCGGCGCCGGAGACGTCCTGCCCCGCTCTCCAGTTCGCGCCGAGGCGGTCGTACTGTCTCCGCTTGTCGGGATCGCGCAACACCTCGTACGCCTCGCTGATCTCAGCGAACCGCTGCCCGGCATCCGGCTCTCTGCTGACGTCCGGGTGGTTCTCGCGCGCCAGTCTGCGGTAGGCGCGGCGGATCTCCTCCTCAGACGCGTCGCGGGAGACGCCGAGCGTGTCGTAGTAGTCGCGGAAGCCGACCGACATCTACTCCGCTCCGGACCGCCCGACGCCGGCTGGATGGCGCGCGACGAGCACCTGCGCGGGACGCAGCACGCGGTCGCCGAGCGCCCAACCCGATCGCGCCACGTCGGCGATCGCGCGGTCGGGCAGCTCGTCGGTCTCGCGCACACCGATCGCGTCGTGGCGCTCGGGGTCGAACGGCTCGCCGACGGCGCCGACCCGTCTGAGGCCATGCCGCTGCAGCAGCGTCTCCATCTGCTGCAGGACCGGTCGCAGGCCTTCGTCTTCGCTGCTGTCGCCAGGTCTCATCCGCAGTGCCCGCTCGACGCTGTCGACGACCTCGAGCCAGTCGGTCAGCAGCCGCTCGCGCGCCTCGCCGCTGCGCCGCTCGACCTCAGCGGCGGTGCGCTTGCGGTAGTTGTCGAGGTCGGCGAGCGCCCGTCGCCAGCGGTCGTCGAGCTGCGCGACCTCACCGCGCAACCGCTCGAGCTCGCCGGGCGGCGTCGGCTCCGGCGGCGGGACCGGGGGCTCGGGAGGCGCGTCGCCTCGCGGAGGCGGCCCCTGCTGCTCACTCTCGTGTGAACTCGGCATCGACGACGTCCTCCTCGTCGGCACTCGACTGCTCCCCGCCGGAGCCGTTGCCAGCCCCTGCGGCTGCGCTCGCCGCCGCCGGCAGCGCGTTGACGAGCTGTTGCAGGTCGGAGATCAACGGGCGGACGCGGTCCAGAGCGGCCTCGTCCTCGATCGCTCTGCGGGCGTCGATCACGGCCTGCTCGGCGCGCGCTCTCTCGTGCATCGGCAGCCGGTCGGCCAACTCGTTCGCGAGCGACTCGACGCGATACGCGAGCGCGTCGAGCTCGTTGCGCGCGTCGATCTCCTCGCGCCGCCGTCTGTCCTCAGCCGCGTGCGCCTCGGCGTCTCTGACCATCTGCTCGATCTCGGACTGGTCGAGGTTGGTCGACTCCTGGATCGTGACTCTCTGTTCGGCGCCCGTGTCTCTGTCGCGCGCGGAGACGTTGAGGATCCCGTTGGCGTCGATGTCGAAGGTGACCTCGACCTGCGGCACGCCGCGCGGCGCTGGTCTGATCCCCTCCAGCCGGAAGCGGGCGAGCTGACGGTTGTCGCGCGCCAGCTCGCGCTCGCCCTGCAGCACGACGACGTCGACCGCCGTCTGGTTGTCCTCCGCCGTCGAGAAGGTCTCGCTGCGGCGCGCAGGGATCGTCGTGTTGCGCTCGATCACTCTCGTCATCACGCCGCCGAGCGTCTCCAGCCCGAGCGACAGAGGCGTCACGTCGAGCAGCACGACGTCCTCGACCTCGCCCTTCAACACGCCGGCCTGCAGCGCGGCTCCGATCGCGACGACCTCGTCGGGGTTGACGGTCATGTTCGGATCCTTGCCGCCGGTCAGGCTCCGAACGAGGTTCTGGACCGCCGGGATGCGTGTTGAGCCGCCGACGAGGATCACCTCGTCGATGTCGTCGGCGCTCAGTCTCGCGTCGGCCAGCGCTCTCTCGACCGGGCCGCGCGTGCGCTCTGTCAAGTCTCTGACGAGCTGTTCGAACTTCGCCCGCGTCAGCTGCGTGTCGAGGTGCTTGGGGCCGTTGGCGTCGGCGGTGATGAACGGCAGGTTGATCGTCGTCGTCGTTGCGGAGGAGAGCTCGACCTTCGCTCTCTCGGCTGCCTCGTAGAGCCGCTGCAGCGCCTGCGGGTCGCTGCGCAGGTCGACCCCCTGCTGGTTTCTGAACTCGTCCGCGAGGAAGTCGACGATCCGTTTGTCGAAGTCGTCGCCGCCGAGGTGACCGTCGCCGCTGGTGGCGCGAACCTCGATCACGCCGTCGCCGACGTCGAGCAGCGAGACGTCGAAGGTGCCGCCGCCGAGGTCGAACACGAGGACGGTCTCAGAACCTCTCTTGTCGAGCCCGTAGGCGAGCGCGGCCGCGGTCGGCTCGTTGATGATCCGCAGGACCTCCA
Organism: Conexibacter woesei DSM 14684; assembly: GCF_000025265.1. Taxonomy (GTDB): domain Bacteria; phylum Actinomycetota; class Thermoleophilia; order Solirubrobacterales; family Solirubrobacteraceae; genus Conexibacter; species Conexibacter woesei. Next base: position 694,868 of record NC_013739.1, read on the forward strand.
GCCCTGCGATTCTTCCGGCGTCCTTGGTCGCCTGGCGCTGCGTGTCATTGAAGTACGCGGGGACCGTGATGACGGCCTCGGTCACTCTCTCGCCGAGGAATCTGGCGGCGTCCTGCGCGAGCTTGCGCAGTATCAGGGCCGAGATCTCCTCCGGCGCGTACTGTCTGCCGCGAACCTCGAAGCGGACCGCGTCGTCCGGGCCTCTGACGACCTCGTACGAGACGATCTTCGCCTCCTCGTCGACCTCGCCCCAGCGCCGTCCGATGAACCGCTTGGTGGAGTAGATGGTGGCCTGCGGGTTGAGGATCGCCTGTCGTCTGGCGACCTGCCCGACGAGCCGCTGCCCGTCGTCGGTGAACGCGACCACCGAGGGCGTCGTGCGTGCGCCTTCCGCGTTCGGGATCACCTCGGCATGTCCGCCCTCCAAGGTCGCGGCCACGACGGAGTTCGTCGTGCCGAGGTCGATGCCTACCGCCTTCGCCATTCTGGGCCTCCTCTCAATGCACCGGGACGACTGGGCGCGCGTGCAGCGTCCCGCCGACGTGTTCCTCGCGGTCGTTGCCGACAACGTCCGCCAACAGAGAGCGCCAGCCCAAACCGGTACGCGGCTCGTCCGGCGCGCTGGCCGCGACCACGCCCGACGGCAGCTGCTCCGTCGTCATCAAGGTCATCGCTCGTTCCCGTAGGCCGCGATGATGTGGTCGTCAACCAATCCGCAAGGAACCCTGAGACATCCTCATCTGCGAGCTGTTTAGGACGCAGCGCGGCGGGCACCCCCGTTGTACGTCGGATGGCGGAGGAGAAGGGCGTCCCGTCGCCTCGACGGTCGCCGCAACTACCGCCCTTCCCTGACCCCCGAAGGAGCGCCATGGCTCTCTCGACCCGTCCGTGGTTCGACACCGGTGCCGCCGGCGGGATCCCGAGAGCCCCGGCGGACCTCCCTCAGGGATGAATCGATGGCGGCGCTCATGGCAGCGCGATCGGCCCCGCGCTCCAACCACGACCCACCCGTCGACTGCGACGAACGGCGTCGCCGCGTCCTGCGCCGTCGGCACGGCGAACGCGCGCTGGTGCTCGCCGCTCAGGGCGGCGAGACCGGCGCGCGCGACGAGCTGGTCGACGTCTTCATGCCGCTGATCGGCAGCGTCGCGCGGCTCTACCGCGGCGTGACGTCCGTCCACCGCGCGGAGCTGATGCAGGCGGGCGTCGTCGGCTTGCTGACCGCGCTGGAACGGTTCGACCCCTCGCGCCGCGCGCCGTTCTGGACGTACGCCTCATGGTGGGTGCGCCAGGCGATGCAGCAGGTCGTCGCCGAATTGGCGCGACCGGTCGTGATGTCCGACCGCGGCCTGCGGGAGCTGGCGCGGATGCGCGCTGCCCGCCGCGACTTCACGCGGCTCCACGACGCAGGGCCGAGCAGCGTCCGTCTCGCGGCTGCGACCGGCCTGACACGCGAGCGGATCGAGACGCTGCTCGCGCTCGAACTGGTTCCGGAGACGCTGGAGAGCGAACCGGCGTGGAGCGACGAGGACGACCTGGCACGCCGGAGCGGGCACCCGCTCGAGGACCCAGGCGCTGAGGAGGCGTTCGACCGCGTGCTGGACCGCGTCGAATGCGACCGGCTCCTGCGTCTGATCGGGGATCTGCGCCAGCGTGAGCGCGTGATCCTGCACGCCCGCTTCGGCCTCGACGGGCAGGAGCGGACGCTCCGCGAGGTCGCTCGCATGGTCGGTCTCAGCGCCGAGCGCGTCAGGCAGCTGGAGCACGAGGCGCTGGACGAGCTGCGCGCGGCCGCGGCGGCTTGACGACCCGGGAGCGACGGCCTACGAGTCGAATCACCGACCATTCGAAGGGATCAGCCATGTCGACACAGCCGATCGTCGCGTGCGACAACTGCGGCAGACGCAACCGCCTGCCGGTGATTGCCGAGGGCATCCCGCGATGCGCCGTCTGCCACCACCCGCTGCAGTGGATCGTCGAGGCCGGCGACGCGACCTTCGATGGTGCGATCGCCGCGTCGGTGCCGGTGCTCGTCGACTTCTGGGCCGACTGGTGCGGGCCGTGTCGGATGGTCTCCCCGTTGGTGGAGAGAATCGGCCACGACTACGCCGGCCGCCTGAAGGTCGTCAAGCTCGACACGGAGGCGGCCCCGCAGATCGCGGCCCGCTTCCAGATCCGCAGCATCCCGCTGCTGGTGCTGTTCCGCGACGGCGACGAGGTCGCGCGGCTGATCGGCGCCCATCCCGACGCGCAGCTGCGTGCCTGGATCGACGGCCAGCTGGCCGCCGCCGGGGCTGCAACCGGATCGGACTGATCCACCCCCACCGACAGAGGCGCCTATGACGTCACGTCAGCATGCGCCGGCCGCTTCGGCGTATGCACGAGCCGGTCGGCGACCTCGTCGCGGGCGAGGTGCTCGTGGACGAGCCGGACCGCCATCGAGCCCTCGCCGACGGCGGTCGCGACGCGGCGGATCGCACCGCTGCGCACGTCGCCGACCGCGAAGACGCCCGACATGCTCGTCTCCAACATCAGCTCCGCCCCGGTCGCCGCGCCCGTCACCACGAAGCCCTTCTCGTCGAGCGCGAGCGCGCGGCCGAGCCACTGCGTGCGCGGCTCGGCGCCGATGAAGACGAACAGTGCCCGCGCCGGGATGCGATTGTGCGCGCCGGTGCGGTTGTCCAGGAGCTCCAGCTCCTCCAGCCACGCGTCGCCGAGCAGTCCTCTCACCTCGGTGTTCGTGTGCAACTCGACGTTGCCGGTGCGCTCCAGCCGTTCGACGAGGTAGCGGGACATCCCCTGCGCCAGTGACGGCTCGCGCACCAGCAGGTGGACGTGCTCGGCGCGGCGGGAGAGGAACAGCGCCGCCTGACCGGCGGAGTTGCCGCCGCCGACGACCGCGACCGGGTCGCCGCTACACAGCTGCGCCTCGACTTCGGTCGCGGCGTAGTGGACGCTCGTTCCCTCGAACTCCTCCAGCCGCTGCAGCGGCAGCTTGCGGTAGTGGACGCCGCTGGCGACCACGACGGCGCGGGCGTGCAGCTCCTCGCCGTCGGCGAGCGCGAGCACGTGGTGACCGTCGCGCTCTTCCAGCGCGACCGCGCGTGCCGGCACGGTGATGCGTGCCCCGAACTTGCGCGCCTGCAGCGTCGCGCGCTCGGCCAGCTCGGCGCCGGTCACGCCGGCGGGGAAGCCGAGATAATTCTCGATCCGCGAGGAGGTCGACGCCTGGCCGCCGGTGGCGACGCAGTCGAGCGTGATCGTGTCGAGCCCCTCGGAGGCGCCGTACACCGCGGCGGCCAGTCCGGCCGGCCCCGCGCCGACGACGGCCAGGTCGTGCAGCTCGCCGGGTTCGACGGGCGCGCGCAGCCCGATCGCCTCGGCCAGCTTCTCGTTGCTGGGATTGCGCAGCACGCGTGCGCCGTGCCAGATCACCACCGGCGTCTCCTCCGGGCCGATCCCCAGCTCGCGCAGCAGTCCCTCCGCCGCCGCGTCCCGCTCGAGGTCGATCCAGCTGTGCGGCAGCCGATTGCGGGCCGCGAACTCGCGCAGGCGACGCGTGTCGGGCGAGTAGCGCGAGCCGATGATGCGGAAACCGGCCCCGAGGCCGACGAGCAGCGAGCGGCGCAGCAGGAAGGCGCGCAAGATCAGGTCGCCGATCGCGACGTCCTGCGTGACGAGCTCGCGCACCTGCTCGACCGGCACCCTCAGCACCTCGCCGGGGACGCGAACGACCGCGGACAGAAACGCTGTCTCGCCGGTCACGACGCTCAGCTCGCCGAGGAAGCGGCCGGCACCGTGGACGCCCACCGTCCGCTCGCCCCGCGATCCGAGGCCCTCGACCACGGCGATCGTCCCGTCGAGCACAACGAAGAAGTCGACGTCGCGGTCACCCTCGCGATAGAGCACCTCACCCGCGTCGGTGCGACGGCGCGCCGCCCCGCGCGCGCGTGCGAACAACTCAATCTGCTCCGCGCTCAGACGCGGATAGGCGCCGTACGAATCGGGCGTCTCGCGCAACTCGTCGGCGACGGAGCGGCTCATCTCTTCCGTTCGTAGGCCGGAGGGCCGCGTGCGGCAAACGCGCGGCTGCACCGGTCGGTCGCGATCGTTCTGATCGAGACGCTCGAACGTCCCGCAGGTCCGGTGGCAGAGCGCCTCACGGCGCTCGGCTGGCACCGTCAGCTCGTGCGCGCTCAGCGCGTGCTGCATCAGCGGCACGAGGGCTACGTCAGCGAGGCGGCGGCGCGGCGCGCCTATCCGCACCCGTTCGAGGACGCCGCGTCGGCGGTGGGCTTGAGCAGTACCGGTGCTCAGGGTTAGCGATCCTGGTCGCGTCGTGGTGGTGCGCCGACGAGGATGAGCCGGTGACCACCTCGCCGTTCGAGCTCGTCAACCGCCCAGCGGCGCGTCCGTTGCTCGTGATCGGCGCCGCGCTCGACAGCTCGGGCTCTGGCCGCGGTGAGGTTCGCGCGGCCGCGCGCCTGCGCGAGGCCGGGCTCGTCGAGCGGCTCGGCGCGCGTGACTTCGGCGACCTCGACGTCAGCGTCGAGGACCCGGAGCGCGACCCGCGCTCTGGCGTGATCGGCTTGCGCGACCTCGTCAGCGCGTCGCGCACGATCCGCGACGCGGTCGCTTCGGCGCTCGTGGCCGGCTGGCGCCCGCTCGTGCTGGGAGGCTGCTGCTCGGTCGTCCCGGGGACGCTCGCGGGCGTGCGGCGCACGCTCGGGCCGGCGTCGCTCGTGGTCGTCGACGGTCACCTCGACCTGTTCGACGGCACGACCTCGCGCACCGGCGAGATGGGCCGCATGGACCTCGCGATCGTGCTCGGCCACGGTCCGCCGGAGCTGACGTCGCTCGACGGCGATCCGCCGCTGGCGGAGGCGTCCGACGTGGTCGCGGTCGGCGACGGCGACCATCCTCGCCGCGTCACGCTGCGTGCGCCGGGTCCGGCCGAGATCGCGCCCGACCTGCGGGTGATCGACTGCGGCGAGGTGACGCAGCGCGGCGCACGCCAGGTCGGCGTCCACGTCGCCGAGCTGGCGGGCGGCGGCTCGGCGCCGTTCTGGCTGCACCTGGACGTGGATGTGGTCGACGGGGAGGCGATGCCGGCGGTCAGCTCCCCCGTCGCGACCGGGCTGTCGTGGGATCAGGTGGCGGAGCTGCTCGCGCCCGCGCTGCGCTCACCGCGGCTGATCGGCATGACCGTCTGCGGCTACAACCCCGATCTGGACGCCGGCGGCGAGTTCGCGTACTGCATCGTCGACTTGCTCGCGGACGGTCTGCTGAGGAGCCGATAGATGCAGCATCCGGAACCCGCGCGTCCCCACCCGCTCGACCTGCGACAGGTCGTCGTGCTCGAGCACATCGATCGGGGCGGCACGATCAGCGCTGCTGCCGACGCGCTGAACTTCAGCTGCTCCGGCCTCTCCCAGCAGCTGCGACGGCTGGAGGGCGAGGTCGGGACCGAGCTCGTCTCGCGCAGCCCGCGCGAAGCGACGCTGACGCCGGCGGGCCGGGTGCTGATGAACCACGCCGTGTACATCCAAGAGCGTCTCGCGGCGGCCGAGCGCGAGGTGCGCGAGATCTCCCAGCTGCGCGGAGGGCGGCTGCGGGTAGCGACCTTCCGCAGCGTCGGCGAGACGCTCGTCGCGGACGCGGTGGCGTACTTCCGCGCGCATTGGCCGGGCGTGCGGGTGACGCTGCGCGAGGGCGAGCCGGAGGACTACCTGCACCTGCTGCGCAGCGACGAGATCGACATCGCGCTGACGTTCGAGTACGACGGCGTCGAGAGCACGGTGCTCGACCAGCGGCTCACGCTCGCCCGCCTGTGCGAGGACGAGATGGTCGTCGTGCTGCCGGCGAGCCATCGGCTCGCCGGCTACGACCGGCTGCCGCTCGACGGGCTGCGCCACGACAGGTGGGTCGTCTCGACGCCGCGCTGCTCGGTCGAGGCGTTCACCGCGCAGGCATGCCGCGCCGCCGGCTTCGAGGCGCGCGTGCTGATGGCGACCGACAACTACCGCATCGCGCAGGCGCTCGTGGCGCACGGCGACGCCGTGACGTTCCTGCCGCGGCTGGCGACGCGTGCGCTGCATCCGGGCTGCGTCGCTCGTCCGGTCGGCGACGGCGGCCTGTTCCGGCGCATCTACGCGGCCCACCGCGTCGGCGGCGAGCGCGCTCCGGCGCTCGCGCGGATGCTGGAGGTGCTGCGAGAGGTGGGCGGCGATGGGTGAGCCGACAGCGCGAGCGCGCCCGCATGCGTCCGAAGCCTGGCAGACGTCTGCCGGCAGTTACTCTGGAGGCCTTCATGCTTGACATCCGCCGGATGCGCGTGCTGCGCGAGGTCGCGAACCGCGGGTCGATGTCGGCCGCGGCCGACGCACTGAACTACACGCCGAGCGCGATCTCGCAGCAGGTCGCGACGCTCGAGCGCGAGATCGGCGTCGCGCTCGTAGAGCGGGGTCCTCGCTCGATCACCCTGACCGATGCGGGGCGCGCGCTCGCCGAGCACGCCGAGATAATCCTCGCGCGGCTGGAGATCGCCGAGATGGAGGTGCGCGAGATCGCCGGCCTGCGCGGAGGACGCCTGCGCCTCGCGACCTTCCGCACAGCCGGCGAGACGATCGTCGCGCGCGCGATCACGGCGTTCCACGCGCGCCACCCGGACGTCGAGCTGCGGCTCGTGGAGGGCGAGCCGGAGGACTACCTGCCGCTGATCAAGTCCGGCGAGGTCGATCTCGGGCTCGGCTTCGAGTACGACCACATACCGCGCCTGCAGGTTGAGTCGTCAGAGGAGCGACTGCTGATGGAGGACGTGATCGGCCTCGCGCTGCCGCTGCGCCACCGTCTCGCCGAGCGCGAGACGATCGAGCTGGCCGACCTCGCGGGCGAATCATGGATCGGCTCGACGCCGCGTTCGTCGGTCCACGGCTTCACAGAGGCGATCTGCCGCGACGCGGGGTTCGAGGCGGAGGTCAAGTTCGAGACGGACGACTACCACGTCGCAGAGGCGCTGGTGGCGACCGGCGTGGGCATCGCGTTCCTGCCCCGGCTCGCCGCGGTGACCGCCCATCCCGAGATCGTCTTCCGGCACGTGACGCCCGCGCCGCCGGCACGGAGGGTCTTCGCCGTCTATCGCGCCGGCGGCCTGCGCTCGCCGACGACGAGCGCGATGGTTGAGCTGCTGGAGCAGATCGGGCGCGAGACGGAGCTCACCGAGCTCGCCGACCGCGCCGTCACGCGCTGAGTCGAGGTTGCAGCAGCGCTTGAGCAGAGCCTGAGCAATGGCCGTGGTCGTCGGCCCTGACCGGGATTACTGTGCTCGCGGACGTGGAGAGCGGCCCGCAGCGCGGGCGCCCGTCGCGTTCAGTCATCCAGAAGGAGATGAGACGTGGACACCATCACCCTCGCCCAGGGCGGGGCCCATCCGTCGCCGCACGTACGACAGCGTCGTTCGCTGAGGCCTGCGCAGCCGGTCGCCGTCGCCGTCGGCGTCGTCGTGGCGATCGGCCTTGCGCTGATCGCGACGAAGGGGTTGCACGACGTCGCGCAGACGGCGCTCAACGGGCTCTCGTTCGGCGCGGTCGTGGCGCTCGGCGCCGTCGGCCTCACGCTCGTGTTCGGCATCCTGAAGCTCGTCAACTTCGCGCACGGCGACTTCCTCACGTTCGGTGCGTACATCGCGTTCGCGGCGAATGTCAGCCTCGGGCTGCCGCTCGTCGTCTCCGTCCTCGCCGCGATGGCGCTGACGGCCGTGCTGGGGATCGTGCTCGAGCGGGTCATGTGGGGACCGACGCGGGAGCGGGGCGCCGGGATGCTGCAGCTGCTGTTGATGTCGATCGGCGCGGCGTTCGTGATCCGCTACGGCATCCAGTTCTTCGCAGGGACGGACGTCAAGTCGCTCGACGTCGATCGGACCGGCGTCGTCGAGCTGGCCGGGCTGCGGATCGGCTCGACGGCGCTGATCGCCGGGGTGACCGGGATCGTCGTGGTGGTCGCGATCGGGCTGTTGCTGCGCTTCACGCTGCTCGGCAAGCGGATGCGCGCGGTCGCTGACAACCGCGAGCTGGCGGAGACCACGGGGATCGACACGCGCCGCGTGATCGTCACGACCTGGCTCTTCGCGGGCGCGACGGCGGGGCTGGCCGGCGTGCTGTTCGCGCTCACCACCAACGTCAAGCCCGAGCTGGGCTACGAGCTGCTGCTGCCGATCTTCGCCGCGGTGATCCTCGGCAGCGTCGGTCACGCGTTCGGCGCCCTGGTGGCCGGCCTGCTGCTCGGCGTCGTGACGGAGTGGTCGACGCTCCTGGTGCCCGCGAACTGGAAGCTGTCGGTCGGATTCCTGGCGCTCATCCTCGCGCTGATCGTGCGACCGCAGGGCCTGTTCTCCTCGGGGAGATCGTCATGAGCTCGACTGCGGTGCCGTTCGCGCTCTCGTTCGGCGGCCTCACGGAGGTCAGCTTCTGGACCGGCGTCGGCGTGCTGGCCGGCATCTACGCGCTCTTCACGCTCGGCCTCCAGCTCAACGTGGGCTTCTCCGGGATCGTCAACTTCGGCCAAGCCGGCTTCATGGCGATCGGCGCCTACGCGATGGCGATCCTCGTGGTCGACGCCGGCTTCGCGTTCTTCCCCGCTGCGCTGCTCGCGATCCTGTGCGCCGTCGCGTTCGCGCTCGTCGTCGGGATGTCGTCGCTGCGCCTGCGCGCCGACTACTTCTCGATCGCGACGCTCGCGGCCGCCGAGGCGATCCGGATGTTCGCCCAGAACGCCACGAGCCTGACCGGCGGCAATCAGGGCATCTACGGCTACGACTCGACGTGGGTGGACATCTCGAGAACGATCGAGGGCTGGCTCGGCGACCTCGGCGTCGGCGACGGCGGCGGCCTGGTCCCGCTGCTGCTCGTCGTGTGGGCGTTCGTGCTCGTGCTCGTGGTCGTGCTGCGCCACCTGCAGCGCTCGCCGTGGGGCCGAGTCCTGCGGGCGATCCGCGAGGACGAGGACGCGGCGCGCGCGCTCGGCAAGAACGCCACGTCGTACCGGCTGCAGTCGCTGGCGATCTCCGCCGCGCTGGCCGCGGTCGCCGGCATCTTCCTCGCCCTCAACCTCAGCTTCGTCAACCCGCAGGCGTTTGAGCCGCAGGCGACCTTCATCGGATACGCGGCGTTGATCCTCGGTGGGCTGGCGAGCTACTGGGGCGTCGCATTCGGCGCCGTGGTCATGTGGACGCTGCTGGAGGCGAGCCGCTTCATCAACCTGCCGCTCGAGGACACGCAGATCGCGTCGCTGCGCTTCATCGTCGTCGGGCTGCTGCTGATCCTGCTGATGGCGTTCCGTCCGCAGGGCATCTTTGGCAACCGCAAGGAGATGGTCCTCGGTGACTGACACCGCACCCGACCCGCTGCTGGCGGTCGACGGCCTCGCCTGCTCGTTCAGCGGGCTGCGGGCGGTCGACGGAGCGACGCTCGAGGTCGAGCGCGGATCGATCACGGCCCTGATCGGCCCCAACGGCGCGGGCAAGACGACGTTCTTCAACGTGGTGACGGGCTTCTGCCCGTGTCACGGCGGGTCGGTCCGCTTCGACGGCGCCGACGTGACCGGGGCGCCCTCGCATCGGATCGCGCGGCGCGGGCTGGTCCGCACGTTCCAGCTCACGAAGGCGCTCAACGCGATGCCCGTGATCGACAACATGCTGCTCGCTGCGCCGCGACAGCCGGGCGAGCGGCTGGTGACAACCGTGCTGCGTCCGCGCCGCGTGCGCGCCCGTGAGCGCGAGGTCCGCGCGGCGGCGATGGAGCTGCTCGACACGTTCCGGCTGAGACGCCTGGCCGACGAGTACGCCGGCACGCTGTCAGGCGGGCAGCGCAAGCTGCTCGAACTCGCGCGTGCGCTCATGGCCGAGCCCCAGCTGCTGCTGCTCGACGAGCCGCTCGCCGGCGTCAACCCGACGCTGGGGGTCGAGCTGCTGGACCACATGCAGCGCCTGCGGGCGGACAGGGGGATCACGTTCCTGTTCATCGAGCACGACATGGAGGCTGTCATGAACCACTCCGATCGCGTGATCGTGATGGCGGAGGGGCGCGCGATCCTCAGCGGCGCGCCCTCCGAGGTCGCGGTCGACGACCGCGTGATCGACGCGTACCTGGGCGGCAAGCGAATCGTCGGGCCCACGCCATGAAGGTCCTGCTGTCGACCACGAACGTCGTCGCCGGGTACGTGCCCGACGTCCCAATCCTCAACGGCGTCACGATCGAGGTCAGGCAGGGCGAGATCGTCACGATCGTCGGACCCAACGGCGCAGGCAAGTCGACGCTCGTCAAGACGGTCTTCGGGCTGCTGGTGCCGCGTGCGGGGCAGGTCCTGCTGGACGGCGTCGAGATCGGCGGGAGACGGCCGCACGAGGTCGCGCTCCTGGGTCTCGGGTACGTTCCCCAGCGAGACAACGTCTTCTCGTCGCTGACCGTGCGCGAGAACCTCGAGCTGGGCTCCTTCGAACGTGCGCGAACCGCCGAGCGCATCGATCGGATGTACGAGCTGTTCCCGCGCCTGGGCGAGCGCGCGGGCCAGCGGGCCGGCACGATGAGCGGCGGCGAGCGGCAGATGGTGGCGATGGCGCGCGCGCTGATGCCCGAACCGCGGATGCTGCTCGTCGACGAGCCGTCCGCCGGGCTCTCGCCGGCGTTCGTCGACATCCTGTTCGAGCAGATCCGCGCGGTCAACGCGCAGGGCGTGACGATCTTGATGGTCGAGCAGAACGCGCGCCGTGCCCTTGCGATGTCCGACCGCGGCTATGTGCTCGACCTCGGCGTCGAGCGCTTCGAGGGACGCGGGTCGGACCTCCTCGACGATCCGAACGTGGCCGCGCTGTACCTCGGAGGGGCGGCGCGGATCGACGGGCCGGCGGCCCGTTGAATCGAGCCGTGGCGAAAGTCACGAAGACCCTAAGAAATCCCGTTCCGAGGCACCGCGCGCCGTGCGTACGCTGCCCCTAATCCAATCCCGGCACGCGCCGGTTGGCAGAAAGAGGTGTTGCATGAGTGGGTCTCGACTGGCTGCGGTCATCGCGGTCACATTTGCGCTGTCGGGCACGGTCGCCGCATGCGGATCGAGCGATGACGGCAGCGGCGGCGCGAGCGGCGCCACGACCGCCGGCGGCGGATCCGAGCTCGATCTGACGATCGGCTCGCTCGTGCCGCTGACCGGGGAGTCGTCGCAGTGGGGGCCGCCGTTCCAGAAGGCGGGCGCGCTCGCCGCCGAGCAGATCAGAGGAGCGATCGAGAGAGCCGGTGCCAGACATCGGCTGAACGTCTCGTTCCACGACTCGCAGGCGCTGCCCCAGGATGCGCTGCAGGCCGCGCGCCAGGCGGTCTCCGAAGGGGCCTCCTGCATCTCCGGACCACCGTCGTCGTCGGCTGCCGTGCCCGTCGCCAACTCGCTCGCGATCCGGGACGGGATCCTCATGATCACGACCGCGACCAGCGATCAGATCACCGGGCTCGACGATCCGGACGGCCTCGTCAACCGCTCCGATCCGCCGGACTCCTACCAGGGGCCGACCCTCGCGAAGGTGATCGAGCAGAGCATCGGCGGCGCCGACGGCAAGACGGTCAACCTCGGTGCGCGCAACGATGCGTACGGGACCGGCCTCGCCGACACGTTCACGGCCGCATGGGAGGCGATGGGCGGCACGGTCGGCGAGCGCGTCGTCTACGACCCGAGACAGCCGAGCTATGACTCCGAGGCGCAGCAGCTCGTCCAGGGCGATCCCGACGCGTTCGTGATCATCGACTTCCCCGAGACCTACAGCAAGGTCGGCCCGGCGCTGGTGCGCACCGGCAGATTCGACCCGGGCAAGGCGTTCACGACGGACGGCCTCTACTCGAACTCGCTCGCCGACGACACGGGGGCCGAGGCGATCGAGGGGCTGCGGGGCACGACGCCCGGCGCGCCCAGAGGCGCAACGGCGTCGAGAGCGTTCAGAGAGCTGTTCACCTCCTCGGCGCCGACCGACGTCCCGCTGGAGGCCTTCAGCGCGCAGCACTTCGATCAGATCATGCTGTGCTACCTCGCGGCCGTCGCCGCCGGCTCGACCGACGGCACGGAGATGGCGGCGAAGGTCCGCGACATCACCAGAGCGCCGGGGACGAGATACACCTGGCAGCAGCTGCCCGAGGCGATCGCGGCGCTGGAGCGCGGCGAGGACATCGACTACGAGGGCGCATCGGGCGCGATCGAGATGAACGACGCCGGCGACGCGACCGCGGGGGTCTACGACGTCTTCGAGTTCAGAGACGGCAAGCTCCGGGAGCGCGAGCAGGTCCCGGTCGCGCAACAGGATCCGAGCGGCTCCTAGCCGCTCGACCGAGCCGCGAGCGGCTTCGCTCGCGGCTCGCCTCGACCGCCCGGCTCGTCCCCCTCGGGTGTGGCCGGTCGGGCCGTGATTCCGCTCGCGCTGCTCGTAGCGCTGCTGATGCTGTCTGTCAGAACGTCGAGTGGTGCCGGCGGCAGGGCACGGAGATGATCGCTTCCAGGCTGCCGCGCCCCTCCCCGGGACGGCATCACCACCTCGAACCAGGACCGTTCCCTTGACCACCACGCCGATCGAGCTGCCGCAACCGGCCGATCCGTCCTCCGGGCGGCGCGGGCGCTTCCGCTCACTCAGCGCACTGCCGCGCGACCTCATCCTCGCCACGACGCAGAATCAGCGAATGGTGCGTGTGGGGCAGCGCTGGGGCATGCGCCTCGGTGCCGCTCGCTTCGTCGCGGGCGAGACGCTCGATGACTGCATCCCAGTCCTGCAGCGGCTTGCGCAGCGGGGCATCCGCACCTACACGATCCCGCTCGGCGAGAGCGTCTCCGACCGCTCCGAGGTCGAGCGCGTCGTGAGGCTCTACGAGCAGATGGTCGAGCGTCTCGCGCACGAGCCGTTCGACAAGACGCTGTCCGTCAAGCCGACCAACCTCGGGCTCGTCCTCGACGAGGAGCTCGCCTACGAAAACGCCGTGCGGATCCTCACCGCCGCGCGCGCGGAAGGGCTGTTCGTCCGCGTGGAGATGGAGGAGTCGCGGCACGTCGACGCCACCCTGCGGATCTACCGGCGCCTGCGCGAAGCCGGCTTCGACAACACCGGCGTCGTGCTGCAGGCGTATCTCTACCGCACCGAGGCCGACCTGCGGGAGCTGCTGCCGCTCGACCCCAACGTCCGGCTCGTCAAGGGCGCCTACCTGGAGCCGGCCGCGGTCGCCTTCCCGAAGAAGGCCGACGTCGACCGCAACTACTGCAAGCTCGTCGACATCGCGCTCGCCGGCGGCGGCTTCACCGCGCTCGCCACGCACGACGACGCGATGATCGAACACGCGATCGCCCGGCTCGCCGGGTCGCCGGCGGCCAGGGAGGGCCGCTACGAGTTCCAGCTGCTGTTCGGCGTCCGCTCGCAGCTGCCGGACCGGCTCGTGGAGCGCGGGCACCCGGTGCGCGTCTGCGTGCCCTACGGCAGGGACTGGTACGTCTACTTCGGTCGTCGGCTGGCCGAGCGCCCGGCGAATCTGCTGTTCGTGCTCAAGAGCATGGTGCGCGGATGAGCGCCGCCACGACGACGCCGGACTTCGCGTCGCGGGCATCGCGGCTCGCCGGCCTGCTCGGCGAGCTGGAGGGCTTCGTCGCGTCCGACCCGGCGAACGTGCGCTGGCTGTCCGGCGCGGCGGGCGAGCCGCACGTGCTCTACGGCCACACGCCGCTGTGGGCCGTGGTCGGCCCCGGCGGGGCGTGCCGGCTCGTCGCCGCCGCCGCCGACATGGCGTGGCTGGCGGACCTCGTCGACACCGACGAGGTGATCCCGTACGGCCGCTTCGTGTTCGCCGGCGACGTGCCGCCGCGACTCGCGCGGCTGGCGACGCCGACGCCGCTCGAGCAGGCGCTCGCCGAGGCGCTCGAGGCGGTCGGCGCCGGCGCCCGCGTCGGCGTCGACGACGGCATGCCGCTGACGGTTCAGGCCGACCTCGCGCCGAAGCTCGCGCCGCGGGAGCTGGTGCCGGCGGCTCCGCTCCCGATCCGCGCGCGCAGCGTCAAGGACGAATACGAGCTCGAGCGGATGCGCCGAGCCAACCGCATCGCGGAGGGCGCCATCGTGCGCTCGCTGTCGCGCGCGGGCGTCGGAGCCAGCGAGCACGACATCCTGCGCTGGCTGCGCACCGAGATGGTCGAGCAGGGCGCGCGCCCGATGCTCGGCTCGGTCGCCTTCAACGAGCGCGGAGCGCTCGTCGACACCGTTCCGACCGACCGCACTGCCGAGCGCGGGGACGTCGTCCGCTTCGACGTCGGCTGCACCGTCGAGGGCTATCACTCCGACCTCTCGCGCATCGGGACGATCGGCGAGCCTGACGCCTGGGTCCGCGAGACGTATGCCGCGCTGCTCGCCGGCGAGCAGGCCGCGATCGCGAAGGCCGCTCCGGGCGTGCGCCCGTCAGAGCTGTACGACATCGCCGTCGCGGTCACGCGCGACGCTGGCCTGCCCGAGTACGACCGGTCGCACTGCGGGCACGGAATCGGTCTGCAGATCTACGAGCCGCCGCTCGTGGCGCCCGGCCACGACGAACCGCTGCGCGCCGGGCAGACGCTGTGCCTGGAGACGCCGTACTACGTGCTCGGTCGTGCCGGCCTCCAGGTCGAGGACGCCGTCGTCGTCACCGCCGACGGCTGCGAGCGGCTCGGCACCGCCAGCCAAGACCTGATCATCGTCTGAAGGAGCCCGATGCCCGACCCGATCCCACTCAACTCCCCCGCTGTCCCGGACCCGATCGGCCCGTACAGCCACGCCGTGCGCCACGGCGACGTCCTCTACTGCACCGGGCAGCTGCCGGTGGAGCCGACGAGCGCGACGATCCTCGCCACTGACGTCGCCGAGCAGGCCCGCCGCTGCCTGGAGAACCTCGGTGCCGTGTGCGCCGCGGCCGGCACCGGCCTCGAGCGGGCGATCCGGATCGGGATCTACATGCGGGACCTGGCCGGCTTCCAGGCCGTCAACGCGGTCTACGCCGAGTACTTCCCCGACCCGCCGCCGGCGCGCACGACGATCGGCGTCGCCGCGCTGCCGATGGGCGCGCTGATCGAGATGGACGCGATCGTGGCGCTGGCCGGTTGACGATGCTCGACGTCACCCGAGCCCGCGCGGAGACGCCCGGGTGCGCCCACGTGACGCACCTCAACGCGGCGGGCGCCGCGCTGCTGCCCGCACCGGTCGTCGAGGCGACGATCGGCCACCTCCGGCTGGAGGCGGAGCGGGGCGGCTACGAGGCCGCCGCCGCGAACGCTGACGCGGTCGAGCGGCCCTACGCCGCGATCGCCGAGCTGATCGGCTGCCGGCCCACCGAGGTCGCGATCGTAGAGAACGCCACGCGCGCCTGGGACATGGCCTTCTACGGCATCCCGTTCAGGCCGGGCGACCGCGTGCTGACGACCGTCGCCGAATACGCCAGCAACTACGTCGCCTACCTCCAGCTGACGCGCACGCGCGGCATCCAGGTCGACGTGGTGCCCAACGACGCGTCGGGCCAGCTCGACGTGACGGCGCTCGCCGCGATGATCGACGACCGGGTGCGGCTCATCTCGGTCACGCACGTCCCGACCAACAGCGGGCTCGTCAACCCGGCGGCGGAGATCGGCCGGATCGCGCGCGCGGCGGGGATCCTGTACCTCGTCGACGCATGCCAGTCGGTCGGGCAGCTGCCGGTCGACGTCGAGCAGATCGGCTGCGACTTCCTCAGCGCGACCGGCCGCAAGTACCTGCGCGCGCCGCGCGGCACCGGGTTCCTCTACGTGCGCGAGTCGGCGCTCGACCGCGTCGAGCCGCCGTTCGTCGACCTGCACGCCGCACGCTGGGTGCGGCGCGACGCCTACGAGCTGCGACCCGACGCGCGCCGCTTCGAGAACTGGGAGACGAACTACGCCGGCAAGGTCGGGCTCGGCGTCGCCGCCGACTACCTGCTCGGCTGGGGGATCGAGTCCGTCTGGGAGACAGTCCGCGAGCTGGCGGCGACGTTGCGCACGCGGCTCGAGCAGACCCCCGGCGTGCACGTGCAGGACGAGGGCGCCACGCGCTGCGGCATCGTCACGTTCACCAAGGACGGCCTCGACCCGCGCCTGCTGCGCGAGGAGCTGCGCGCCGAGGGGATCAACGTGTGGTGGGCGGACGTCAGCTCGACACGGCTCGACATGGAGCAGCGCGGCCTCGATGTCGTGGTGCGCGCATCGGTCCACTACTACAACACCCACGAGGAGATCGAAGCGTTCGGCCGGCGCCTCGAGCGCCATCCCGGACATGTCTGAACGTCCCGCGGTCCTCAAGGGCTGGCCGGACGCGCGTGGGATCGACGCGGCCGTGGCAGCGGGCGCCGACGTGCTCGGGGGCGCCTTCCGTTACCCGCTCGCGCTGTTGAAGGACGCGGCGATCGATCGCAACGTCGCCGCGATGGCCGCCTACTGCACGGCCCAGGACGTGCTGCTCGCGCCCCACGCCAAGACGACGATGGCGCCGGCGCTGTGCCGTCGCCAGCTCGACGCCGGCGCGTGGGGCCTGACCGTTGCCACCTGGGCGCAGGCGCAGACGATGTGGGAGGCCGGCTTCCACCGGCTCGTGCTCGCGAACCCGCTCGTCGGCGCAGGCGAGATCGCGTGGGCGGCGACGAGCGCCGGCGACGGCGAGATCGTCTCGTTCGCCGACGACGTCGACGCGGTGCGGCGGCTCGACGCCGGCGTGGCCGCCGCCGCACCGGGCGCGTGCCTGCCGGTGCTCGTGGAGGTCGGCTACGCGGGCGGGCGCTGCGGCGTCCGCTCGGTCGCGGCAGCCGTCGAGCTCGCGAGCGAGATCGCGGCGCTCCCGCACCTCGAGCTGGCGGGCGTCGCCGGCTTCGAGGGCCTGCTGGCGGCGGGCGCCGAGCCGTCCGAGCTGGCGCGTGTCGCCGGCTACCTGGCCGCGATCGCGGAGGCCGCCGAGGCGATCGCCGCGCGAGGGCTGTTCGGGGCGCGCCCGCCGCTGCTCAGCGCCGGCGGCAGCTCCTTCTTCGACCTGGCCGTCGATGCGCTCGCGCCGACGGCCCGGGCACTCGGCGGTCGCGTGCTGCTGCGCAGCGGCTGCTACGTCACGCACGACCACGGCATCTACGCACGCACCGGCCCGAGCGGCGGGCGCGCGCCGATCGCGCCGTTCGAGCCGGCGCTGGAGGTGTGGGGGCTCGTGCTCTCGCGGCCTGAGCCGGGGCGCGCGATCGCCGGCGTCGGCAAGCGCGACGTGGCGTTCGACATGGGCCTGCCGCAGCCGGTCGCGTGGCGGCGCGGCGACGGGCCGGTGCAGGCCGCGCCGGACGTCACGACGGACGCGCTCAACGACCAGCACGCCCACCTCGTGCTCGCGGCGGACGCGGACCTGCGGCCCGGTGACCTGATCGGCTTCGGCATCTCGCATCCGTGCGCGGCGTTCGACCGCTGGCGCTCGCTGGCGCTCGTCGACGAGCGCTACCGGCTGCGCGGGGAGATCGCGACATCCTTCTGAGACGCGCACCCGCGACGCCGACCTCACCGCCGGCCACGTCAGCGGCGGGCGACCCGTGGGCGCTGCTGCGCCGCCGCCCGATGGTGTCGAGCTGCATCGGCGCGGTGACGATCGGCTTCTCGGCGATCTTCTTCGAGCTGGCCCACGTCGACGCCTCCACCGGGGCGCTGTTCCGCTGCCTCTACGCGCTGCCGGCGCTGCTGCTGCTCGCGCGCTACGAGCAGGGCCGCCAGCTCCGCGTGGCGCGTCGGCCAGCGCTGCTGGCGGCGCTCGCCGGCGTCGCGTTCGCGGCCGACCTGATCGCGTGGCATCACGCGGTCCAAGCGGCGGGGGCGGGCCTGGGCACCGTGCTCGGCCAGTCGCAGATCCTCTTCATGACGGCCTTCTCCGTGCTCGTGCTGCGTGAGGTGCTCACGCGACGGACCGGCGTCGGGATCGTCGTCGTGCTGCTCGGGGGCGTCTGCGTCGCCGGCGTGCTGGAGAGCGCGCCTTACGGCGACCAACCAGGGCTCGGCGTCCTGTACGGGCTGGTCGCCGGGGCGACCTACGTCGTCTTCATCCTGCTGCTGCGCGAGGCCAACGCGGCGACCGGCCAGCTCGTGATGCCGCTGCTGATCGCGACCGTCAGCGCCACCGTCTGCATCGCACTGCTCGGCACGGCGCTCGGCGAGCTGGAGTGGCCGTCGAGCTGGGCGTCCCAGGGCTGGCTGCTCGCGCTCGCGCTCAGCGCGCAGGTCGCCGGCTGGCTGCTGATCTCGTCGTCGATGGTGGCGCTGCCGCCGATCGTCACCTCGATGGTGCTCAGCCTCCAGCCGGGCTGCGCGGTGGTCTTCGCGATGATCATCCTGGGCGAGTCGCCCTCTGCGCTGCAGCTGACCGGCGCGGCGTTGATCGTCGTCGGGTTCGCGACCGCGACGATGCGCCGCGGCGCGTCGGCCGGCAGGCGCACCGCGCCCGCCCGGTAGGGCTGCTTGCCCTCAGCCTCATGACTTGCACGTGCCGATCGCGCGGGGCTGCGCGACAGTGTCGAACACAAGCACAGCGTGTCCGCACGCCCTCAATTCACACCGGAGGACAGAGCATGAGCACCACCGTCCCGCGGCGGCTCGAAGGCCGCGTCGCGATCGTCACCGGAGCCGGCGGAGGCATCGGCGGTGCCGTGGCCGCACGGCTCGCCGCGGAGGGCGCCTCGGTCGTTCTCGACGACATCAGGGAGGAGCGGGTCACCGCCGCCGCCGAGGCAATCCGCGCAGACGGCGGCGCGGCGATCGGCGTCGTCGCCGACGTCTCGCGCAAAGACGAGGTCGACGGCCTGTTCGACCGCGCGATCGAGGAGTTCGGCTCGGTCGACATCCTCGTCAACAACGCAGGGCGGCTCGACACCGCGCGCCACTTCCTCGAGGTCGACGAGGAGCATTGGGACAACGTCCAGCGCAGCAACCAGAAGAGCATGTACCTGTGCGACTTCCGTGCGGCGCACGAGATGGCGCGCCGCGGCGGCGGCGCGATCATCCACACCTCCAGCGGCGGCGCTACGCGCGCGCACCGCGGCAACGTGCAGTACGACGCCGCAAAGGGCGCGATCGAGGCGATGACGCGAGCGCTCGCGCTCGACCTCGCGCCGTATGGGATCCGCGTCAACGCGGTCGCACCCGGCGCGATCGACATCGCCCCTCCCGGCGCGATGAGCGACGAGGAGAAGTCCGAGCGCGGCGCGGCGATCCCGCTTGGGCGCATGGGCGTCCCGCAGGACCTCGGTGGCGCGTACGCGTTCCTCGCCTCCGAGGACGCCGCCTACGTCACCGGGCAGGTGCTGGTGGTCGACGGCGGCCAGATCGCGCAGCTGCGCTCGCCGCAGGTGGAGATCTTCGCGATGGAGCGCTACCCGGCGATCGAGCCGATCGGCGCCTAGCCGGCGGGCCGCGACGAGCCCGCGCCCTGACGGGGCGCGGGCTTGAGCAGTACCGGTGCCCGAGCCACGCGAGCGGACGGTTCGACTGGCGGCCTCAGCGGCGGAGGCCGTGGGGCGGCTCCGAGGTGCCGAGGACCATGAGGGTCTTGGTGCCGGTGACGTGGCGGCTGCGGCGCAGGAGGTCGATGACCCGTTTGAGGTCGTCGACGTCGCGTGCGCGGATGAGCGCGACGGCGTCGGGGTCGCCGGCGGTGGTGTAGAGCGTTTCGACCTCGGTGATGCCGATCGCGACGGAGGCGATGTCGTCGACCTTGGTGCGGCCGTCGAAGCGCAACTCGACGAACGCCTGCAGCGGCAAACCGAGTCGTCTGTGGTCGACGATCGCGGTGTAGCCGACGATCAGTCCTTCCTGCTGGAGGCGGTCGACACGTCGCTTGACGGCGGGGGCGGAGATGCTGACGCGCTCGGCGATGTCGGCGAACGTGCGGCGGGCGTCCTGACGCAGCAGCGTGATGATCTCCTCATCCGTTCTGTCGATGTCCGGTTGATCGCTCATCTGCGCAAGATACTAACGTTCTTCCCGGCCTTGCGGCGATCTGTTGCGTGTCTGCCGCGTTTTGCGGCGGTCGGGTCGATCAGTGGCATCGATGTCCATAGCCTGCGGGCATGTCTTCTTCTGTGATCGACAGAGATTCGATCGAGACGCCCGGCGAGCTGGCCGTGCTCGACGTCGTGCAGCGGCGGGTGCTGTGGCTGGCGACCTCGATCGTCCACCACGCCAACCGCGTCCGCGAGACGCCGTCGGGCGTGAAGGTGGGCGGCCATCAGGCGTCGTCGGCATCGATGGTGAGCATCATGTCGTCGCTCTTCTTCCACCACCTGCGCGGCCCGGACCGGGTGTCGGTCAAGCCGCACGCGGCGCCGGTGATGCAGGCGATCAGCTACCTGCTCGGGACGCTGGAGGAGCGCTGGCTGACCGAGCTGCGCGCGTTCGGCGGGCTGCAGAGCTATCCGAGCCGGACGAAGGACCCGTATCCGGTCGACTTCTCGACGGGCTCGGTGGGGATCGGCGCGACGGCGACGTTGTGGAGCAGTCTCGCGCACCGCTACGTCGCGGGGCACTTCGACGTTCCGCAGGGCGGCCGTCAGGTCGCGCTGGTGGGCGACGCGGAGCTGGACGAGGGCGCGATCTGGGAGGCGCTGGTCGATCCGATGGTGCCGAGGCTCGGCGAGGCGATGTGGATCGTCGACCTCAACCGCCAGTCGCTGGACCGCGTCGTGCCCGACATCGCCGCGGGGCGGATCGGGAAGATGTTCGAGGCGGCGGGCTGGCAGACGATCACGCTCAAGTACGGCCGTTTCCTGCGCGAGCTGTTCGAGCGCGACGGGGGCGGGGATCTGCGGCGGCGGATCGACGGGATGGCCAACGAGGAGTTCCAGCGGCTGCTGCGCAGCCCGGTCGCCGAGCTGCGCGAGCGCTTCCCCGGCGAGGGGCGCGGGCGCAGAAGCGTGGCGCGGCTGGTCGCGCAGCTCGACGACGCCGAGGTGCTGCGCGCGGTCCGCGACCTCGGCGGTCACGACCTCGGCGACCTGCTCGACGCGTACCGCCAGGCGGACGCCTCGGCCGACCGTCCGAGCGTGCTGTTCGCGTACACGATCAAGGCGTGGGGCCTGCCGACCCAGGGGCATCCGGCGAACCACTCCGCGCTGCTGTCGACAGAGCAGTGGAAGCGCCTCGCGGGCGAGCTCGGCGCCGACGCGCAACGACCGTGGGCGAAGTTCGCGGCCGCGAGCGCCGAGGCGCGCCTGTGCGCGGCAGCGGCCGAGCGGCTGCGGCGGGACCCGACGCAGCGGCGCGAGCCGCCGCCGGTGCCGCCGGAGGTGGGGCGCTCGCATGCGGGCAGAGCCTCGACGCAGCAGGCGTTCGGGCGCTTCTTCTCCGACGTCGCGCACGCCGCGCCTGCGGTCGCCGATCACGTCGTGACGGTCAGCCCGGACGTCGCGTCGTCGACGAACCTCGGCGGCTGGATCAACCGCGTCGGAGTCTGGAACCCGGGCGAGCGGATCGACTGGTTCGCCGACGACACCGACACGCTCGTCAGATGGCGCGAGTCGCAGCACGGCCAGCACGTCGAGCTGGGGATCGCGGAGGGCAACCTCGTCGGGCTGCTCAGCGAGCTGGGAACGACCTGGTCGCGCGACGGGCAGCCACTGCTGCCGATCGGCACGATCTACGACCCGTTCGTCAACCGCGCACTGGAGCCGTGGTCGTTCGGCATCTACGCCGGCGCGCAGGCGATCCTGGTCGGCACGCCGTCCGGTGTGACGCTGGCGCCCGAGGGCGGCGCGCACCAGTCGATCACGACCCCGTCGGTCGGGCTCGAGCAGCCTGGGTGCGTGGCGTGGGAGCCGGCCTTCGGGCAGGACCTGGAGTGGACACTGCTGCACGCGCTGTCGCGGCTGGGCCGTGACGACGGCGTCTCCGCCTACTTCCGGCTCAGCACCCGCCCGCTCGACCAGGCGCTCGCCGCAGTGCCCGAGGAACCCGTGGCGCGTGAGCTCCGCCGCCGGCACGTGCTCGCGGGCGGGTACGTGCTGCGCGCCGCGCCCGCGCCGTCGCCGGCGGTGACGCTCGTGGGCATCGGCGTGACGATGCCCGAGGCGCTGCGCGCCGCGCAGGAGCTGGCGGCCGACGGCGTCGAGGCCGACGTCGTCTGCCTCACGTCGGCCGACCTCGTCTTCCGCGCCCTTCAGGCGCGGCAGGGGCTCGACGAGGGCTCCGACGAGATCCTCGATGTGCTGCTGCCGGCCGAGCGGTCGGCGCCGATCGTCACGGTGCACGACGGGCACCCGCACACGCTCGCGTTCCTCTCCGGCGTCAACGGCTCGCCGATCGCGTGCCTGGGCGTACGGGACTTCGGGCAGGTCGGCGACGTCGCGGACCTCTACCGCCACTTCGGCATCGACGCCGACACGATCGTCGGCGCGACCATCGACCTGCTCGTCTGAGCACGAGGACCAGACCAGATGACGACGATCACGATGCCCAAGCTCTCCGACTCGATGGAGCAGGGCACCATCCTGACCTGGCTGATCGACGACGGACAGCCCGTCGCCAGAGGCGACGAGCTCGTCGAGATCGAGACCGACAAGGCGACCCAGACCTGCGAAGCCGAGGCCGACGGCACCCTGCGCATCCTCGCCCCCGCCGGCAGCACCGTCACGGTCGGCGAGACGATCGCCGAGATCGGCGGACCGGCCGCCATGACGGCTGAGCCCGCCGCACGCGAGCGCCAAGCGGTCGCGCCGTCGGCGTCGGCGGCGACCGGCGTGCCCCCGTCGCCCGCTCCCAGCACCGGCCCGGCGGGCAATGGCAGCGCTGCCGTGGCGGAGGGCCAACTCGCGACGCCGCTCGCGCGCCGTTTCGCTCGAGCGCACGACGTCGCGCTTGCGGAGGTCGCCGGCACCGGACCGCGAGGGCGTATCTCCCGCGCCGACGTGCTGCGGAAGATCGGCCAACCGGTTCCCGTCGCACGGAGCGTCGAGGCCGCCAGCGCCAGCAGCCGGTCAGCTGGTGCCACGCCCGCCAGCGTCGCAGGTCCGACGCCAGCTCCGGTCCCGGACGGGGTGACCGTGCAGGAGCCGACGCGGCTGCAGCAGACGATTGCGCGGCGGATGGTCGAGTCGAAGTCGACGATCCCCGAGTTTCAGGTGCAGACCGAGGTCGCGATGGACGAGGCGATCGCGCTGCGGGCGCGGCTCAAGGAGCTGGCGGGCGGGGGCGGCGTGGTGCCGTCGTTCAACGACCTGGTCGTCAAGGCGGCTGCGGTGGCGCTGCGCCGGCACCCGCTCGCTAACGGCTCGTATCGCAACGAGCGCTTCGAGCTGCAAGCGCACGTCAATGTCGGCATCGCGGTCGCCGTCGACGGCGCGTTGATCGTGCCCACCATCCGCGACGCCGACGTCAAGTCTGTCGGGCAGATCGCGAGCGAGGCACGCGCGCTCGCCGGGCGCGTCCGCGACGGCAGGAGCACTGTGGAGGATCTCTCGGGTGGCACGTTCACCGTCTCCAACCTCGGGATGTTCGGGATGACCGCGATCACGCCGGTGATCAACGGCCCGCAGGCCGCGATCCTCGGGGTCGGAGTGATGCGTGAGGTGTTGCAGCGCGTCGACGGCGAGATCGTCGACCGGACGTTGATGACGCTGACGCTCTCCTGCGATCACCGGATCCTCTACGGAGCGGATGCCGCTCGGTTCCTGGCGGAGATCAAGCAGCTGATCGAGGCGCCGCTGGCGATGGCGCTGTGAGAACGGCCGTGTACGACTGCATCGTCATCGGGTCCGGTCCCGGCGGCTACGTCGCGGCCATCCGCGCGGCGCAGCTCGGGATGCGAACCGCCGTCGTCGAGAAGGACGCGATCGGCGGCCGGTGCCTCAACTATGCCTGCATTGCCGCGAAGGTCGGCTCCGCTCGGCCGACATCCTCAGTGAGTTCGACGAAGCCGGTGAGTTCGGCCTCGAATCGCTCCAGCCACCAGCGGACGACGGCGTCGAACCGCAGCCGTGGTGAGACGGGCTCGGTTCCGTCGCGCACCGCGGTGGTCAAGGCAGCGCGGGCGCGTCGTGCGTCGCCGAGGTCGCGGTCGATCGTGCGAAAGCGCAAGCGGCCGGCGTGGCGGCAGCAGACCGTGTACTTGCCATTGGGCTGGAGGTAGATGCCGCGCTCGACGCGCCGTCGTCGCGGCCGTTCCGGTTCGGTCGTGCATCCCATCGCGCATCGCTCCTCGCAGGCCGGGACGCTCGACGCTAGCTCGGCAGGCGCGAGGTTGCCCAAAAGTTGATCAGCCGCACAAAAGGGCGGTGCGGGCCGGCTCCGAAACGCAAAGAACCGCGCGCTTTGCAGGGTTCTTTGAGGTGGAGCTAGCCGGGCTCGAACCGGCGACCTCCTGGGTGCGATCTCCCGGCGAAGAATGCGGCGATTTGCAGGGACTTTGGGTGTCCCATGGATAGCCGATTGGGTGCCGGACTACCGCCGATATCGCCGGATCGTCGGGGATTCAGCCACTCGCGGGCCGTGAGTGGCTGGACGCGGAACGGGCTCGCTTCGGGCTGCGCTGCGCGCATGGGATTCGCCGACGCGGCCGTGGGCGTCGGGCCCGGATCATCGACGCGCGCCGCGATGCGCCGGCGCGGGCGCGGCTGAAGGCGGCGGGGATGGTGCTCGTCGGCCGCCGCTCGGCGGGTCAGGCCGTGTCGCCGAGCGGTCCGCTGGCCGCGGCGAGCACTCGCCAGCCGTGTGTGGCTTCGTGGATCCAGGTGCGGCTGTAGCGGGCACGGGCGGTGAATGCGTGGCCAGCGTGGATGCCGGCGAGCTCGACGTCGACGATCGTCGAGCCGGTCGAGCCCTCGGCAAAGCAATGTCGCGACAGTTCGGCGAAGCGCTCGATCCGCAGCGTCCCGGAGCGGTAGTTGTCCAGGTCGGCGTCGCGGTCGAGCTCGCTCCCGTCGGGCCCGACGTAGACGACGTGCTCGTGCAGTTGCTGCCCGATCGCGTCGGGGTCGTTTGCGGCGATCGCGGCCTGGAGAGCGGACTCGGCGGCGTCGAGCGCGGCGAGCGCGGGGCCGGCAGGGATTTCGGCGTCGGGGAGGCGATTCGTCATCCGAGCACCGTAACGCGATCCAGCGGGCGCGGGCACCGCGCGGGCGTCGAGGCCGAGCGCCGCGTCGGGGGTGCGATAGCAGCTCGCTCGTCGCTGAGGTGGGCAAGGAGCGCCAGTTCGGTAAAACGGACAACGTCGAAGACCGGTTCGCGCAGCTGCTCGAAGATTGCTCTCAGCTCGGTGTCATCGCGAGTGAGAAACTGGGTCGCGATTTCATCGGCGAACAGCGCGCGGAAGCTCGCATAGTCCTTGCCGCCCTCTATGGAGCTGTCGATGCCTTGAGCGCCGCGCATTGCCTGCGCGAGTTCTTCTTGGTCCGCCGCAGCTCGACCGGGATGCATCGTCGGGTAGTGGAAGAGCGTTACGCGCGAACGCTTGAGCATCTGTACCCACTAGTCGGCTCTCACGCGCGTCTGGTGTCGTAGGCCCATATCGCGATCTCGACACGGTTACGGGCGCCGAGCTTGGTCATCAACGAAGCCACGTGGGTCTTGACCGTGCTCAGGCCGACGAAGAGTTCGGTGGCGATCTCGGCGTTGGTCCGGCCGCGCGCCACCAGCGCGAGCACCTCCTCCTCGCGCTTGGTCAGCGGGTCGATGGGCTGAACCGGCACTACCGGCGCCTGGTCGGCGAAGGTCGCCAACAGCCTGCGGGTGACGTTGGGGGCGATCAGCGCGTCCCCGTTGGCCGCCGCGTGGATGGCCTGCACGAGGAGCTCCGGCCCGGCGTCCTTGAGCAGGAAGCCTCGGGCGCCGGCGCGCAGGGCGCCAAGGACGTACTCATCGAGGTCGAAGGTAGTGATCACGACGACCGCCATCGGGTCCGCCACGTCCGGCCCGGCCAGGCGCCGCGTCACCTCGACGCCATCGAGCCCGGGCATCTGGATGTCGACGAGGAGGACATCGGGACGCAGTCGGGTCGCCAGGTCGAGCGCCCCTGGCCCGTCAGCTGCCTCGCCCACGACTTCGAGGTCAGGTTGCGCGCCGAGGATCATCACCAGCCCGGTCCGGACAAGGTCCTGGTCGTCTGCCACAACGACGCGAATGCTCATGCCGGCGCCTCCACGGGCAGCACGGCCTCGACCACCCAGCCACCCTCGGGCACCGGCCCCGCGGAGAGCGATCCGCCGAGCAGCTTGGCGCGTTCGGCCATGCCCAACAGGCCGAACCCAGGCTTCGGAGCTGGCCCGGGCTCGGTCCGTCCATCGTCGGCGACGCGCAGCCTGACGGCGTCGCCCTCCCGGCGTACGTCGATCCCGACGCGGGTCGCGCTCCGGGCGTGCCGTATGGCGTTGGTCAGGGCCTCCTGCGCGAGCCGGTAGACCGCGGCGTCCACGGGTCGCGCCAGCCGGGTCAACGAACCGGCCAGCGAGACCTCGACGGTTGGCGTCGCGTCGGCGCGCGCCAGAGCAGGCAGGTCCGCGACACCCGGCTGAGGTGAGTATGCGACGGCTTCCCCCTCACGCAGCACCCGCACCGTGGACCGCATCTCCGCCAGGGTTCGCGACGCCTCCGACTCGATCGCCGAGAGAACCTGGGCAGCTTTCTCGGGCTGCGTGCCGGCAACCGCGACACCGGCCTGCGCCTGCACCGCGATGGCCGAGACATGATGGGCCACGGTGTCGTGCAGCTCGCGAGCCAGCGCCACCCGCTCCTGATTACGGATCTCGAGCTGTTGGCGATGCCAGAGGTCCGCGCGATAGCGGAACACAGCCGCAAGGGCGACGAACACCAGCAGAAAAGCGCTCCCGCCGAAGATGTCGGCCCAGCCCGCGGAGGAGACGTACATTCCCAGCGCGACGACAGCCGTCACGAACGCGATCCCCAAGACGAGCTCCCGTCCCGAGCCCCACCGCACCAGGGAGTAGAGCAGGATCAGGACGGCCATCGTGGAGTAGAGGCCGAGGTCCCCGGTGTGCGCAGTCAGCTGGAGGACCGAGAGCAGCCCGGCGACGCCGAACCCGAGCACAGCGGCCGTCAGGGGGTGGCCCCGCCGCCACAGCAGGGCAGGCATCAGCGCCAGGGCGAGCACAATCACAAGGGGTCGCCAGGTCAAGCCCGGCCGAACGATGCCCTCGACCAAGGCGGCCGCCGCGAACACGCCCGCCAGCAGCCAGTCGAGACGACCGATGGGTGGAGCGTCAGCAGGCCGCGGCTCATGCCAGATGGAGCGCCGCACAGTGACCACGGCTCCAGCCTAGGGATCGGCACGCCTCGGCGGTACCCGCCGAAAGAACGAGAGATAGACCATGCCATCGGCCAGGCGAACTCCGGCCTCCGGACCGATGTGCCCGCCGCCGGGCTCAGCGATCGTGGACCTACCGATCCGCACCGCAACAACGGAGCCCATGATGAGAACACGTCACCCCACCACCACACTGGATGACCAGCCGATCCCGGTGCGAGCCAAGCTCGCCGCAGCGTGGACAAGCTTCATGTTCCTGTACGCCTACGTGGACATCCTCAACTTCTTCACGCCCGGCGTCATCAAAGACATCCTCGACGGCAGGGTCTTCGAGTTCGACCTCTCCCAGACCTTTTCGACCACGGCGCTGACCCTCGTGGCCATCCCGATCCTCATGGTCGTGCTGTCGACAACGCTGCCCGCCAGGGTGAACCGCATCGCGAACCTCATCGTGGCCTCGCTCTACGTCCCCGTCACGGCATTCAACGCGGTGGGCGAGTCCTGGCTGTACTTCTACGGCCTTGGCATCGTCCTGGAAGGCATCCTTCTCGCCCTCATCATTCGGTACGCCTGGACCTGGCCCCGCACAGCACCTTCGGCGACCATGGCGACCAGCCCGGCTCGTGAAACCGTTCGCGCCCAGCAGCAAGCGTGAACCCAAGAGCAGTCCCCGGGCCTATCCTGCGATCTGAACCACTAATCGGCTCTCACAGCACCTGGACCGATCCTCGGGGTCCGGTCACCAGCGCCGCGGTTGCGCTCGGAGTTCGACGATGCCCGCTACATGTCGGCCCTCGCGCGTCTTCGACTTCGACATGACCTGCCCGCTGATGGTCGCCGGCAACTGCACCTTCCTCGGCATCTTCGACGCAGAACCCGACGCCAGAGGCGAACCCACCCTCAGAGGCATAGCCGAGCTGGACGGCGAGCCCACGCGAACTGGAGACGCCGGTCGTGCTGCATGCGAGTGGCGTCGCCCCGACCACACGAGGTCCACCACGACGATTGCGAGACGGCGGATTGGTCGGCGTCGAGACAGAGCGTCATCGTCTTGCCGGCGTCAGGTGTTCGTGTCCTCGTGATCGGGTTCGTCGTGCTGGAGGTGCCATTCCAGGGCGGCGGTGACGATCTCGGCGGGTGCGTAGCCGGTGCGCTCGGCGACGCGGTGCACGACCTCGGCTGCATTGTCGTGCAGTGGCAGTGGCGCGACGCGTCCGGGCTTCATCGCTTCGAGGAGGGTGAGGATGTCGGCGACGGCCTGGTGGTGTTCTCGCAGTGCGTCGATGCTGCTGCCGTTGAGGATAGTTGGCTCGCAGCAGCTCGGCGACGCGCGTTGCGACGAGTCGGTCGATCACGTCGCCGGCGACCTCCGGTGGCCGACGATCGCCCTCAGACGCGAACTTCCTCTCCTGGATGAGGAAGCGTTGGAGGGCGATCCGCGCGCGAGTGTGCGCTACACGACCTTGGGCATGTCGATCAGGCTTCCGGCGTCGTGGTAGAAGACCCGATTCTCGACGATCTTGCCGTCCTTGATCGTGAATTGCTCGATGAACTGGGTCAGCTTTCCGGCCGCGACGTCTGTGATGCCGACACACGCCGCGACCCGGTCGCCGTCGGCGATGGTGTGATGCACCGTGATCGAGGAAACGTCGAGGTACTTCGGCAGGACCTGGGCGAGACCGAGGAATTCGTCCTTGCCGTGGTAGGTCTTGCCGAAGGGCATGAATAGCGGCTCGATGACCGTCACGTCGTCGGCCAGGAACGAGAGCACTCCCTCGACGTCGCCGTTGTTCGCTGCGGCGAACATCGCTTCGACGATCGCGCGGCTCTGCTCGGTTTCGGATGAGGCTGCGGACATGGCGTTTCTCCTTTGAGGTGAGCAATCTCGTGCGCCGGGCACCCGGATTGCCTCCGGCTTGTGGACGGCTTTCAGCAAACCGCGAATCTCGCAAAGGTGGGAGTCCCTGTTGAGAGAGGTACTGGCAGGGTCTCCCAGGCAGGGAGAATCGGATCTAGGCTTGGGAGCGTGGACACCAAGCAGGAGATCCGCGACTTCCTCACCTCCCGTCGCGCCCGGATCACGCCTGGGGAGGCGGGGCTGGCGTCATACGGCAGCCGCCGCGTTCCCGGACTGCGCCGCGAGGAGGTCGCCGTGCTGGCCGGCGTGAGCGTCCCGTACTACACCCGCCTTGAGCGCGGTGACTTGAGCGGGGCCTCCGACAGTGTGCTGGAGGCACTGGCCCGGGCGCTCCAGCTCGACGACTCCGAGCGCTCCCACCTCTTCGACCTCGCCCGCTCCGCGCAGCCGACCCGGGAGCCCGCCAGCCGACGCAAAGCCAAGCAACGCGTCCGCCCTCACGTTCAATGGACGCTCGACGCGATGATCGGGATCCCCGCCTTCGTGAGCAACGAGCACCTCGACATCCTCGCCGCCAATCAGCTCGGCCGCGCGCTCTTCTCCGAGCTCTACGCCACGCCGGAGCGGCCCGTCAACACCGTCCGGTTCGTCTTCCTTGACCCACGAGCCGAGACGATCTTCGGAGACTGGGACCGTATCGCGAGCGAATCGGTCGCCGTCCTGCGCTCGGCCGCCGGACGCGATCCGCACAACCGCGACCTCTCAGACCTCGTCGGCGAACTGGCGACGCAGAGCGAGGCATTCCGCGCCCGCTGGGCCGCGCACGACGTCCGCTTCCACAACACCGGAGTCAAGCGCTTCCATCATCCCGTCGTCGGCGACCCGCACTTGACCTACACCCGGTTCGAGCTCGCCGCCGACCCCGGCCTGACGCTCTTCACCTACGTCGCCGAGCCGGGCTCACCCTCCGAGGACGGGCTGAAGCTCCTCGGCAGCTGGGCGGCCACCGCCGACGCCGAGCCGGCGTCGGCGACAGAACTCAGCTGAGTCGACATCCCACGACCGAAGGAGGGCAAGCCGTCGATGTCGGTTCGGCCAAGACCTCCGTTTCGATCGCGTTGGACTTCTGGCTCTGGATCAACAGAGCCGCTGCCGAGCGACAGCGCCCATCAGCTTCAGACTCCTGACCGGCGCGACCCTGCGCTGGATCGCGCCGGCCCTTCTCTCGTTGGGTCCCGGCGGCCGGCTCGTCGTAGTCCTGGAGCAGGCGCAGCAGGGCGGCGTTGGCGACCTCGGATGGCGTCTGTCCGGTCTGCCGTGCGAATGCGTGGCCGCGTTCGGCGAGGTCGTTGGGCAGTTCGACCGCAGTGGTCCCGGGACGGATCTCCGTCAACATCGTGAGCACGTCGCCGACGCGCTGTTGTTGCTCGCGCAGCCGGCTGACGCCGCCTCCGTTCAGAAGGCCCTGACAGGCGTCGTCAAGGGCCTCGGTCGCGTCGCACAGCACGCCGTGGAGGGCGTCCGCGATCACTTCGCGTTCGCTGGTCACCGTCTGGTCGCCATCGCGCGGCGTCGCGTCCCAGCCGAGCTGGTTGAGCAGATGACCGATCGCTGCCAGCGTCCAATGCTGGCCGCGCACATCGACCAGCGCGCCGGGCACGTCGTCGTGTTGGGCGACGGTGCGGTGAGCGACCTCCGCCTTGGTCCCGTACAAGATCAGCAGCGAGCTGGTGACGGCAGGGATGTGCGATGCCGGGACAGTGAGCGTGGTGGTGGTCATCGGCGTGTTCCTGGGCGTGCGAGGAGCAGTTCGGTGCGTTGCAGGCGGCGCACCACGGTACGGATCAGGTCGCCGAAGCGTTCGCGGACGAGCCGGTCGATGACGGCGCCGGCGAGCTGTTCGGCTGTCTCGTGGCCGGCAAGTCGGGCGAGTGTGGCGTCGTGGATGTACTTCGCCTTGGCGATCCCGAGCTGTTCGGATCGTGCGCCGAGGCGGGTCCATGTGTCGGCGTCGAAGCGGACGGTGGTCGCGATCATCGCTGGCTGGCCTCCTCTTCCGCTCGGTCCTCGTAGAGCTGGATCATCTCGGCGAGGGGCACGTCGAGTCCTCTGGCGAGTTTGAGCATGATGCGGAAGGTGGGGTTGATCTCGCCGCGTTCGATCGCGCCGATGTAGTTGCGGTGCAGTCCGCTCACGAACCCGAGCCGTTCCTGGGTCAGTGAGCGTCGGGCGCGCAGCTCTCGCACGGCTCGGCCGAAGATGCGGTGCGCGTTGCTCTGCTTGTCGGCGGGCACTGGTCACTCCTCCCCGGGGAACGGCTCGGCTGCCGAACCGCGAACGTCGGCGGGAAGTTCGTTGAGCAGCTCCTCGCAGAGCCTGAAGACCTTGCGGTCGTGCTCCGGCGCGATGTCGCGCTCGGCGGCGTCTCCGGCTGGGATGTGCTCGGCGAAGTCGAGCGCGTGCATGCCGGTGTCGGTCATCAGCCGTGAAAGCGCCCGCGCGTAGACGGGGTCCGGGAGCGTCAGTTCGATCGTCGCGCGCGGGTCCTCGCACGGCCAGCCGAGGTCGTCCAGCAGCCGCCACTGGGCTTCGCAGCGGGTGCGCAGCACCTTGGCGAGCTTGATCTGGCCGGTGCGGACGAGGTTGGGGACTGCGGAGAGGCGCGCGAGGTCGTTCAGAATTGCTCCGTGCAGCAAATCGCGTTGCTGGCGGGTCAGGTGGCGGGCCATGTCAGACGCTCATCTCGGCGGCCCAGCGGAGCATCGCGGCTGGGGCCGGGCCGGTGCGTGCGAGCAGTTCGGGGCAGATCTCCACGACCAGCCGGCAGTGCCGGACGTCATCGGCGTGGGCGTAGCCGTCGTCGTCGATCAGCCCGTGTTGGCGGTGGGAGTCGAGTCGGTCGGCGGCGACCGCGCAGAGGTGCTGGGCTGCGAGGCTGAGCGATGGCGCAGGGAGCCGCAGGAGGACTTGCTGGCTGACTTTGTCGGGTTCCCAGCCGAGGTCGTGCAACAGTTCCAGCACGGTCGCGTTCCGGGTGCTGAGCAGCTCGGCGAGCGGCCAGTCGTCGTTCTCGATCGCGAGATAGACGTCGCCGATCTCAGCCAGGCTTGCGATCGCCTCCTCACGCAGCGCGTCGCGCTGTTCGCGGGTGATGATGTATGGCATCGTCGCCTCCTTGAAAAGGGTCGACGGCACCAACGTGATCCACGGCGTTCGGGGCAGGGGACCGCGCGCACGCTTCTCCGGCATGCGAGACAATCGGACCTGTACCGAGGGCCTTGAACCTTCGGTGCCAGGCCCCGGGGCGCTATCAACGTCGCCGGGGCCACCTTGTGGACGGGCGGGCACCACAACTCCGGTCGCCGCCGCCAGCCACCCCGAATCCGGCGGAATCCACCGGCATCCACGGCAATCCGCCGAAATACAGCCACTAGTGGCTGTAAGTGCTGCCGATTCACGCCGATTCCGCCCGATCCCCGAAACGACGAAACCCCCGCGTTAGCAGGGGTTTCGTTCCGATGGAGAGAACCGGGCGGCGTACAAACCGGACCGTCGTGTCGGCGGCGGCGCTTGCAACGTGAGCTTGGTCGCTTCAGGGCGTGTCGTCGAGCGGCACCAGCAGGCGGACGTCGGCGACGTCTTGAACGAGCTATGTGACGGCAGCCCGGACGTCCCTGATGTGACGTTTGTGCCCGGTAATCAGTTGGTCACGCACCGTCTTCAGCGTGTTCTTCGCTGGTGGGGCGTCATCATGCGACCCTGGGCTCAAGCGCGGACTCACGTTGCGCCAGACGCCCTTTTCCTTCTCGTCGTCAAGAACCTCACAGAGCTTGGGAACGAGCTTTTCAAGGGTCCATTTCTTGTAGTCGCCCAAGGAAGCGCGCTCCCCGCCTCCTGGCGCTTTCGCACGAGGATCTCCTTGGCCAAGCGCTCGGCCGCGACGCGGAGTTTCTGCGCGCCGGTATCACGCAATGACGGCGTCTCCTTGATGAACGCCTTTGCCTCGTTCAGGAGTGCCTCTGCTGTATCGGTTCCCTTGATCACAACAGTGCCCTTTTCAGGTTCGTCGAGCGTGGCAGTGAACCCGTCTATCTGATGCGCGTTGCTCAGCAGAGTGCGCATATGCGAGTCATGAGACGTGACAATCACCTGGAGACCTGCGTCGACCAAGGCCGGAAAGACAACGTCGATGAACGTGTCGCGGTGCTCATCGTCGCCAGCCTGGATCGGGTCGTCGAGGACGACAAAGGGGACTCTCTGAAGGATTGCTCGCGCGAGAAACGCTGCGAGCCCCAGGGCGTTGAGCTGAGAATCGCTTCGATAATGCGGTCGCCGAGAGCTTCTTCGCGACGCTCAAGAAGGAGCTGATCCACCGGCGCGCCTGGCCAACACGCGCGGAGCTGCGCACCGAGGTCTTCGACTACATCGAGACCTTCTACAACCGCCGCCGACGCCACACCACCCTCGGCCACCGCTCACCGATCGAGTACGAGAAGATCACCCTCACGGAAACCCAAGCCGCCTAGAAAGCCCCTGTCCACCAAGCGGGGGAGTTCCAGACATTCCGCAGCCATGGGTGTCGATTGACATACAGAAACGTTAATGTATATAGTGCGCAGCGCTTGGGCCGGGACCCACCGAGAGAGCGGGGACACGAACGATGATCCGCATCGCTAGTGTGTTGCTGTGCTTGACGCTGTTCGCCGCTGCTCGAGCAGACGGCGCGACGCCATTCGAAAGGCCGAATGGTGCGGTGCGCGAGTTTGTTGGGGAGCGGAGTGCGACGACGCGTGTGTGGGAACTCTCGTCGGGCGAGCATGTGACTCAGGTTGCGAGTGGTCGGGTGCAGTGGCGTGATGGTGCTGGAACGTGGAGGCCGTTTGATCTCTCGTTGCGTCGGGATGGTGATGAGTGGGTCGGTCGTGTTGGTCGTGGTCTGATCGAGCTGCCGGCCGCTACGGGAGGTGTGGATCCGGAGCCGATTGGCGTCACGAACGAGAACGGGGACATGCTGCGGATGCAGCTTGTCGGCGGCCGGCCGACCAACGCTGTTGTGAGCGGTGTGTCGGCTGAGTACCCGGGCGTTCTGGAAGGCGTGGATCTCAGGTTGCGGGTGACGCCGGATGGGTTGAAGGAGGATTTGGTCCTTCACGGCCCGGGCTCCGCTCGCGAGTTCGTGTATCGCATCACCCTTGGCTCGTCAGAGCTGGGGCTTCTGGACGATTACAGAGGTGGTCTCGTCGTGATGCACGGCGCGTCGCGGGCGTTCACGATTCCGGCTCCCGTGATGGTTGACGCTGCTGGTGTGTACTCGGCACCTGGGCGGTTGCGTGTCGAGCGGATCGGATCTCGTGAGTGGGAGGTTCGGCCAGAGATCGACGAAGGGTGGCTTGACGCCGAGGATCGTGCGTGGCCGGTGGTTGTCGACCCGGCGGTGAATACTTTCACGGAAACGCCTGGGGGCGATTGTCAACGTCTGTGGTCCACCAGCGGAGTCGGTACGACAAACTGCGATTCTGGCGAGATACGTCGCGTCGGGGGATCCTGGAGAGATCCTTTTCCCTCTAGAGATTCGTTTACCGGCTGGACGCACCTGTATTTCCCGACGTTGACGGTCTTTCAGAATGATGCGATTGAGAGCGCTACGTTGCGGCTGCAACGACTGGCAAGCTCAACGCCGCGGCTCTCAGCGTTGGCTGTCCTCCCGCAGATGTCTGATCGCACGCTCGAGCGGGCCCGGGCCGTCAAAGTGCCCCCGGGTGCGAACGGCCCGATCGAGTTCGACCTGTCGCCGCTCGTGACGGACTGGCGTCGATGGACGGCGACGAATGGGCAGTCCGGGATACCGAACAATGGCGTGCGACTCGAACATGAGGATTGGTATCCGGGGAACGAGCAAGCCCGGCTCTGGTGCCCGTACCACATAGGTAGTAGAAGACCGGAGTGCGACCGCACTGACTATGCGTCGAAGTTTCATCCCGACCCGGCACTGCGTCCGGTGCTCGAGGTGCGGAGTTGGCCCACTGCGCCGGCGGGGAGTGCGGTCATCTCCCCAGAGGAAGGGGAGCTGACCGGCCGGTTCGTCAGACTGCAAGCGAGAGCGCTGCATTCCTCCGTGACGGGGGTGCAGTTCCAGTACATCGCGGGGAACGCGAGAAGATGGGTCGACATCCCGGCCGCCGCGCTGCGAACGACGAATCGGGAACAGGTCACCAACTCGACGATCCCAGTGAGTGGGCCGACGGGCGATCGGCGATCAGAGATGGCCGTGTGGGACTTGGCCGCAACGCCCGGCGGCGAAGTGGACGGGCCGGTGCACGTGCGCGCATACCTCGAAAGCTCGCAGTTGTTGCAGGGTGGGGCGACGCCGGAGGTGAACTTCCGGGCAGACCGCGCCGGCATCGTGGGTACGGCAAATGCGGCGGTTGGGCCGGGGGCGGTCGATCTGATGACGGGCGAGTTCTCGATGGGGGAGACGGATGCATCGCAGGCCGCGTTTCTTGGGAAGCTCGCGCTGAGTCGGACGTACTCGTCGCGCGGCGTGCCGAGACGCAACGCCGACATGTTCGGCCCCGGATGGGAAGGCAGCGTTGATCCGGACGGCGGCGATCTGCCCTACAAGGGCATCTACAACTTCACTGAGATCAGAGAAGAGACCGAGGTGCGCCACAAGATAAGCGCGCAGGAGTACGACTGGGAGCTGTTCAACAACCAGATACTCAACTGCTGGCTTGAGGCTGAGGATGAGGCCGCTGAGAGAGCTTGTCTTGCGAAGAGACCGACGATCGGCTACACGGTCGAAGACCTCCCGACGACCAAGATATGGGAGTACCGGTACGCCGTCGTCGAATTCGGTGATGGCACCAAGGCAAGATTCAAGCAGACGAGGAATCCTGATGGTCAGGTGACCGGCTGGGAGGCGGATGGTGCGTTGGCGGGCTACAAGATCGACCACCAGGCGACCGCGACAGCGGGCGTTTGGGAGTTCGTGCTGACCGAGCCTGGCGGTGGCGTTGCGCGCTTCCGGTCGGAGATCGGCGGATCCCCGTACTACCGGATTGCGTCCTACCAACAGTCCGGGAGCACGTCGCAGCAGACCTACACCTACGAACCGAGCGGCAATCGTCAGCGTCTCAAGCGTGTCACGGCGCCGTACCCGACCGGAGGAACACCGCGCTGGATGGATTTCCAGTGGGGGGACGTCGGCGGGAGAAACCTGCGAGTCGTCGCGGTACGAGTCGGGAGCGGAACCGGCACAGGAACGACGGTCGCGCGGTACACCTACAACGCGAGAGGTCGCTTGCTGAGAGCATGGGACCCCCGGACGCCGACACTCGTCACCGAGTACGTCTACGACACGCGCGGCCTGCTGAGCGAGGTGCGCCCACCAGGCGAAGAGGAGTGGCGGCTGACCTATGACGAGATCAGAGGCGATATCGGCTACCGGCTGACCTCCGTCAGCCGCGATCACCCCGACGGCGGCACCGCGACCCGCACCATCCGCTACGACGTGCCGCTGACCGGTCCATCCGCCCCCTACGACATGAGCACAGGCGAGACGGCACGCTGGGGCCAGGCGGACGACCTTCCATGGCAGGCGGTCGCGATCTTCCCCGAAGATGACGTGCCACCTGCGACGAACGTGGACTACAGTCGGGCGACGATCCACTATCTCAACTTGGACGGCCGCGAGGTCAACGTCGCCGCGCCCGGCGGTCACCTCACGACAACCGAGTACGACGCCAACGGCAACACGATCCGCGAGCTCTCCGCCACCAACCGCCAGCGCGCGCTCGATGCTGGCGCGTCAAGCGCGACGATCGCCCACGACCTCTCAACCCTCCGCACCTATTCTCAAGACGGCGCAGATCTCATCGGCACCTACGAGCCAAGGACGAACATCACGCTCTCCAACGGCACCGTCGTGACCGGCCGCCGGTTCACGACCACCCACTACGACCAAGGAGCGCCAGCCGGCGGCCCATACCACCTTCCGACCAGCAGATGGCGCGGCGTCGAGATAGGTCCGGGCAACCGCGCCGACGAGCGCCAGACCGTCGAGTACGGCTACAACGGCCACGGCGGCATGAGCGGCTGGGTCGCCCGACGCGCCACGACCACGACAATCGACCCTGCTGGCGAAAGACTGACCTCGTACAGCATCCTGCACCCCACCTACCCGCTGGTCGAGGAGACGCGCCGGCCGAGAGGCGCCGCTGGCGGTGCGCGACCCGACGTGCGCTTCTACCAATATGCCGACGTCGCCCCCAGCAGCCGCATCCCGGCCGCGCTCAGAACAGGAAGCGTCTGCGAAGTTGGCGCGCCGTCCGGATTCTTGTGCATGGACTCTGAAAGCACGACGCCGACGGCGAGCGTGGTCCGCCGCTGGTACCGCTTCGACCCATTCGGACAGCAGACCGATCTGTGGGAGTCCAAGACGCTCACCAGAACCGGCGCGCCCGCCCGCCACACCCAAACCATCTACGACACCGCCGGGCGAGTCACGAACGTCAACGTGGCCGGCGGGCAGGGCGAGCCCGTGCCGACGACGACGTTCACGTACAGCCCGACGACCGGCCGTCGCGCGACCGTCGCGGCGAACGGACGCGGAACGATCATCAGCACCCATGACTCAAACGGGCGCCTGTCGCAGTACACCGACACCACCGGGCTGATCACGAGATACGCCTACAACCTGCGCGGGCGTATGACGCAGACGGTCGAGGACGGTGGCCGGACGGTCAGATACGGCTACGACACACGCGAGAACCTCATCACCGTGAACGACCCCGATCTGTCGGGACCGATCACGGCGGACTATGACGCTGACGGCATGCCGACCAATGAGACGCTGCCCAGCGGGCTGCGGGCCAGATACGTCTACGACGAGAGCGGCACTCCGACATCGCTGACCTGGGAGCAGACAACCGGTTGCGCCAGCGACTGCGTGCGCGCCCGCAGCGTGATCGACGGGCGCGACGCCGACGGGCGGAATACCGGCCACAGAGCCGAAGGGGAGGACGAGACGTACAGCTACGACCGCGTCGGACGGCTTGCCCAGGTCGCTACCACCGCCGGAACGATCTGCGTGCGTCAGCAGTTCGTCTACGACGCCAGCTACAACCGCACCAGAGCCGACACGGTCACATCTGCGCCGGCCGGCAGATGCGGCACCGGCACTGCAAGCGCTCAAACGTGGTCACACGATGTTGCCGATCGTGTCATGGCCGCGGGCTGGACCCACGACGACTTCGGTCGCGCCACATCCGTTCCGGCTCCGGACTCCGGTGGAAGAGGCATCCTCACGGGCAGCTACTACACCGACGACCTCGTCCGGCAACTCTCGCTCGACGGCCGCACCCACACCTACGACCGCGACCCCACCGGACGAACGACAACGGTCAACTCCACCGGCGGCGCCGCAGCTGCCATCGCGACCACCAACCGCTACGCCGACAGCTCTGATGCTCCTGTCCTCACTACCCGCAGCGATGGCACCGCGGTCCGCGAGATCAGCGGAGCAACCGGCAACCTCGTCGCACTCAAGGACGGCGTGAGACTCGACTACCAGCTCACCGACCTCCTCGGGAACATCGTCGCGACCGTCCCCGCAAGCGCCGCCGACAGCAGACCTGTAGCTACCACCACGTACGACCCGTTCGGCACCATCACATCAGATGCCCCGAACGTCATCGACTGGACCACCGGCACCCCCGGCTACGGATGGCTCGGCGGTCGGCAGCGCACTACCCAGTTCGAACAGGTTCAGGGCGCTGGTCCGCCGATGGAGATGGGCGTTCGCGTCTACCTCCCAGGCGTCGGACGGTTCCTCCAACGTGATCCGGTGGAAGGCGGTTCCGCAAATCCGTACGAGTACGCGTTTCAAGACCCGGTCAACAAATCCGATCTTAGCGGCGCGATGACCTGCGAGAACTTGATGGGCTCCTTCTGCCAAATTGATGATTGGATACACGATGCGGTGGTGGAACCAATTCGCTCCGGTACAAGTTACATCTTCAAGAAGTGTCTCGCCGGAAGCGGATGGGGCACGGTGTTCAGCATCGGTCGATATCTCTACAAGAGTAAGGACACGGTCGGCAGTCTTCTGGGAAAGCTGCGAATGTACAGACAGAGAATGAACACCTTCGTCTATACCCCCAGACAGCTCAGCGTGGCTCGCCTTGGGTATGAGATCACCAAGAAGAAGCTCCACAACCTGGGCAAGATTGCACGCTCAAGTACGGGGATTGGGGTAGGTATCGCATGCATTGACGGCGTCTTCGGCGAATACTGGCCAGTTGGTTAGCATGTCATCTGAACTCAAAGCGGACCGGTCGCCATTTACAGCGCATCCCACGTTCGGCCTCCGTCCGCTCAATGGCGCGGCCGGGCCCGTCTCGGATGGAAGTCGGCTGTCGTCCGCATGGCTGGGAGCGGATCGCGCGGTTCGCGATAGATGCGTGAGGCAATTCTTCGCTGTCTTGCTTGAGCGCCTTGAGCCCAGGGACGAGATGGTCGTTGACGCATCCCTGTATCCGGACGCAGTCGACGAGCGGCTGCCCGACATGCGGGCTGAGAACCAGCTCGCCAGAGCAGCACTCACGCCCGCTGTCATCGAAGCCCTCGTTTCGGCACGCCCTAGAAATGTCATCGTGTGGGTAGGTGATGCGCCGATATTGGAGTGCTCAACTGGGTGGCTCGATCTGACAGTGTGGCTTACGAAGCAAGAGGAGAGGCACTTGAGCGGTGCTCTCGCCGACTCGGCCGAGTGCACGCGCGAAGCGATCGCAGCAACCGAGCAAACATGGCGTGCCCGGGCTCGGGCACTGGCAGTAAAGCTTTCCGAACCCTTCCTGTTCATTGCATGTGTCATTCCGGCCATCATCATCGCCGAGCAGTTCGCGGACGGAATCATCAAGTACTTCGTAGGGTTTGTGATCATGGTCGGTCTGATCGCAGTCGCAAAGCGTGTGCGCAATAGAGTCGATAAGAGCGCTTGAGTGCCTAGGTGTAAGTCCTGAGCAGGTTGGAACTCCCCCCTCGGTCTCTAGCGGTGGTTGCACGGAGGATGGTTCTCTGGCAGTGATCTTGGGAGGTTGGGTATGTCGGTCGGTCGCAGGGAGTGGCGTTGAGTCGTGAAGAGCGGCTCATGGTCCGAGGGCTGATCGCGGGCGGCGCGTCGTTTGAGCAGGCGGCGTTGGCGGCGCGGTGCTCGCCGAAGACGGTGCAGCGACTGTTGAATGCCGTGGGCGGGATCGTTCCGACGGAGAAGGCTCGTTCGGCGTTGCGGCTGTCGCTGGCCGAGCGGGAGGAGATCTTGATTGGGCTGCAGCGCAAGGAGTCGATGTGCTCGATCGCGGGTCGTTTGGATCGCTCGCCGTCGACGATCTCGCGGGAGGTCGCGGGCAACGGCGGCCGTCGGCGCTACCGAGCGGCGGCGGCTGACAGCGCGGCAGATCGACGTGCGCGACGGCCGAAGGTGGCCAAGCTCGCCCGCAGCGGCAGGTTGCGGGATGAGGTCGAGGCGATGCTGCTGTTGCGGTGGTCGCCGCAGCAGATCTCTGCTCGACTGAAGGTCGAGTTCCCCAACGATCGGAGCATGCGCGTGTCGCACGAGACGATCTACCAGTCGCTGTTCGTGCAGTCCCGCGGCGCGCTGCGCAAGGAGCTGACCGCGAGTCTGCGGACCGGACGCACCCGGCGGCGTCCTCACGGCCGCAAGAACATGTCGGGACAGATCAAGGGCATGGTCCTCATCAGCGAGCGGCCCGCTGACGTCGAGGATCGCGCCGTCCCCGGTCACTGGGAAGGCGATCTGATCATCGGCGCCCGGGGCCAGTCGGCGATCGTCACGCTCGTCGAGCGCCAGACCCGCTACGTCCTGCTCGGCCGGGTCGGAACCGACAAGACCACGGCCGCGGTCTGTGCCGCGATCGCCCTGCAGATCCAGGCGCTGCCTGAACACCTGGGCCGCTCGCTGACCTGGGACCGCGGCAAGGAGCTCGCCGCGCACGCCGATTTCAGCGTCGCGACGGGGCTGCCGGTGTACTTCTGCGACCCGCACGCGCCGTGGCAGCGCGGATCCAACGAGAACACCAACGGGCTGCTGCGGCAGTACTTCCCCCGCAACAGCGATCTCGCCCTGCACGACCAGGCCGCACTCGATCGCGTCGCGCACGAGCTCGACGACCTGGCGACGGATCTCAGGGGAATACCTACGGGGCACGAGAGTCCTTCTCAACGAAGGACTCTGAACCCGAACTCCACAGAACCGGGGGTTGATCATCTGACGACTGTGCCGTTGGGCCGCTCAGGGAGGATGTCTGCAAGACGCCGCTCGATATCGGCGTGATCGTCTGGACACGATCCACGAGGAGCGCGCTGCTTCCGCGGACGCTGAATCTGCGGCCGTGCGATCCGCGCGGCTGAACGCGGCGTTGGGAAGCGTGCGTGCTGTGCTGTACCGCAAGACCGCCTGTCGTGACGTTTCGTCAGTGGGATGCGCTCGCCGGCAAATTCCCATTGACAAGACGTACACCAATTCACCTCGTCTAAGGCTCGCAGGACTCCTCGCGCTGAACCATTCGGTGTCGAAGCAGGAGCGAGACGGGCTCACCTCTCCTCGCCGGCTGGGCAACGAAGGGCTTGCAGGGACGAGACGTACGGAGAGCCGCATCGAGCCTCATTCCCGCCTCACGTGAGCCGCGTACGCGCGGTGACTCGCTCGGCGTCCCATGCGTCCGACGCGCGAGCAGCTTCTGCGATTGCCCGCTATCGAGACCCCACGGCCGAGCGGGTCCCGCTCGCCAGCGGTAGGTACCCGGCAGTCACCGACGGGAATCGCCGCGCACGCCGTCGTGACGCTGCGCGAGCCGGTCAGCGCCTGGCCCACCGGCACCGGCACGCCATCAGCACCCTAGGACGGCGCCATCCCCGGCGAGATCGCCGACCCTGCGCGCTCGACCTGCTTCAGGTGCCCGTCGACGGCGCGTCTGTCGCTCGTCGCGACCGCGTCCCGAACTCGGGATGTCGCCGCGCCGCGTTGCCGGTCCCGCATCCCAGGGCTGACTACGTCGAGCACGAAGAGTAGTTTCGCGCCCTGTACAGACTGAGAGGCCGACCGAGGGTCGGCGAGATCAATGAAAGGCCAACGGCATGAGCAAACGCGGCGAGCTGGACCCTGACGGCGGACTCTCGCTCGATCAACTGATCGAGCAGATCGACACCCGCCTGGAGGCGCTGCGCCCCTTCGTCGCTGAGTTCGAGCAGCTGGAGGCGGCGAGAGCTGTGCTTGTCGCCGACCACGGAGCCGGCGCCCGCAGACTGCGAGCACGCGCGTCGCGCGGCACAGCGGCACAGCCAAGACGCGCCAGACGCGCGCCGCGCGGCGCCAATCGCGCGGCGATCCTTCATCTTGCTGCAGAGCGTCCAGGGATCACGGTCGCCGAGATTGCACAGGAGACCGGCATCGGCAAGCCGACGGTCCACTCGACCGTCTACGCGTTGAAGAGGAGAGGTGAGCTGGAGAACGCCGGCGACGGCGTCAAGCTCGCCGGAGGCACGAGAAGAGAGTCCGCGAGCAGAGCGACACCGGCAAGACGCGCAGCGGCCGGAAGAGCGAGAAGCCACGCAAGAGGCAGAGGCGCGCCAAGAGCCCGGAAGTCGAGAAGAGCCGCTGCGCCCTCCGCGCCGGCGAGAGCTCCAACGGCTGCGTCGACGTCAGCTCCCGATGCGGAGGCGAGACGACCGTCCGGGGCCGCGGAGGCGGCCTCGGGCGAGTAGCGCGGAAACGACGCCACCGGGTCGCGCCGGGCCGCAGTGGTTGTCGTAACTGCCCGTTACCGGACCCACATCCCGCTGGGCATCGCCCGGCGCCGCCGTCAACGACGCGCGAGCACGCTCGGCTGGGGGGACGCGGCGGCTACTGGACAGCAAGATCAACGCCCGACACAACGAGGTCGAAGCCGAGTACCAGGCGCGCCTCGCCGAGATCGCCGCCGAGATGGCCGACGAGATCACCGAGCGCGACAGACTGACCGACGCGATCAGAGCGCTGGAGAAGACCGAGAACCGCGCCACCAGCGCGACGGCCGGCGGCGGCCCGCGCGCGCCCCGCGGCCAGAACCGCGAGAAGATCCTCGCGGCCGTCAAGGAGCCGAGAAGACCCGCCGAGATCATGGAGGCGACCGGCATCGGCCGCGGCTCACTCGGCCGGACCCTGAAGCAGCTCGTGGACGAGGGCGCTGCGACCAAGAGGAACGACGGCAGCTACGTCGCCACCACCGCCAGAAAGTGAACACCGATCCGGGGCCGCGGCGGGCGAGCCAGGCCCTCGCCCGCCGGCCTCGGCCCCCAAGTGGGTACACCAGACGAACCCCTCGGGGGATCGGAAGGGAGAGACCGATGCTTGCAGTGATCCTCGGCCTGGCCGTCCTCGTCTTCATCGCCGGCTGGGTCTTC
Source organism: Conexibacter woesei DSM 14684 (assembly GCF_000025265.1). Lineage (GTDB taxonomy): Bacteria > Actinomycetota > Thermoleophilia > Solirubrobacterales > Solirubrobacteraceae > Conexibacter > Conexibacter woesei. The sequence continues at coordinate 738,490 of NC_013739.1, forward strand.
GGCGGCGTGCTGCTGCACGCCCTCGGGTTGGCCCTGCTCGTGCTCGGCGCAGTCAGCCTCATCGTTACGCAGGACGCCGCGGCGGCGCTCGTGCTGGCCATCGGCGTCGTCATGTGGCTCGCCGGGCACTGGCACGATGCGCTGCGGCACCACGAATACGCCTCGCCGCTCGCGCAGCGGCTGTTCCAGCGGAGCCTTCCGAGCAAGTTCGACCCGACACGCGAGTGGTCGCTGCCCGTCCATTCCGGGCACGAGTCGGATCGCGTTAGGCGTCCTACTCGCCGCTAACGCGGTTGGCTTGATGGAAGGGCGGTCGCGAGTCGAACAAGCAGGCCGCCGTTCGGCTCGAGAATGGCTCGGTGGCTGTTGTCCCACGTCTCTTTGTCAACAAGGTCCGCGTGGGCAGCAGCAATGCGCCAGCGGTTGGTCTTCTGAATCGTGGCGCCGCACGCGGCGAGCCTGCCCAAGTCAACAGCCGCCTGTTGAAGCCAGTTGCGGGCCAGCCTTTCTCGCGGTGCTCTTCCTCTGGGGACCCGTCGCAGCACAGCGCCGATCTCTCCGAGCGTCATTCGATCAAATCGTTGCGGATGAAGGGCGCGGAGAGGGTCGAAGAGGCGTTCTCGAGCGAGCCGTTCGCAGGCTGCGAAGACTCCGAGGACAGGACCCGAGTGGTCGAACCCATCTGGGACTTGATCGCCGAAGTACTCCGCGGTGATCAGCATGCGCTGAACTTCATCAGGCAGCACATCCCACGTGGGTCCGAGCGAGCGGCGGAGGTTGTTCTCGGCGGAGCGCATCGCACCCGGCTGGGTGAGCTGCACAACCGCACCGTCAGCGAGAAGCGTTCGGACGGCGGCGGCTTGAACCTGCTCGGCTCGCTGCTCTTGCTGAGCGTCGATGTACTCGACGGAGCCGACACGAGGAGACTGCCGCTGAAACGTCTGGTCCACCGCCGGGCGAAGGCGATCCCGGACGTAGGTGCCGAGGCTCTCTGCTGGCCGCAACGGGATCTCGACGATGCTGAACTGCCCATCCGAAACCTGCGAGACGCTCCAATCCGTCGCGTCTTCAGACCGGGGCGGGAAGAGAATCGCTACGTTCTCGCAACCGTACGCCTGCAGGTAGAGCTGAACCTCGCTGAGAGAATCGCTAGTCGCGCGGGCACCGGCCGTTCGGTACTTCGCATCCAGGACGCCGCCTCCTCCGCCACCAGAGAGCCTTAGTTCGCTGCCCGAGTTGATCTCGTCGATCGAGACAACGATGCAGGCGCGGGGCATCATGCTGGCCAAGGGTCTCGTCGCGCGCGTGATGCGAGCGTGGCTCGTGCGCGACATCGCGGTGCTCGTCGGTGCGCCCGGAACCGGCAAGACGACCTTCGCGCGTGAGTTCGCCGAGGCATGTCGCTCGTGCATTCCCGATCTTCGGGACAAGGCAGAGGTCCTCGTTGACCCAGACTTCGACGCGGCTCGCCTGCTCGGCTACCTCGACCTGGCGGGCGACTACCAGGCCACGGGGTTTGCGCGACAGGTCGTCCTCACCTGGAGACCACAGCTCCCTCAGATCGTTCTGCTTGAGGAGTGGAACACTGCGCAGGTCGAGGCGTACCTCGGACAGATCTTGCACGCCGTTGAGAGTGAGGGAGCCGTCACGCTCCCAGACGGGTCCCAGCCGCGGATTCCCCTTGACACACTGTTCCTCGCGACGTGCAACAGCGTCCGCGACGAACCCGACACCCGGCTTCCGGTGAGCCGTCCGACGAAGCGTCGGGCCACGGTGATCGAGATGCCGAACATCCTCTACGACGCGTGGAAGGAAGACGGCCGGTCGGCGCTCGTGTCCGCAGCGGACGAATACCTCGAGTACAGCCGCCAGGTCATCGCAGATCGCGAGGAGGAAGCTCCGACCTTCGACCAGCTGCGTGCGTCGCTGCTCGGTCAGCTCACGAGTGTTGAGGACCTGCCCGAGATAGTCCTCGAAACGCTGCTCGACATCGTCGAGTTTCTCTTCGAGTCGCAGGAGGGGCAGCAGTTCATGACGATTGGGCTGCTCGTCGACATCCTCGAGGAGCTGGCGTATGCCGGGGACGACGCCGCCGAGGCGCTCGGCTGGTGCGTCTGCGGCAAGCTGCTCCAGCAGGTGACCAGATTCAGCGTCGCCAAGGGCCTCGCCGACAAAGCGGGTTCTCTGCCCAACGCCGAAGAGATCGAGCGGGCGGTTGCTGCGATGGACCTCAGAGATGGCACGGTGAGCCAGCTTCTCTAGGGTCACGACACGCTTGTCCCCCGTGCAGCGAATCGGCTCGCCATATGGCTTAAACACAGCCGATCGCCTCCTCTTGTGCGGCGCGGCGCCGAAGATCGGGGACCGTGGCGGCGTGGACCCGCGGTACCGGGATACGCGGTCGACCGGCTCGACCAGCCCAAGCTCGGCGCGCGCCTGCGCCGCATCCACCGCGGCGGGCACGTGCCGGCGCTGCAACGCCGCCCAACGACGGCACGATCACGGTCTCGTCAGCTTCACGGCTGAGTAACCCGTGGGCGTAGCAGGCGGGGGCGACCTGCCAGCTGAACGGGTGGGGTTCGACGGTGCGGCCGAGCTGGAACACGAGGACGCGGTAAGTCATCGGTCGTCCTCCCCGTGGCGTGGTTCGGCCGCCCCGATCTCTTCGATGCGCCGTGCCAGCGCGGCCATGACGATCTCTTCGTGCGGGTAGCCGGTTCGGTCGGCGGCCTGCTGGACCTGTTCGGCGATGTCGTCGGGCATGGTCACGCGGACGCGGTGAGGCGGTCCGAGCGCGGCGATCACGTCGAGCACGTTCGAGACCGCGGCGTGGTGGTCGCGGAGGGTGTCGGGATCGGCGCCGTCGAGGAACTGCTGGCAGGCGTCGCCGAGCGCTTCGGCTTTGTCGCAGAGGACGCCGTGCAGCGCCTCGGCGAGCAGGTCGAGTGCGTCGGCGACCGAGAGCACGACGGCGGGCGTGCCGGCCGATCGTTCGAGTTGGTCGATCAGCTCGCCGAGTCGTCTCAGGCGCCAGCGGTACGCGCACAGATCCAGACGGATCTCGGCGAGATCGGCGTTCTGGATCGCCTTGTACGTCGACTCGGCGGTGCTGCCGAAGAGCAGCAGCAACGAGTCGGTGACGGCGCCGACGTAGCCGGTGGGGATGGTGACGGTCGTCTCGTTCATCGCCGGCCTCCGAGCAGGTGGTGGGCGACTTGGAGTTCGAGCCGGCCGAGCCGGCCGTCGTGCTGGCGTAGCAGCTCGCTGATGCGGATGCGGACGAGCCGGTCGATCGTCTCGCCGGCGAGGTGCTCGACGGTGCGCAGACCGGCGAGGCGTTCGATAGTCGAGTCGCGGATGAAGCACGCCTTCGCGACACCGAGCTGCTCCGACGTGGTGGCCAGGTCCCGCCACTGGTGGAGGTCGAAGCGGACGGTCGTCGTCTTCGTCTTGCCTGCCGTCATGGTCGATCACCCTCGTCACGGCGCTGATCGAAGAGCAGGACGATCTCTGAGAGCGGGAAGTCGAGACCTCGCTGGAGGCGAAGCATGGTTCTGAGGGTGGGGTTGATCTCGCCGCGCTCGATCGAGGCGACGTAGTTGCGGTGCAGCCCGCCGTGGAGGCCGAGCTGTTCCTGGCTGAGCCCGCGGCGGACGCGCAGCTCGCGGATCGTCCGCCCGAACGTGATGTAGGTCGGGCCGATCGGCTGTCTTCTCGCTCTGCGCACGCGCATGGTCACGCCTCCTCGGTGGCGGCCGGCGTGAGCAAGGGCGGGGTGATCTGGATGATGATGCGGTTGCAGATCTCGGTGGCGAGCTTGTGTCGCTCGGCGGCGGCGCGCTCGGCCGGGTCGTGGTGGGCGGCGTCGTCTTCGAGGTAGCGGGTCAGCTCCTCGTAGCTGCGCCGGCCGATGCGATGGAGCACATGCAGAAGCTGCGGGTCGGGCAGCGTCACCTCGAACGGCCCGTTGGCGTCCGGGTACGGCTCCCAGCCGAGGTCGTGCAGCAGCGCCATCTCTGCCTCGTTGCGGGCACGCAGCACTCGCGCGAAGGGGAACTTCCCGAGGTTGAGCGCCAGCAGCATCGCCGGGATGCCTTCGCGCAGGTCGGCGACGGTCGCTGCGTAGAGCGCGTCGCGGTAGCGGAGGGTGAGGGTGTGCGGCATCGTCACCACCCCTCGGGGAGCGGCTCGGCGGCGTCGCGCACGATCGCCGGGTCGATCTCGCCGACGACGGCGCGGCAGATCGCGGCCGCGAGTCGGTCTCGCACTGCGACCGCGTGGTTGGCCGTCTCGCCCTGGGACTGGTCGCCGCGGTCGAGCGCGGCGAGGACCACGCCGTTGAGCAGGCGCAGCATCGCGCGGGCGAGGTCCGGCTCGGGGAGCGTCAGCTCGAACTGCTCGCGCGGATCCACGGGTGCCCAGCCGAGGTCGTCCACCAGGCGCAGCTCGGCGCGGTAGCGGCTGGCGAGCATCGCGGCGACGGTGGGCCGCTCGTCCGTCAGGGCTTCGGCGAGGTAGCCGAGGAAGCGGAGGTCGCGTCGGATGGCGTGGTAGAGCGCGTCGCGCTCGTCCCGTCCGATCACAGGGGCCATCGCTCAGCCCTCCACGCGGTCGGCGGCCAAGCGCAGGAGCGCGACGTCGGCCAGGAGCGAGGTGCACGTCTCGATGACGGCGATGCTGTGCCGGGCGCTCTCGGCGTCGGGGCCGCGTTCGAGCTGCTGCTCGAACTGGTGGCGCAGGCGGCCGAGCGTGACGCGGGTCAGTCGGCGCGCGGCCGTGGCGAGCTGCGCGTCGGGCATCGCGACCTCCACGACACTCGCGTCGTCGGCGAGCGTCGGCTCCCAGCCGATCTGGTCGAGCAGCAGCAGGAGCGGCTCGTAGCGGCGCCACAGCTCATGCGCGAGCCGGTAGTCGTCGTTCTCCAGTGCGAGGTAGAGGTCTCCGATCTCGGCCAGCTCGGTTATCGCCTCGGCGTGCAGCGCATCGCGCTGCTCGCGGGTCAGGGTGTACGGCATCGTCGTCGCCTCCTAAGCGGTCGACGGCACCGAGACGGCCCTTTCTGGCATCAGCGCAGGGGAGCGCGCGCACGCCTCGTCGGCATGCGGGACAATCGGCCTGCACCGAGGGGCCTAAGACCTTCGGTGCCAGGCCCCGGGGTGTGTCAGCACCGCCGGGGCCACCTTGTTGGCAGGGCCGCCACGATAGCTCTGCCCGGCGCCGTCAGCCAGCCGAATCGGCCGTAATCCAACCCAATCCAGGGCAATCGGCCGGAATAAAGGCACTAGTGCCCGAAATGCCCGCGGATTGCCGCCGATTCCCGCGGATCCCCGAAACGACGAAACCCCCGCGGTAGCAGGGGTTTCGTTCCGATGGAGCTAGCCGGGCTCGAACCGGCGACCTCCTGGGTGCGATCCAGGCGCTCTCCCAGCTGAGCTATAGCCCCAAACGGCGCCCGCGACTGGGATGCGGGCGCATCGGTTCCGACAGTGTAGCCGGAGCGGCGGGTGGGCGGCGTTGTGGATGTGTCGCGGGCTGGCGGCTGGGTGGGTAGCCTCGCTGCAGGCGGGAGGTGCCTGGGGAGTGAGCTTTCGAACGCGGTTGACGCTGTTCTTCGTCCTGATCGTGATCGTTCCGATGGTCGCGCTGGGCGTGGTCGTGGCGCGACTGGTGACCGACAGCGAGGAGGGGAAGGCGGCCGCACGGGCCGGCGCCTACGCCGCCGCGGCGACAAGCGTCTACGAGCGCGCCGCCGAGCGGGGGGCGCGGGCGGCCGCAGCGGTCGGCGCGGACCGGGAGCTCGCGCGCGCGATCCGGCGGGGCGACAGACGCGCTGCGCGTACGCGCGCGCGCCTGCTCGCGCGGGAACATGAGCTGGTGCGGCTGCTGATCGTGCGCGGACCGGGCGGGCCCAGCGCAGGCAACAGAACAGCGTCGCCCGACTCCGGTGCATTCGTCGACCTCGGCACGCCGCTCGCGATCGGCGCGGGCTCGGCGCGGATCCGCAGCCGCACCGGCAGGGCGCCGCTGGCCGACGTCGAGGCCTCGACGATCGACGCCGAGCAGTTCGTGCGTGCCGTGCGCGCGCCGGGGGTCGAGGTCGTCGTCCGGCGCGGCGGCCGGCTGCTCGCGTCGACCCTGCCAGCCGCGGACTCGCGCGGCATCCCGGCGCGCGGCGACCTCACGCGCGACGGGACCGACTACGTCGTCGCCGGCTTCCGGGCCGCCGACTTCGCCGGGTCCGAGGACTCTGTCTCGCTCCTCACCGACGTCAGCGGCACCGCCTCCACGGTCGCGCGCAACCGCCGCCTCGCGATCGCCCTCCTCGCCGGCTTCCTGCTGCTCGCGCTGCTCGGCGCGGTGGTCGTCTCGCGTCAGCTGCAGCGTCAGATCGGCCGCTTCCTCACCGCCGCGCGCCGCATCGGCGGCGGCGACTTCTCGACCCGCGTCCCGACCGAGGGCGACGACGAGTTCGCCGAGCTCGGCAGCGAGTTCAACAAGATGTCCCAAGAGCTGGAGCAGCGGATCGACGATCTCCGCCGCGAGCGCGGCCGGCTGCGCGACTCGATCCAGCGCGTCGGCGAGACGTTCGCCTCCAACCTCGACAGCCGCGCGCTGATCGAGATCGGCACCGAGACCGCGGTCGAGGCCGTCGAGGCCACCTGCGGCCGCACGACGCTGCGCGAACCCGCCGAGGACGCCCCGGACGGCGCCGAGCCCCACTCCGTCCACGTCGGCGACGTCGACCGCCTCGCGACCGTCCTCGCGCAGGCCGAGGCGCGCGCCAGAGCCACCGGCGCCCCCGCCGAGGCGACCGCCGGCGACGACAGCGCGCTCGCTTCGCCGATCCCGCGGGCGCTGGAGGACTCTGCGCCGCACGGAATCGTCGCCGTCGCCCGCAGCGGCCGTCCCTTCGACGAGGAGGAGCGCGCGTTGCTCGGCTCGCTCGCCGCGCAGACCGGCATCTCGCTGGAGAACGTCGAGCTGCACGACCAGGTCAAGCGCCAGGCCGTCACGGACGAGCTGACCGGGCTCTTCAACCACCGCCGCTTCCAGGAGGTGATCACGATCGAGGTCGCCGCCGCCCAGCGGTTCGGTCAGCCGCTCGGCCTGCTGATGGTCGACATCGACAACTTCAAGCAGGTCAACGACACCTACGGCCACCAGCAGGGCGACGTCGTCCTCAGAGAGGTTGCGCGGATCCTCCTGGACAGCTCCCGCGAGATCGACGAGCCGGCCCGCTACGGCGGGGAGGAGATGGCCGTCGCGCTGCCGCAGACCGACCTCGACGGCGCCTTCACGATCGCCGAGCGCGTCCGCACGGCCGTCGAGGAGCTTGCGGTGCCGCGCCTCGACGGCGACGGGCTCCTGCACGTCACCGTCAGCTGCGGCGTCGCTGCCTCTGCCTCCGCCGGCAAGGACCAGCTCGTCGCCGCGGCCGACGTGGCGCTCTACACCGCCAAGCGGACCGGCAAGAACAAGACGGTCCGCGCGACCGACTCGGCGGCGATGCCGGCCGAGACCGAACAGGCCTGACGACGGCTGAGCCACCTCCCGCCGCTCGACGGGTAGGATTGGGACTTCATGGGTCTGCTGGACGACGCGATCCGCGAGCATCTGGAGCTCAAGCGCCGCCGTGGTGCCGATCCGACCGAGGTCGCCCGCGCCGAGCAGGAAGCGCTTGGGCCGGTGCGCCGCGAGCCTGAACCCTCTGCGCCGGTCGCGGAGGACCATCACGACGCCGAGGCGCCTGCGCACGACGCACCGCACGCGCACCAGCCGGAGCCGCCCGCCCCGGTCGCCGACGAGCAGACGCGGATCATCCTGCCCGACGACGACGAGCGCGAGCCCGAGCGGCACGCGCCGGAGACCGAGAGCCGCGAGCCCGAGCGCCGCGCGCCGGAGCCGGAGGCCCAGGAGCCGCCCGCCGACCCGCCTCCGGCCCCGCCGGCCGCCGCCGCGCCGCACAGCGACGAGCCGCGCCCGCCGGCGCCGCACCGCGACGAGCCGCACCACGACGAGCCCGTCGACCCGCGCCAGAGCGACATCGTCCACCAGCCGACGACCGAGTTCCGTGTCGAGGACCACGACGACGAGCCGTTCCCGCCCGCGCCGCCGCGCCGCGAGCCGCGCGAGCCTCGCGAGCCCGACCATCGCGACGAGCGCGCCGACAGCGACGAGCCGCAGCGCTCGCCGGACGAGGACGTGCTGGAGGAGACGCCCGACTTCCTCCAGGAGACGCCCGAGCACGACCGTCTCTGGTTCGAGCAGAGACCGCCGCGCGACTTCGACTTCGACGACTGAAGCACCGGAACCAGGCGCGTCGGCGCGCCTCTGACCGTAAAGTCCCCTCGCTCAGCTGCCGATACCACACCTGCCTGGTGGGCTCGGACGGCCCACACTGGAGGGCAAGGACGCAAGAAGGGGCGCCTCGGCCGGGGCGCCCCTTCGCTTTTCAGAAGTTGCCGCGCAGCCGTGCCGCCTCGACGACCCGCTCGATCCCGATCTCGTACGCGGCGACACGCAGCGAGTTGCCGTCGGCTTCCTTCGCACGCGCCGCCACCTCGCGGTAGGCGCGCCGCATGATCGTGCCGAGCTTGTCGTTGACCTCGCGCTCGTCCCAGCGGAAGTGCTGCAGGTTCTGCACCCACTCGAAGTAGGAGACGACGACGCCGCCGGCGTTCGCCATCACGTCGGGCACGACGAAGATCCCCTTCTCGCTCAGCAGCTCGTCGGCCTGCGGCGTCGTCGGGCTGTTCGCGCCCTCGACGACCATCCGGCAGTCGAGCAGGTGGGCGTTGGACGCATGGATCATCCCGCCGAGCGCCGCCGGCACGAAGACGTCGCAGCGGGTCGCGAGGAACTCCTCGCCGCTGACGGGCTCGACCCCGTCGGCGACGAACTCCGCCACGCTGCCGCCGGCGCGCACGTGCGCCGCCAGCGCCTCGGCGTCGAGGCCCCGCTCCGCGCGGATCGCGCCGGACGCGTCGGCCACGGCTACCACGCGCGCGCCGAGCTGCTGCATCAGCCTCCCGACCCACGAGCCGACGTTGCCGTAGCCCTGGATCGCCACCGTCGCCTCCTGTGGCACCAGGTTCACGGCCTGCGCCGCCTCGCGGAACAGATAGACGAGCCCGCGCGCCGTCGCCGACTCGCGCCCGTAGGAGCCCTCCAGCGCGATCGGCTTGCCGGTCACGATCCCCGGCGTGTAGCCGTGGCCCTTGCCGTACTCGTCCATCATCCACGCCATCACCTGCGCGTTGGTGTTGACGTCCGGCGCCGGGATGTCGCGCGTCGGCCCGAGCACCTTGTCGATCCGCTGCGTGAACGCGCGCGTCAGCTTCTCCAGCTCCTGCGCCGACAGCTCGGACGGGTCGCAGTTGACGCCGCCCTTCGCGCCGCCGAACGGCACGCCGACGATCGCGGTCTTCCAGGTCATCAGCGCGGCGAGCGCGCGAAACTCGTCGAGGTCGACCGTCGGGTGGTAGCGGATCCCGCCCTTGAACGGACCGCGCGCCCCGTTGTGCTGGACGCGGTACCCGGTGAACGTGTGCACTCTGCCGTCGCTCAGCTTGATCGGCAGCTGCACCTGCACCTCGCGGTAGGCGCTCAGCAGGACGGTCCGCAGGTCGTCCGGGATGCCGAGGCGGTCGGCTGCGAGGTGGAAGTAGTGGCGGACGATCTCGAAGCTGGAGATCTCGGCCTGAGCGGTCGTGTGCATGGGTCCACCAAGTATCCGCCGCGCATCGGCGCGATGCACGGTTGAGCGGGGAGACGCGCGGGCGGGCGCCGGCTGCCGAGCCGCGTCCGCCTACGCCGCCGAGGCGCGCGCGGCGAGTGCGCGCAGCGAGGCGACGCCGTCTGCGCCGAACGCCGGCGCGGCGGGCGCGGCGTGGGCGCGCTCCGACAGCAGCGCGTCGACGCTCGCCGGCAGCCGCTCGCGCACCGCCGCGTCGATCGGGCCGACGACGGCGAGCAGGTGCGCGGTGCCGTCCTCGTCGAGGCCGAGCGCCTGCGTCAGCGCGGCGAGCGCGCGCTCCGCCGCGACCGGCGTCAGCGCGCTGGCGTCGATCGCGAGCGTCGCGTCGACGCGGCCGTCGAACTGTCCTCCGTACGCGGCCAGCAGCGCCGGGTGCTCGACCAGCTCGTCGGCGAACGCGAGTGTGACGAAGCGGCGCGCGCCCGCGAGCGGGTCGGAGGAGGCACGCCGCGGACGCGCGGCGAGCGCCTCGGCCAGCAGCGCGCGGGCCGGCTCGCACCACGGGTCCGTCGCGGCCGCGCGGGCGGCGAGCGCCATGCCGGGGCGCGCGTCGCCGCGGGCGATCGCACTGCGCGCGTCGGCGAGGATGCGGCGTGCGTCCGCGCGCTCGGCGTCGCTGACGGCGAGCAGCTCGGTGAACGGGTCGTCGGCGAGCGACTGCAGTCGCCGCGCGCTGTCGGCGAACGCGGCCCAGACCTCGGCCAGCTCGTCGACGAACGGCGACTCCGACGTCGTACGGCGCAGGAACCAGCGCTGGAAGGCGAGCGTCTCGCGCAGGCGCGCCGCGCTCTCACCGGCCGCCTCGGGACCGATCGGCCCCGGCGCCTCCGGCAGCCATTCGATCTCCGCGACCGACGCGGCCCGCACCGCCAGCCACCAGCCGGCACGCGGGATCGCCGCCGGGATCGGCGCAAGCTGCGGGCGCAGCGCCGACCGGACCGCGATCGACGACGGCGCGACGCAGTCCTCGCGCAGCAGCCGCCCGACTGGGCGTCCGCGCGGCGGGTCGACCTCCAGCTCGGCCGGCCACAGCGACGGCGTCGCCGTCTGGTCGCGGTCGTGTCGCAGCAGCTCGCTGTAGACGAGCCCGACCTCGGGGCGCCGCTCCAGCAGCGCGACCTGTGCGGCCAGCCGGCCGCTGGGCCAGCGGTCGCCGGCGGCGAGCGGGACGAGCACGTCGCCGCTCGCCTCGCCGAGCGCGCGGTCGAGCGCGGCCGCCTGGCCGGCGTGCGGCTGGCGGATCACGCGCACGCGACCGGGATGGCGGCGGGCGTACTCGTCGAGCACGCCGGCGGTTCCGTCCTGCGATCCGTCGTCGACGGCGATCAGCTCGATCGCCGTCGCCGGATACGTCTGCGCGAGCGCGTCGTCGAGCGAATCGGCGACGCGATCCTCGTCCTGATGGGCGGTGACGAGGACACTCACGAGCGGCAGGTTCATGCTCGCGGTGATCGTCGCGAACGGGGAGGACTTGAGCGCCCGCTCGCGACGTTGCGCAGGGTCGGCTCGCCGACCCTGCGCGATGCGGCCGGTCCGGCTAGCTGATCGTGCCCCGCGTCGCCGGCTTGACGCGGAAGCCGGTGTCCGACCCCGCGCCGCGCGTGAACGTGCCGGTGGCGGCATCGATCACCCAGGGGGACGGCACCTTCGCCGCGTTCAGGAAGCTCGTGAACTGCCGCGTCGCCTGCGAGCAGCTGAGCGCGTCGGCCGACAGCGTGTAGACGTCGTAGGTGCCCTTCGGGAGGTAGAGGCTGCCGATGTGGTCGTTGTGCAGCACTCTGAACGGCCCGCACGCGACGCTGCCGTTCGTCGAGGTCCCGCCGCCGCCCGTTCTCGCCGTCGTCAGCTGCTGCTGGAAGCTCGTTCCCGCGGCGTTTCTGAAGACGCCGCCTCTGGCCGACCCGGACAGCGCCGCGACGCGCCAGCCGTCGGGGAGGTCGCCGTCCGCGTCGTCGAGGAAGTCGGAGAACAGCGTCGACGCCTGCTGACAGCTGATGCCTCTGCTGAGCAGCGTCGTTCTGTACGCGCCCTTCGGGAAGCTGACGTCACCGATGCCGTCGTTGTGCAGCACGCTGAACGTCGCGGGGCAGACCGTCGGGCTGCCGGGCGTCGGCGGCGTGGGCGGCGCGGGCGGGTACGCCGCGAGCTTGACCGAGAAGCCGGTCGAGCTGCCGCTGCGGGTGAAGCTGCGCTTCGACGCGTTGGCGACCCACGGCGAGGGCAGATGACCGTCGTAGTCCTCCAGGAACCGCGAGAACAGCGTCGACGCCGCGGCGCACGAGACGTCGTTGACCGAGACGGTGTACGCCCCGGCCGGCAGCGACATCGCGCCGATGTGGTCGTCATGCAGGACCTGGAACGTCGCGGGACATCTCGTCGCCGCAGAGGCCGGCGCCGCGGTCATCGCGGCGGCGGCGAGCCCAAGCGCCGCGATCGTCAGGGCTGTTCGAAACATCGCTCTCACACGCATGCGGCGGAGCGTAGCGCGTGACCCGCGACGCTGCCGGTACGCTCCCGAAGATGGAGCGGAGCGCGCTCGCGGCCAAGGCCGAACGCTTTCACGCGCTGCACGCCCAGCCCGGCGTGCTCGCGCTGCTGAACGCCTGGGACGCCGGCAGCGCCCGCGTCTTCGAGGCCGCGGGCTGTCCCGCGATCGGGACGACGAGCGCCGGCGTCGCCTTTGCGTCCGGCAGACCCGACGGCGAAGCGCTCACGCGTGCGGAGCTGGTCGAGTCGACGGCGCGGATGGCGGCCGCCGTCGACGTCCCGGTCACCGCCGACATCGAGACCGGCTACGGCGACACGCCGGCCGAGGTCGGCGAGACCGTCACCGCGGTGATCGACGCCGGCGCGGTCGGGATCAACCTCGAGGACGCGGCGTCGGAGGGCGGCGCGCCGCTGCGCGGCGTCGCCGAGCAGTGCGAGCGCCTGGTGGCGGCGCGCGCGGCGGCGGAGGCGGCCGGGGTGCGGCTGTTCCTCAACGCCCGCACCGACCTGTGGTGGCAGGCGGTCGGCGAGCCGGAGGCGCGGCTCGAGCTCGCGCTTGCACGGGCGCGCGCCTACGTCGAGGCCGGCGCGGACGGGCTGTTCGCCCCGGGGCTCGTGGAGCCGGACGAGATCGCCGCGTTCACCGCCTCCGCCGGTGTGCCCGTCAACGTGCTCGGCTCGCGCGCGACGCCGTCGCTCGCCGAGCTGGAGCGGCTCGGCGTCAAGCGGCTCAGCGTCGGCTCGGGACCGATCCGCGCCGTGCTGGACTTCGCCGGCCGGATCGCGCTCGACGTGCTGGAGACGGGCGACTCGGAGCTGCTCGCCGCCGGCACGCTGACCTACCGCGAAGCGAACGACCTGTTCCGCTAGCGGCCGCTTCCGAGCCCGCCCGCTGGCGGCTCAGGCGCCCGGCACCCAGCGCAGCGTGACGCGCCCGCGCCGGCCGCCGCCGAGAGGGGTGGCGGAGTCGCGTGCGGGGGAGTCCTGCGCGGCGCGGCCGCCCCGCGCGGCGGCCGCGCCGCGAGAGCCCTTTGCCGTGCTCGCCGCCACGTCGGTCGCGCCGCCCGCGCCGCCCGCCCGCGCCTGTGCGCGCGCCTCGGCGACCTGCTCCGCGAGCACGGTGCGCTGCTGCTCCAGCTCGACCGTCGTCAACAGCCGGCCGGCGCCGCTGGGTCGCGGCGGCGGAACCGCGGCCGCGTCGCCCGTGGGCGGCAGCGCGGGGAGCGCCGCGAGCTGCGCCTCGAGCGCGGCGATCTGCTCGCGCAGCGCGCGGCGGCTCGCGGCGTCGCCCGCCGCGCCGTCGTCGGCCGGCTCGACGTAGAGCGCGGCGGCGATCGCGCGCGGGTCGATGCCGCGTCGGCGCGCCTCGCTCGTCACCGCCGCGGCCAGTTCGGCGACCGCGGTCTCCGGCGGCGGCCCGTCGGCGACGAAGGTCCCCTTGCCGTGGACGACCTGCAGCAGGCCCTCCTCTTCCAGGCGGGCGAAGACGGCGCGCACGGTGTTGACGTTGACGCCGACGTGGGCGGCCAGCTCTCTGGCGCCGGGCAGGCGCTCGCCGGCGGGCAGCTGTCCTGTCGTCACGCGTGCGCGCAGGACCCACGCCAGCTGGGTCCCGAGCGGGACCTCGGCGTCGCGGTCGAGCGCGATCGGGTCGAACGGGCTCACGGTCGCACCGATGGTACCCGGTTGACTGGTCTGTCAGCAGACTAGTAGTGTCGCCGCAGCGCAACAGTGCTAGATCTCTATGACTCTTCTCTCCGACTCCCTTCGCCGCCGCTCGATCGCCCCGCCGTTGCGCGACGCGCTCGAGGAGGTCGGCGACATGCTGATCCTCACCGGCAAGACGCTCGTCTCCGCGATCCGGCCGCCGTACCCCTACGGCGACGAGTTCGTCTCGCAGTTCATGTTCGCGCTGCGCCAGTGCTTCCTCCCGCTCATCCTCACGATGGCGTGCATCTCCTACTCGGTGCCCGGGCTGCAGGCGGCGAACTTCCTCATGCTGTTCGGCGCGCTGGACCGCATGGGCGGGCTGTTCGTGCTCGCCGTCATCCGCGAGTTCGCGCCGATAGTCTGCGCCATCGTCGTCGCCGGAGCGGCCGGCACGGCGATCACCGCGGACCTCGGCGCGCGCAAGATCCGCGAGGAGCTGGACGCGCTCCAGGTGCTCGGCGTCGATCCCGTCAAGAACCTCGTCGTCCCACGCTTCCTCGCGCTGATAGCGATCACGGCGCTGTTCGACGTCTTCGCGATCGTCTTCGGCATCACCGGCGGCCTCGCCGCGACGCTCCTCAACGACGCCCGGATCGAGCCGTTCTTCGCGACCTTCTGGACCAGCTCCTCGACGACTGACCTGTGGGGCTCGCTGCTGAAGTGCACGATCTTCGGCGGCGTCACCGCGATCGTCTGTTGCTACAAGGGGATGACCGTCTCCGGCGGCGCCGCAGGCGTCGGCCGGGCGGTCAACCAGGCGATCGTCATAGCGTTCCTCGCGATAGGCGTCGTCAACTACGTCTTCACCCAGACGCTGCTGGCGACCCACCCCGAGATCAACCTGATCCGCTGACGCACGCTCCTACGGAGCCGGCACCGCGAGCACCGGCCGGTCGGCCAGGTGCAGCAGCTTGTGCGGCGTCGAGCCGATGATCGCGCCCTTGATCGGGTGGTCGCCGTAGCTGCCGATCACGATCATGCGCGCGTCGTGCGCGGCCGCCAGCTCCAGCAGCGCGTCGACCGGCCGCCTGTCGATCACCGCCAGCTCCGCCTCGACGCCCTCCGCCTCCGCCCGCGCGAACGCGTGCCGCGTGACGCGCTCGCCCAGCTCGCGCACCGCGTCGCGCGCGGCGCCCAGCTCCTCGCCCATCCGCCCCGGCGGCTCGTAGCCGAACGCGATCACGAGCTTGTCGCCGAGATCGCGCGCCAGCTCGATCGCCACGCGCAGCGCGGCGCGCGCGCCCTCGGAGTCGTCGAACCCGACGATCAGCACCCGCTCGGCCATCAGCTCCTCCCCGCTCCCGCGGTGTCCTCCTCCAACGTGACGTGGCCGGCCGCGACCGCCGGGTCGACCGCCTCGAACCCTCTGCGGCCGAAGAAGTCGGCGTGGCCGCCGAAGCGCCACACGAGCATCAGCACGAAGCCGAGCAGCAGGAAGCCGATCCCGATCACCGTCGGGAGCCCGATCCCGAAGACGGCGGAGCCGGAGTACGACGTCTCCGGGTCGGCGTAGTCGATCGTCGCCTTCACCCACAGGAAGCCGAGGACGACCGCGCCGATCAGCGGCGCGACGCCGATGAACAGCAGGTTGCGGACCGACTTGCGCAGCTCGTGGCGGTAGTGGATCACGCACGCGATCCCCGTCAGCGCGTAGTAGAAGGCGATCATCAGCGCCAGTGCGGTGAGCGTGTCGAAGAGGAAGTTCTCCGAGAAGGCGCTCACGCCGACGTACCAGACCGTCGCCACGACGCCGATCAGGATCGTCGAGACGTGCGGCGTGTAGAAGCGCGGGTGGATCTTCCCGAGCACGGCCGGCATCGCGTCCGCGCGCGCCATCGAGAGCGTCGTGCGCGACGCCGGCAGGATCGTCGTCTGCGTCGAGGCGAGCGCCGAGGTGAGGATCGCGAGCACGACGAGCTTGTCGAGCGGCGAGCCGAGCACGCTGCTCGCGAGCGTCGAGAAGATCCCCTCGTCGTCGGCGAACTGCTCCAGCAGCCCGGGGCCGGCGTAGGCGACGACCGCGACCGTCGTGACGATGTAGGTGACGAGCAGGACGAGCGTGCTGATCACGCCGGCGAGGCCGGGGGCGCTCGTCGAGTCCTCCGTCTCCTCGGTCAGGTTGACCGCCGACTCCCAGCCCCAGTAGATGAAGACGCCGGTCAGCATCCCCACGGTCAGGATGGAGAACGAGTCGATCGCGAACGGCGACAGCCACGACAGCGACGGGTCGACCGAGGTGGCGGGCGCGTCGCCGGTGTAGACCTTCACGAGCGCGACGACGGCGAACAGCAGCAGGCCGATCACCTGCCCGAAGATGAGCACGCGCTGGAGCAGCGCCGACGCCTCGGTGCCGACGACGCAGACCCACGTCATCAGCGCGATCAGGAAGACGGCGAACGCGATCACGCCCCATTTCGACTCGGCCGCCGCGTCCCAGCCGATCAGCAGGAACGTGTAGCGCGCCGCGATGTCCGCCAGCGAGCCGACGACGAGCACGCCCGTCATCGTGATCGCCCAGCCGCCCATCCAGCCGACGTACGGGCCGAGCGTGCGCGTGACCCACGAGAACGTCGTGCCGCAGTCGGGGTCGGCGCGGTTCATGTAGTAGAACGCCGCCGCGATGAAGAACATCGGGACGAACGACGCGATCAGAACGGCCGGCGCCTGGACGCCGGCGTCGAGCACGATCAGGCCGATCACGGCGGCGAGCGAGTAGGCCGGCGCCGTCGAGGCGATCCCGATCACGAGCGCGTCGACGAAGCCGATCGCGTTCTGCTTCAACCCCTTGGAGCCGGTGGCGGGCGCCCCGGCCGTGCTGCTCTCCATGGCGTCTCCCGGTCGCTGGGCGCGAGCCTACCCCACGCGCCTGGCAGACTCTCGGATCCCGGTCCTGATCCCACCCACCGTCACGCGAGGAGACCCATGAGCGAGCAGCAGCCGAACCCACGACCGGAGACGCAGGCGCTTCACGCAGGGCAGGAGCCGGACCCGACGACGAACGCGCGCGCGGTCCCGATCTACCAGACGACCTCGTACGTCTTCGACGACGCCCAGCACGCGCAGGATCTGTTCGCGCTCGCCGTGCCGGGCAACATCTACACGCGCATCATGAACCCGACGTGGAGCGTGCTCGAGGAGCGCGTCGCCGCGCTGGAGGGCGGTGTCGCGGCGCTCGCGCTCGCCTCCGGGCAGGCGGCGGTGACGTACTCGGTCCTCAACATCGCGCGCGCGGGCGACAACATCGTCGCCCACTCGACGCTCTACGGCGGCACGTACAACCTGTTCGCGCACACGCTGCCGCAGTACGGCGTCGAGGTCCGCTTCGTCGACCCCGACGACGTCGGCGCGCTCGACGCGCTCGTCGACGACAAGACGAAGCTCGTCTTCACCGAGACGATCGGCAACCCGCGCCTCAACGTCGTCGACATCAGAGCGTGGGCCGACGCCGCGCACGCGCACGGGCTCCCGCTCGTCGTCGACAACACCGTCCCGACGCCGATCCTCACCCGCGCCTTCGACCTCGGCGCCGACATCGCCGTCCACTCGGCGACGAAGTTCATCGGTGGCCACGGCACGACGATCGGCGGCCTGATCGTCGACTCCGGCAGATTCGACTGGGTCGCCAACGCCGAGCGCTTCCCGGGCCTGACGAAGCCCGACCCGTCCTACCACGGCGTCGTCTGGTCCGACGCGCTCGGTCCGGCGGCGTACGTCGGCCGCGCGCGCACGGTGCTGCTGCGCAACATGGGCGCGGCGCTGTCGCCGTTCAACGCGTTCCTGCTGCTGCAGGGGATCGAGACGCTGCCGCTGCGGATGGAGCGTCACTCGTCCAACGCGCTCGCGGTCGCCAAGCACCTGGAGGGCCACACGGGCGTCTCGTGGGTCAACTACCCGGGCCTGGAGAGCAGCCCGTACAACGCGGTCGCCAAGCGCGTGCTCAGCGGCGGCGAGGGCGCGCTCGTGACGTTCGGGATCGAGGGCGGCCGGGACGCCGGCCGCGCGTTCATCGACGCGCTCGGGCTGTTCTCGCATCTCGCCAACATCGGCGACGCGAAGTCGCTCGCGATCCACCCGGCGACGACGACGCACTCGCAGCTCGACGAGGCGGAGCTGGACTCGGCCGGTGTGCCGCAGGACCTCGTGCGGCTGTCGGTCGGCATCGAGCACATCGACGACATCGTCGGCGACCTCGACCAGGCGCTGGCGAAGGCGCGCCAGGCGACGCCTGCATGAGCGACGGCGTCGGCCGCGTCGAGACCCGTTCGAGGGTCCTGTTCGACGAGGAGCGCCCGCTCGTGCTCGAGTCGGGCGCTCGTCTGACGCACGTCGAGGTCGCCTACGAGACGTACGGCGAGCTCGACGCGGCCGGCGCCAACGCCGTCTTCGTCTGCCATGCGCTGTCGGGTGACGCGCATGCCGCGGGCTACCACGACGGCGACCGCCGGCCGGGCTGGTGGGACAACATCGTCGGACCAGGGCGGCCGCTCGACACCGACCGGCTGTTCGTCGTCTGCGCGAACGTGCTCGGCGGCTGCAAGGGGACGACGGGGCCCGGCTCGCTCGATCCCGCGACGGGCAGACCGTACGGCTTGCGCTTCCCGCAGCTGGCCGTGCGCGACCTCGTGCAGGTCCACCGCGCGCTGCTGCGGTCGCTCGGCGTCAGCAGGCTGCGCGCCGCGATCGGCGGCTCGCTCGGCGGGATGCAGGTGCTGCAGTGGTCGCTCGACCACCCGGGCGAGATCGGCGGTGCGGTGATCGTCGCCGCCTCCGCGCGGCTCTCGGCGCAGAACATCGCCTTCTCGGCGGTCGCGCGCGAGGCGATCATGCGCGACCCCGACTTCGCCGGCGGCGACTACTACGCGGCGGATGCCGGTCCCGCGCGGCCTCGGCCCGACCGCGGGCTCGCGCTCGCGCGCATGATCGGCCACATCACGTACCTGTCAGAGGAGTCGATGCGGCAGAAGTTCGGCCGGCGGATCCAGGACGCGGTCGAGCCGCGCTACGGCTTCGACGTCGACTTCGAGGTGGAGTCGTACCTCGCGCACCAGGGGCAGTCGTTCGTCGAGCGCTTCGATGCGAACACCTACCTCTACATGACGCGCGTGATGGACTACTTCGATCCGTTCACCGATCCGGCCTACGTCCAGCGGCAGGTCGCGGCTGCGGGCGCCGGCGGTGGCGCCGGCCCGGCGGGGACGCGCTACCTCGTGCTGTCGTTCGACTCCGACTGGCGCTTCTCGACCGAGCACGCGCGCGAGATCGCGACCGAGCTGCGCGGCGCCGGCGCGCCGGTCACGTTCCGCGAGATCAGCGCGCCGCACGGGCACGACTCGTTCCTCTTCCCGATCCCCGAGTACCACCGCACGGTTGGCGGCTTCCTGGACGCGCTCGCCGGCGAGGCGGTGGCGAGCTGATGCGCCCGGACCTCGACGTCGTCGCGGCGCTCGTCGGTCGCGGCCTGCGCGTGCTCGACCTCGGCTGCGGCGACGGCGCGCTGCTGGAGGAGCTGATCGCGCGGCGCGGCTGCAGCGGCCTCGGCGTCGAGCGTGACGACGAGGGCTTCCACGCCTGCGTCGCACGCGGCGTACCCGTCTCGCACGGCGACCTCGAGGACGAGCTGGCGCGGACCGAGACCGGGTCATTCGACTGCGCCGTGCTGTCGCTCACGCTGCAGGCGACGAGCCGGCCGTTGGAGGTGCTGAGGGAGATGCGCCGGGTCGCCCCGCGCCGCGTCGTCTCGCTGCCGAACTTCGGTCACTGGCGCCTGCGCGCCGCGCTCGCCCGCAGCGGCCGGATGCCGGTCAGCCCGTCACTGCCCTACTCGTGGCACGACACGCCGAACATCCACCTCTGCACCCTGCGCGACTTCGAGTCGTCCGTCGGCGAGATCGGCATGCGGATCGCGCGCCGCGTCCTGCTCGACGCCTCCGGCTCGCCCGCCTCGCGCCTGACGCGCCTCGACCCCAACGCGCTGGCGGTGCGGGCGGTCTACGTGCTCGAGGGGTGAGTGGGGCGCCTAGACTCTTCCCATGGCGCTGCAACGGGGGATAGACGGCGACGGGCCGTTTCGCGGCGAGCGCGTCTCGCGCGTGGGGGCTGAGGAGGAGCGGCGGGCGACACGCTCCTCGCGCCTCGGCGAGGGCACGCTCGCCTGCCCGCGCTGCGACGCTCCCGTCGCGCTCGCCGGCGCGCCCGTCTCGCCGGCCGATCGGCTCGGCTGTCCCTACTGCGGCCATGACGCCGCGGTGCGCGACTTCCTCTCGCTGGCGGCGCCGTCACGCCCGAACCGCGTCGTCGTGCGGGTCGTCCTGCGCGGCACGCGTGCGCGGCGTCCCTGAGCGGGCAACCGAGCTTGCTGCCCCGGCGCGCCGGCGCGCCAGCACGCACAAGCCCTCCGGCAGGTGTTAGGGTTACCTAACTCATGCACGTCCGGCTCCGCAGCTCGCACCCGTGATCTCGCTCGACACGCTCGGCGACGAGCACGTCCACGTCAGCCTCCAGGGCGAGGAGGCGATCGCGCTCGCGATCACCAGCCCGGAGTTCGGCCGCATCGGCCACGTCCGCCTCGACCGCGAACAGGCGATACAGCTCGTGAGCGCGCTGACCGGCCTCGTGCTCGACCACGGCGGCGGCCCGCAGCCGTCGATCGACGCCGCGACCTGAATCGCGCCGCGTGTGACGCACGCGCGGCGCGGGCGTAGATTCAGCATGAGCCCCCATCGTCGTCCCCGCGCCGCCTCCACGTCTCTCGCCGCCGCCCTCGCGGTCGCTGCCCTCTTCGCGGCAGCTGCGGCACTCGCGCTCGCCACCACGCCGGCGTCCGCGCCCGCGGCAACGCCTCCCGGCCCCGACGGCAAGCCCGACGCCCGGATCCTCGACGGCACCGCGCAGCGCAACCTCGACGCCGCCCGCGAGCGCTGGCACGCGCTCGGCGCGACGTCGTACCGGATGCGCGTGCGCGTCCAGTGCTTCTGCCCACGGGAGATCACCAGACCGCGCACCCTCGCAGTCCGCCGCGGCAAGCCGGTCGCCCCCGTGCCGGAGCACCTGCGTCCCTATGCCACCGTCTCGCGCCTCTTCGCCCGCGTCCAGGAGGCGATCGACGCGAGAGTCGCCGCCCTCACCGCCGAGTACACCGCCACCGGCGTCCCCCGCACGATCTTCGTCGACCGCAGCTTCATGATCGCCGACGAGGAGCGCGGCGTCGGGGTGGATCGGTTCAGCCGATGATCCCGACGCGGATCCCCAGCCACGGGTAGGTGACGGTGAAGAGCGCGTTGTCCTGCGGCTGGAGGCCCACGGCCGAGAGCCACAGCTGGTAGGCGGGAGCGTTCGCGATGCCGCCGTGCAGTCGGCGCCACACGCGGCCCTTGTCGGTTCCGAGCGGCGACGGCGTGATCGTGTCGGTCCACTCGACGACGTTGCCGCCCTGATCGAGCGTGCCCCACGGCGAGGTGGTCCGCGCCTGGCCGACGGTGCCGACCGAGCCCTGGTAGGCCTTCGCGTAGGTGGAGGCGTCCAGCCCGAGCGGGTTGACGTTCGCGCAGTTGCTGGCCGGTTGGACCTGGGCGGGGCACCAGGTCGGGGCGGGCTTGCCGGATGCGTGGTACGTCGCGAGCGGTTGCGTCGAGGCGTTGGTCACGTCGCCCGTCGCGGCTCTGAGCGTCGTCGGGCTGGGCGCCGTGGCGGTGCCGTCGCCGAAGGTTCCGGCGTTGGTCGGGTACTTCCAGTACGACATCGTTCCGCCGCCGCTGGGGTCGTAGTAGGCGGCCTTGGTCCACTCGTCCTGGCTGGGGACGACGAAGCCCGTTCTCTTGGTCCGGGTGGTCTTCGGGCGGCGCATGTCGTACATCCCACGCTCGGTCTGCGGCGAGAGCCGCACGCTGCGGAGGGTGACCGCGAAGCTGCCTGCGCGGATCGTGCGTCTGGAGATCACGCGGCCGTTGTCGAGCGAGTTCGCGAACCGCGCGGCGCGCAGGAAGTTGGCGAAGCCGTAGGGCTTGTCGACCCATGCGGGATACGCGACGGAGTAGTGGCGACCGCGGGCGGCACGCGACGACATGTCGATCTGCCCGTACTTCGGCCAGGCCGACGAGCTCTCGGTCGGGTCATAGAGGCCGTGCCGGTCGCGCCCACTCGGATCGACGGTGTTCAGGAACGCCACCCACTGCCCGACGGTGACCTCCAGCCGGCCGATCGCGTAGCGGTAGCCGACGTCGCCGAGCGTCTGGCAGCCCGCTCTCGTCTGCGGCGCGTCCGCGCACGACTGGTAGATCGCGTCGGTGAAGGGAACGATCGCCACGGAGGGGTTCGCCGGAGCCCCGACGTCGACCGTTGCGACGGTCACGATCGCCCGTCGGTTCGCCGCGCTGGCCCCAGGGGCTGCGATCAGTGGGATGAGGGCCGACACGAGCGCGACGAGCAGCAGCGCAGGGAGGGCCGAGGATGCTGGGTGGTGAGCCGAGTTCTTGATCACACCGACAGGAGTCGGCGCTGTCGCACCAAAACTTGAAGCATCAGCTGATGTGCTGACATCGTGCGGCTCTCGGCGCGGGTACCCGGCTCGTACCCGCGCGGTACCCGTGACGCCGGCTGGCGTCCGCTGTACGGTGTGAGCATGGCTTCCGGCGACAAGGTCAATCTCGCGCTCGACGCCGAGATGGTCGAGCGCGCGTCAGCAGCTGGGCGAGCCTGCGGATGGGCTGGATGATGCGGCCGTCGTCGAGCGCGCGCTGAACGCCTACCTTCTGCGTCGTCTGATCGACTCGACGCGGGCCGGCTGAGATCTGACGGCCCAGGAGGCCGAGCGGATCGCCTACGAGGAGTTGCACGCCTCGCGCCGTGAGCGGCGCGACGCTGCGTGATCCGGGTCGTCGACCGTCTGCGCCGACCCCACGCCGACGCCGGGTGTCACCCGCGATCCGGCGGACGACTACCTCGTCGCGCTTGCGCGGGCGCAGCAGGTCGACGCGATCGTCAGCGGGCACCGGGACCTGATCGACGCAGGGATCGAGCGTCCACCGGTTCAGCGGCCCGCCGAGTTCGTCGGGCAGCTATCGCCGCCGTAGGCCGGACGCAAATACAGTGCGTTGACCGTGTGCTGGGACGGCCACGCGCCGCCGCAGCACCGGTCGCCCACCACGACTTCGAAACGCCGGAAGCCCCGCCGCAGCGGGGCTTCCGGTTCAGTGGAGGCGGGGGGAATCGAACCCCCAACTCCGCCTTGCAAAGGCGGCGTGTTCCCGTTAGCACTACGCCCCCGGGACAGTGAACTCTAGCCGGGCGGGCGCGTCAGAGGACGCTGAGCGCCTGCAGCAGCGAGACGCCGAGGACGCCGACGAGGGCGATCGCCGTCGTCCAGGCGATCGCGGAGGCTGTGAGTCGGAGATCGAGGCCGGTGCGGTGGGCGACGAGCACGGTGTTGACGCCTGCCGGCGCCGCCGCGAGCAGGGCGTAGACGGGCGGCAGGTCGATCACCAGCGCTGAGATGCCGATCAGCAGCAGCGGCATCACCGCCATCCGCAGCACGACGGCGACGGCGACCGGGCGCGTGAGGGGCGGCGGGACGCGCAGCGTGCCGTCCTCCGCCTCGTCCGCGAGCGTTATCCCCACCACGATGAACCCCAGCGGCAGGAGCGCGAACACGGCCAGCCTCGACGGCGTCACCAGCACCTCCGGCGCCCACGCCTCGGGCACCGCGAGCGCGATCAGCATCACGTAGCCGACAGGGTTGCGCAGCAGCGTGCCGACCACGTGGCCGCCCATCCGCCATCGATCGCCCCGTCGTCCCTCGCCCGCCGTGCCGAACAGCGCCCCGACCGTGAAGCTGCCGAGCGCGAACGCCGGCGCCGACACGAGCACGTCGTACGCGACTGCCTGTGCGAACGCTCTCTGCGAGAACAGCGCCGCCGCCAGCGGCAGGCTGAAGAAGCCGGTGTTCGCCTGGATCACGCAGACGATCGCGGCGCCGGTCGCCGGTCGGTCGAGACCGAGCGGCCCGCGCGCGAGCAGCCACATCAGCACGCCCGTCCCGGCGAGCGCGCAGATCGCGAGCACGAGGCCGAACCCGACGTCCGCCGTCAGGTGCAGGCGCGCGATGTTCACGTACGCCACGAACGGCATCAGCACCCACAGCATCGTCTGGACGAGCGCGTGCCGGATCCTGTGCGCGACGCCCGGCGCGGTGCGCCGCTCCAGCAGCACGCCCGCCGCGACGGCGAGCACGACCGTGCCGACGATCGCGATCACGCAGGCGGGCGATCGGCGAGACGCGGCATCGCGCCCGATCCTCGCAGGAACGCTGCGCTGCCGGCGTCTCGCCGCGCGGGAGTACGCTGACGGAATCGTGGTCCGCTCGACCTCATCGCTGCTGATGCGCGACACTCGCCCGCCGCTGTGGGCCGGCGTCGTCGCGGGCGCGGCGGCGGTCGCCTTCACGACGCTGGCGATCTACCCGCTGCGCGAGATCGTCCCTGCCGTCTCGACCGGCGTGATCTACCTGTTGGCGGTGCTGCTCGTCGCGAGCTGGTTCGGTCTCTGGGTCGGGCTCGGGACGGCGGTCGCGAGCGCGCTCGCGTTCAACTGGTTCCACATCCCGCCGACCGGGCGCTTCACCGTCTCCGACCCGCAGAACTGGGTAGCGCTGGCGGTCTTCCTCGTCGCGGCGGCGATCGCCTCGACGCTCGCCGAGATCGCGCGCGCCCGTACACGGGAGGCCGAGCTGCGGCGCCGCGAGGCCGACCTCGCCGCGGACCTCGCCCGCCTGCTGCTCGGCGGCAGCGACATGCGCTCCGCTCTCAGACCCGCCGCCGACCGCCTCGCCCGCGCGCTCGCGCTGCCGGGTGCGACGATCGAGCTGGGCGACGGCGACGGTGACGGCGGCGACGCCGACGGGGCGATCCCGCTGCTCGCCCAGGGCGAGCGGATCGGAACGCTGCGGCTCGACGCCCCCGCGACCGACGAGGCACTCGGCCGCGTCGTGCCCGGGCTGGAGGCGATCCTCGGTGTCGCGCTCGAACGCGAGGCGCTTCAGCAGGACATCGTCGAGACGCAGGCGCTGCGCCGCACCGACGTCATCAAGACCTCGCTGCTGCGCGCCGTCTCGCACGACCTGCGCTCGCCGCTGACGGCGATCGCCACCGCCGGCGAGGCGCTCACTTCGCCCAACCTCACCGACGCCGAGCGCGCCGAGCTGGCCGCCGCCGTCACCGGCGAGTCGCAGCGGCTCTCGCGCCTCGTCGACAAGCTGCTCGACCTCTCCCGCCTGCAGGGCGGCGCGGCCGACCCACGCCGCGAGTGGTGCTCGGTCGAGGAGGTCCTGCGCGTCGCGATCGACGAGACGCCGCACCCCGCCGGCTTCAACGTCGGCATCGACCGCGACCTCCCGCTCGTCCGCGCCGACGCCGTTCAGCTCGAGCGCGCCTTCGCCAACCTGCTGGAGAACGCCGCTCGCTACGGCGGCGACCATCCGGTCGCGGTCCGCGCGCGCGTCGTCGGCCACCGCCTGCTGATCCGCATCGTCGATCGCGGGCCCGGCATCCACGGCCGCGAGCTGGAGCGGATCTTCGAGCCGTTTCACCGCGCGCCGGAGACGCGCAACGACGGCCACGTCGGCTCCGGCCTCGGCCTCGCCGTCGTGCGTGGCTTCATCGAGGCCAACGACGGCCGCGTCTGGGCCGAGTCACTGCCCGGGCAGGGGACCACGTTCGTCGTCGAGCTGCCGGTCGAAGAGGTCCGCGAGCCGGTCGTGGAGGGGGTGGGATGAGCGGTCGGGTCCTGGTCGTCGACGACGAGCTGCAGATCCTCCGCGCGCTGAAGGTGATCCTGCGCGACGCCGGCTACGAGCCGGTCGCCGTCGCGACCGCCGAGGAGGCACTCGACGCCGCCGCGACGCGGCCGCCCGACGCCGCGATCGTCGACCTCGTCCTCCCCGACGGCGACGGGATCGAGGTCTGCAAGCAGCTGCGCGCGTGGAGCGAGATGCCGATCCTCGTCCTCTCCGCGATCGGCGAGGAGGAGCAGAAGGTGCGGGCGCTGGAGGCCGGCGCCGACGACTACGTCACCAAGCCGTTCGGCGCGCGCGAGCTGGTCGCTCGCCTCGCGGCCGCGCTGCGGCGCGCCGGCCGCACCGCCGACGAGCCGACGATCGCGGTCGACGGGCTCGAGCTGGACCTCGCCCGGCGCGTCGTGCGGCGGGAGGGCGAGGAGGTCCACCTGACGCCGATCGAGTACGACCTGCTGCGCGTGCTCGCCCGCAACCGCGGCCGGCTGATGACCCACCGCGCGCTGCTGACCGAGGTCTGGGGTCCCGCCTACGGCGAGGACATCCGCACGCTGCGCACGCACATCGCGAACCTGCGCCACAAGATCGAGCCGGCCGGCAGACCGCGCTTCATCCGCACCGATCCCGGCGTCGGCTACCGCTTCGCGGGCTGAGCGAAACCACCTTCACAACATCTTGATGCCGGCCGTCTGAATCTTGATCCGGCCTGGGCGGGGCCGCCCCCACAGTGATGGCATGGACTTGATCGCCATCGCACTCGCGGTTCTCTTCTTCGCCGCGATGCTCGCCCTCATCGAAGGACTGGAGCGGACATGAGCGCCGGCAACCTGATCGGGCTGCTCGTCTCGATTCTCATCTTCGCGTACCTCGCCTACGCCCTCCTGCGCGGGGAGAAGCTCTGATGACCGCAGAGGGCTGGATCCAGATCCTCGTCTTCTTCGCCGTCCTGACGGCCTTGACGCCGCTGATCGGCGCCTACATGCACAAGGTCTTCCGCGGCGACGCGATCCTGGCCCCGGTGCTCGGCCCCGTCGAGCGCGGCTTCTACAAGCTGCTGCGCGTCGACCCCAGACAGGAGCAGGACTGGAAGGCGTACGCGCGTGCAGTGCTGTTCTTCAGCCTCGGCTCGTGGCTGTTGCTCTACGCGATCCTTCGCCTGCAGGGATCGCTTCCGTTCAACCCGGCCGGCTTCGGCGCCGCGCCGGCCGACGTCAACTTCAACACCGCCTCGTCGTTCGTCGCGAACACGAACTGGCAGTACTACGCCGGCGAGACGACGCTCTCCAACTTCAGTCAGATGGGCGGCCTCGCCGTCCAGAACTTCCTCTCCGCCGCGGTCGGCATCGCCGTCGTGATCGCGGTCATCCGCGGCTTCTCCGCGCGCAGCCTCAGAACGCTCGGCAACTTCTGGTCCGACCTCACACGGACGCTGCTGTACATCCTGCTGCCGATCTCGTTCGTCGGCGCGCTCTTCCTCGTCTCCCAAGGCGTCGTGCAGTCGCTCTCGCCGGCCGAGGCGTTCACGAGCCTCGAAGGCGTCAGACAGGCGATCACGCTCGGACCGGTCGCCTCCCAAGAGGTGATCAAGCTGCTCGGCACCAACGGCGGCGGCTTCTTCAACGTCAACTCCGCGATGCCGTTCGAGAACTCCAGCGGGCTCGTGAACTTCTTCGAGATGCTGCTGATCCTGATCATCCCGGCGGGCCTCACGGCGACGTTCGGCCGGATGGTCGGCAACCGCCGCCAGGGCTGGGCGATCTACGGTGCGATGTTCGCGATGTTCGCGGTCGCCGTCGCGATCGTCTACGCCGCCGAGGGTCACGGCTCGCCCGCGCAGCACCTCGCCGGCATCGAGGGCGGCAACTTCGAGGGCAAGGAGACGCGCTTCGGCATTCCGTCCAGCGCGCTCTTCGCCGCCGTCACGACGGTCGCCTCCTGCGGCGCGGTCAACGCGGCGATGGAGTCGTTGACCGGCATCGGCGGCGCCGTCCCGATGGCGAACATGATGACCGGCGAGGTGATCTTCGGCGGCGTCGGCTCCGGCCTCTACGGCATGCTGATGTTCGTCATCCTCGCGGTCTTCATCGCGGGCCTGATGGTCGGCCGCACGCCCGAGTTCCTCGGCAAGAAGATCGGCGCCCGCGAGATCAAGCTGACGATGATCGGGACGCTCGCGGTGCCGCTGTTCGTGCTCGTCCTGACGGCCG
Source organism: Conexibacter woesei DSM 14684 (assembly GCF_000025265.1). Classification (GTDB taxonomy): domain Bacteria; phylum Actinomycetota; class Thermoleophilia; order Solirubrobacterales; family Solirubrobacteraceae; genus Conexibacter; species Conexibacter woesei. Next base: position 766,433 of record NC_013739.1, read on the forward strand.
CCGCGATCTCGTCCAAGTACGGCTTGAGATCGATCTACAACGGTGGCCCGCAGGGCTTCTCCGAGACGCTCTACGCCTACGTCTCGCAGACGAACAACAACGGCTCCGCGTTCGCCGGCTACACCGGCTTCGTCCAGCCCAACGGGCCCGGCAACAGCGGCGCGTTCGGGATCACCTTCGCCGACCTGCTCGGCGGCGGCGCGATGCTCGCCGGCCGCTTCCTGCCGCTGCTCGCGGTGCTGGCGATCGCCGGCGCGCTCGCGGGCCGCAAGGTCGCGCCGGCCGGCCCAGGCACGATGCGCACCGACACCGGCACGTTCACGGTGCTGACGGTCGGCACGGTCCTGCTCGTCGCGCTGCTCACCTTCGTCCCCGCACTCCTGCTCGGCCCGGTCGTGCAGGGCCTCACGGATCGGATGTTCTGATGAAACGCGATCTCCAAGCCTCGGTCGTCGCGCTGATCGTCTTCACGATCGTGCTCGGCCTCCTCTACCCGCTCGCGGTCACCGGCGTCAGCCAGGTCGCCTTCAACGACGCCGCCAACGGCAGCCTCGTGAAGGTCGACGGCAGAGTCGTCGGGTCGCGGCTGCTCGGCCAGGGCTTCAGAGGCCCGCGCTACTTCCACAGCCGCCCCTCGCAGACCGAGTGGAACCCGTCGGCGACCGCGTTCAGCAACGCCGGCCCCAACGGCGCCGACACGCGTGACGCGATCGCTGCCAACGCCGACGCCTACCTGAGGCTGGAGGGCAGATACGACGCCTCGTTGACGCGCGGCGAGATCCCGCCGGACGCGGTCCAGACCTCCGGCTCTGGCGTCGATCCGCACATCACCCCGGCGAACGCGCGCATCCAGGCGCACCGCGTCGCAGAGGTGCGTGGGCTGCCGCTCGACCGCGTCAACGCCCTGATCGACGACAACACCGACGGCCGCGGCCTCGGGCTCTTCGGCCAGCCAGGCGTCAACGTCCTCGAACTCAACCTCGCGCTCGACAAGGAGACCACCAGATGACCGGCGTCACGCAAGCGCCGCCGAGCGTGCCGCCGACGCAGAGCGGTCCGCGCGCCCAGCAGCGCTCGCTGCTGGAGCCGGCGATCCTGCGCACGGCCGCGCTGGAGTCGCTGCACAAGCTCGACCCGCGCCGGATGGTGCGCAACCCGGTCATGTTCGTCGTCGAGATCGGCGCGCTGCTGACGACGCTCGTCTGGATCGTGCAGGCGTTCGGCGGCTCGATCTCGGGCGCCGGGTCGGATCCCGCCTGGTACACGTTCGTCGTCACGATATGGCTGTGGCTGACGGTCATCTTCGGCAACTTCGCCGAGGCGATCGCCGAGGGCCGCGGTCGCGCGCAGGCGGCATCGCTGCGGGCGATGCGCAGCGAGACGCTCGCGCGGCTGCAGGGCGGCGGCGAGAAGCCGGCCGGCGAGCTGATGCCGGGCGACGTCGTGCTGGTCGACGCGGGCGAGGTGATCCCAGGCGACGGGACCGTGATCGAAGGGATCGCGTCGGTCGACGAGTCGGCGATCACCGGCGAGTCGGCACCCGTCATCCGCGAGGCGGGCGGCGACCGCTCAGCCGTCACGGGCGGCACGCGCGTGCTGTCGGACCACGTCGTCGTCGAGATCACGCAGAAGCCGGGTGAGTCGTTCCTCGACCGCATGATCGCGCTCGTCGAGGGCGCCAGCCGGCGCAAGACGCCGAACGAGGTCGCGCTCGGCATCCTGCTCGCGGGCCTGACGCTGATCTTCCTCGTCGTCGTCGTGACGCTGCGCCCGTTCGCCGACTACGCTGGCACCGAGACGTCGCTGGCGACGCTGATCAGCCTGCTCGTGGCATTGATCCCCACGACCATCGGAGCGCTGCTGAGCGCGATCGGCATCGCCGGCATGGACCGTCTCGTGCGCCGCAACGTGCTCGCGCTGAGCGGCCGTGCGGTCGAGGCGTCCGGCGACGTCGACGTGCTGCTGCTCGACAAGACCGGCACGATCACGCTCGGCAACCGCCAGGCGTCGGAGTTCGTGCCGATGCCCGGCGTGACCGAGCGCGAGCTGGCCGAGGCGGCGCAGCTCGCCTCGCTCGCCGACGAGACGCCCGAGGGCCGCTCGATCGTCGTGCTGGCGAAGGAGCGGCTGGGCATCCGCGCTCGCGAGCTGGCCGAGCACGACGCGCATTTCGTCCCGTTCACCGCGCAGACGCGGATGTCCGGTGTCGACGTCGACGGCGTGCGCCTGCGCAAGGGTGCCGGCGACGCGATCGAGAAGTGGATCGCGGCAGAGGGCGGCACCAACCCGCCCGAGCTGAGAGCCGCGATGGACCGGATCGCGCGTGACGGCGGCACCCCGCTCGCCGTCGCCCGCGACAACCAGGCGCTCGGCGTCGTCCACCTCCAGGACGTCGTCAAGGAAGGCATGCGCGAGCGGTTCGACCACCTCCGCGCGATGGGCATCCGAACGGTGATGGTGACCGGCGACAACCCGCTGACGGCGGCGAAGATCGCGCAGGAGGCCGGCGTCGACGACTTCCTCGCGGAGGCGACGCCGGAGGCGAAGCTCGCGCTGATCAAGGAGCAGCAGGAGGGCGGCCGGATGGTCGCGATGACTGGCGACGGCACCAACGACGCGCCCGCGCTCGCGCAGGCCGACGTCGGCGTCGCGATGAACACGGGCACCCAGGCGGCGCGTGAGGCCGGCAACATGGTCGACCTCGACTCCAACCCGACGAAGCTGATCGAGATCGTGGAGGTCGGCAAGCAGCTGCTGATCACGCGGGGTGCGCTGACGACGTTCTCGATCGCAAACGACATCGCGAAGTACTTCGCGATCCTGCCGGCGATCTTCGCCGCCACGTATGCGACGAGCGCGGACGGCAGCGGCCCGCTCGACAAGCTCAACATAATGAACCTCGGGACGCCGCGCTCGGCGATCATCTCGGCGATCATCTTCAACGCGCTCGTGATCCCGATGCTGGTCCCGCTGGCACTGCGCGGCGTCCGCTTCCGCCCGCTCGGCGCGACGCAGCTGCTGCGCCGCAACCTGATGATCTACGGCCTCGGCGGCTTGATCGCGCCGTTCATCGGCATCAAGCTCGTCGACCTCGTGGTGCACAACCTGCTGGGAGCGTGATGGAGGCGGCGACGCGGTCGAGAACCGGCAGGCTGAAGGTCTTCCTGGGAATGGCTGCGGGCGTCGGCAAGACGTACCGGATGCTCCAGGAAGGCCAGGCCGAGGCCGAGAGCGGCCGCGACGTCGTGATCGGATACCTCGAGCCCCATGGCCGCGCGGAGACCACCGCGCAGGCCAGGGGGCTCGAGGTCGTTCCGCGCCAGCGCGTCGAGCACCGCGGCGCGTTCCTGGAGGAGATGGACCTGCGCGGGATCCTTTCGCGCGCGCCGGAGCTGTGCCTGATCGACGAGCTGGCGCACACGAACGCGCCCGGCCTCCTGCACGCCAAGCGCTACGAGGACGTCGCCGCCGTGCTCGCCGCCGGGATCGACGTCTTCTCGACCGTCAACGTCCAGCACCTCGAGTCGCTCAACGACACGGTGGCGGAGCTGACGACGACGCGCGTGCGCGAGACGGTGCCCGACGAAGTGCTGGGCGAGGCGGACGAGCTGGTGCTGATCGACCTCACGCCGGAGGCGCTGATCGAGCGGCTGCGCGCGGGCAAGGTCTACCCGCGAGAGCGGATCGAGTCGGCGCTCAACAACTTCTTCCGCATCGAGCACCTGTCCGCGCTGCGCGAGGTCGCGCTGCGGCAGGTCGCCGAGGAGGTCGAGGCGCGCCGCGTCGTCGGCCCGCTGCCGGCCCGCCGCAGCGGCGACGGCGAGCGGATCGCGCTGAGCGCGGCGCCGGCCGCGATCGGCGAGCGGCTGCTCGCGCTCGTGACGCCGGCGCCGGTCTCCCAGCGGGTCGTGCGGCGCGCATGGCGCTCGGCGCAGCGGCTCGGCGCCGACCTCGACCTGCTGTGGGTCCAGCCGGCCGGCCGCGAGCTGAAGCCCGAGCAGGCCGAGCAGCTCGACGCGCTGCGGCGGCTCGCGGTCGTGCTCGGCGCGCACCTGCTGGTCGAGCCGGGCGACGACCTCGTCGCCGTAGTGCGGCGCGTCGCCCACGACCGCAGAACGACGTACGTGCTGATCGGCGAGCCGCGGCCGCGCAACGCCCTGCGGCGGCTGCTGCGGCCGTCGCTGCCGAGCCGTCTGCTCGACGCGCTGCCCGGCATCGACGTGCGCATCGTCGCCGACCGCACGCGGCGCGCGGCGGCGGTCGACGAGCAACAGGAATGGAGTGGAGAAGCATGATCCTCGACGTCGTCATCACGCTCGCGAGCCTCGCGGCCGCCGCGGCCATCGCGTGGGTGGTGCGCGGCCGGCGGGCGCGCAACGGCGTGCCGGCGCCCGGCCCGAGACGTGTCCTGTTCCCGTTCCTCGGCCGCTCGCTCTCCAAGCCGGCGCTGCAGGCGGCGCTGCGGCTCGCGCGCGCGGAGGGCGCGACGCTCGTTCCCGTCTACCTCGCGGAGGTCCCGCGCCACCTGCCGCTCGACTGCGCGCTGCCCGGCCAGAGCGCCGTCGCGCTCGCGCTGCTCGACGCGATCGAGCAGGACGCGCGCCGCTGCGGCGTGCCGGTCGACGCGCGGATCGAGAAGGGCCGCGACTCGCGCCACGCGCTGCGCGAGATGATGGCCCACGAGCGCTACGACCGGATCGTGCTGGCGGCCGAGACCGCGAACGGCGGCGACGGCTTCAGCCCGGACGAGACCGCGTGGCTGCTCGCGAACGCGCCGGGCGAGATCGTCGTGCTGCGGCCCGATCGCGTCAACGGGAACGGCCGCCACGACGCGCGCGAGCGGCCGGTGGTCGCGAGCGCGGCGTAGGCGGTGCTCGCGACGGGCGCCCCGAGCCGGCGCGTCCGGCGCGCGGGGCGCGGCGGCTGCCGGCTCACCCCCGCAACCGCTCGGCGAGGCAGCGGCCCGTGACGCTCTCCGGCGCGTCCAGCAGCCGCCGCGGCGGACCCTCGCAGACGATGCGGCCGCCGTCGCTGCCGGCGCCCGGACCGACGTCGATCACCCAGTCGGCGTCGGCGATCACGTCGAGGTCGTGCTCGACCACGACGACCGTCGCGCCGCCGTCGACGAGGCGGTGCAGCAGCGCGAGCAGCGTCGCCACGTCGCTGCCGTGCAGGCCGGTCGTCGGCTCGTCGAAGACGTACAGCTCGCTCGGCTGCGCCAGCTCGCGCGCCAGCTTGAGCCGCTGGCGCTCCCCTCCGGAGAGCGTGTCGAGCCGCCGCCCGAGCGCGAGGTAGCCGAGCCCGACGGTCTCCAGCCGTGCGAGCGCGTCTGCGATCGGCGGGTCGTCGTCGAACAGCTCCGCCGCCTCGCTCGCCGTCATCGCGAGCAGCTCGTCGATCGCCTGGCCGCGGTAGCGGTAGCCGAGCGCGCGGGCGTTGAAGCGGCGCCCGTCACACGCCTCGCAGACGGTCGCGACCGGCTCCATGAACGCGAGGTCGGTCGCGACCTCGCCACTGCCGCCGCACACCGGGCAGGCGCCCTTCGAGTTGGGGCTGAACCAGGCCGGGCTGACGTCGTTCGCGCGCGCGAAGCGGGTCCGCACACGGTCGAGCACCTTCAGCAGCGTCGCCGGGCTGGAGCGTCTGCCGCCGCGGATCGGCCGCTGGTCGAGCAGCGCAGCGTCGGGCCGCACGCGCGGCAGCTCGCGTTCGACGAGCGTGCTCTTGCCCGCGCCGGCGACGCCGCTGACGACCGTCAGCACGCCGGTCGGGATCGTCACCGTGACGTCGCGCAGGTTGTTCGCCGACGCGCGCTCGATCGCGATCGAGCCGGTCGGCCGCCGCGGGCTGCGCCGCAGCGCGGTGCGTCCGCGCAGGTGGCGCGCGGTCGCGGTCCCGGCACGCAGCAGTCCGTCGAGCGCGCCCGCGTAGACGACGCGGCCGCCGCCGGCGCCGGCGCCGGGCCCGAGGTCGACGACATGGTCGGCGATCGCGATCAGGTCGCGGTCGTGCTCCACGAGCAGGACCGTGTTGCCCTTGTCGCGCAGGCCGCGCAGCGTCGCCGCGAGCAGGTGGACGTCGCGGGCGTGCAGCCCGCTGCTCGGCTCGTCGAGCACGTAGGTGAGGCCGGTCAGCGAGCTGCCGAGGTGCCGCACGAGCTTCACGCGCTGCGCCTCGCCGCCGGACAGCGTCGAGGAGACGCGGTCGAGGCTGAGGTAGCCGAGCCCGATCCGTTCCAACTCGCGCAGTCGCTCGGTCAGCGCTGCGACGACGGGCGCGACCGCCGGTGCGTCTACCGCCTCGGCGACGGGCAGCAGCTCGCGCACTTCCATCGCCGACCAGTCGGCGATGGAGCGCCCGTCGATGCGGCTCGCGAGCGCGGCGGCGTTGAGCCGCGCGCCGTCGCACGCCGGGCACGGCCCGCTGCGCACGACGCGCTCCAGCTCGGGGCGGTGGCGCGGATGGACCTTCGCGTTCGCGCCGGTCAGGTGGGCGCGCGTGAAGCGGTCGAGCAGGTTCTCGTAGGTGCCGCTCGGCGGCCATTCGGGCGGCGCGTCGGGGAGTCTGCGCGGCGACGCGTCGAGCAGCAGGTGCAGCTCCTCGGCGGTCCAGTCGCGCAGCGGCGTGTCGGGGTCGAACAGGCCGGAGTGGACGTAGCGCTTCCACTGCCACGTGCCGGGGGCGAACGTCGGGAAGCGGATCGCGCCGTCGTTGAGCGAGCGCGAGCGGTCGAGCAGCTGCTCGACGTCGATCCGCTCGACCGTGCCGATCCCGTCGCACTGCGGGCACATGCCGCGCGGGTCGTTGAACGAGAACGCCGTCGACTCGCCGGCGTGCGGCTCGCCCGCGCGCGAGAACAGCAGCCGCAGCAGGGCGGCGGCGTCGGTCGCGGTGCCGACCGTCGAGCGCGCGTTGCCGCCGAACGGCCGCTGGTCGACGACGATCGCGACCGACAGGTTCTCCAGCCGCTCGACGTCCGGGCGGCCGTGGCGCGGCAGGCGGTGGCGGGCGAAGCTGTCGAACGTCTCGTTCAGCTGGCGCTGGGACTCGGCCGCGATGGTTCCGAACGCGAGCGACGACTTGCCCGACCCGGAGACGCCGGTGAAAACGGTGATCGCGCCCTTGGGGATGCTCGTGGTGACGCCCGCGAGGTTGTTCTGCCGGGCGCCGATGACGTGGATCTGGTCCATCGGCTCCACGCTAGGCGTAAATGCGGTCACTTCTCGGCCACTTCTCGTGCAACGATGATGCGATGGCCGACACGAGCAGACGGATGCTGCGGCTGCTCACGCTGCTGCAGACTGGCCGCGCCTGGTCCGGAGCAGAGCTGGCCGGGCAGCTCGGCACGAGCCCGCGCTCGCTGCGGCGCGACGTCACGCGGCTGCGCGAGCTGGGCTACCCGGTCGCGGCGCCGCGCGGGCCCGGCGGCCACTACCGGCTCGCCGCGGGCAGCGCGATGCCGCCGCTGCTGCTCGACGACGACGAGACCGTCGCGATCGCGATCGGGCTGCAGCTCGCGCGCGCGGGTGCCGTCGAGGGGATCGCCGACGCCGCCGCGCAGGCACTGCGCAAGGTCGAGCAGGTGCTGCCGCAGCGGCTCGCGGCGCAGGCGCACGGCCTGCTGCGGGCGGTCGACGCCGCGCCGCCGTCGTGGCCCGGGGTCGACGGCGCGCTGCTGACCGAGCTGAGCGCCGCCGCCGCTCGCCACGAGCGCGTGCGGCTGCGGCACCGCCGCCGCGACGGCGGTGAGCGGGAGCGGATCGTCGAGCCGCACCGTGTCGTGCTGCTCGGCCGCCGCTGGTACCTGCTCGCATGGGACACCGAGCGCGACGACTGGCGCACGTTCCGGCTCGACCGCGTCGAGCGGGCGCGGCGGCTCGGCCAGCCGTTCCGGCCACGGCCGCTGCCGGCCGAGAGCGCCGTCGACTTCCTGCGCGAGCGCTTCGACGCGCACGCGCCCGAGCAGCTCGTCGTCGTGACGTTCCACGCGTCCGTCACGACGGTCGCCGAGCGCCTCAGCCGGAAGGACGGCGCGCTCGAACCGCTCGGCGACGATCGCTGCCGCTACAGCGCGCGCGTCGACTCCTACGAGTGGATGGCGGTCGTGCTCGCGCTCGCGGGACTGGACTACACGATCGAGCGCCCGGCGGCGTTCGCCGTCTACACGCGCGCGCTCGCGCAGCGGATGGCGGCGGCCGCGGGGGAACCGGCGTAGCGCGCACCGCATCCAACGGCGGCCGGCCGTGTTCTGGACTTGCAACGGAGCGCCCAGGCGATCCACTGCCTGGGGCCTAAGCTGCCCAGCTCCGCGAGTTCCCGGCGCGTCGCGAAGCGACTGGCGCCGCTGTGGAACTCGCTGTGCGAAGCCCAATGTCCGCTGTTCCCCGTCACATCCCCGCCTACGCCGCCGCCGTCCTCGGTGCGTTGCTCGCCTCGATCGCGTTCGCGCTCGTGCTGAGCGCCGACGCCGAGGCCGCGAAGCGGCCGGCCAAGCTGAAGCTGTCGTGGACGCGCTGCTCCTCGACGCCGTTCCCCTGCCAGGGATCGCATTCGGTCGTCGTGCGGACCGGCAAGGTGCTGATCGGCGCCGGCGGCATGAGCAGCCGCGCGAAGGTCGAGTTCCCCGTCCGCACGAAGGCCGGTCGCGTCGGCAAGCGCCGCGTCGGCGGCAGCTTCCGCAGCAGAACCCGCCTGCTCGTGCGCGTCCCCGGCGACGCGATCAGCGGCCGGATCCGCGTCGTGATGCCCGGGCCGCGGTACTCGAACTCGCTGCGGATCACCGTCCGCAAGGTCCCGCCGAAGCCGAAGCCCAAGCCGCCGCCGACGACGCCGCCGTCGAGAGGCGGCGGAACGCCGGTCGGGGACAGCGTCTTCGACGGCAGTGGGATGTGGATCTGGTACCTCAGAAGATCCGAGAGCGGCGACCCGGCGCAGATCGCCGCGAGAGCGCAGGCGGCCGGCGTCCGCACGGTCTTCGTCAAGAGCGCCGACGGCGCCAACGTCTGGTCGCAGTTCTCCAGCAGCGCGGTCGCGGCGCTGAAGGCGACCGGCCTCAACGTCTGCGGCTGGCAGTTCGTCTACGGCAACGACCCGATCGGCGAGGCGAGAGCGGCCGCGGCGGCGAAGGACGCCGGTGCCGACTGCTTCGTGATCGACGCGGAGGGCGCCTACGAGGGCAAGTACGCGCAGGCCCAGCGGTACGTGAGAGCGCTGCGCGCGGCGGTCGGCGACGCCTACCCGATCGCCCTCACGAGCTTCCCGTACGTGCACTTCCACCCGGGCTTCCCGTACTCGGTCTTCATGGGGCCGGGCGGTGCGACGTTCAACCTGCCGCAGGTGTACTGGAAGACGATAGGAACGTCCGTCGACACCAGCCTCCAGGTCACTTACCAGTACAACACCGTCTACGAGACCCCGATCTACCCGCTTGGGCAGGCGTACGACGGCACCGCGGCAACCGATCTGCGGCGCTTTCGGCAGCTGTCGGAGGCATACGGCGCGCGCGGCGTCAGCTGGTGGGTCTGGGACTACGCGAGCACGTCGGACTGGGGCGCGATCGGCGCCGGCCTGACGCCGATCGCCGCGCCGGAGTCGGCCGGCTACCCGACGCTGCGAGTCAGATCGAAGGGCGACCTCGTCGTCTGGGCGCAGCAGCACCTCAGCGGCGCGGGGCAGTCCGTGACGGTCGACGGCGACTTCGGCTCGGGCACGGCGAGCGCGGTGCGCGCCTACCAGGCGTCGAAGGGCCTGCCTGAGACCGGCGTGCTCGACGCCGACACGTGGCCGACGTTGCTGCAGGAGCAGCCGGCGGCGCCCGACTGGGCGGCGCAGGCCGCACGCGCCTCGCGCGCCGCGACCGGCGCGCGGGCCTCGGCCTCCGCCTCGTCGCGTCTGCCGGCCGTCAACGGCCCGCGCTCCGCCGGGCTCAGAGCGCTGCGCGACGAGATCCCGGCCGGGCCGCAGCGCTAGCGCAGCGCCCGCCGCGCCCCGTGCGCGGCGCGGCGCTGATCCGCTATCTCGTCGCTTCCTCCAGCTGCTTCTGCGCGTCCTCGAGCTGCTGCTTCGCGTCGTCGGGGATGTTGCTGTTCTCCTTGACGGCGTCGATCGCGTCGTCGGCGGCGTCGCCCGCCTGTCTCTGGAGGTCTCTGACGTCCTCCTCCAGCGCTCTCTGCGCCTCTTCGGCGGTGATTCTCCCGTTTCTCAGGTCCTCACGGATCTGCGCGGCCTTGTCCTGCAGCTCTCTGCCCTTCTGCTGGATCTGCTCGCCCTTGTCCTGGAGCGTCTTGGCGGCGTCGTCGGCCGAGTCGCTGCCGCAGCCGGTCAGCGCGATCGCGCCGACGGCGCCGACCGCGAGCAGTGTCGAGTGAAGTCGCATGGAGTGCCTCCTCCGATTCGGTGTCCGTGCGTGCAACGGTGCACATGAAAGTGGATCAGAGACGCCGCGTCAGTCGTCCGCGGGTCTCGCTTCGGTCTCAGTCGCGCGTGGCGAGCACGCTGCGCAGCGACAGCTTGGGACCCATCCGCAGCGCAGCACGAGCGTAGACCGTCGTCGCCAGCCGCAGCGTCGCCACGGTCGCGCCGAGCGTCAGCAGCAGCGAGACGATCAGCTGCCAGGCCGGGACCTCGGTCACCAGCCAGCGGGCCGGCATCGCCATCGGCGCGCTCGGCGGCAGGAACGAGATCACGGTCAGCAGCGTGCCGTCGGGGTCCTGGATCCCGACGAACGCGAGGATGTAGGAGCCGATCACGACCATGTTCAGCGCGCCCGTGCTCGACTGCAGATCCTCCTGCCGAGAGACGAGCGCGCCCGCGACGGCGTAGAGGCACGCGTAGAACGCGAAGCCGAGCACGAACCACAGCCCGATCAGCGCGGCCCAGCCGATCGTCACGTTCGGCAGGTCGACTGCGCTCAGCAGGCTCGCGCCGATCAGCCCGACGGCGATCGTGAGCACGAACTGGCCGATCCCGAGCACGCCGAGGCCGATGATCTTGCCGGCCAGCAGCTCGCGCGGCCGGATCGCGCTCAGCACGACCTCGATCACGCGCGAGGACTTCTCCTCGACGATGCCGCCGGCGACCCACAGGCCGTACGTGAAGATCGCGAGGTAGAGCAGCAGCACCGCGACGAACGCGATCCCCTGGCGCGTGCCGCGGTCCTCGTTCTCGGGTTCGAGCACCGCGACGCGCAGCGGCGCCGGCGCGAGCGCGGCGTTGAGCTGCGCGGCCGGCACGCCGGCTCTGTCGAGCGCGTCGCGCAGCGCGAGCTGGCGGCGGGTCGCCTGCACGGCCGCGGCGAGTGTGTCGTCGGGGTCGTCCTCGACGAGGATCTCTCTGCCGTCGATCACCGCCGCGTCGAGGTCGCCGTCCTCCACCGCCTTCACGGCCGCGGCCCGATTGGGCAGCGCGCGCGTGTCGATCTCGGCGTCGAGCGCGGGACCGGCCTGCTGGAGCGCCTGCGCGTACGGCTCCGAGGCTGCGCCGACGAGGCCGACGTCCTTCGTGTCGTTGCCGCCGCCGGTGAGGGCGGCGATCACGAGCACGATCACGATCGCGAGCAGCTGGATCACGGAGCCGACCTGGAACGCGCGGCTGCGCGCCCGCTCGACCAGCTCGCGCCGGGCGACCAGCCAGCGCATGTCGCTCATGCGGCCGCTCCCGCCTCGGCGGGCTGCTCGGCGACGACCTCGCGGAACAGCTCGCTGAGCGACGGCAGGACGAAGCTGAAGTGGGTGACGGGGCCGGCGGCGCGCGCCCGGTCGAGCACGAGCTGCGCGTCGGTGTCGTCGTCCAGCGCGACGAGCGTGCCGCGCTCGTGGTCGCTTCCGGGCGGCACGGCCGCGGCGCCCTCGACGCCCGCGAGCCAGCTCGTGTCGGCGGCGCCCTCGCCCTCGACCTCGACGCGGACCATCCGGCGGCGGTTCTGGCGGCGCAGCCGTTCGACGTCGCCGGCCGCGACGATCCGTCCGTCCTTGACGATCGCGACCGTGTCGCACAGCCGCTCGACCAGCTCCAGCTGATGGCTGGAGAAGAGGACCGGCGCGCCGCGCTCGACCTCTTCGCGCAGCACACCGGCGAGCACGTCGACGCCGATCGGGTCGAGGCCGGAGAACGGCTCGTCGAGCACCAGCAGGTCGGGTCCGTGCACGAGCGCGGCGGCGAGCTGCACGCGCTGCTGGTTGCCGAGCGACAGGCTCTCCAGCTCGTCGCGGGCGCGGTCGGTGAGCCCGAGCCGGTCGAGCAGGTCGTCGGTCGCGCGGCGCGCGGTGGCGGCGTCGAGCCCGTGCAGCCGCGCGAGGTAGACGAGCTGCTCGGCGACCCGCATCTTCGGGTAGAGGCCGCGCTCCTCCGGCATGTAGCCGAAGCGGCGGCGTGCGGCGGCGTCGAGCGGTCTGCCGTTCCAGCTGACGTCGCCGCTGTCGGGGCCGAGCACGCCGAGGACGATCCGCATCGTGCTCGTCTTGCCGGCGCCGTTGGGGCCGACGAAGCCGGTCATCCGGCCGGGCTCGACGTCGAGCGAGAGCCCGTCGAGCGCGACGACGGAGCCGTAGCGGAGATGGAGGTCGCGGCACCGCAGCACGGCGGTCGAGGCTATCGACATCGGCGGCGATCTTGCCCGCCGACGCGCCGCGTCAATCGTCGCCGCGCGGGTAGGCTCGCCCCATGCTCGTCCGCGACGCCGGTGACGCCTGGCAGATCGTCCTGCAGACCGACCACGCCGACCTCTCCGCCCAGCTGCTGGCGGCGTGGGGCGGCGACGGCTTCGCGCGGCCGCAGCCGTACGCGTCGGTCGTGCGCGCCGCGCAGCGGCACGACGACGGCTGGGCGGTGTGGGAGCGGCGCCCGCGGCTCGCGCCCGACGGCGCCGCGCCGCAGAACTTCATCGGCGTCGGCGTGCCCGTCCATCTCGCGTTCTACCGCGCCGGCGTCGAGACGGCGTGCGACGAGGACCCGTACGCCGGCCTGCTCGTCTCGATGCACATGAGCGGCCTCTACCGCCGTCGCTACGGGGTCGTCCCCGCCGGCGAGATGAGACTGTCGCCCGAGCTGCGCGCGCGGGCCGACGTCTACTGCGACCAGGAGGAGGAGCGTCAGGCCGCGCTCGTCGCCGAGCTGGGCGCCGAGGACGCCGAGCGCTGGACCAACTACGCGCTGCTGCAGGTCGCCGACCTCGTCTCGCTCTACTGCCAGCTCGGCGACCTCGAGAGCGGCGTCGGCGCGCCGGGAGCGGTCGAGGACGTCCCGGCGGCGGACGGCGCCAGAACGTCGATGGCGATCACGCCGCTCGGCCCGTGGCGGCTGCGGTTCGACCCCTACCCGTTCGCCGAGACCCCGCTCGCGCTGACGATGGTCCGCCGGATGGTGCCCAAGCGTGCGTGGGCCAGCGACGACGACTTCCGCACGGACTTCTACGCCGCTCGCCCGGAGACGGTGCGGATCTTCGCGCAGGCCTGAGCGGCCCCGCGCCGCGCCGCGGGCCGCCCGCGCCGCGGGCCGCGCCGCTCAGAGCGGCCGCACGGTGACGGCGGTGCCGTACGCGGCGACCTCGCTCATCACGTTGCCGATGTCGTTGCAGTCGAAGCGCATCGCGATGACGGCGTTGGCGCCGTGCTCGCGGGCGGAGTCCTTGAGCCGGTCGACGGCGTGGTTGCGCGACTCGGTCAGCAGCTTTGTGTAGCCCTTGACCTCGCCGCCGGCGACCGTGCGAAACGACGCGCCGATGTTCGAGAAGGCGTTGCGCGCCCGCACGACGAGCCCGAACACCTCGCCGTAGACCGCGACGATCTCATAGCCCGGCAGGTCGTTCATCGTCGTGATGATGATGTCGTCGTGGCTCATGCGGCAAACGGTGGCAGGCGCCGCGGACGGCGGCGCCTGCCGGTGTCGCGAGTGAGGGGCCTCAGGCCGTGGCCGCGGCGCGCAGCAGCTCGCCCGCGACGCGATCGGTCGCGTCGCCGGTGCCGGCGAGCAGCCGCCGCGACAGCTGCGCGCGGCGGAAGAACAGCGGCGCGTCGTGCTCCCAGGTCGCGCCGATCCCGCCGTGGACCGAGATCAGCTCGCGCGCCGCGAAGTCGAGCGCGCTGCCCGCCGCCGAGCGCGCCGCGCTCGCCGCGACCGCGAACTCGGCCGGCGCGTCTCTGCGGGCCCAGCCGGCGTAGTAGAGCAGCGAGCGGGTGTTCTCCGCCCGCCGCAGCACCTCCGTCAGCGCGTGCTTCACGGCCTGGTAGGAGCCGATCGCGCGGCCGAACGTGTAGCGCTCCTTCGCGTACTCGACCGAGCGTCTCAGCGACTCCTCGACCGCGCCGAGCGACTCCGCCGCGATCAGCGCGTGCGCGAGGAACCAGGCGTTCGCCAGCTCCTCCTCGCCGACGTCGAGCAGCCGTCCGCGCGCGCCGTCGAGCGTCACGTGGCCGAGCTGCCGCGTCGCGTCGTACGCGCTCGCCGGCTCGACGCGGACGCCCGCGGCCGGCGCACCGTCGCGCACGGCGTCGACGAGCACCGCGACCGGCTTCACGCCGTCGAGCGCGAGGACCACGAGCGTGCCGGCGCCGGGGGCGTCCGGCACCCAGCTGACCTCGCCGCTGACGGTGACGTCGTAGCGCCCGCCGTCGTCCTCGCCCGCGCCGAGACCGCCGACGGCCGGCGCGGGCGCCCGCCGCTTGCCGGCGCGCGGCTCGGCGGTCCAGGCCCCGTCGCGGTCGTCGCCCGGCCGCAGCGGCACGAACGCCGCGCGCTCCTCGCCGGCGGCGAGCGCCGCGAGCAGCTTCGGGTGCTGGCCGTCGGCGTCGAGCAGCGCGGTCGCGGGCAGGTGCCCGAGCAGCGGCACGCCCGCGAGCACGCGGCCGCACTCGACCAGCACCAGCATCGCGTCGAGCGCGCCGAGGCCCGCGCCGCCGTGCGCGTCGCCGATCAGCAGCCCGGTCCAGCCGGCCTGCGAGGCGGTCGGCCAGAGGTCGGGCAGCGCCGCGCCCTCCAGCGCCTCGCGAGCGGCCTCGACCGTTCTGACACGTCCGAGCGCGTCGCGCGCGGCCTCCTGCAGGAAGACCTGCTCGTCGGAGAGCTCGAAGTTCATGCCTTCACCTCCTGGCGTTCCTTGGCGCGCAGCTCCGAGAACGGGATTCCCTTGTCCAGGCGCGGCTCCGGCGGCAGGCCGAGGACCCGCTCGCCGATCGTGTTGCGCAGGATCTCCTCCGTGCCGCCGGCCGACTTGAGGCCCGGCAGGAACGAGATCAAGTCGGCCCACTCGCCCGCGTCGAGCGTGCCCGGACCGCGCACGTCGGCGATCAGGTCGCCGGCGGCGATCGCGGCGTTGACCGCGGTGACCTTGCCGAGGCCGGCCTCCGGCCCTGGGATCTGGCCGCGGCTGATCGCGGTCAGCAGGCGGTAGCCGGTGAAGCGCAGCGCGAGCAGCTCGGTCGCCAGCTCGCCGAAGGCGTGGCGCACCTCCGAGTCGTTCGCCGCCTCCTCGTCGGCCGCCAGCGCGGCGGCGAAGCGGTCGGCGCGGTAGCCCATCCCCTCGCTGCCGGCGCCGATCGTCAGCCGCTCGAACATCAGCGTCGTGAGCGCGACGCCCCAGCCCGCGTCGACCTGGCCGACCTCGCTGCCGGCCTCGACGCGCACGTCGTCGAAGAAGACCTCGTTGAACTCCGGCTCGCCGGAGATCTGCCGCAGCGGGACGATCGTGACGCCGGCGGCGTCCATCGGCACGACGAACATCGTCAGGCCCTTGTGCTTCGGCACGTCCGCGTCGGTGCGCGCGAGCAGCAGGCCGAACGAGGAGAACTGCGCGTTCGTGGTCCACACCTTCTGGCCTGTGATGCGCCAGCCGCCGTCGTCGTCGCGCTTGGCGCGGCACTGGATGCCGGCGAGGTCGGAGCCGGCGGCGGGCTCGGAGAAGAGCTGGCACCAGACCTCGTCGCCGTGCAGCATCGGCGCGAGGTAGCGCTGCTTCTGCTCCTCGCTGCCGTGCGCGATCAGGGTCGGGCCGAGCATGCCGACGCCGATCACGTCGAGGATCCCGGGCACCCCGGCGCGCGCGATCTCCTGGTTGACGATCACCTGCTCGAGCGGTCCGCGTCCCTGGCCGCCGTGCTCCTTGGGCCACGTGACGCCGACGAAGCCGGCCTCGGCGAGCCGTCGCTGCCAGGCGCGGTGCGCGGCGACCCCCTCGGCGTCGTCGCCGGTGCCGCGCTCTCTCGGCGCGTTGGCGGCGTTCTGCTCGATCCAGGCGCGCACCTGCGTGCGGTACTCCGCCTGTTCGGGCGTGTCGTTCAGGTCCACGACGCTCCTTCCTGACTGGCTAGTCGGCCAAATCTCTCGTGCCGAGGACCATACCGGCCTTGCCCGCGCCGTCCGCCGCCTGCCGCCCCGCTCGACCGCTCAGACGCGCGCGCCGTTGCGCGCCGACATCGTGACGAGGACGAAGAACGCACGGTACGCGGGCGTCTGCGCGTGCTGGCGGAGCAGGTCGAGCGCTTCCTCGGCCAGCGTGATCGCGTCCAGCGCCTGCTCGTGTCCGAACAACACGACCCGGTCGTAACTCGCCGATTGGCGCATGTCTTGGAGCATGCGAATCGATCTGATGACCGCGAGGAGGTGGCCGGGCAGCGGGTGGGGCTGCTCGTCATGGAGGAGTTCCCACGCGGCGACACGTCTCGTGTGCCAGGTGGGATCGGCCGCCGCACGGTCCAGTCCTTGGACGAGCTGCCCGGCGTCGAGCAGCGCCCGGTGACTGAACCAGCGCACGAGCTGTGCGATGGCGACCGAGACCGCAGGCGACGCGGCATCTTGCGCGGGCCGGCCCGCGATCTGGGTCGCGGCGCGCCGGCACACGTCATGGAAGACGGCGTAGTACGCGGCGGAGATCGCCGCACGCAGGTCTTCCTGCGGCGCGTCGGGGTCGTCGACCAGCCGGCGGGCGTGCGTGAGCAAGGTCGAAGCGTCGAGGTGGTCGAGCGTCGTCATCGCGTCTCCCGCCCGTTGCCGTAGTTCGGGTGCTCGGACCTGAGGAGGACGACGCTGTCCATCCAGGGGTCGATGCGACGAATGGCGTCGTACGCGAGGTCGGAGATCGCCTTCGTCGCTTCGCGCGGCCAGGTCAGCTCGTCGTCGGCGGTGTCGGTGATGATCAAGGTGACGAGGATCGCGTCAGAATCGTCGTCGAGGGCGGAGAAGGGCCGGCCGAACTGCGCCTCGAGCACTCTCACGCCGTCGACCTCGAACCCGACGACGTCTCGGAGGATCGCGTCCATCATGCGGTGGTAGGGGGTCGTGAAGTGCATGCCGAGAACGCTAGATCCCCACCCTCACGCTGTCGCCACCATCTACGTTGGAAACTGTGCCAATTCTCCGCAGTGGTGCGGAGAACCTGCGCAGCGGAAGCGCCGCTCCGTCAGCCCGCGCCGCTGGCGAAGCCAGCGTCGAGCAGTCTGCGCGCCTGGCGGCCGGGGTCGGGCGAGTTCAGCAGTACGACGATCAGACGCCGGCCGTCGCGGCGGACGCTCGCGACGAAGCAGCGGCCGGCGGCCTCGGTGTAGCCGGTCTTGATCCCCTCCACGCCCGCGTATCTCATCCGCAGCAGGGGGTTGTGGTTCGCGAGCCAGACCCTCCCGCCTCTGATCGGCAGCGGCATCACCGCCAGCGGCGTCCGCACGACGCGCGCGAGGCGCCGGTGCCGCAGCAACTCGCGCCCGAGCAATGCCAGGTCTGGCGCGCACGACCAGTTGCCGCTGTCGACGATGCCCGACGGCGAGGCGAAGCGCGTGCAGGTGAGCCCCAGCTCGCGCGCTCGCGCGTTCATCAGCCGCACGAATCTCGCGACCGAGCCGGAGACGTGCTGCGCCAGTGCGATCGCGGCGTCGTTGCCGGACGGCAGCATCAGCCCGTACAGCAGCGTCTCGGTCTGCACGCGGCGGCCGACCGGCAGCATGCCGACGCCGGAGCCGGTGTACGCGACCGCCTGCGGCGTGATCGGGACCGGCTCGCGCGGCTTCGTGCGCTCGGCGACCAGCAGCGCGGTCATCATCTTCGTCACGCTCGCGATCGGCAGGCGCCGCTCGGCCTCCAGCCGCCACAGCACCCGCCCGCTGCCGGCGTCGACCAGCAGGC
The DNA here is from genome assembly GCF_000025265.1 of Conexibacter woesei DSM 14684. Classification (GTDB taxonomy): domain Bacteria; phylum Actinomycetota; class Thermoleophilia; order Solirubrobacterales; family Solirubrobacteraceae; genus Conexibacter; species Conexibacter woesei. The sequence continues at coordinate 784,538 of NC_013739.1, forward strand.
CGGCGCGCGGCGGCTTGCGGAAGCGCACGTCCAGCTCGCCGCCCGCGGCCGGGATCCGACCCCACTCGTGCGGCTGCGGGGTCGGCGGCGCGTCGGCGACGACGCCGTCGTCCGGCGCGGCGCCGGCGGGCGGAGCCGGCGCGTCCGGCGCCCCGTCCGCGCCGGCCGCGGTGTCCGGGCGGCCGTCGTCGAGGCGCTGCGAGATGAGCCCCGCCGTGAGCAGCACGACCGCCGCCGCCAGCACGAGTACGACGATCCGGCGCACGCGCGCACCGTAGCAGCATGCGGAGCACGCCCCGGGGCGCGTCGGGTACGGTCGTCGGATGGGAGCGGGAGCCTTCCGGAGGCGTGTCGCGGCGAGCGGGAGCGCGCTCGCGGCGCTCGGTGCGCTCGCGCTGCTGGGCGCCGTCGCCGCGCCCGCCCAGGCGTGGCGGACGCCGACGCAGGAGGAGCTGGTCGCGCTCGCCGGTGCGACCGGGCCGCCGTCGGACCCCGCCTGCGTGGACGGGCGGATCTCGACCGTCGACGACCGCTGGGGCGCGGTCTTCGCCAGAGCCGATGGCGACTGCCCCGACATCGAGCGGATCTGGGTGCTTCAGCGGACCGCTCCCGGCACGCCGGGCAGCCGCTGGAGAGAGCTGCGCCAGGGCCTCCGCTTCGGCGTCTGCGAGCAGGACCTGCCGGGGATCCCGGACGCCGCCGGCGCCGACCTCGGCGTCTGCGAGCCGCCGTCGAGACGCGTCTACGTGCCGGCCGGGACGAGACTGGCGTTCAAGCCGCGGACACTGCCGTACAGCCGCAACTCGTCGGTCACCGGCGTGCGCTGGACGAGCTGGGGCGGCGCGACCGCGACCGGCCGCGGCACGTTCGTCTATCGCGACGCCTACGGCGGCTTCCGCGTCGGCGTGACCGTGACGCTGGCGGCGATCGACCTCTGCGGCAGCAGACGGACCTACCTCGTCAAGCGCGTCGCGGCGCTGCGCCCGCAGGACCGCGACGAGGTGCAGAGCTACAGCGGGCGCTGGCCGATCCATTGCCCGGCCGAGCCGGGCGGCGTGCCGCGCGCGAGCGTCGCCGGCACGCCGCGCTGACCAGCGCCGGCGCTACTTGCGCCGCGGCGGCTGCGCCATCGCGCCGATCACGCCGACGGCGAGCAGCACGACGATCGGGAGCGAGACGACGCCCATCGCGGTCACCCCGTTGACGGCGAAGTCGCGCAGCGTGAAGAACGCGAGCGCGGCGATCAGCACCAGCGACGCGCCGAGGATCAGGTTGCGAGCGTTCATGCGGGGACCGCTTTCGCGTCGTACCGGGGAGGGACCTGCTTGCGCCGTTGCGCGAACAGCCGGATCGCGAGCAGGCCGAAGACGAAGCCGCCGACGTGGGCGAAGTACGCCACGCCGCCGCTCTCGCCCGCGACGTCGCCGAGCGACGTCGCGCCGACGAGCGCCTGCTCGGCGAACCACAGCCCGAGCAGCACCCATGCGGGCAGCTCGATCAGCGTGAAGAGCAGGATCACGAAGACGACGGTCACGACCCGCGCGCGCGGATAGAGCAGGATGTAGCCGCCGAGCACCGCGGCGATCGCGCCTGAGGCGCCGATCGTCGGCACCGCCGAGTCAGGGTCGATCGCGACCTGCAGCCCGATCGCGGCGAGGCCGCCGAGCAGATAGAAGAGGACGTAGCGCCAGCGCGACATCGAGTCCTCGACGTTCGCGCCGAAGATCCACAGGAACAGCATGTTCCCGAGCAGGTGCAGGATGCCGCCGTGGAGGAACATCGAGGTGACGAGCGTCAGCCACGCGTTCCCGTTCTCCGTGTCGCCGCCGATCGAAGCGACGGTCGCCTCGCCACCGCCCTCCAACTTCACCTGCTGGCCCTCGCAGACCGGCGCCCCGCCCGTCTGCAGCTGCGAGCCGTCGGCGAGCTGTGCGGTCGTCCCGCACTGCGACGACGGATGCGTCACGTGGTAGGGGATCGCGCCGTACTGGATGACCTCCTTGTCGCGCGGCCCGCTCGTGATCCCGCCGCTCTGGATCAGGAAGTAGACGAGCACGTTGATCACGATCAGCGCGACGGTGACGATCGGGAAGCGATCGTTGGGGAGGTTGTCCTTGAGCGGGAACAGTGCTGCGCACTGCGAGTTCCACGACGGCGCGCCGTTCCGCGGGGCGCCAGTGGGAACTCGCGGGTCGAGAAGAGCGTCTCTGGATTATGCGGCCAGCGGGCCGACGCCGGGCCGGTCCTGCGGCACGTGCTGGTCGGCGTGGTACGAGGAGCGCACCAGCGGACCGGCGGCGATGTGGTCGAAGCCCAGCTCGTACGCGGCCGCTTCGAGCGCCTTGAACTCGTCCGGCTCCCAGTAGCGCACGACCGGCAGGTGGCGCTCGGTCGGGCGCAGGTACTGGCCGACCGTCAGCACCTGCACGTGATGCTCGCGAAGGACCTTGAACGTCTCGACCATCTCGTCGTGCGTCTCGCCGAGCCCGACCATCAGGCCGGACTTCGTGACGACGTCGTCGCCGCCCATCAGCTTCGCGTTCTTCAGCACGCGCGCGGAGCGCAGGAACTCCGAGCCGCGGCGCGCGACGGGGTAGAGGCGCGGGACGACCTCGCAGTTGTGGTTGAAGACGTCCGGCCGCTCGGCGATCACCTTCGCGAGCGGCATCTCCTGGCCGCGGAAGTCGGGCGTGAGGACCTCGACCTTGCAGTTCGGCGCCTGCATCCGGATCGAGCGGATCACGCCGACGAAGGCGGAAGCGCCGTAGTCGGGCAGGTCGTCGCGGTCGACCGACGTGATGACCGCGTGGCGCAGCCCCATCTTCGCGACCGAGCGGGCGACGCGGGCGGGCTCGAGCGGATCGTTCCAGGTCGGCTTGCCCGTGTTGACGTTGCAGAAGCCGCAGCGCCGGGTGCAGGTGTCGCCGAGGATCATGAACGTCGCGGTGCCGCGCTCCCAGCACTCGCCGACGTTCGGACAGGCCGCCTCGACACAGACCGTGTTGAGGTTCTCGTCCTTGATCATTCTCGTCAGCTCGCGGTACTTGGGACCGCCGGGCGGCGGCACCTTGAACCACGCGGGCTTGCGCTCGCGGAACGGCCGCACGTCGCTGCCGAGCACCTTCAGGACGTCCATCCCGCCCGGGTTCGCGCGTGAGCGCGTCTGGTGCTTGCGTTCGTCCGTCGCGCTCATGAGTCTCCTGACGATATCGCGCTTTGCCGTTCAGACAGGGTCCGGCTGAGGGTCCGGCTCCGGCAGCTGCACGTCGAGCGCGGCGACCGGCATCTCGACCGCGTGCTTGCCGAACGCCTCCGCGAAGCGGGCGACGATGCGGTCGGAGAAGCTGCGGACGGCGTCGGAAGGCTCCCGCGCGAGCGCGAACGGCTCGCTCGCCGGCGGACGCGTCAGCGCCGTCTCACCGCGCTCGTCGGCGATCGAGGTCATCCGCACGCCGGGCAGGCCGCAGGCGACGACCCACTCCCACGGGCGCATGTCGTTGTCGACGTTGACGGCGAAGCCGTGCGTCGCGACGTGGTGGGCGACGTGGACGCCGACGGACGCCAGCTTGCGGTCCTCACCGACCCAGACGCCCATGTAGGCGGGGCCGTCCTCGGGTCGCGAGTGGGCCTCGATCCCCTCGTCGGCGAGCGCTGCGACGAGCGCGTCCTCGAGCTGATGGACGTACGCCGCCACCTCTCTGACGCGGACGACCGGGTAACCGACCAGCTGGCCGGGGCCGTGGTAGGTCAGCAGGCCGCCGCGCGGCACCGTCACGACGTCGATCCCCTGCTGCTCGTACCACTCGGGCGCGAACCCCAGCTCGCCCTCTCTGGAGCGGCGCCCGCGCGTGTAGACCGGCGGGTGCTCCAGCAGCAGCAGCGTGTCGGGCAGCTCGCCGTCCTGGCGCTTGACGCGCACCGCCTCCTGGAATGCGAGCGCGTCGCGGTAGGGGACGACGCCGAGGCGCACGACCCACAGCTGGTCCTTCGCCGACTTCGCCATCTAGTGGTGCTCCCAGCTCTCCAGCCGGCGCCGCACGGCGCCGAGGAACTGGGCGGCGAGCACGCCGTCGAGCGCGCGGTGGTCCCAGGAGAGCCCGAGGACCGTCTGCGGGCGGATCGCGATCATGTCGTTGCCTTCGTCATCGGTGACCACGATAGGGCGTTTGACGACGGCTTCGAGATCGAGGATCGCCACCTGCGGCTGATTGATCACCGGCGTCGCCATCAGCGAGCCATATTGGCCGGGGTTCGTGATCGTGAACGTGCCGCCGGCGACGTCGTCGGGCGTGAGCTGCTTGGCGCGCGCTCGCGCAGCGAGATCTCTGATGCGCACGGCGAGCCCTTCGGCCGACAGCTCCTGCGCGTCGCGGATGACGGGGACGATCAGCCCGTCCTCACCGAGCGAGACGGCGATGCCGAGGTGGACCGCGTCGTGCTGCCGATAGCGCTCGCCGTCGAGCGTCGCGTTGAGCGCCGGGAACTCGCGCAGCGCCTCGACGGCCGCGCGCGCGACGAGCGGGAGCGCGGTCGTTCCGAGCGCTCTGCGCGCGGCCTCGACGCGGCCCATGTCTGCCTCCATCCACGTCGTGCACGTGGCGGCGGTGTCGAGCGAGCGCTTCATGTGGGCGCCGATCTGGCGGCGCATGCGCGAGAGCGTCTCGCCCTCGGCCGGGTCGGCGCCCGCCGCCGGCGCGGCGGCCGGTGCCGGCTCGGGTCTGTACGGGCTCTCGATGTGGAGCGGCGGCTCGGCGGGAGCGGGAGCGGCCCGCTCGCCGGCGCGTTGCGCATCGAGGAAGGCGAGCACGTCCTGCTTGCGGACGCGTCCGTCGCGGCCGGTCCCGGTCACCTGCGCGAGGTCGACGTGGTGCTCGGCGGCGATCCGCGTGACGACGGGCGAGTAGTGGCGGCTGTGGCCGTTGCCGGCGGCGTGCGCGGGCGCCGCGCCGGTGCCGATCCGCGCGAGCACGGTCCCGACGTCGACCGTCTCGCCGGCCTGCACGACGATCTCGGCGAGCACACCGCTCGCGGGCGCCGGCACCTCCGTGTCGATCTTGTCGGTCGAGATCTCGCAGATCGTCTGCTCGGCGGCGACCGCCTCGCCGGGCGCGACGCGCCACTCGACGACCGTCCCCTCGGCGACCGACACGCCCATCTGCGGCATCGTCACGTCGACGAGCTGCTCAGTAGGCGAGGAGGTCACGGCACGCCTCCTTCACGCGCTCGACGCCGGGCAGGACGGCCTGCTCCAGCGGCGGGGAGAACGGGATCGGCACGTCGGGCGTCGCGACCCGGACGACCGGGCCGTCGAGGTGCTCGAAGCCCTTCTCGGCGATCAGCGCCGCGACCTGCGCGCCGGCGGCGCAGGTGCTGTTGGCCTCGTCGAGCACGACGACCTTCGAGCACTTGCGCACGCTCGCGAGGATCGCCTCCTCGTCGAGCGGCTTCAGCGAGCGCAGGTCGAGCACCTCGACCGAGGCGCCGTCGATGTCCGCCGTCGCCTCCAGCGCCGTATGCACCATCGCGCCGTAGGCGATCACGACCAGCTCATCGCCCGCACGCGCGACGCGGGCGCTGAAGTCGGTCGTGTAGGTCCCTTCCGCGACCTCGCCCTTGACGCGGCGGTAGAGGTGCTTGTGCTCCAGGTAGACGACCGGGTTGGGATCGCGGATCGCCGAGATCAGCAGACCCTTCGCGTCCTCGGGCGTCGACGGGGCGACGACCTTTATCCCGGGCGAGTGCATGAACCACGCCTCGGGGTTCTGCGAATGGAACGGGCCGCCGGAGAAGCCGCCGCCGCTCGGCAGCCGCACCGTGATCGGGACCGCGAGCCCCTGGCGGTAGTGCATCTTGCCCGCGACGTTGACGAGCTGGTCGAAGCCGCAGGCGATGAAGTCGGCGAACTGCATCTCGCAGACCGGCCGCATGCCGACGACCGCCGCGCCGACCGCGGTGCCGACGATGCCGGACTCGGCCAGCGGCGTGTCCATCACGCGATCGGCGCCGAACTCGTCGACGAAGCCGTCGGTGACCTTGAAGGCGCCGCCGAACGTGCCGATGTCCTCGCCCATCGCGAAGACGCGATCGTCGGCGCGCATCTCCTCGCGCAGGCCGTCGGAGATCGCCTGGAGATACGTGAGCGTGGGCATCTACGCCTCCCTGCCGGCGCCGGCCGCCGCGAAGCCGCTCCACGGCGCGCGCCCGTCGCCGAGCGGGATGGCATCGCCCTCGGCGAAGACGCCGTCGAGCACGGTCGCCGGGTCGGGCATCGGCGCCGCCAGCGCCTCTTCGGTCGCGGCGTCGACCGTCGCCTGCACCTCGGCGCGCAGTGCCGCGACGTCGACCGGCTCGGAGAGCGCGGCGAGCCGCCGTTCCTGCTGCTCGATCGGGTCGCGCTCGCGCCAGTGCGCGAGCTGCTCGGGCGGCACGTACTTCATGTCGTCGTGCGCCGCGTGGCCGTGCATCCGCATCGTGACGGCTTCGACCAGCGTCGGGCCGCCGCCGGCGACCGCGCGGGCACGCGCCTCGCGCACGACCTCGAACATCGCCTCGACGTCGTTGCCGTCGACCGTCACGCCCGGCATCCCGTACGACCTCGCCCGCTCGACCGGGTCGACGGCGTACTGCTGGGCCGTCGGCGTCGAGTAGGCGTACTGGTTGTTCTCCAGCACGAAGATCACGGGCAGCCGCTGGACCGCGGCCCAGTTGAGCGCCTCGTGGAAGTCGCCGCGCGAGGTCGAGCCGTCGCCGAAGAACGTCAGCGCGGCGCGCGCCTCGCCGCGCAGCTTGAACGCCATCGCCATGCCGGTCGCGACGAGCATCATGTCGGGCAGCATCGAGACCATCCCGACGCAGCCCAGCTCGGCCGCGCCGAAGTGGACGTTGCCGTCGCGGCCGCCGGTGACGCCGGTCGCGCGGCCCATGTACTGGGCGAGGATCCGCGCGGGCTCGACGCCGCGCACGACGTGCGCGGCGAGGTCGCGGTGGAGGATGCAGAGGCGGTCCTCCGCCGCCATCGCGTACGCCGCGCCGGCGGAGACGGCTTCCTGGCCGTACCCGTCGTAGAACGAGCCGGGGACCTTGCCCTGGCGGTAGAGGCTCATCGCGCGCTCCTCGACGATCCGCATCGTCAGCATCGCGCGGAGCAGATCGACCCGGTCGGTGCGGGTCAGGTGGACCGATACGTCAGCGGGCGGTTCCTCGGCCGCTGCGGCCGGTCGGGCGGTCTGCGTCGCCATCCTGCGCTCTCCCTTTCAGTTCGTGAACCGGGATCGGGATCTCCGCCCGGCTCCCTGCGTGCTCGATCCGGGATCTCCGTTCGGGCACGACCACAGGGGACACATCACTCATGAGGGTACTCCCGTCCGCACCCCCCGACCGGGTGGGTGAGCCCACGTTCGTCGGAATGTCACGCTTCCGACCGGGTGCGTTTGGCGGGGGGAGCCCTAGGATCCAGCGGCGATGAGAAACCTGCTCGCCGGAATCCACGACTTCCAGCGCGAGGGCTTCCGTTCTCAGCGCACCCTGATGGAGCGGCTCGCGGTCGAGGGACAGAGACCGCAGATCGCGCTCGTCAGCTGCTCGGACTCGCGCGTGCTGCCGGAGATGTTCACCCAGGCGGCGCCGGGCGACATCTTCCTCGTCCGCAACGCAGGCAACATCGTGCCGGCGGCGACCGTCGCCAACGGCGCGCCCGGCGAGGCGGCGTCGCTGGAGTTCGCCGTCGAAGTGCTCGGCGTGCGTGACGTCGTCGTCTGCGGCCACACGCACTGCGGCGCGGTCGACGCGATCCTGAACCCGGAGACGATCGCCGGCCTGCCGAACCTCGAGCGCTGGCTGCTCAGCTCGCAGGAGACCGGGCGGATCGTGAGAGAGCGCTATGGGCACCTCGAAGGTGACAGCCTGATGCGTGTCGCGGTCGCCGAGCACGTGCTCGTGCAGCTGGAGCACCTGCGCGCGCTGCCGTTCATCGCGCGGCGCTTGGAGGAGCCGGACTTCGCGATCCACGGCTGGGTCTACGACATCGTCACCGGCGAGGTCGTCGTCTACGACGTCGACGCCGGTCGCTTCCGCGACCTCGACTGACGCCTCACTACGCTCCTGCGATGGAGCGCGTGTGGTCCTCCCGGCTGCGCTGGCGCCTGCGCGGAGCGTGGCTGGCGCCGCTGCTCGTCGTCTTCGTCGTCGCCGACGGGATCCTGCTGTCGCGGCTGCCGATCTCCGGCGAGGGACCGGATCTGGTCGGCGGGCTGCTGCTGTCGGCGTTCTTCAACCTCGTCGCGGTCGCCGCCGTCGCGCCGTTCGTGGGCATCGCGGTGCGCCGCCGCCGGCCCGATCTGCCGGCGTTCGTCGCGCGCGACCGCGCCGGCGCCGCGCTCGTGCTGGCGATCGCCGCGGCGCTGCTCGCCGGCGGGCTGCTGCACCACGGCGAGGTCGAGCGCAACCGCGCGGCGATGCGCGACGCGCTCGCCCGCGGTCAGGCGTGGATCGGCGCGAGCCCGAGAGCGGACGCGGCGATCCGTCGCCACGTGCGGACGGCCGACGTCGTCGCGATCGTCGACGGGCGCGTCTTCCGCGTCTGCGTGCAGCGCCCGAGCGACCCCCGCAGAGCGTTTTGCGCGGTCGTCGACACGGACGCGAGCTACCCCGCCGGGATCAGATACGGCGGCGCCGAGCCGAACCAGTCGTTCAGCGCGGGCTGGCGCTGACCTCAGCCGCCGCGGGGCGGCTCCGGCTGCGCGCCGTCCTCGCGCGGCGCGAGCTGGAGCTGCCACCAGCCGACGTCGCGCCACGCGCCGGCCTTCCAGCCGATTGCGCGGTAGATGCCGACCTGCTCGAAGCCGAACGCCTCGTGCAGGCCGACGCTGCCCGCGTTCGGCAGCGTGATCCCCGCGCACGCGATCCGGAAGCCGCGCTCGCGCAGCAGCGCCAGCAGCGGCTCGTACAGCGCGCGCCCGACGCCGCGGCGCTGGAACGCCGCGTCGACGTAGACCGACACGTCGGCCGCCCAGCGGTAGGCGGCGCGCGTGCGATGCGGGCCGGCGTAGGCGTAGCCGGCGACGCGGCCGTCGCGCTCGTCGACGAGGAAGGCGTGGGTGTGCGACAGCTGCTCGATCCGGCGCGCGAGCTCGGCTGCACCGGGCGGCGTCTCCTCGAACGAGGCGGCGCTGTCGACCACGTACGGCGCGTAGATCGCCGCGCAGGCGGCGGCGTCGCGAGCGGGGTCGGCGGGGCGGATCATCGCGGCACTGTGGCACACGGCCGCGCTCGCACAGGATTAGGGTGGCGACGACGGCGATCGACGACGACCGGGAGGCGGACGGCGATGGGCGAACGGGACCACTACGAGCACGGTGTCCCGTGCTGGGTCGATCACGCGTCCGGCGATCCCGACGGCGCGGCCGCCTTCTACAGCGTGCTGCTCGGCTGGGAGACGCAGGACACGATGCCGCCCGACGCGCCCGGCCGCTATCTGATGTGCACGCTCGACGGCAAGGAGGTCGCCGCGATCAGCACGCAGCCGATGGAGGGCGTGCAGCCGGCCTGGAACACCTACGTCGCGGTCGACGACGCCGACGCTGCCGCGGCGTCGGCGGCGGAGGCGGGCGGGACCGTGCTGGCGGGTCCGTTCGACGTCTTCGACGCCGGCCGGATGGCCGTCGTGCAGGACCCGGCCGGCGCCGTCGTCTCGCTGTGGCAGGCCGGCGTGCACAGCGGCGCCGCGCTCGTCAACGAGCCGGGCTCGCTCGCCTGGAACGAGCTGACGACGCGCGACGTCGAGGGATCCGAGCGCTTCTACGGCGCCGTCTTCGGCTGGCGCACGGAGGCGATGGAGTTCGGCGGCGGGCGCTACTTCACGTGGTACCGGCGCGGCGACGGGACGCCCGACCCGGAGACCGCGATGGGCGGGATGATGCCGATGGACGGCGAGATCTGGCCGTCCGATCTGCCGCCGCACTGGATGACGTACTTCGCCGTCGAGGACGCCGACGCGACCGCCGCGCGCTGCCGCGAGCTGGGCGGCGCCGTCGCGGTCGCGCCGTTCGACACGCCGGCCGGCCGCATCGCGGTCCTCAACGACCCGGTCGGCGCGGTCGTCTCGGTCATCCAGATGCCGGCGGCGTGACCTCGGGCGGATGGTCGGTCTCGCCGCCGAGGACGGCGCCGACCGCCGCGCAGGCGACGAGCACGAAGCCGGCGCCGACGAGCCAGGAGACGAGCGCGATCGCGATCCCGATCGAGCCGTAGCGGTCGGCCGACTCGGCGATCGAGTCCGGCATGTAGACGACCGAGGCGATGCTGAGGCCGGTCATCCCGACCGACGTCAGCACGGCGGAGGGCACCAGACGGTGCCAGTCGACGCGCTGCGCGAGCAGCACCCACGGCGTGAACAGCCACAGGACTGCGCCGCCGCCGAGCGCGACGATCAGCGACACGAGCGGGCCGGTGAGGTCCTCGATCCACGAGCGGACCCCGGCGAAGAGGGTCGCCCACACGATGATCCCGGCGAGCCACTTGAGCCCGGCGACGCTGCCGGCCCAGCCGCGCGCCTGCAGCCGCCACGCGTTCTCGTAGACGCGCTGGAGCGCACGCGTGAAGCTGAGGCTCGAGCCGATCAGCAGCGCGATGCCGACGACGGAGATCGCGCCGCGCGTCGTGTCCGGCCGGGCGAACGTCTCGCGAACGATGTCGGCCGTGCTGCCGCTCAGGTGGAACCGTCTGATCAGGCTGTCGGCAGCGCTGTCGGCACCCGGCAGGTACGCGTTCGCTATGACCATCAGCGGCACGAGCGCGGTGAAGGTGAGCGAGCCGAGCGCGACCGCGCGGTCGACGAACTGCATCTGCACGAGCCGGTCGAGGCAGGCGCGCACCAGCTCGACGGCACGCGCGGGGACCGTCCGCCCGGCGATCGGCCGGCTCAGCCATGCGAGCGGGTCGCGTGGCTCGTGCGGCTCTGTCGTCATGCCCAGTCCGCGGGCACGTCGGCGCCGCCTTCCTGCGCAACGCGCGCGCCGAAGCGGACGAACGCGGGCTGCGGCGAGATCCGTCCCGCGACGAGGCTCTCGCCGAGCCCGAACAGCGTCGCCTGCTCGATCAGCGCCGCCGGCACGAACGAGAAGACGCTGGCCGCGTAGGCGGCGTCGGCGGCCGAGTTGAGCCGCATCAGGACGAGGTTGTCGCACTGCGAGACGACGTTCTGGTGGACCTTCTGCGGCCGCTGCGTCGCGGCGAGCAGGTAGATGCCGAACTTGCGCCCCTCCGCCGCGATCCGCACGGCCGCGTCGGTCGCCAGCGCGGTCAGCGCATCGCCCGGCGCGGCCGGGCAGACGTTGTGCGCCTCGTCGATCACGACGAGCAGCGGACGGCGTGCCGCGCGGCGCTCCCACAGGCGCGTCAGCAGCGCGCCGGAGACGAGCGCCTGCTCCTGCTGGTCGGGCAGCGCGCCGAGGTCGACGACGAGGCAGCGCCAGTCGTCGCGGTCGAGCGCGTCCAGCAGCGAGCCCTGCTGCTCGCGCGCCCACACCGCGAAGCGGTCGACGCCGAGGTTGCGCGCACGCGTCGCGATCCGCATGCCGTCGCCGGCGAGCGTCCGCTCCAGCGCGGCGAAGTCGCGCGGGCGCTCGTCGGCGAGCAGCCGCGCCAGCTCCGCGTACTCCTCGCGATCGTCGATCGGGTCGAGCCGCAGCAGCGCGGCGTGCGCGGCCGACGTCAACTCGGGGAAGCGCAGCCGCAGGCGCTCGTCGGCGCTGTCCGCGGCCGGCTGGGCGCCGTGCACGACGATCGACGCCGCCGCCTGCGCCCACGTCGCCGCCGCGCCCGCGTCGGCGCCGGGGTGCGCCTCGCGCAGCCGCACGAAGTCGGAGTTCGGGTCGAGCACGATCACGCGCAGCTCGGTCCGCAGCAGCAGCTGCTCCAGCACGACGCCGAGCGAGTACGTCTTGCCCGAGCCCGACTGCCCACAGAAGAACGTGTGGCGGTCGAAGCCGCGCGCGTCGAGCGCGTACGGGACGCCCGGCGCGGTGCTCAGCTCGCCGACCGGCAGCGGGGCGCGCGCGCCGCCGCGCTGCTCCAGCCAGGCGGCGACCTCCACCGGCGTCGCCGGTCGGGCGGTCGCGTCGTGGAACGTGCGCGGGTCGTCGTCGACGAGCCGGCCGGCGCCGCGCGCGCTGCGCACGACGAGGCGCGTCGAGATGCTCTCGAGCACCGCTCTGTCGACCGGCAGCGCGAGGTTCGCCGCCTCCTCGCGTACCAGCTCCAGCGATTCGAGCAGCCCGAGGCGTGTCCCGCCGTCGCCGCCGTCGAGCGCGACGTAGCCGCCCGGCCGCAGCCGCAGATCGTGCAGCGACGCCTGGACGGTGAAGCGGCGGCCGTCGAGCGAGCTGGCGAGCGGCAGCACGGCGCGTTCGAGCTGCTCGCGCAGCGCGCGGTAGTCGGCGAGCCGACTGGGGAGCGCTTCGAAGGCGGTCATCGACCCCATCATTGCGCGGCCGGCGGGGGCGCGCCCCCGGGTGCGGCGGCCGCCGCGTCTTCCGGCGCGACCGCGCCCGCCTGCTCCAGCTCCCGCTTGCACTGGGCCCGCAGCAGCACCATCCCGGCGCCGAGCAGCACGCCGAAGATCACGATCGACAGCGGGCGACGCAGGACCGACAGCGGCCCCCACGCGACGAGCGCGAGGTACGCGAGCGCGGCGGTGCCGTACGCCGCCGCGGGCTGCGCGACGAGCGCGGGCGCGAAGCGGGCGCGCAGCCAGACGGCGCGGCGGCTCGGCCCGGCGAGCCAGGCGCCGAGGACGGCGAACAGCCCGACGACGATCGTGACGAGCGCCAGCTCCGCGAGCAGCGTCGTGGCGATCCGCCAGACCGACGACGCGGTCGGCTCGAGCGAGCCGTCGCCGGCGATCGCGTCGACCAGCTGGTGGCCGGCGACGCGCCGCACGATCAGCACGAGCAGGCCGGCCGCCGCGAGCGTCGCGCCGGCGCTCAGCAGCGCGCGGCGGCGGGCGAGCGGCGCGAGCCAGATCGCGCCTCCGTAGAGGGCGAGCGCCAGCAGGCCGGGCAGCCACGACAGCGTGTTCAGCACGTCGCCGATCGTGCGCAGCGTGTCGAGCTGGTCAGGTCTGATGATCACGATCCGGTTGCGCGGCGGCGGCAGCTGGTCGATCCGGTCGCCGCTGAAGCCCGCCTCCTGCGCGATCTGCTTCGCCAGCGGTCGCAGGTCGAGCACGACGCCGCGGCCCGCGACGACGGTGCCGCCGCCTTCGACCAGCTCGACGAGCTGCTGCTGCGTCAGACGGTTGGCGTCGACCCACAGCTGCTGGACCTTCGGCGCGGCGAGCAGCCGCTCGGTGGCGCGCTGCGCGAGCTCTCCCACGAGCGCGCCGGCCTGCGGCGCGAGCGGCTGCAGGCGTGGCGGCAGCGCCTCCTGCAGCGCGGCGGTGGTGCGCGAGCCGTCGGCGATGTTCGCGGCGATCTGGTCGGCGAGCGGGTTGCGGATCGTGTCCTCGCGCAGCAGCGCGGAGCTGGTGCGGACCCAGTCGTCGGTGTTGAGGAGCTGGCGGTCGACCCACGTGCCCAGCAGCGCGACGAACGCGCAGAGGGCGGCGAGCCCGATGAGGATGCGGCTGCGGATCGGCATGAACACAACGCTATCCGGAGTGTGGATACTTGGCGAATCGCCAAATTCCTCGGACGGGAGAGCTGAATGTTCGTACCGCGCCGGCGGCCGCTGATGCGGGCCGCGATGATGGGAGGGGCCGGCTACATGGCCGGCAAGCACGCGCAGCGATCCAACTACCGCGAGGCGGAGCAGGAGGAGCGGCTCGCCGACCTGGAGCAGCAGCAGGCCGCGCCGCCGCCCGCGCCCGCTCAGCCCGCAGCTGCGCCCGCGCCCGCGGCGCCGGCTGCCGCGGGCGGGGACCTCGTCTCAAGGCTCGGCGAGCTGAAGAGCCTGCTCGACGCCGGCGCGCTGACGCAGGCCGAGTTCGACGCCGCCAAGGCCAAAGTCCTGCAGGGCGCGTGAGAGGGGCGACGATGACGCTTGGACCGATGCAGCTCGTCGTGATCGGCTTCGAGGGCGGCGAGCCCAGAGGCGAGATCCTGGCCGAGCTTGAACTGCTCGCCGCGCGCGACGTCGTGCGGCTCGTCGACGTGCTGGCCGTGCGCAAGGCGCCGGACGGGAGCGTGCAGGTGCTGGAGCTGAGCGCGGCGGCCGAGCCCGGCTCCGAGCTGGGGAACGCGCTCGCCGCGCTCACCGGGCTCCAGGCCGAGGCGAACGGCGGCGCGCCGAGCCACGCCGAGCGGATCGACGCCTCCGACGAGGACGTCTGGTTCGTCGCGGACGCGATCCCGCCCGGCACCGCCGCCGCGATCGCGCTGTTGGAGCACCGCTGGGCGATCCCGCTGCGGGAGAAGATGCAGGGTCTCGGCGGGCAGCTGCTCGCGGAGGCGTGGGTCCACCCGCTCGACCTGGAGGCGATCGGGCTGACCGCGGCGCAGGAGGAGACCGGCCCGCGCGACTAGTCCGCGGCGGGCGCGCCGCCGGACGGCTCCAGCGCCGGGATCACCTCGCGCACGAGCGCGAGCAGGCCGCGCGTCATCAGCACGCGGACCTGCTCGCGCGTCGCGCGCCCGGTCGCGAGCCAGTCGGAGACGGCGACCTGGGCGACGCCGGTGTAGGCGCGCAGCACGAGCCGCACGTGCGGGGGCACCTCGGTCGAGCCGAAGTGGTTGACGACCATCCGGTCGACGATCGTGTCGCGCATGTCGTCGACGACGCGCGCGACCTCCGGGTCGCGGTCGAGCGAGACGAGCGTGGCGATCGCGAACGCCAGCTCGCGATGGGACTCCATGAAGTCGAGCCAGGCGTCGACGTTGCGCGCGACGGTCTCCTCGATCGGCAGGCCGAGGTCCGTGCGCGGGACGGCGCCGCTGAGGTCGCCGAGCCCGCTCAGCACTTCCAGGAACAGCTCCCGCTTGCCGCCGAAGTAGTGCGTGACGAGCGCGCGCGAGACGCCGGCCTCCTCGGCGATCGCGGTGATCGAGACGGCGGCGAACGGCCGGCTCGTGAAGAGGCGGCCGGCGGCGTCCACGATCTCGCTGCGGCGCACGTCGGGATCGAGACGGCTCCAGCGGGGCGATTCGGTGCTCACGTCATCTCACCCTACTCGCGTTGACCTGGTGCCAACGAGCCCGTACCGTCGGCGGCCCCTACGAAAGGACGTCGAGGTGGCAACGCTGACGGTTTGGAAGATCAACGACCCGGACGGTGCGGAGCGCGCGGTCGCGAAGCTCGAAGGGCTGCAGTCGCAGGGTCTGATCAAGATCCATGACGCGGCGATGGTCAGCTGGCAGGAGGGCAAGAAGAAGCCGAAGACCAAGCAGCTGCACAGCCTCGCCGGCGCGGGCGCGCTCGGCGGCGCGTTCTGGGGCCTGCTGTTCGGCCTGATCTTCTTCATCCCGCTGTTCGGCCTCGTCGTCGGCGCGGCGGCGGGCGCGCTCGGCGGCTCGCTCACCGACGTCGGCATCGACGACAGATTCATCGCGCAGGCGCGCGACAGAATCACGCCGGGCACCTCGGCGCTGTTCCTGCTCTCCTCCGACGCCGTCGTCGACAAGGTCGAGGCAGAGTTCGACCTCTCCAACGCGGAGCTGCTCTACACGAACCTCTCCAGCGAGAACGAGGCGAAGCTGCGCGAGACGTTCGCCGAGGAGGCCTAGCCTCCGCGGCAGGTGAAGTGCGATGGATGACGAGCTGGTCGGCCTGGCGCTCGTCGTCGTGCTCGCCGTCGGAGCCCAGCTCCTGGCGGCGCGGCTCGTCATCCCCGCGATCGTCCCGCTGCTCGCCGTCGGCGTGCTGGCGGGCGACGTCACCGGCCTGATCGACCCTGAGGCGCTGCTCGGCCCGGCGCTGACAGACGCGATCTCGATCGCGGTCGGGATCATCCTGTTCGAGGGCGCGCTCGGTCTCCGCCGCGAGGAGCTGAGCGGCCCCGTCCGCGGCGTCGTGCTGCGGCTCGTCGCCGCCGGCGCGCTGATCACCTGGGTCTGCGCCGCGCTCGCGGTCGGCTTCCTGCTCGACGTGCCGCGCCCGATCGCGATCCTGATCGGCGCGATCGTGATCGTCTCCGGCCCGACGGTCGTGCTGCCGATGCTCGAGTTCATCCGGCCCGTCAGGTCGGTCCGCTCGATCCTCAAGTGGGAGGGCATCCTCGTCGACCCCGTCGGCGCGATCGCTGCCGTCGTGACGTTCAACGCGCTCGACTTCGGCGGCGGCGGCGTGTCGCTGCGCGTCGGCGGCTTCTCGTTGACGATGCTCGCCGGGATCGGCTGCGGCATCGCAGGGGCGCTCGTGCTGATGCCGCTGCTGCGCGCCGGCTGGCTGGCCGAGCGCCAGAAGGTCGCGGCGACGCTGATGGCCGTCGTCGCGGCGTTCGCCGCCGCCGATGTGCTGCGCGACGACGCCGGTCTCGTCGCGACGATCGTGATGGGGCTGGTGCTCGCCAACCAGCGCCGCGTCGACATCAGCCGGATCGTCGAGTTCAAGGAGACGCTCGGCGCGATCCTGCTCGGCGTGCTGTTCATCCTGTTGTCGGCGACGGTCGCGCTCGACGACGTGGTCGCGCTCGGCTGGCCCGCGGTCGCGCTCGTCGCGCTGCTCGTGCTGGTCGTGCGGCCGCTCGCGGTCGCGGCGTGCACCTGGCGCAGCGGCGTGCCGCTGCGCGAACGCGCGCTGCTGGCGGCGCTCGCGCCGCGCGGGATCGTCGCCGCCTCGACCGCGTCGGTCTTCGGCCTCGAGCTGGCGGACCGCGGAGCTCCGGGCGCGGAGCTGATCGTGCCGATCGTCTTCACCGTGATCGCCGGCACCGTCGTCTTCTACGCGATCGTCGCACCACTCGCGGCACGGGCGCTCGGGCTCTCGCACGGCGAGCCGGCGGGCGTGCTCGTCGTCGGCGCGGCGCCGTGGGCGCGCGACCTCGCGCGGGCGCTCGGCGAGGCAGGCGCTGAGGTGCGCGTCTGGAGTCCGCGCCCGGAGGAGGCCGCGGCGGCGCGCGTCGAAGGGCTGAGCGTCTGCGACGACCCGCTGCTGGGCGACGGCGCCGTCGCCGACGATCCGCTCGACGAGGCGATCGGCAGCGTGCTCGTGACGACCGACGACGACGCGCTCAACGAGCTGCTCGTCGAGCGGCTGGCGCAGGAGCTTGGCGCCGCGCGCGTCCTCGCGCTGCCCGCGGCGGACGGGCGTCCACAGGTCGCCGCGCGCGACCGCGCGCTCGAGCCGCCGCTGTTCGGCGAGCAGGCGACGGCGCAGGAGCTGGCGCGGCGGTGGGAGACGGGGGAGCGCGTGCGCGTCGTCGCGAGCGGGCCGCCGGGCGCGCTGCCGCTCGCGACCGTGCGCGAGCAGGCGGACGGCGGCGCCCGCGCCGTCCACCCGCTGACGACGGGTCCGGCACCGGCTCCGCGGCCCGGCGACGTCCTGCTCGTGCTCGGCGCCTGACCCGGCGCCGCGTCAGGTGGTTCTGGCGCGGCGCAGGTTGCCGACGAGCAGCCCGATGATCGTGACGAGGTAGATCTGCCCGACGAGCATCGCGACGACCGCGATCGCGCGGCCGAACGAGGTCGCCGGCGTCAGGTCACCGTAGCCGGTCGTCGTCATCGTCGTGAAGCTGAAGTAGACGTGCTGGCTCTGCGAGCCGTCCGTGCCCTCCGCGAAGAACGTGCCGCTGCCGGCGCGCGCGGCGACGGTCACGATCAGCGAGCACAACAGGCCGAGCAGCAGGTAGACGGCGAGCGCGCCGGCGACCGCCTGGACCGTCACGCCGCGCACTCTCAGCATCCGTCCGAGGCCGACGACCAGCTCGGCGATCGTCCCGCCGACGAGGATGATGCCGAGCGCCGACCCGACCCACGTCGGGACGCCGTCGAGCGCGACGGCGACCGCGACGCCGAGCGCGAGGACCGCCGCGACGGCGGCCGTCGTCTCGCGCATGATCGCGCCGCCGCGGCCGGTGACGACGACCACGACCAGCATCGTCACCGTCAGGACCAGCCCGATCGCGCGGCTGGCAGGACGTTCGGGCGAGACGATGAAGAAGACGACGGCGACGAACGCCACCAACAGCACGACGCCGTAGCGGTAGCCCGCCTCCTCGCTGAGTCTCACCTTCTGCACGGCGCATAGCATCGCGATCGGTCCGGCGGCATCCGCCGCATGGCCGTCGCATCCGCCCCTGGAGAGAGGATCACGCTCGTGAGAGCACCGCGCCTGACCGACGACAACCGCCGCTGGTGGATCCTCGCGACGATGACGGGGTCGCTGTCGATGATCCTGATCGACCAGACCGTCGTCTCCGTCGCGCTGCCGACGATGCAGCGCGACCTCGACCTCTCGACCGTCGGCCTGCAGTGGGTCGTCAACGCCTACCTGCTCGCGATAGCGGCGTTCGTCGCGCTCGGCGGCAAGCTCGGCGACCTGCTCGGCAACGCGCGCATCTTCCGCCTCGGCGCCGCCGTCTTCGTGCTCGCGTCGGCGGCGTGCGGCTTCGCGCAGGGGGAGGAGTGGATCATCGTCGCGCGCTCGATCGAAGGCCTCGGCGCGGCGATGATGACGCCGGCGACCGGCGCGATCGTGATGAACGCGTTCAGACCGTCCGAGCGCGGCCGCGCGATGGGGATCTACGCCGGCGTCTCGATGGTCTTCCTCGCGCTCGGCCCGCTGATCGGCGGCGTGCTGACGGAGTGGATCTCGTGGCGCGCCGTCTTCTTCGTGAACCTGCCGGTCGGCATCGCGATGCTCGTGCTCGCGCGCGTGACGCTGAAGGGCCGCGAGCAGCCGGCGGGCGGGCGGATGGACTGGGGCGGCGTGCCGCTGATCGTGCTCGGGCTCGGCTGCCTGGTGCTCGCGCTGATGCAGTCGCGCAGCTGGGGCTGGGGCTCGCCCGCGACGATCGGCCTGCTCGTCGCCTCCGTGGTCCTGCTGACGGCGATGGTCTTCTGGGAGCTGCGGCAGGAGGAGCCGCTCGTGCAGCTGCGGCTGTTCGCCAACCGCAACTTCACGGCCGACAACGTCGTGCTGGCGGCGGTGCAGTTCGCGCTGATGGGCGTCTCGGTGTTCGGCGCGATCTGGGTCCAGGACGTGCTCGGCTTCGGGCCGATCGAGGCGGGCCTGTCGCTGCTGCCGCTGACGCTGTCGCTGCTGGTGCTGGCGCCACGGGTCGGTGTGCTCTACGACAAGATCGGGCCGCGGATGCCGGTCGCGCTCGGTGCGCTCGCCGTCGCCGCCGCGCTGGCGTGGAACGCGATCTGGCTGCACGAGCTGAGCTACGCGTGGATCGTCCCCGGCTACCTGCTGATGGGCGTCGGGCTCGCGTTCGTGATGACGCCGGCCAACACCGACGGGATGAACGCTGCGCCGCCGGAGCTGCGCGGCCAGGCGTCCGGCGTGATCCAGACGATGCGCCAGGTCGGCGGGACGATCGGCATCGCTGTGATGGGAACGGTGATCGCGAACGTGCAGCTGACGCAGATCACCGAGCTGCTCGCGAAGGAGGGCGTGCCGGCCGCGAAGGTCTCCGAGCTGGAGCGGTCGATATCGCAGGCCGCCACCTCGCCGAACCCGTCGGCCGCGGAGGCGGCCGCGCCGCCGGCGCTGGTCGATGGCGTCAAGGAGGCGGTCACGACCGCGATCTCCAGCGCCTACTGGGTCGGCGCGGGCGTGATGCTCGTCGCTGCCCTGCTCGCCTTCGCGCTGCTGCGCCGCCAGCGCGCGGTCGACGCCGACGACGAGGACGCGGGCTCCTACGCCGCGATCGGCTGAGGCGGCCCGCGCGTCCGGCCGCCCGGCGCCCGGCGCTCGGGCGGCCCGTCGCCCGTTTCGCTGACCGCTCGCACCGGAAGACGGACCTCTGAGGTCGCCGCGGCCGTACTGTCCGTGAGATGGCCTCCACGCCCGCTTCCGACTCGCTCGCCGCGGCCGGCCCGCTGCCGCGGCTGCGGCGTGCGCGGTCGTGGTCGTGGTCGCGGGAGCGGGAGCCGTCCGAGCAGGCGCTGATCGCCGGCGCCCTCGCGGGCGACGAACAGGCGCTCGAACGGCTCTTCCGCCGCAGCTGGCCGCAGGCGTACCGCGTCGCGCTGCTGATCGTCCGCGACCATGCCGCCGCCGAGGACGTCGCGCAGGAGGCGTTCGTCGCGGCGGTGCGGCAGCTGGAGCGGTTCGACCGCCGGCGTCCGTTCACGCCGTGGCTGCTGCGGATCGTCACCAACCGCGCGATCGACTGGACGCGCGCCGGCCACGCCCGGCGCGAGGTCGCCGCCGCGGCGCCGCCCCCGGTCGCGGTCGAGGACGGGCCGAGCGGCGCGCCCTCCGCCGAGCTGCTCGCCGCGCTCGCGGCGCTCCCGCCCGAGCAGCGCGCGGTCGTCGTCCTGCGCCACCTGCTGGAGCTGACGCCGGGCGAGATCGCGCGTGTGCTGGAGCTGCCGCGCGGGACCGTCAACTCGCGCCTGCGCCGCGGCCTCGACGCGCTCAGACCCGTGCTGAAGGAGCGCGGATGATCCGGGCCGTCCTGGATTGGTGTCGCAGGGCGACCACAAGGCAGGACGACCTCGGTCTGCGCGAGCGGCTGCGCGAGGCGGCGCCGGTGGACGGGGCCGCGGCGGAGCGCGCGTGGGAGGTCGCGTGCGGCGCGTACGCGGCGCGTGAGCCGCTGCCGGGTCGTCGTCGCCACCGTCGCCGCGTGCGCGCGCTGGCCGTCGCGTCCCTCGCGCTGCTGCTCGGCGCGCTCGTGCTGAGCCCGGCGGGCGCGAAGGTCGGCGGCTGGATCGACCGCGCGATCGACCCGGCGCCGTCGCGCCCGGCCGCGGCGCTGCCCGCTCCCGGGCGCCTGCTGGTCAGCGGCCTGAACGGCAGCTGGGTGGTGGAGCACGACCTGACGGCGCGTCACCTCGGCGAGCACCCCGAGGCGGCGTGGTCGGCGAAGGGCAACTACGTGCTGCTGACCAACCGCGTCGGTCTCTCCGCGCGCGACGATCGGGGAGCGACGCGCTGGACGCTCGAGCGGCCGCGCATCGGGAACCTCGCGTGGTCGCGCGGCGACGGCTACCGCGTCGCCTACCGCAGCGGCCGCACGCTGCGCGTCGTCGCCGGCGACGGCAGCGGCGACCGGCTGCTCGACCGCGCCAGCGCGCCCGTGACGCCGTCGTGGCGGCCCGGGCCCACCGCCGAGCACGTGCTCGCCTACGCGCGTCCGGGCGGGCGCGTCGAGCTGCGCGACGTCGACCGCCCAGTGGCCGGCGGTCGCACGCTGATTGGCTCCGGCCCGCCGGTGCGGGCGCTCGCGTGGGTCTCACCGGACCGGCTGCTCGTGCTGCGCGGCGGCGGGCTGTCACTGCTCGACGCCGCGGGTCGCGTGCTGTCGCGGCTGCCGGGCCCGTCGGCCGGCCGCTTCCATGCGCTGACGGCCTCGCCGGTCTCGCGCACCGCGGCGTTCGTGCGCAGCAGCCCGCGCGGCGCGACGAGCGTCGTCTGGAGCGTGCGCTTCCCGGCGGACGGACCCACCCGCCCGGCAGCTGGACCCACCCGCCCGGGCCTGCTGGGCGGGCGCGCGCGGATGGTCTTCGCCGGCGCCGGCACGATCCGCTCGCTCGCCTTCTCGCCCGACGGGCGCTGGCTGGCGTTCGCCTGGCCGCCGTCGGACCAGTGGATCTTCGAGCGCGTCGGCGGCCGGCCGCGACTGGCGACCGTCGGGCACGTCACGCGACGGCTCGGCCACATCGGCGACCCGGCCGACTCCGCGGTCGTCGGGTGGGCGCGATGACGACCGCGACCTTCCTCGCGCTTCTCGCGGGCGCCGTCACCGGCCCGCTCGTGCCGACCGCGCAGGTCGTCCGCGCCTATGCCGGCGTCACTTGCCGCGTGCCGAACTCGATCGCGTGCGACCGCATCGGCATCGCCGTCGACGTGCGCCCGCGACCGCTGCGGGCGGCAGCGTTCTTCGGCGTGCGCCGCGTCGCGCTCGCGCGGCACGGCGGCGCGAGCTACTGGTCGGGGCAGCTGCGTGACGCGGGCATCGACCGGATGCTGCTCGCTGACGTGCCGCTGATCCAAGCGCGCGTCGTCGCGACCTTCCGCGACGGCCACCGCGAGACGCTTCCCGTCCTCACCCCGCTGCGGCTGGGATGGGGATGAGGCTCCGAGCGCGGCGGGTCGGCGACCGCCGCGCTCGGGTCTGCTCGCGCCGGTCTAGAAAGCGAGCGAGAAGGGTGTTTCGAGGAGTTCGCGGATGCGGGCGATGAATTGGGCGGCTTCGGCGCCGTTGAGGATGCGATGGTCGGCGGTGATGGTGACGCTCATGCGCTTGCCGGGGACGATCTGGCCGCTTCTGACGACGGGTGTGTCGCGCAGCGCGCCGACGGAGAGGATGCCGGCCTGGCCGGGGACGATCACGGCGGTGAACTCGGTCGTGCCGAACATGCCGAGGTTGGAGACCGTGAAGGTCGCGCCCGACAGCTCCGGCGGCGTGATTCTGCCCGCCCGCACGCGCGCTGCGAGCGCGCGGGCGTCGCGGGAGATCTCGCCGAGCGCCTTCTTGTCGGCGTCGAAGACCGTCGGGACGATCAGCGCGTCGTCGGTCGCGACCGCGATCCCGACGTTGACACGGCCGTAGAGCTCCCACTTGCCGTCTCTGTAGCCGCCGTTGGCCTTCGGGATCTCCCGCAACGCCAACGCGGCGGCTTTGACGACCATGTCGTTGAACGACGGCGCGCGCAGCGTCTCGGTCGCAGCCGCCTTCATCTGCTCACGCAACTGGACCGCGGCCTCCATGTCGACCTCGGTCGTCACGGTGTAGTCCGGGATCGTCGCCTTCGACTCCGCCATCCGCCGCGCGATCACCTGCTGCGTGCGCGTCAGCTCCTGGACCGTCACCTCACCCTTCCCGGATCCGGCATCGCCGGAGACGACCGGACCCGGGATCTCCTTCGCGGGCTTGGCCGGAGCGGTCGCGGCGTCCGGCTCGGCGGCCGGCGCGGCCGCGGGCGCGTCGGCGGCGGGCGCCGCAGCGGTCGCGGTGCCGCCCTTCGCGGCCCCCTCGACGTCGGCCTTCACGATCCGGCCGCCGGGGCCGGAGCCCTCGACGCCGGCGAGGTCGACGCCCAGCTCGTTCGCGAGCCGGCGGGCGACCGGCGAGGCCTTCACGCGGCCGTTGCTGTCGCCGCCGGCGGGCTGCGGCGTCGTCTGCGTCGTCGCGGGCGCAGCCTCGGCAGGCTCGGCCGGCGCGGCGGTGGCCGGCGCGGGCGCCTTTGCTGCGGCGGCGGCCTTCGGCGCGCTCTTGGCGGCAGCGGGTGCGCTGCCGTCGCCCAGGCGCGCGATCGGCTCGCCGATCGGCAGCGTCGCGCCCTCTTCGGCGACGATCTCCAGCGTGCCCGAGGCGTCGGCCTCGTAGACCATGTTCGCCTTATCGGTCTCGATCTCGACAAG
Source organism: Conexibacter woesei DSM 14684 (assembly GCF_000025265.1). Lineage (GTDB taxonomy): Bacteria > Actinomycetota > Thermoleophilia > Solirubrobacterales > Solirubrobacteraceae > Conexibacter > Conexibacter woesei. The sequence goes on from NC_013739.1 coordinate 808,007, forward strand.
CTCCTCGCCGCGCTGGACCTCGTCGCCGGAGGCCTTCAACCACTTGATGATCGTGCCCTCCTCCATGGAGTCGGAAAGGCGGGGCATCACGACATCGGGCACGGCGGGTTCCTTTCGCTACGACCTGCGCTTCCGCTCTGCCGATTTGCTATCGGCCTACCCGCACGATAGCGGAGGACCAGCGCCCGAACGGGTGCGGTCAACCCCCCGCTTGCACGGGGTGCGGACGGAACGGAGGTTCCATTCGCATCACTCCTGCGCGGCACGCCAGGCGGCGAGGAAGTCGCCTGCCTCCAGGCGTCCCATGTCCTCGCGCAGCGCACGCGCGAGGCGGCGCGCCTCGCGCGGCGGCAGGTCCCAGAACAGCACGACCTCGCCGCTGTCGATCTCGACGACCTCGACCCGGTCGACGCGCTCGGGCGGGGCGAGGAAGGCGGGTCCGCGGCCCTCGCGGGCGACGATCAGCTCGTACGCGCGGTTCGCCCGCACGGCGCTCACCGCTCGGTCGTGGTGCGCCGCACGGCGGTCAGTGCAGCGGTCAGCTCGGCGGCGGCCGCGTCGATCCCCGCGTCGCCGTGGTAGACGTCGTCACCGATCCGCACGGCGGGCACGCGCCGCACGCCGGCCGCCGCGGCATCGGCGGTCGCCGCGTCGAGCGCCGCGCCGATCGCATCGCGATCGAGCGCCTTCTTGACGGCGTTCGGGTGCATCTCGCAGGCGGCGCCGGCGATCAGGATCGTGTCGTCGTCGGCGAGGTCGCGTCCGCCCGCGAACGCCTGGCGGAAGGCGGCGAGGGAGAAGGCGACCGCGCGGCCGATCTGCTTCGCGTACGTCGCGGCGACCATCGCGCGGCGCGAGTCGCCGGGCCAGTCCGCCGGCCACCGCAGCGGCTGCACGTGGCGCCGCGCGGCGAGCGCCTCGATCGCGGCGCGGCGCCCGGGGGGCTCCTCGCCGGCGGCGACGTCGTGCTCGCCGGTCACGGCCTCGCCCGGCAGCCCGGCCGCCAGCACCGGCACCCACTCGGGCACGACCGGCAGCGCGGCCATCACACGCTCGGCGGCGAGGTACGCCTCGGGCTCACCGAGGTCGTAGTAGAACAACGGCCGCGTCCCCTCCGAAGAGGGCGCGGCCGCCTGATGCTGCGTGACCGAGAGATCGAGCTCGGACACCGAGGTTCCGTCCTAGCCGTGGATCAGCCAGCCGTCGGCGTCGCGCGCGGCTTCCATGACGCCCTCGGAGAGCGTCGGGTGGCCGTGGACGATGCGCGCGACCTCGGGGTAGCCGCCCTCGAGCGACTTGGCGTTGACGAGCTCCTGGATCAGCTCGGTCGCCTTCGCGCCGATGATGTGACCGCCGAGCAGCTCGCCGTATCTCTTGTCGCCGATGATCTTGATCAGGCCCGCGCGGTCGCCGTAGACCGTGCCGGCGCCGACGGCGCCGTAGGGGACTCTGCCGACGACGACGTCGTGGCCGGCGTCCTTCGCCTGCTGCTCGGTGAGCCCGAACGAGGCGACGTTCGGCGTGCAGAAGGTCGCACGCGGGACGTCGACGTACTCGAACGGATGCGTCTCGTCGCCGTTGATGTCCTCGGCGGCGATGATGCCCTCCTCCGACGCCTTGTGAGCGAGCGCGGGGCCGGGGACGATGTCGCCGATCGCCCACACGCCCTTGACCGACGTGCGCTGCGCGCGGTCGACCTCGATCAGGCCTCTGTCGTCGACCTTGACGCCGGCCTCGTCGAGCCCGAGGCCTTCGACGTCGGCGCCGCGGCCGGCCGCGATCACGAGCCACTCGGCCTCGCCGGCCTCGCCGTTGTAGGTGAATCTGACGGACGAGTCACCGGCCTCGACGTTCTCGACGAACGTTCTCGTGAAGACCTTCATGCCCTGCTTCTTGAGCCCGCGCTCGGCGAGCTTCGAGATGTCGGAGTCCTCGGTCGGGAGGACCCGGTCCAGCGCCTCGAACAGCAGCACCTCGGTGCCGAGGCGGGCGTACGCGGAGGCGATCTCCGAGCCGGACGCGCCGGCGCCGACGACGGCGAGCGTCTTCGGCAGCTCGTCGAGCGCCCACGCCTCCTCGGTGCCGATCACGCGGCCGCCGAACTGCGTGCCGGGGATCGGCCGCTTGACCGAGCCGGTCGCGAGGATGACGCCCTTCGTCGCCTCGTACGTCGTGCCGTCGACGACGACGTTGCCGTCCTTCGTGACGGCGCCGACGCCCTCGATGACGTCGATTCTGTTCTTCTTGAAGAGGCCGCTGACGCCGCCGGTCATCGTTCTGATGACCTTCTTGCGGCGGTCCATGACCTTCGAGAAGTCGACCGTGCGGCCCTCGACGGCGATGCCGAACTCAGCGGCCTCGTCGATCTCGGAGAGGATGTCGGCCGAGCGGAGCACGACCTTCGCAGGGATGCAGGCGTAGTTGAGGCACCGGCCGCCGATCTGGTCCTTCTCGACGACAGCGGTTCGCAGTCCGAGCTGCGCCGCGCGGATGGCCGCGACGTAGCCGCCGGGACCGGACCCGATGACGATGCAGTCGTATGCGGAATCAGGCATGGCGGCGAGGTTATACGAACGTCGTTCGCGAGCGCCGTGCGCCTAACAGATCCGCCTGCCGGATGTCGCGTTCCGCTAGCGCGCGGGGCGCCGCTCGGGCATCTGGATGCGGGCCATCGCTCGGATCAGCTTCCAGAAGAGCCAGCCGCCGAGCACGATCACGGCGACGCAGAGGAGCGCGGCCCAGACGTTGGAGGCGACCATCAGCGACAGCGAGGCGACGACGATCTGGAACGCCAGCAGGGCCTCGAAGCCGAGCACGGCCCAGTAGCGCACGCGCCACATGCCGTAGCCGGCGACCAGGAAGATGCCGGCGAGGAAGAGCGCGCCCGCGAGGCTGCCCTCGCCGCCGACGCGCGCGCCGGAGGCGTAGCCGACGACGACGAGCACGCCGAGCACAGTCGAGACGAGTGCGCCGGCGGTGACGGCGCCGGGCCGCTCGCCGTCGGCGAGCGGGACGAGCGCCGCGCGCGCCTCGGCGTTGCGCAGCTCGGTGCGGCTCGGTCTGGCGGGCTCGGCCGCGGGCTCCGTGCCGGGCGCAGCGGGCGCGGCGGACGCGTCCGTCTGAGACGCCGCGGCGGGCGGCGCGACCGCCCCGCTGCGCTGCCCGCGCTTGCGGCTACGCTGCCCCAACGCGAGCCTCCAGCGTGGCGCGCAGCGCGCGCGCCGACGCCTCCGGATCGGCCGCGGCCGTCAGCGCGCGGACGACGACCGCGCGTGTCGCGCCTGCGGCCGCGACGGGGCCGACGGTGCTCGCGTCGATGCCGCCGATCGCGAACCACGGCGCGCGCCGCGGCGTGCGCGCGGCATGCTCGATCAGCTCGATGCCGACGGCCGGGCGGCCGGGCTTCGTCGGCGTCGCGTGGACGGGGCCGACGGCGAAGTAGTCGACCTCGTCGCGCGCGTCGGCGGCGTCGACCTGCGCGGGCGTGTGCGTCGAGAGGCCGACGATGCGGTCCGGGCCGACGGCCGCGCGCGTCTGCGCGACGGGCAGGTCGTCCTGGCCGACGTGGACGCCGTCGGCGCCGGTCGCCGCGACGAGGTCGGGCCGGTCGTTGAGGATGAAGAGCGCGCCGTGCGCGTCGGCGGCCGCGCGGAAGACCGGCGCGGCACGCAGGATCGTCGCGTCGTCGCCGTCCTTGTCGCGCAGCTGCACGAGGTCGGCGCCGCCGCGCAGGGCGGCGTCGAGGAAGGCGGCGAGGTCGCGCCCGTCGCCGGTCGCGTCGCAGACGAGGTAGAGGTGGGCGGCGGCGAGCCGCGCGCGTCGTTCGGTGCCGGTGGTGAGGGACATCTGGAACCCCATCTTGGCAGCCGGCCGCCGCCCGGCCGCCGCTCAGGCCGCGGCCTGCTCCTTCTCGGCCTCCTCCAGCGCCTTCTTCAGCTCCTTCGACTCGGCCTTCAGCTCCTTCGCGACGAGCTTGTCGGCACGCGCGACGGCGGCGCGGACGGCCTCCTCGACGGTCGACTCGCCGACGACGAACAGCGCCGCCTCGCCCTCGTCGAGCGTCTCGCCCAGCTCTTTCAGCGCGTTGCGCGGCAGCCCTCGCCAGAAGTGGCCGACGAGCCCGCCGAACGCGCCGCCGACGAGTGCGGTCCCGATCAGCGACGGCGGGAACAGGATCCCCAGCACCGCGCCGACGCCGAGCCCCGTCCAGGCGCCGTGCTGCGTCGGCTTCTCGTGCCGGCGGACGTGCAGGTGGCCGTCGCCGTCGCGGTGGACGACCGCCGCGTCGTAGGTCCCCACGAGCCCGTCGGCGTGCAGCTCCCGCACCGCCTCGTAGTCGGCCTGCGCGTCGACCTCGCGCTCGTAGGCCCCGATCAGCACGAACGTCTCGCTCATCACTCGCTCCCGTCGTCGTTCCGTGTCCGGGACAGTCTCGGCGCGCTGCGCCGAGAACTCAAGCGGCGCGGCGTCCGTGCGCGTTCGCCGGGACGGTCGCGACGTAGCGCACGATGACGACCAGCAGCACGAATGCCCAACCCGACCAGACGCCGTTGGCGCTCGACGACAGCTGCGCTCCGACGCAGACGAGCAGGATCGGCCAGAAGCGCAGCTTCCAGTTGCCGCGCGACTCGATCGCGAGGCCGAGCGACAGCGTCACGGCGACCGGGGCGGCGAGATCCAGCAGCCCGTCGTCCCAGCCGAGCGGCGTCAGCGAGACCTTCAGCAGCATGAGGACGGGGATCGCGGTCAGGAGGGCGCGCAGGAGCATCCCGACCGACCACAGCCAGGTTGGGCGCTCGGGAGCGCCCGCCGGAGCGGCGATGCGGCGGCTGTCGAGCGTCTGCTCCACGGCGCGATCGTATTGTCTCCCCGGGACCGCTGCGCAGATCGGCTGCGCGCTACCATCGGACTCCACGGGAGCCCCACCAGTGGGCTGAGAGGGCGGTGAGCGAGACCGCCGACCGTCACCACCTGATCCGGATAATGCCGGCGCAGGGAAGGAGGCACGTGCCCCAACCATCGCAACCAACGTTCGACGTCGCCGTCGTGGGCGGCGGGATCATCGGCCTCGCCGTCGCATGGCGCGCGCAGCAGCGCGGGCTGCGGACGGTGCTGCTGGAGCGCGACGCGCAGATCGCACAGGGCGCGACGCACGCGGCCGCCGGCATGCTCGCGCCGGTCAGCGAGGCGAACACCGCCGAGCGGGAGCTGCTCGCGCTCGGGCTGGAGAGCGCCGCGCGCTACCCGCAGTTCGTCGCGGAGCTGGCCGAGTCGAGCGCGCTCGATCCCGGCTTCCTGCGCTGCGGCACGCTCGTCGTCGCGCGCGACCGCGACGAGGCGGAGGCGCTCGACCGCGAGCGCGCCGTCCGCGCCCAGCTCGGCCTCGACGTCGAGCGGCTGCTGCCGAGCGAGGCGCGTCGCCGCGAGCCCGGCCTCGCGCCGACGCTGCGGCTCGCACTCGACGTGCCCGACGACCACGCCGTCGACCCGCGAGCGCTCGCGCTCGCGCTCGCCGCCGCGCTGCGTGCCGCCGGCGGCGACCTGCGCACGGGCGCCGCGGTGCAGCGGATCGACACGAGCGCCGGCGACTCGCGCGTCAGCGGCGTCACGCTCGCGGGCGGCGAGCGGATCGCTGCCGAGCACGTCGTCGTCGCGGCCGGCGCGTGGACGCAGCAGCTCGCCGGCCTGCCCGGTGACGCGTGCGTTCCGGTCCGCCCCGTCAAGGGCCAGATCCTGCGGCTGCGCGATCCCGCCGGTCCCGGCCTCTTCACGCGCGTCCTGCGGATGGATCCCGGCTACCTCGTACCGCGCGGCGACGGTCGCTACGTGCTCGGCGCGACGATGGAGGAGCGCGGCTACGACACCGACGTCACCGCCGGCGGCGTCTTCGAGCTGCTGCGCGACGCGAGCGAGCTGGTCCCCGGCATCTCCGAGCTGATCCTCGAGGAGCTGGAGGCGGGGCTGCGGCCGGGCACGCCCGACAACGCGCCGGCGCTCGGCCCCGGCGCGCTCGCCGGCCTCCACTGGGCCGCCGGACACCACCGCAACGGGATCCTGCTCGCGCCGGTCACGGCCGACCTGCTGCTCGCCTCGCTGCTCGGCGACCCGCTCGGGGAGCTGGCGGCCCCGTTCACACCGACGCGCTTCGGCGCACAAGCCAAGAAGGGCAAGGAGGTCGCCGCATGATCGTGCGCTTGAACGGAGAGGAGCGCGAGCTGAGCGACGGCGCGACGGTGCTGAGCGCGCTCGCGCTGCTCGACGTGACCGAGGACGCCCGCGGCATCGCCGTCGCGGTCGACGGCGAGGTCGTGCCGCGCGGCGCGTGGCAGCAGACCGCGCTCGCCGACGGCGCGCAGGTGGAAGTCGTGATGGCGATCCAGGGAGGATGATGAGCGACATGTCCCACACCCGCGAATCGGATGCCGCGAGTTCCCGGTCGGCTGCGCAGGACGGGCGCAACCGTGGACCTCGCAATGCGGAGCACGATCCCCTCGTCATCGCCGGCCGCACGTTCGGCTCGCGCCTGCTGCTCGGCACGGGCGGCTTCCAGTCGCTGGAGGCGATGGCCGACGCGATCAGCGTCAGCGGCTCGGAGCTGGTGACCGTCGCGCTGCGTCGCGTCGACCCGGCCGCGCGCGGCTCGATCATGGACGTGATCGCGGAGGCAGGCGTCGAGCTGCTGCCCAACACGGCCGGCTGCTACACCGCTCGTGACGCCGTGACCACCGCGCAGCTCGCGCGCGAGGCGTTCGAGACGAACTGGGTCAAGCTCGAGGTGATCGGCGACGACCGCACCCTGCTGCCCGACGCGCCGGAGCTGCTGGAAGCCGCCGAGATCCTCGTCGACGACGGCTTCGTCGTGCTCCCCTACACGACCGACGACCCGATCCTCGCGCGCCGGCTGGAGGACGTCGGCTGCGCCGCGGTGATGCCGCTCGGCTCGCCGATCGGCAGCGGGATGGGGATCAACAACCCGTACAACATCGCGATCATCCGCGAGCGGACCGAGCTGCCGGTGATCCTCGACGCCGGCGTCGGCACCGCCTCCGACGCCGCGCTCGCGATGGAGCTGGGCTGCGACGCGGTCCTGTGCGCGAGCGCGATCTCGCGGGCGCACGATCCGAACGCGATGTCGCGCGCGATCCGCGGCGCGGTCGACGCGGGCCGGCTCGCGCGCGTCGCCGGGCGGATCCCGCGGCGGCTCTACGCCGAGGCCTCGACCCCCGACGCCGGGCTGCCCGACTTCGGGCTCGTCGCGCCGGCGGATGGCTGACGCGGTCGATCCCGAGCAGGACCCGGGCGCGGTCGCCAAGCGCCCGGTCGACGTGCTGCTCGACGGCTGGGAGGCGGCTTGGTCGGGCGGGGACGCGCGCGCGTTCGCGCCGCTGTGCGACGGCGACGTCCATTACGAGGATCCGCTCACGCAGGGGCCGCTCGTCGGCGTCGGCGAGCTGGAGGACCTCGCGCGCAGGCTGTGGAGCGGCTTCCCGGACGCGCGCCTGGAGCGCGCCGGCGAGCGGCTCACCGACGGTCGCTACGTCGCCGCGCCGTGCAAGCTCGCGGGCACGCATCGCGAGGCCGTCGACGGGTTGCCGGCGACCGGCCGCTTCGTCGTCATCCACTGCGTCTTCTACTGCGAGCTGCGCGCCGGCAGGCTGCTGCGCATCCGCGCCTTCTACGACCTCTACGAGGCGGCGACGCAGCTCGGCGTGCTGCCGAGACACGGCACGCTCGGCGAGAAGGCGCTGCTGACGCTGCGCGGCTTCGGGCTGCGCGCACGCGGACAGTAGAGCGTCGTCACGCCGACTTTCCGACCGTTGCAAGCAACGGTGCATGGTCGGAGAGGTCGCCGCGGTCGAGCAGCTCGACCGCGGCTGTCGGTGCGAGCCCGCCCGTCGCGAAGACGTGGTCGACCTTGACGCCGCCCGCGTGCGCGAAGCCGGGCAGGTCGGGATCGCGCACGTTGAAGTCGCCGCCGAGCACGAGCGGCGCGCCGGCCGCCCAGCGCAGCGTCGCCGCACGCGCGGCGGCGATCTCACGCCGTGCCTGCGGGTCGTCGTGCACGGTCGCGTGGAGGTTGGCGAACCAGCTGCCGTGCGCGTCGCGGACCGCGTGCACGACGCGCCGCTCCGGCCACAGGCACAGCCGTCGCCGCGCGTGCGCGGCGATCGCGTCGCTTGCGCCACGCACGAGGATCGCGTTCGCGCCCCCGCCGCCCGACTTGATCAGCTCCGGCCAGCGCCGTGCGACGGCGCGTCGCAGCGGCAGCAGCTGGTTGCGCGAGGTGAGTGTGGTGCGCTGCTGCGCGCCGCTCGCGGCGGCGAGCGCCGGCGGCCACCACGGCGGCACCTCCTGCAGCAGCGCAACGTCCCACGGCCACGACGCGATGCGCTCCGCAAACTGGTCGATCAGGTCGGCGTTGCGCGGCGGCAGCGCACGCCCGTGGAAGAGATTCCAGGTCAGCACGCGCAGCGCCATCGTGTGACCGTACACTGGCGCGCGTGACGCGCCACTTCCTCACCGGAGCCGAGCTGAGCAGAGACGAGCTGCTCGCGCTGATCGACCGCGCGATCGAGCTGAAGCGCGATCCGCTCGGGTCCTCGGCACTCGCCGGCAAGAGCATCGGACTGATCTTCCAGAAGCCCTCGACGCGGACGCGGCTGTCGTTCGAGGCGGGCGTCTTCGAGCTGGGCGGCCACCCGGTCATCCTGCGCCCGGACGAGATGCAGCTGAGCCGTGGCGAGCCGGTCCGCGACACCGCCTACGTGCTCTCGTGTCACGTCGCCGCGTTCGGCATCCGCACCCACGCCGACGAGCTGGTCGAGCAGCTCGCCGAGCACGCGACGGTGCCCGTCTTCAACATGCTCACGGCCGACCATCACCCGTGCCAGGCGCTTGCGGACCTGATGACGTTGAAGGAGACGTTCGGCCGGCTCGACGGGCTCGTGCTGACGTACGTCGGCGACGGCAACAACGTCGCTCGCTCGCTCGCGATCGTCGGCTCGCTCGCCGGCGTCGAGGTGCGCGTCGCCGCGCCGCGCGGCTACCAGCTCGAGCCGACCGCGGGCGCGCAGCTGTTCGAGGACCCGGCCGCGGCCGTCGCCGGAGCGAACGCGATCTACACCGACGTGTGGGTCAGCATGGGCGACGAGGAGACGGCTGAGGAACGGCGCGCCGCGCTCGCCTCCTACCGCGTCGACGACGCGTTGCTCGACCTCGCCGCGCCGGACGCGATCGCGCTTCACGACCTGCCCGCGCACCCCGGTGACGAGATCACCGCGGAGGTCCTCTACGGCGCTCGACAGCGCATCTGGGACCAGGCCGAGAACCGCCGGCACGCGCAGAAAGCGCTGCTCGAGCTGTTGCTTCGGTAGCTGCCCGACTTGCCGCTGCGGTAGCCTCGCGCGGATCGGTCGTTCCACCACGCTTCTGAGGAGCCGTCATGCCGCAGCCGAAGTCCCCCGCATCGCCCGCCGCCGCTAGAAGAGCGACAGCGAGCAGATCGGCGGCCGCGAGAGCGACGTCGAGAAGAGCGACCGCGAGCAGACGAGCGGCCGCTGCGAGAAGAGCGCCCGCCGCCAGAGCTGCCGCGACGCCCGCCCCGAGAGCCGCCGCTGCGAGAAGAGCCGCGGCCGCCAGAAGATCGCCCGCTGCAAGAAGAGCGGCGAGAAGAGCGACCGCGAGAAGATCGCCGGTCGCGAGAAGAGCGGCGGCCAGAAGAGCCGCCGCGAGAAGATCCCCCGCCGCGAGAAGAGCGGCGAGAAGAGCGGCCGCGAGAAGAGCGGCGAGAAGACCGGCCGCGAGAAGAGCGGCTGCGAGAAGAGCCGCGAGAAGACCCGCCGCCAGAAGAGCGGCGAGAAGAGCGGCCGCCAGGAGAGCGGCGAGAAGACCGGCCGCGAGAAGAGCGGCTGCCAGAAGAGCCGCGAGAAGACCCGCCGCCAGAAGAGCGGCGAGAAGAGCGGCCGCCAGGAGAGCGGCGAGAAGACCCGCCGCGAGAAGACCGGCCGCGAGAAGAGCCGCTGCCAGGAGAGCGCCCGCCGCGCTGCGCGTCGACCCGGTCGCCGCGACCGCCGGAGTCAACTCCGCCGCCGCGAGCGTGAAGGAGGCGAAGGGTGCCGACGACTCGTTCGGCCAGCTCGTCGGCGCGATCCGCGAGCAGCTCTCCGACAGGGTGATCGAGCCGCTCAACCTCGTCTTCCTCGCCGCCGACCGGATCCAGGACGCGATGGACGACGCGGTCGAGAGGGGCCGTGTCACGAGGGGAGACGCGAACGACCTCGTCTCGGAGCTGGTGCGCCGCGGCCGCGAGCAGACCGACGACGTGCTCGGCAACCTCGACGAGCTGTTCGGCAAGGGCATCGATCAGCTCGAGGCGTTCTCGCGCAAGCTCGAGGAGAAGTCGGCGAAGGCGCGTCGCGCCGACTCCGTCGACAGGCTGGTCCAGAGCGCCGACAAGGCGCGTCGCGCGGTCGGCGTCGGCCCGGCGTTCCCGATCCTCGGCTACGACGACCTGTCGCTGCCGAAGATCAAGGCGCGCCTCAGCGACCTCAGAGAGGCCGAGCTGCGCGTGGTGCGCGGCTACGAGGTCGACCACGCGAATCGCAGAGCGGTCGTCTCCGCGATCGACAGAGCGCTCGCCTAGAGGAGTACCGCGAGTTCCCGGTGGCGGCGCGAAGCTCGCGCCGCCGACGTGGAACTCGCTATGCGAAGCACGAGCCGCCGTAACGTGGGAGCCCGTCCTCCGGGACTGGCTCCCACGGCAGCGCCGAGTCGACCCACTGGCGCCATTGCGGCCGGATGCCGGGGTCGGCGTCGAGCACGCCGAAACGCACGCCGACGGTGCCGTCGCCGTCCGGCTCGCCGCTGAAGAGGTGGCCGCCGCAGTGGACGCAGAACCACTTCGGGAAGCCGTCGTCCGGAGGCCGCCAGACGCGCAGCGCCTCGGCGCCGGCCGCGACGCGGAACGCACGCGCGGCGACGATCCCGCCGAGCGACGAGCCGGTGCCCGTCCGCCGCTGGCAGCGACGGCAGTGGCAGTAGCCGGCGGTCTCGAACGGCGCCAGCACCTCGATCCGCACCGCCCCGCAGTTGCAGGTCCCGGTCAGCGGGGTCTCGGGTGACGGTGATCCGGCCACGCTGCTCACGCTAGCGCGCTTCCTCGCCGCCGCCGCCGAGCCCGAGGTCGGCGACGAGCACGCCGAAGTCGAGCCGCTCGCCGGTCAGCGAGCCGAGCAGCTCCTCGGCGCTGAGGCGCTGACCGTCACGCCACAGCTCACGCAGCGCGGTGCCCGCCTCCGGGACCGCGAACCACTCCGCGCCGAAGCGGTCGCTCAGCCAGCGGCGCAGGTGCGTCTCGAGCGCCCAGGCGCGCAGGTAGGAGGTGACGTAGAGGCCGGGGTCCATGTCGGACAGGTGGGTCGCGGTCGGCCAGGCGACGCGCAGCGCGTCGGTCAGCGAGCGGGCGTAGACGTCGGCCAGCAGCGCGTCGCCGGGCGGGTCCTCGCCGTGCGCGACCAGCTCGTAGGAGAGCTTCGCCGCGTAGCGCCGCAGGTAGACGAGCCGCGAGGCGCGCGCGTGCGCGGCGACGGTGCCGTCGTCGTCGGCGACGCCGAGCCGGCGCCGCAGCCACGCGGGGTCCTCGGCGAGGTGGTCGAAGAGGAACGCGAACGCTTCCGTCACCGCGTTGTCGCCGAGGTGGCGGAACTCGAACGGCAGCTCCGGCGCGACGTGCGCGAAGTGCTGCGCGTGCCCGCCCTCGTGCAGCAGCGCGACGTAGTCGTCGCGGCCGCCGACCGGCGCGACGACGAGCCGCACGTCGCCCGGCGCGCGCACCGGCACGCAGAAGGCGCGCGGCGACTTGCGCGGCCGCGGCTCGACGTCGAGCAGCACGCGGCCGCCGGCGGCCGGCTCGAGCCCGAGGCCGCCGAGCGTCGCCTCGAACGCGGGCAGCAGCTGCTGCGCCGGGAACGACGCGTCCTCGTCGCGGGCGCGGAAGAACCACGGCAGGTCGGCGCGCGTGAGCCGCGCCATCCCGACGCCGACGACGCGCTCGACCGCCGGTCCGACGATCGCGTCGTAGTCGGCGTCGGTCGCCGCCAGGAACGTCTCCGTCGCTGCCGAGAGCGCGTCGAGGTCGACGCCCTTGCAGTCGGCGCACATCGCGCGGTAGCTCGGCCAGCCCAGCTCGCGCACGACCGCGTGCGTGCGCTGCAGCGCCGCGCGGTGGAGCGGGTTCAAGTCCCGCTCGGTCGCCTCCAGGCGCGCCGCCTCGATCGCGGCGCGCCGTTCGCGGCCGGGCTCGTTCGCCTGCGCGACGACGGACTCGCGGAAGCCGACGACGGTGCCGCCGACGTCGAGTCGCAGGCCGGCCTCCCGCTGCGCGAGCGCGGCCGCCTCCGCCGTCGTCGCGAGTCCGAGACAGCCCTCGACAGCGAAGTCGAGCAGCATCCGCAGGCGGCGCGCGTCGTCGGGCGAGCGGCCGTCGGAGGCGGCCAGCTCGCGCAGCCGCGCGACCGCGTCGAACGAGAAGAGACCGGCGTGTCGCGCGTAGATCGCGTCGACGTCGAACCCGTCCTTGAGGCCGGCGTAGTGGGTGTAGTACTCGTCGCCGAGCTCGGCGACGAACGTCTCCGCTTGCAGTCGATACGCACCGAGGTCCATGACCCTGCCATCCTAAGCGTCCGCATGAGCACGCCGACGACCCCACGCAAGCAGCGCCCCGACCGCTTCGCCGAGCTGGAGCTGACGATCGACGACCTCGCCTTCGGCGGCAACGGCGTCGCGCGTCACGAGGGCTACGTGCTGTTCGTGCACGGCGCGATCCCGGGCGACCGCGTGCGCGCGAAGGTCACGAAGACCAAGCGCGACTACGGCGAGGCGATAACGGTCGACGTGCTCGAGCCGAGCCCGGATCGGATCGCGCCCGTCGCCGACCACCCCGGCGCGCCGTGGCAGATCCTGCCGTACGAGCGCCAGCTGGAGATCAAGTCCAAGCAGGTCGACGACGCGCTGCGCCGCATCGGCAAGCTCGGCGGCTTCGAGCTGGAGCCGATCGTGCCGGCGCTGGAGACGTGGCGCTACCGCAACAAGCTCGAGTACTCGTTCGGGACCGAGGGGACGGCCGAGAGAGGCGAGTTGATCTTCGGCTTCCACGCGCCCGGCGAGTGGGACCGGATCGTCCCGATAGCCGACTGCATGCTCGCCTCCGAGCGCGGCAACGCGGTCCGCGACCAGGTGCTGGCGTTCTGCCGCGAGCAGGGTCTGACGGCGTACGACCGCCGCACGCGTCGCGGCTTCCTGCGCAACTGCGTGATCCGCGAGGGTCGCCGCACCGGCCAGTTCCAGGTCCGCCTCGTGACGATGCCCGGCGAGCTCGACCGCGAGGCGTTCGCAGAGGCGGTCGACTGCGACGGCCTGCTGTGGACGCAGTTCGACGGGCTCGGCGAGACGACCGCGGAGGGCGACACGGAGCTGATCGCCGGCAGCGACTATCTCGAGGAGGAGCTGAACGGGATGTCGTTCCGCGTCTCCCCGAACGCCTTCTTCCAGGTCAACACCGAGATGGCGGAGAAGCTCTACGCGCTCGCCGGCGACTACGCCTCGCTGGCCGGCTTCGAGCGGCTCTACGACCTCTACTGCGGGATCGGCACCGTCGGCCTCACGATGGCGCCGCGTGCGGGCGAGCTGTGGGGCCTGGAGATCATCGAGGACGCGATCGGCGACGCGATAGCGAACGCGAGACTGAACGAGATCGACAACGCCCGCTTCTTCGCCGGCGACGTCCGCACCGCGCTGAGACTGCTCGTCGACACCGCCGGCTCTCCCGACGTCGTCGTCGTCGACCCGCCGCGCGCCGGCCTGTCGAGAAAGGTCGTCAGACGGATCATCGACGCCTCGCCGAAGCGGCTCGTCTACATCTCCTGCAACCCGACGACGCTCGCGCCCAACGGCGCGCAGCTCGCCGAGGCCGGCTACGTCCTGCGCAAGGTGCGCCCGGTCGACATGTTCCCGCAGACCCCGCACATAGAGTGCGTGGCGCTGTTCGAGCGCGTCTAGCGCGCGCCCGCTTCCAAGCGGCTCGGCGGGCGGCGCCGACCGTCTAGCATCGCCGCCGTGCCGGAGATCGACGAGCTGACCATCGCGGACGAGCCCGCGAGCTGGGCCGCGCTCGGCTTCGCCGTCGAGGGGGAGACGTGCCGCATCGGCAGGGTGGCGCTGCGGCTCGCCGGCCGCGCCGCCGGTCGCGGGATCGTGCGCTGGACGCTGCGCGACGCGACGACGACCGAGCTGGACGGCCTGCCGACCGCGCTCGCGGGCGCGACGACCGCCCCGCTCGCCGAGCGGGCGCCGGTCCATCCCAACGGCGTCACGCGGATCGATCACGTCGTCGCCGTCTCGCCCGCGCTCGACCGTACCGTCACCGCGCTCGAGGCGGCCGGGCTCGACCTCCGCCGCGTGCGCGAGGAGCCGACGCCGGCCGGCGCGCCGCGGCAGGCGTTCTTCCGCCTCGGCGCCGAGATCCTCGAAGCGGTACAGGAGCCGGCCGACGTCGTCGAGCGCGCCGGCGGCGCCGAGCGCCCGGCGTCTTTCTGGGGCCTCGCGCTGTGCTGCGAGGACATCGACGCGACCGTCGCGCGGCTCGGCGAGCACGTCAGCGAGGTGCGTGACGCCGTCCAGCCGGGCCGCCGTATCGCCTCGCTCCGCCGCTCAGCTGGCCTCGGCCTCCCGGTCGCTCTGATGACGGCCTAGGGTCGTCCTGCCTTGGTGTCGCCATGCGACACCAATCCAGGACGACGCCGCGCTACGCGGCGGCGGCGAGCGGCGCGGCGGCCGGCTCGTCGGCGCCCAGCTCCGCGTCGCGGAAGCGGCGCAGGGCGGCGGCGACGGCGCGATACGTCGGGGCGTGGAAGCCCATGCCGAGATGGGTCGCGTCGACCTCGACGTGCTCGGCTCCGGGATCGAGGCAGGCGCGCCAGTCGACGATCCCGTCGCGGCGCGAGTAGATCGAGACGTAGCCGACGTCGGGCGGGAGCGGCGTGCGCAGGTTCTCGCGCAGCGGCTCGCAGCAGTCGCCGTCGCGGCAGCCGCTGTTCAGCAGTCCGGGCACGCCGAGCGAGCCGAGCCTCCCGACCAGCTCGACGTTCATCCGCACGAGCGGGTGGACCATCAGCGGGTCGCGCAGCGGCGAGCCGAGCGCGACGACGCCGCTGACCAGCTCCGGCCTGCGGCCGGCGAGCGCACGGGCGTGCGCGCCGCCGCGGCTCTGTCCGACGAGCGCCACGCGGCGGCCTCCTGCGGCGGCGGAGAGCGCTTCCAGCCGTTCCTCCAGCCGCGTGACGGTGGCGCCGCCGCAGCCGACGTTGAGGCGGATTCCCGCGCGCTCGGTGCGGTAGCCGGCGCGTTGCAGCCAGCGTGCCATCGTCGTGAGCGAGGCGTCGCCGGCGAGGTAGCCGGGGATCAGCAGGACCGGGCGGCCGTGGCCGGCCGGGACGCCGTGGCCGCGGAAGACCGGGTCGAGCACGAGCGATGCGGCCTCGGCGGGGAGCAGGCTCTCACGCCAGATGGGCGGCAGCGCGCGGAGGTTTGGAAGCTTGGGGGGCAGCAATTGCATGAGCGTTTTTGCAGAAGCTTGTGACTACTCTTACACACTCGGTGGTCGATCCGCAGGATCAACCGTCGGCACTACACTCCGGCGCCATGCGCGCAGCCACCATCCGCGACGGCGGGATCCACGTCGAAGACCACCCCGATCCGGCCGCCGGAGCGGGCGAAGCGCTCGTCCGCGTGCGCGCCGCCGGCATCAACGGCGCCGACATGCTGCAGCGCCGCGGGCGCTATCCGGCGCCGCCCGGCTCGCCGCAGGACATCCCGGGCCTGGAGCTGGCGGGCGAGGTCGTCGCGCTCGGCGACGGCGCGACGCGCTTCGCCGTCGGTGATCGCGTGATGGCGATCGTCGGCGGCGGCGGACAGGCCGAGCTGGCGGTCGTCCACGAGCGGCAGCTGATTCCGGTGCCCGACGCGCTCGACTGGCCCGCGGCCGGCGGCTTCCCGGAGGTCTTCACGACCGCGCACGACGCGATCTTCTCGCAGGGCGGGCTGCGCGCGGGCGAGCGGCTGCTCGTCCACGGCGGGGCCGGCGGCGTCGGCACCGCCGCGATCCAGCTCGGCCGGGCGGCCGGCGCGCGCGTCACCGCGACGGTCCGCAACCCCGACCTGCGCGACCAGGTCGCCGCGCTCGGCGCGACCGTGATCGAGCCGGAGGGCTTCGCCGAGCACGGCCCGTTCGACGTCGTGCTGGAGCTGGTCGGCGCGCCGAACCTCGACGCGAACGTCGACGCGCTCGCGATCGAGGGGCGGATCGTCGTGATCGGCATCGGCGCCGGCGCGAAGGGCGAGCTGAACCTCGCGAAGCTGATGGGCAAGCGCGGCACGATCCGCGCCTCGACGCTGCGCGCGCGCCCGCTGGAGGAGAAGGCCGCGACCGCCCGCCGCCTCGAGCGGCACGTGCTGCCGCTGGTGCAGAGCGGCGCGCTGCGCGTCCCGGTCGCCGCGACGTTCGGCCTCGACGAGGCCGAGGCGGCGTACGACCGCTTCGCCGCGGGCGGCAAGCTCGGCAAGATCGTTCTGCTGCCGTAGAGGCTGGGGTGGGGACAGCCCCACCGCCCGCCCGGTAGGAGGTCCCATTCCGCGAGCGGGCGGCGGCGCCTATCGTGCCAGTCGTGCCCGCCACCACCCCTCGCAAAGGCCTTCCGCGGCCGTTCCTGATCCTCTGCACCGGCTTCGGCGTCGTGATGGTCCTCTACGCCGCGCTGTCGGCCGTCGCGTTCGGCGTCCGTCAGAAGGAGACGACCACCACGAGCTACGGCGCCGTCGAGCAGCTGCGGATCGACGGCGGCTCCGGCGACGTGACGGTGATCGGCGAGGAGCGCGACGACGTGCGCGTCGTCGCGCACGCCAGCTGGGGGCTGGCGAAGCCCGACCGCGAACAGCAGCTCACCGGCAGCGCGCTGAAGGTCGACGGCGGCTGCGGCTTCTGGGGAAACATCGGCGTCAACACCTGCACGACCGACTACGAGATCCATGTGCCGCGCGACACGCAGGTCACAGCCGACGCCGACGCCGGCGACGTGCGCGCCGTCGGACTGCGTGGTCGCGTGTCGCTGAACGCCAGCTCCGGCGACGTGCGCGCCGAGGACGTCACCGGCGAGCTGTCGGTCAACGTCTCCTCGGGTGACGTGACCGTCGTCGGGTACGGCGGCAGAGACGTCTCGGTCAACACCAGCAGCGGCGACCTCGAGGTCCGCACGCGCGTCGCGCCCGACCGCGTCAAGGCGATCACCGCCTCCGGCGACGTGACGGTGGCGGTGCCCGGCGGCGACACGTACAACGTGCTGACGGACACCGAAAGCGGCGATCGGGACGTGCAGGTCGACCAGTCGGTCGACGCCAAACGCACGATCGAGGCGCGCACCTCCTCCGGCGACGTGCGCGTCGTCCGTCTCGCCGACGCGCGCTGACGCGCTGCGCTACGCCGCGTCCTCGGGCTCGTCGTCCCCCAGCGGGACGACCTCGGCGGCGTGGGTCGTGCAGAGCGCCGGGCCGCCGGACTCCAGCACGGCCTGCTGCTCGCGCGGCGTCAGCTTCGCGCCGCACTCCTCGCACGTGTCGCCGACCTGTTCGAGCGTGCGTTCCTCCAAGTCCATGGGGTCCGTCTACCCGCACCCCGCCGCAGCCCGAACCGGCTTGTGCCGGTCCTAGTACGGCGGCAGGTCCGCGTACCAGTCGCCGAGCACCTTGAAAGCGCGCCAGAAGGCGCGCTTGGCGCCCTCCTCGTCGAGCGCCTCATCGATGTTCGGCACGTACAGCGCGTCGACCGACGGCGTCAGGTGCTGGATCGCGCCCGGCACCTGCTCCAGCTCGCGTGCGAGCGGGATGTCGAGGTCGTTGACGACGTGCAGCGCCTCCTCGCCCATCACGACGACGATCTTCGGCTGCACGATCGCCAGCTCCTCGACGATCCGCTCGACGCAGGCCGGGTCGGCCAGCGTCGGGTCCGAGACCGGGCACTTGACGCAGAGCGTGCCGTAGACGGCGAGCGGGTCGATCTGGAGCCGCTTGAGCGACTTCATCAGCGCTCCGCCCGCACGGCCGTAGAAGGCGACGCCCTCCTCGACCTCCGACGGCCGCGGCTGGTACTTGATCATGAAGACGTCGGCCTGCGGGTGACCGGAGCCCAGCACGGGCATCAGGTTGCCGCGCGGGCAGTGGGGACAGCTCTGGAGCTCGCGGGTGAGCTGGTTCAGCTCCCGGATGGCGCGCTCGAGGTACTTCTCGCGGATCTCGTCATCTGTGGTCACGGGCATGCTCTCGGGAAGATTGGACGCGCCACCGCCATCTCCCTGCCCGTGCATCAGGACTTGCGAACCGCCCGCCGCACGCGCCGGTCGCGTGCGGCCTTGCGCGCCGGGGCCGGCGTCGCCTTCGTCTGCAGGAACTTCAGCGCCTGGACGTACAGCAGGCTGGCGGGCGTGCGGATCACGTCGGCCTCCCGCAGCGACTCCATGAACTCCTGCGGGCCGTCGAAGTCGGGCATCCGGATCCGCACCGAGCCGAGCCCCTGCGCGACGTGCGCGTCGGAGCCGGCGCCCGCCGGGATGCGGTACTTCGCGGCGAAGCGGACGGCCTCCTCGTTGAACTCCTGGATCGCGATGCGGGGGTTGAAGATCTCGATCGCGTCGACGTCGTCGAGCACTGCCAGCAGATGCTCGTAGTCGGGCACCGCGTGCATCCGGTCGAACGGGTGCGGGACGTAGACGACGCCGCCCTGGCGCTTGATCTCGGCGATCGTCGCCGCGAGCGAGAGGCCGCGCGGGATCAGCTCCGTCAGGAACAGGCCGATCACCTCGCCCTGGTCCTTGGTCTTGACCTCCTCGCCGACGATCACCTTGATGCCGCTCGCCTTCGCCTGCGCCTCCAGCGCGCCCGATATCTCGTTGTGGTCGGTGACGGCGATCGCGCCGAGCCCTCTCGCCTTGGCGGTCGCGAGCAGCACCTCCACGGGCGTCGCGCAGTCGCCGGAGTGGTCGGTGTGCATGTGGAGGTCGACGTCGATCAGCCGCCGCTGCGCGACCTTCGCGCGCAGCACGGGGTCGCCGCGGCCGTCGTGCCGCTTGGCGACGAGGCCACCGTAGACCTGCTCCAGTTGGTCGACGACGCGCGACCAGCTGAGGTGCTCGCGCAGCCCTTCCGCGCCCGCCCGCAGCCGCTCGCGCAGCGCCGGCTCGCGCACGAGCCGGCCGAGCTGCGCCGCCAGCGTCTCGACGTCCCCGGGCTCGAACAGCAGTCCGCGATCGCCCTCGCCGACCAGCTCCTCGTAGACGGGCAGCCGCGCGACGACGGGGACGGCGCCGGCGGCGACCGCGCCGAGGAGGCCGCTCGGCGCCGGCGCGGCGCCTGAGGAGGCCCGCACGGCGACGTCAGCGCGTGCCAGCAGCGTCGCCTCGTCGACGTCCTCGGGGCCGGCGAAGGCGACGCGGTCGCGCAGCTCGCGGCGCAGCGCACCGGCGGGCTGGATCCCGCGCGGGGACCACACGGTCGCGTGCCACGGCACGTCGAGCGGGAGCTGGCGCAGCGCGCGCAGGAACGTCCGCACGGCCGGCCGCTCCTCGTCGGAGACGAGCACCAGCTCGGGCGGGCCGTCGCCGCGCGCCGTCTCGCCGTCGGCCACCGCGCGCGGCGGGTCGGCGCCCGGCAGGATCACGCGGTAGTCGGCGGGGAACCAGCGGGCGAGCAGGTCGCGCGTCGCGTCGTAGCTGGCGATGCGCGCGTCGAGCCGGCCGAGGAACAGCTCGACGACGCGGCGTGCCACCTGCGTCGACAGGATCCGCTCGGTCGGTGCGTGGAAGGAGCCGACGTTGAGCGCGCGCGAGTGGCGCAGCGCGGCGCTGGCGGCGCTCGGCGCGAACGGCTCGTGCAGGTGGACGAGGTCGAGCGGCGCGATCGCGAGCGCCTGCTCGATCGTGCGGGCGACGTCGAGCGGCAGCGAGACGGCCTTGCGGCGGGAAGGGGAGAACGGCAGCACCTCGCCGACGCCGAGTACGCGCGGGAAGCCGTCCCCGGTCCCCTCCAGCAGCGCGGCGGGGTCCTGCCGCGCCGCGTGGATCGCCTTGCGCGACTCGCGCACGAGCGCGGCCGACTGCGATGGGGCGACGATCAGGACGCGGTGGCCGCGCGCGGCCAGCTCGTCCGCCACGCGTGCGACCGCACGGTTCACGTCATGCGGCACTTCCCAGGCGTACGGCGTGACCTGGGCGATCGCGAAGCGCTCTGACACGAGTTGCAGGATATCCCTCCGGAACGAGAACGACCCGCCGAGCGGCGGGCCGTTCCGAAACTGCTCGTGTGCGGCGGGTGCTACGCCTCGGCGGGCTTCTCGGCCGGCGGGGCGATGCCCGTCGGCTTGGTGCCGGGCTGGCGGCCGTACTCGGCGATGAACGACTCGGTGTCGTTGCGCGCCTCGTCGTCGGGCCGCTGGTTGTGCGGCGACTTCATCAGGTACGAGCTGGGGCCGTCGAGCTGGCCGCCGATGCCGTGGTTCAGCGCCAGCTTGCAGCAGCGCACGGCGTCGGTGACGATGCCGGCGGAGTTCGGCGAGTCCCACACCTCGAGCTTCAGCTCGGCGATCAGCGGCACGTCGCCGAACGCTCTGCCCTCGAGGCGGATGTGCGCCCACTTGCGGTCCGTCAGCCACGGCACGTAGTCCGAAGGACCGACGTGGACGTCTCTGGCGGGCAGCTCGATGCCGGCGACCGAGGTCACCGCGTTCGTCTTGGAGATCTTCTTCGACTCGAGGCGCTCGCGCTCGAGCATGTTGAAGAAGTCCATGTTGCCGCCGACGTTCAGCTGCGAGGTGTGCTCGAGCTTGACGCCGCGCTCGTGGAACAGGCGCGCGAGGTTGCGGTGCGTGATCGTGGCGCCGACCTGCGACTTGATGTCGTCGCCGACGATCGGGAGGTTCGCTCTCTTGAAGCGCTCGTCCCAGTAGTCCTCGCTGGCGATGAAGACGGGGATGCAGTTGACGAAGCCGCAGCCGGCCTCGATGACCTGCTCGACGTACCACTTCGTCGCCTGCTCGGAACCGACCGGCAGGTAGGAGACGACGACGTCGGTCTTCGTGTCCTTGAGGATCTGGACGATGTCGGCCGTCGGGCCGTCGGCCTTTCTGATCTTCTGCGACAGGTACTTGCCGAGCCCGTCGTGCGTCATCCCGCGCTGGACGGTGACGCCGATTCTCGGCACCTCGGCAAACTTGATCGTGTCGTTCTGACCGGACCAGATCGCCTCGCCGAGATCCTTGCCGACCTTCTCGGCGTCGATGTCGAACGCGGCCGTGAACTCGATGTCTCTGACGTGGTAGCCGCCGAGATCGACGTGCATGAGGCCGGGGACGCGCTCGTCCGGATTGGCGTCTCTGTAGTACTGGACGCCCTGGATGAACGAGTTGGCGCAGTTCCCGACGCCGATGATGGCGACCCGGACCTTGTCCGCCTGGTACCGGCTCGCGCCGTTGGTGGAAGCGTTGCTCACTTAGGTGTTTCCTCCTGAAGGATCTGCCGGGAGAGACCCCGACAGGCGGCGCTGGTTACACAGAAGTTGCGGGCGGTGGGCCGCCCGAGAGCTGTCTGCGCACGTGGAAGATGCGCTGGAACATCGTGAAGACCGACAGCGCGGCGAGCACGTAGACGGCCGGCGCGAGCAGCTCGAAGTCGCCGATCCCGGCGCCCTTCGCGAAGATCAGGCCGATCGAGAGGATCACGACGCGCACGGCGCGGCTGGCGATCCCGACCTTGCACTCGACGCCGAGCGCCTCGGCGCGGGCGCGGGTGTAGGAGACCATCAGCGACGCCAGCACGGCGACGACCGTCGCGGCGACCGCGACGTCGTCGCCGGCGGTCGAGAAGTAGTAGGCGACGGCGGTCAGCACGATCCCCTCCTCGACGCGGTCGAGCGTCGAGTCGAGGAACGCGCCGAACTTCGTGCCCTTGCCCGACATGCGCGAGTAGCGCCCGTCGAGCGTGTCCATCACCGAGCCGAGGATGAAGGCGACGCCGGCGAGGAAGAAGTACTCCTGCCAGACCAGCACGGCGGCGATCAGGTTGCCGACGAGGCCGGTCAGCGAGATCGCGTTCGGCGTCAGCCGCGACTCGATCAGCTTGTCCTTCATCACCTCCGACAGCTCGCCGCGGGCACGCGGCTCGCCGCCGCGCCGGCGGCGCCCGTCAGGCTCGGGTGAGGCCATCAGGCAGTCGCCTCGGCGCGGTCGCTGCCGAACGACCACGCCTGCGGGCGCCAGCGCGCGAGCAGCTGCTGAGAGAGGAGCGCGGAGACGCCGGCGGCGGAGGCGCCGAGGACCGCGTCGAAGATCCAGTGGTTGCCGGTCGCGACGACGACGAACATGACGACGAACGGGTAGAGGAACCAGAACGCCTTCAGCGCTCTCGGCCGCACGAGCCGCGCGAGCGGCCAGCCGATCATCAGCGCGAAGCAGACGTGCATCGAGGGCACGGCGGCGTAGAGGTTCACGAGCGCGCTGACGGTCGAGTTCGACTCGGCCTTGACGCCGGTGAACGTGGCGACCGTGTCGGTGAAGCCCCATTCGGGCATCAGCCGCGGCGGTGCGGTCGGGTAGGCGGCGTAGCCGACGAGCGCGATCACCATCGCGATCATGAACATGTTCCGCACGAAGTAGAAGGAGTCGTTGCGGAACAGGTAGATGAAGGCCAGCCCGCCGACCGTCACGACGAAGTGCGAGTTGATGTAGAGCCAGGCGGTCACGTCGGCGACCCAGCCGGTGCTCGCCGCCCACGCCTGCACGCTCGGCTCGATGAACAGGTTCAGGCTCTGTTCGAGCCCGATGATGTTCGTGGCGTTCCACGCCGCGACCGCCGCCTTGCCGTCGGCTGCGCCGCGGACGATCTGGTAGGCGTAGTAAGCAGCGGCGAAGAGGAGCAGCTGCCGCGCGAGATCAGCCCAACCATGCGGCAGCACCCGTCGCTCGATGTCGCGAAGCGTACGGATCATGTGGAAACGCGCATCCTATCTCGGATCGCGGTCTGTTGGCCCACGACGGGGGTTAGCACCCTCTCAGGGTCGAGCTGGCCGAACCCCGGCCAGCGCCGGGCTCAGCCCGTGCAGCGCGGGCTCTGGGCGGCGATCCGCCCGATCGCGAAGCGCGTCACGAGCCTGACCTCGCCCGCTCTGCGCACCCGCACCTGCGTCTGCTCGCGGCCGTCCGGCGCGACGCAGCCGTCGCCCTTCGCGAGCGCCCAGTACGGCGTCCAGTGCATCCGCAGGTGCAGCGTCGCCGGCCGCGCGACGTCGAGCGTCACGCTGTCGCTGCCGAGCGCGACGATCCGCGCCGGGCCGCTGACGAGCGGGGTCGGGTCCTCGACCGCGTAGACCTTCCAGCCGCCGCCGCTCCACGCCTCTCTCAGATACGGCAGGCCGCCCGCGACCAGCCTCGCCTCGGCACGCGCGGAGTAGTCGAAGCGCGTGTCCGGCAGCGCGACCCAGCGCACGGCCATCTCGTGAAGCCAGGCGCGGTAGCGGGCGGGCGTCAGCTCGCCGTCGTAGAAGAGCGGGTTGACCTTGTGGTCGAGCTGGCGCTCCCAGCCGCGCGCCAGCTCGTGCGTCGGCGCGACGTGGCGCGACTCCCAGTGCAGCTTCGTGAAAGGGATCTCGACGCGACCGATCTCGCCGCGCGCCTCGGCGCGGTCGAGGAACGCGTTGAGCGGCGCGTAGAAGGCCGCTTCGACGCTCGGGTCGCCGTTGGCCGCCCTGACGTCGTGGTAGGCGGAGGTCCACTGCCAGAACAGCAGCGGCAGCGCGACCAGCGCGAGCACGACGCGGCGGCGCGGCCACAGCACGAGCGCGAACAGCGGGCCGGCGCAGAGCGCGCCGAGGCGGGCGGAGTTGCCGCCGACGGGCGTGTCGAGCACGAACGCGGCGGTGCAGCCGAGCGCGTAGAGGACGACGCCGGCGCGCAGCGCCCGCTGCTCGCGCGGGACGAGCCACAGCGCGGCCGCAGTGACGGCGAGAACCGGCCAGTAGGCGGACAGCACGAACGGCTCGACGCCGCCCTCCGGGAACGCGATCGCGGCGATCCCGACCGGCGCGATCGTCGCGCCCGCGACCCCGAGGCCGACGAGGCGGCGCTCGGTCAGCAGGGCGCTCAGTCGCAGCGGGCGCGGGAGCGGGTCGGCGACGGCGTAGGCGGTCGCGGCCATCGCGAGGAAGATCGCGGCGACGGGGCTCGCCAGCGCCGTCAGCACGGCGAGCCCGAGCGCGACGCCGGTGAGCACGTGGCGCCGGTGCGCCGTGCGCGCGGCGCGACCGCGCTCGATCGCCAGCAGCGCGCCGAGCGCGGGCACGAGCCCGAGGCCGAAGGTGAGCCGGCCGCTCAGCAGTATCGTCGCCGTGCCGCCGGCGAACCAGAGCGCGCCGAGCCAGGCGTTCGCGCCGTAGCGCCCGCGCGCGAGCCGCTCGAACAGGACGGCGGAGGCGACGGCGCAGAGCGCGCCGAGGAGGCGCGGCCCGAGCAGCCAGCCGAGCGGCGGGAAGAGCACGCTGTACCCCGGCATGTGGTGGCCGCCGTACCACTGCAGGTCGTACAGCGCGAGCCCTTCGCGGCCGAACAGCCAGGAGCGGTACTCGGCCGCGGCGAGGTCGATCGACGCCGGCTCCCAGAGCAGGTAGACCGCCGCGAGCACGGCGGCGAGCAGGCCGGGAGCGGCGGTGCGCAACCAGCTCGGCACCGCGGCACGGCTGCGCGTCGGAGTGGCGCTGAGGCTGCTCATCGGCCTTGGCAGGCTAACCAACCGACCGGCTCGCGGTCGTTCGGCGGAGCGGCGTCCGTCAGCGCGCGGTGGCCCAGTCGACCGTGTAGACGGCGGCCTTCGCGCCGTCGAAACGGCCGGCCGCACGGCCGATCCCGACGCGGCGGAAGCGCGCGTCGAGCAGCACGTGGCGGTGCGGCGCCGAGTTCAGCCAGCCGCGCACGACCGCACGCGCCTCGCGCGACGGGCTCGTGCGGCGCAGCCAGCCGAGCACCTCGCCGACGGCGGCCGCCGAGCCTGCCGCGCGGGCGACGCGACCGGTCCAGGAGCCGTGCACGAGTGCGCCGGTCCGCAGCATGTGGCGCGAGTGCGCGGAGGCGGTCCGGCTCATCCGCTGGTCGTGCCGCACGGCCGGCAGGCCGCTGCGGGCACGTATGCGGTTCAGCTCGGCCACGACCGCCGGTCCGAAGCGGGGCGCGGCCGCGGCAGACGCCTGCGGCGAGGCCGGAGCGGCCGCGGCAGACGCCGCGCCCGTGCCTCCTGCCAGCAGCGCCGGGACGGCGAGCGAGAGCAGCAGCAGCGCGAGCGCGAGCAGGCGCGGCCGGCGGGCCGGCGCGGCACGCGGCGATTCGTCAGGTGTCACCCAGGAAGGCAGCAAATCGTTCGATGAGATCGGCCCTGTCGATCCAGGGCCAATGACCGGCGTCCGCGACGTGTTCGACGCTCGCCCCCGGCAGCCGCTCCGCATACGCGTCCCCGAAGCTCGGCGGGATGTAGGGGTCGAGCGCGCCCCAAACTACCAACGCGGGAGCGGTCACCTGTGAAAGATCTGTACCAGCGCGTTCGAGGCTGCTTTCAGGTGCGCTTCGGTACAGCCGCAGGATCGCGCGCTGAGTGCCCTGGTCGAAATGGCGCCACGCCGCTTCGATGAACGTGCGCGGCGGCGGTCTCGCGAACGCCGGGCGCATGAACCGGCCCATCGTCCACTTCAGCGTCAGCCCCATCGCCATCTCGCCGAGGAACGGTGTGCGCCAGATGCGCGCGATCCGGTGCCAGCGGTAGCCGGGCAGCAGCGGGACGGCGTTGCAGACGATCAGCCGCTCGACGCGCTCGGGATGGCGGATCGCAAAGGCGAGCGCCGCGGAGCCCCAGTCGTGCACGACGAGCTTGACGCGCTCGACGCCGAGCATCGCGAGGAAGCGCTCGACGAAGTCGGCGATCCCGTCCAGCGAGTACGGGTTCTGCCCGCCCTTGCCCGAGCGGCCGAAGCCGGGCAGGTCGGGCGCGAGCCCGCCGGTCCGCTCCAGGAACGGGATCCAGTCGTCGGAGCTGGTCGGGACGCCGTGGACGTACAGCGTCGGCGCGCCATCGGCTGGCGCGGAGCGCCAGAAGACGGGCTGTCCGTCGAGCTCCCCGGTGTGCTCGGTCACCTCCACGAGGGCGCGAGCTTATACGCGCCTGCGCGCCACAGGGGTTACCTTGCCGATCGTGACGACTCTCTGCCTCGGCGAAGCGCTCGTCGACCTGATCTGCGAGCGGCCGCTCCACGACGTCGCGGAGGCGGACGCGTTCGTGCCGGCGTTCGGCGGCGTCGCCGCGAACGTCGCCGTCACCGCTGCGCGGCACGGCGCCGCGATCGCGCTCGCCGGCGGCGCCGGCGCCGACCCGTGGGGCCGCTGGCTGCGGGCGCGGCTGGAGCGCGAGGGCGTCGACCTGCGCTGGTTCGAGCTGGGCGAGGAGGCGCGCACGCGGCTCGCGTTCGTCGTCGTCGACGAGGACGGCGAGCCGCGCTACGACCTCTACGGCGACGACCCGCGCGCCGTGCTGCACGCGCTGGGCGGCCGGCTGGAGGAGGCGCTCGCCGCCGCCGACGGCCTCTTCCTGACGACCAACGCGCTCGTCGACAGAGCGGAGCGCGAGCTGGTCCTCGACGCCCGCGAGCAGGCGCTCGCGGCCGGCACGCCGATCGTCTTCGACCCGAACATCCGTCTCCACCGCTGGGCGATGCGCTCGCAGGCGCAGTCGTACGCGAACGCCTGCGTGCGCGGCGCGCTGCTGGTGCGAGCGACGGCCGCCGAGGCGGAGCTGATGACCGGCGAGTCCGACCCGGAGCTGGCGGCGCGCGCGCTGCTCAAGGGCGGCGCGCGGATGGTCGTGCTGACGCGCGGGGCGGCGGGCGCGATGCTGCGCGGCGAGCTGAGACTCGACGTGCCGGGCGTCGCGGCGGAGGTCCGCTCGACGGTCGGCGCCGGCGACACGCTGACGGGCGTCCTGCTCGCGCGGCTGGCGCTGAGCGGCTACTACCCGGCGGCGGCCGCCGCGGCGCTGC
Organism: Conexibacter woesei DSM 14684; assembly: GCF_000025265.1. GTDB lineage: Bacteria > Actinomycetota > Thermoleophilia > Solirubrobacterales > Solirubrobacteraceae > Conexibacter > Conexibacter woesei. The sequence goes on from NC_013739.1 coordinate 835,169, forward strand.
CCGACGCGGTCGCCGAGGCCGCGCGCGCGACCGAGCGCTGGGGAGCGCTGGATTGAAGACCGACGCCTCCGGCGACAAGCTCGTCACGATCCCGAAGGGCGAGTGGACGCGGCCGACACGCCGCAGGGTCAACGCGATCCGCGACAAGCTGCGCGACGTCTACGGGATCCCGATCATGCCGCCGCACGAGCAGCCGCTCGACGAGCTGGTGCTGACGGTCCTGTCGCAGTCGACCAACGACCGCAACCGCGACGTCGCGTACGAGCGGCTGCGCGAGCGCTTCGCCGACTGGCGCGCGGTGCTGGAGGCGCCGAACGCCGAGGTCGAGGAGGCGATCCGCCCCGGCGGCATCTCGAAGGTCAAGTCGAAGCGGATCCAGCAGATCCTGCGCGCGATCGACGACTCGCCCGAGGGCGCCGGGCTCGACCTCTCGTTCCTGCGCGATGCGAGCGTGCCCGACGGCCAGCGCTACCTCTGCTCGCTGCCGGGCGTCGGGCGCAAGACCGCGGCATGCGTGCTGCTGTTCGCGTACGGGCTGCGCGACGTCCCCGTCGACACGCATGTCTCGCGCGTCGGCATGCGCCTGCGGCTGCTGCGGCCGGGGGCGCCGTTCGAGGAGCTGCACGACGAGATGCTCGACCTCTCGCCGCGCGGCCAGGAGCTGGAGTTCCACGTGAACCTCCTGCGCCACGGGCGCCGCACGTGCCACGCGCGCAGACCCGACTGCCCGGCGTGCGTGCTGAGACGGGTCTGCCCGAGTCGCCGCACCGACGCCTGAGCGGGCGCCCCGGCGCTCGGGGCGAGCTTGCGGATCTACTACACTCTCGCTTAGATTTTTTTCCGCACACAGTCGCAGTACCGCGAAACCGCGAAGGAGCTTCATCCATGGGCAAGACGATCGGCATCGACCTCGGCACGACCAACTCCTGTATGGCCGTCCTCGAAGGCGGCGAGCCGACCGTGATCGAGAATGCCGAGGGCGGCCGCACCACGCCGTCCGTCGTCGCCTTCACGCAGGGTGGCGAGCGGCTCGTCGGCACGGTCGCGAAGCGCCAGGCAGTGACGAACCCGACCAACACGATCTTCTCGATCAAGCGCTTCATGGGCCGCAAGGAGGCCGAGGTGCGCGAGGAGGAGTCGATCGTGCCGTACAAGGTCGTCGCCGGTCCCGGCGGCGACGCGCGCGTCGAGGCGGACGGCAAGCAGTACAGCCCGCCCGAGGTCAGCGCGATGATCCTCCAGAAGCTGAAGGCCGACGCCGAGGCGTACCTCGGCGAGACCGTCGACGGCGCCGTCATCACCGTCCCGGCGTACTTCAACGACGACCAGCGTCAGGCGACGCAGGACGCGGGCCGCATCGCCGGCCTCGAGGTCAAGCGCATCATCAACGAGCCGACCGCGGCCTCGCTCGCGTACGGGCTCGACAAGGAGACCGACCAGACGATCCTCGTCTTCGACCTCGGCGGCGGCACCTTCGACGTCTCGGTCCTGGAGATCGGCGACGGCGTCTTCGAGGTCAAGTCGACCGCGGGCGACAACCACCTCGGCGGCGACAACTTCGACAAGGCTGTCGTCGACTGGCTCGTCGCGGAGTTCAAGAAGGACCAGGCGATCGACCTGTCCGCCGACCCGATGGCGCTGCAGCGCCTCTACGAGGCCGCCGAGAAGGCGAAGATCGAGCTCTCCACCACGCAGGAGACGCAGATCAACCTGCCGTTCATCACCGCTGACGCGAGCGGTCCCAAGCACCTCGACACGCGCCTCTCCCGCGCGAAGCTCAACGAGCTGACGTCCGACCTGCTCGACCGCACCGTCGTGCCGGTCCGTCAGGCGCTCGACGACGCCAAGGACAAGGGCGCCAAGACGATCGATCACGTCGTGATGGTCGGCGGCATGACGCGGATGCCGGCCGTCCAGGACAAGGTCAAGGAGCTGACGGGCAAGGACCCGCATCGCGGCGTCAACCCGGACGAGGTCGTCGCGCTCGGCGCAGCGATCCAGGCCGGCGTGCTCGCCGGCGACGTCAAGGACGTGCTCCTGCTCGACGTCACGCCCCTCACGCTCGGCATCGAGACCAAGGGCGGCGTGATGACGAAGCTGATCGAGCGCAACACGACGATCCCGACGCGCAAGTCGGAGGTCTTCTCGACCGCCGAGGACAACCAGCCGTCCGTCGAGATCCACGTGCTCCAGGGCGAGCGCGAGATGGCGCAGTACAACAAGTCGCTCGGCAAGTTCCAGCTGACCGGGATCCCGCCGGCGCCGCGCGGCGTGCCGCAGATCGAGGTCGCGTTCGACATCGACGCGAACGGCATCCTCTCGGTGTCCGCGAAGGACCTCGGCACCGGCAAGGAGCAGAAGATCGAGATCAAGGCAGGCTCGGGCCTGTCCGACGACGAGATCAGACAGATGGTCGGCGACGCCGAGGCGCACGCGGACGAGGACAAGAGACAGCGCGAGCTGGCCGAGGCGCGCAACAACGGCGAGAACGCCGCCTACCAGGCGGAGCGCCAGCTGAGAGACCTCGGCGACGGCGTCGACGCCTCCTCCAGAGAGGAGATCGAGGCGGCGATCAAGGCGGTCCGCGAGAGCCTCGAGTCCGACGACGCCGAGGCGATCGCGGCGAAGACCGACGCGCTCCAGTCGGCCTTCCACAAGGTCTCCGAGGCGATGTACCAGAGAGCCCAGGAGCAGCAGGCCGCGTCCGGCGACGGCGCCGGCGGGCCGGAGTCCAACGGGCCGGTCGGCGAGGACGCCTCCTCCGACGACGAGGAGGACGTCGTCGACGCCGAGGTCGTGGACGAGGGCAGATGACGATGGGTCACGAGCCGCATCAGCATCAGCAGCCTGAGGAGGCGGCCGTCGAGCAGACGGCCGCCGAGGAGGCCGTGCCCGCCGCCGACGGCGTCCACGCCGCGCACGACACGCCCGAGGACCATGGCATCGAGGTCCAGCAGGACCTCGACGAGCTGGTCGCGAAGGCGGAGAAGGCCGACGAGTACCTCGCCCTCGCGCAGCGCACGCAGGCCGACTTCGAGAACTTCCGCAAGCGGATGGCGCGCGACGTGAAGGCGGCCGAGGCGCGCGGGATCGGCAAGCTCGCGAAGGAGCTGCTGCCCGCGCTCGACAACCTCGACCGCGCGCTCGCCGCCGCCGAGACGCCCGGCGAGGGCGGCAGCGGGGCGCCCGAGCACCACCTGACCGCGGGCATCAGGCTCGTCCACGATGAGCTGCTCGCCGCGCTCGGTCGCGCCGGGATCGAGCGCTTCTCGCCGCAGGGCGAGCGGTTCGACCCCAACCTGCACGAGGCGATGGTCCAGCAGCCGGTCGAAGGCGCCGAGAGCGGCACCGTCGTCGAGGTCTACCAGTCGGGCTACCGCCTGGACGGCCTCGTCCTGCGGCCGGCCCGCGTCGTCGTCGCGGCGTAGGGAGCAGCCTGCATGGCCGCCACCAAGCCCGACCTCTACAAGATCCTGGGGGTCGGCAAGAACGCCACCGACGAGGAGATCAAGAAGTCCTACCGCAAGCTCGCGCGGCAGTACCACCCTGACACCAACCAGGGCGACGCGAGAGCCGAGGAGCGCTTCAAGGAGGTCTCGGCCGCGTACGACGTGCTGTCGGACCCGGAGAAGCGCAAGGCGTACGACCGCGGCACCGGTCCGTTCGCGGCCGGCGGCGGGACGACCGGCGGCTTCGACCCCAACGCGTTCGGCGGCGGCTCGTTCAGGGACATCTTCAGCGACCTCTTCGGCGGTGGGGGCGGCGGCGGGCGCGGCGGCGCCGGCCCGCGCACCGGCACGCGTCCGCGTGCCCAGCGCGGCCGCGATCTCGAGACCGAGGTCTCGCTGACGTTCCAGGAGGCGATCGACGGCACGCAGGCGTCGCTGGCGGTGCCGACCTCGACGCGCTGCGAGACATGCCACGGCAGCGGCGCGAGACCCGGCACCGCGCCGACGGTCTGCCCGGTCTGTCACGGCCGCGGCGTCGAGTCCCAGGGGCAGGGCCTGTTCTCGATCTCGACGCCGTGCTCGCGCTGCAGCGGGACCGGCACGATCATCGAGGACCCCTGCCCGACGTGCGGCGGCAGCGGCGCGCGGCGCACGATCAAGCGCCTGAAGGTCAACATCCCCGCCGGCGTGCGCGACGGCAGCCGCGTGCGGATCGCCGGCAAGGGGGAGGTCGGCGCCAACGGCGGCGAGCCGGGCGACCTGTTCGTCGTCACGCGCGTCGCCGACTCGCCCGTCTTCAAGCATCTCGGCGACCGCGTCGAGGTCGAGGTCCCGCTGACGGTGCCTGAGGCGCTGCTCGGCGCGACGGTCGAGGTGCCGACGCTGCGCGGCTCCAAGAAGCTGCGGGTCGCGCCGGGCACCAAGCACGGCACCGTCCAGCGGCTGAGAGGCGAGGGCGCGCCGAGACTCGGCGGCAGAGGCCGGGGCGACATCCACTACCGCTTCGTGATCGACGTCCCGAGAGACCTCACCTCCGACCAGCGCCGTGCGGTCGACGAGCTGGCGAAGACGATGAACGGCAACCCGCGCGCCCGCCTCTTCAGCGGCCGCACGGAAGCGCGGGCGTGATGAGCAGCGGCGGCCGCCGGATACGGACGACGACGCGGATCGAGGTCAGCGACGACCGCGGCGTCTTCATGATCTCGGTCGCCGCCGAGCTCGCCGAGATGCACCCGCAGACGCTGCGGATGTACGAGCAGCGCGGGCTGATCCAGCCGAAGCGCTCGCCGAAGGGAACGCGCCTGTACTCGCACAAGGACGTCGAGCGGCTGCGCCGGATCCAGGAGATGACGGCCGAGCTGGGGATGAACCTCGCCGGCGTCGAGCGCGTCTTCGAGCTGGAGGAGCAGCTGGAGGCGGCCAGCTCGAAGGTGCGCCGGCTGGAGCGGCGCGCGCGTGACCTGGCGCAGGAGGTCGAGCGGCTGGAGGAGCTGCGGCGCTCGCTGCGCGCGGAGATCGTCCCGTACGTCCGCGGCGGCGCGATCGTGCCTCACAGACCCGCCCCGCCGCGCTACAGAATTCCCGTCGAGCGCCCTTCGAAAGACGGCGACGACGCGGTATGATCTAAGTCACTTACACTTAGATCTCAACCCCTTGGAGGACCCGCCGGATGCAGCTCGACCGCTTCACGATCAAGTCACAGGAGGCGATCCAGGCCGGTCTGCGGCTGGCCGAGGAGCGTCGCAACCCGCAGGCCACGCCCGAGCACCTGCTCGCGGTCCTGCTGACGCAGCCGGAGTCGATCGTCCCCGCCGTCCTGCGCAAGGTCGGCGCCGACCCCGCGGCGATCCGCAACGAGAACAACGCCGCGCTCGACGCGCTCCCGACGATGTCGGGGCCGAGTGGCGGCAGCGGTCCGTCGACCGAGTTCATGCAGGTGCTGCGTGCCTCCGAGCACGAGATGCGCCAGCTCGACGACGAGTACGTGTCGACAGAGCACGTGCTGCTGTCGCTCTCGGGTCACAACTCGAAGCCGGGCGAGATCCTGCGCGCCGCCGGCGCCAACCACGAGAACCTCGACACCGCGATCAGAGAGGTCCGCGGCCCGCACCGCGTCACCGACGCCGCGCCCGAGGACAAGTACCAGGCGCTTGAGAAGTACGGCCGCGACCTGACCGAGGCCGCCGCGCTCGGCCAGCTCGACCCCGTGATCGGCCGCGACGACGAGATCCGCCGCGTGATCCAGGTGCTGTCGCGGCGCACGAAGAACAACCCAGTCCTGATCGGCGAGCCGGGCGTCGGCAAGACCGCGATCGCGGAGGGGCTCGCTCAGCGCGTCGTCTCCGGCGACGTGCCCGAGTCGCTGCGCGACCGCAAGGTCGTCTCGCTCGACATCGGCGCGCTGATCGCCGGCGCGAAGTACCGCGGCGAGTTCGAGGACCGTCTCAAGGCCGTGCTGAAGGAGGTCCAGGACGCCAACGGCCTCGTGATCCTCTTCATCGACGAGCTGCACACGATCGTCGGCGCGGGCGCCGGCGAGGGCGCCGTCGACGCCGCCAACCTGCTGAAGCCGATGCTCGCGCGCGGCGAGCTGCGCGCCGTCGGCGCCACGACGCTCGACGAGTACCGCAAGCACATCGAGAAGGACCCGGCGCTGGAGCGCCGCTTCCAGCCGGTCTTCGTCGGCGAGCCCTCCGTCGAGGACACGATTGCGATCCTGCGCGGGCTCAAGGAGCGCTACGAGGTCCACCACGGGGTCGACATCCAGGACTCGGCGATCATCGCCGCGGCGACCCTCAGTCACCGCTACATCAGCGACCGCTTCCTGCCCGACAAGGCGATCGACCTGATCGATGAGTCCGCCTCCAAGCTGCGGATCGAGATCGACTCCAAGCCGACCGAGATCGACGAGATCGACCGCCGCATCATGCAGCTGGAGATCGAGCGCGAGGCGCTCGCGAAGGAGTCCGACGAGGCGTCGGTCGCCCGCCGCGACGCGATCGAGCGCGAGATCGCCGAGCTGCAGGAGCGCTCGGCGGGGATGACGGCGCAGTGGCAGCGCGAGAAGGACGCGATCTCCGCCATCACCACAGTGCGCGAGCGGTTGGAGCAGGCGCGGATAGAGGCCGAGCAGGCCGAGCGCGCCGCCGACCTGCAGCGCGCCGCCGAGCTGCGCTACGGCGAGATCCCGGCGCTCGAGAAGCAGCTCGCGGAGGCCGAGGCGCGCGAGGCCGACGCCGACGCCGAGGTGGTCGAGACGCAGTTCCTGAAGGAGAAGGTCGACGCCGAGGACATCGCCGAGGTGATCGCGAGCTGGACGGGCATCCCCGTCGCGCGGCTGATGGAGGGCGAGGTCGAGAAGCTCGTCCACATGGAGGAGCGGCTGCACCAGCGCGTGATCGGCCAGGACGAGGCGGTCGAGGCCGTCGCGAACGCGCTGCGGCGCTCGCGCGCCGGCCTGCAGGATCCGGAGCGCCCGATCGGCACGTTCCTGTTCCTCGGGCCGACCGGCGTCGGAAAGACCGAGCTGGCGCGCGCGCTCGCCGAGTTCATGTTCGACTCGCAGGACGCGATGGTCCGGCTCGACATGTCCGAGTACATGGAGAGACACGCGGTCTCGCGCCTGATCGGCGCCCCGCCCGGCTATGTCGGCTACGAGGAGGGCGGCCAGCTGACCGAGGCGGTCCGCCGCCGGCCCTACTCGGTGCTGCTGCTCGACGAGGTCGAGAAGGCGCACCCGGACGTGTTCAACGCGCTGCTGCAGGTGATGGACGACGGCCGCCTGACCGACGGTCAGGGCCGCACGGTCGACTTCAGAAACGTCGTCCTGATCATGACGTCCAACATCCCCGGCGGCCGCGTCGGCGCCGAGGGCCACTTCAAGCCGGAGTTCATCAACCGGCTCGACGACATCGTCGAGTTCCAGCCGCTCTCGCGCGAGCAGATCTCGGAGATCGTCGAGATCCAGGTGTCGAGACTGGTCGGCCGCGTCCGCGAGCGTGACATCGACGTCGTGCTGACCGAGGACGCGCGGACGCTGCTCGGCAACCTCGGCTACGACCCGACCTACGGCGCCCGGCCGCTCAAGCGCGTCATCCAGAAGCGGCTGGTCGACAAGCTCGCGCTCGCGATCCTGCAAGGCGAGTTCGCGGCGGGCGACCTCGTCGAGGTCGACGCGATCGACGGCGAGCTGGCGTTCACGCGGGCCGCGCGGCCGGTACCGGCGCCGGCTGGCTGATGCGGATGTGATTGCCGAACGGGTCGCGCACCGCGCAGTCGATCGCGTAGGACTGCTCGACGACGTCCTGGATGAACTCGACGCCCCTGGAACGCAGCTGCTCGGCGGTCCGGCGGACGTCGTCTGTGCTGAAGATCGTCGTGCCGAGGGCGCCCTTGCTGCCGAGGTCGCGGATTTGCTCGACGGTCGCGGCGTCGAACGGCACCCCGGGCACGTAGAGGATGATCTCGTGCGTGGTGTCGCCGGGCGCCGCGACCGTCAGCCAGCGCATGAACTCCAGCTGGACGTCGTTGCGCACCTCGAGTCCCAGCTTGCCGACGTAGAAGTCGAGCGCCTGGTCGTGGTCGAGCACCGTGATCTGTGAGTGGGTCGTCGCGTTGAGCATGTGCGCAACCTAGCCCGGCAGGTCGCCGCCGGCTTCTCCGAAAGTGCTCGTTGGACGGTCCCACGCCATCGCGATGCAGTTCGGCACGCGCGCCCGCGCCGCCGCTCGTTCTCGTTCGCGCGCGCGGTACGCGGTCGGTGAGACGCCGACGACGTCGCGGAAGGTGCGGCTGAACGTCCCCAGGCTCGCGAGGCCGACGTCGAGGCAGATCTCGGTCACCGAGCGGTCGGTGTCGCGCAGCAGCGCCATCGCGCGCTCCATCCGCCGGCGCTGGAGGTAACGGTGCGGCGTCTCGCCGAAGGCGTCGCGGAAGCTGCGGATGAAGTGCGCACGCGACATGTGCGCAGACGCCGCAAGCTGTTCCACGTCGAGCGCCTCCGCATAGCGCCGATCCATCGCGTCCCGCGCCCGCAGCAGGCGGCGGTTGTCTGCGTGCCGGGGCGCTATCTGCCGCCTCTTCTGCCTCTTCTTCTCGACGGTCTCTTGACCTCGAAGCGGATCAGCAGGCGCGGCGTCGTTCTCGCCGACCAGCGGCGCGTCGTGTCGACCTGGAACGTCCACTTGCCGAACTCGTATCTGAACGGGAAGAGTGCGATCGGGCCGGTCTTCAGCGCGCCGCAGAGGTCGTCGGAGGTGCCGATCCGGAGCGTCTTCCTCAGCTTGCCGTTCGGGCGGATGTAGTGGACGTAGACGCCGCGGTTCGGGCCGATGCCGAGCACGCGCCAGCGCACCCGCAGTCTCGCCGGGTCACCCGAGCTGGGGGAGAAGCTGGCGGTCAGCGGCGACATCAGGAAGCTCGTCGAGGCGACGTTCGGCCCGTCGGTGACCGACAGCGTCAGCTTGCGCGTCCCGCTCGTGCCGTTGTAGTCCGGCGCCGTGAAGAGCGCGCGGATCCGGCCTCTGCCGTCGGTTCTGCCGTTGCCCAGCTCCTGTGTGCCGGACAGCTTCGCCGTCCACGTCGTGTTCGGCTTGAAGCCGCTGCCGGTCAGCGTTCCCTCGTCGTTGCTGAGGTAGCAGCCGGGGTCGAGCTCGATCTTCGCCTTGGCACCCGCCGCGCCGGGCTGGAGGCCGCCGGCGAGCAGCGTCGCGGAGACGGCGAGGACGGCGAGCTTGGCGGTTCGGCGGTGTGTCACAGGCACCATCATCGCGCACCCACCCGGCGTCCGGCCACCCGGTACCGACGATCCCGCGGTAGCGCCTCGGCGTTCGGTGGGATAGAAACCAGGGAGGACGAAAGCTCGCAACGTTCCAGCGAAACCCGGGAGGCCCACCATGCCGACGTACGTCATGCTGTCCAAGCTCACGCCTGAGGGCACCCAGACGATCAAGAACAACCCGCAGCGCATCCGCGAGGTCAACAGAGAGATCGAGCAGCTCGGCGCGACGGTGAAGGCGCAGTGGTGCGTGCTCGGCCGCTTCGACTTCATCAACATCGTCGAGGCGCCGGACGAGAAGACGATCGCGCGCGTCTCGCTGGAGCTCGGCTCCCGTGGCACCGTCCAGTACGAGACGCTGACGGCGATCCCGATCGACGACTTCATCTCGTCGCTCTGACGGCGCAGGTCCCGCACGTGTCCCAGAAGGTCCTCGTCATCGGCGCCGGCGGGCGTGAGCACGCGATCGTGCGTGCGCTGAAGCGCTCGCCGCAGGCGCCCGAGCTGCTGTGCGCCCCCGGCAACGCCGGCATCGCCGCCGACGCGCGGCTGCTCGACGTCGGCGTCGGCGACGTCGACGGTCTCGTCGCCGCCGCGCGGGCGGAGGGCGTCGCGCTCGTCGTCGTCGGTCCCGAGGCGCCGCTGGTCGACGGCGTCGTCGACGCGCTCGGCGCCGCCGGCATCCGCGCGTTCGGGCCGGTCGCGGCCGGCGCGCGGCTGGAGGGCTCGAAGGCCTTCTCGAAGGAGATCATGGCCGCGGCCGGCGTCCCGACCGCGGCACACACGGTCGTGACCACGGTCGAGGACGGGATGGCGGCGATCGACCGCTACCCCATCGTCGTGAAGGCCGACGGCCTCGCGGCCGGCAAGGGCGTGATCATCGCGACCTCTGAGCAGGAGGCCCGCGACGCGCTGCACGCGTTTCTCGTCGAGCACCGCCACGGGACCGAGCGGGTCGTCGTCGAGGAGCACCTCGTCGGCGAGGAGCTGTCGCTGCTGGCGCTGTGCGACGGCGAGCGCGCGATCGCGATGGCGCCGGCGCAGGACTACAAGCGCATCTTCGACGGCGACGCGGGGCCGAACACGGGCGGGATGGGCTCCTACTCGCCGGTCCCGGGGATCGACGCGGCGCGCGCGCAGGAGCTGTGCGCCCAGGTCCACCAGCCGATCGTCGACGAGCTGGCGCGCCGCGGGACGCCGTTCCACGGGGTCCTCTACGCCGGCCTGATGATGACGGCGGACGGCGTCAGAGTGCTCGAGTACAACACGCGCTTCGGCGATCCCGAGACGCAGGCGGTTCTGCCGCGGCTGCGCTCGGACCTGCTCGAGGTGCTGTGGAAGGCGAGCGAGCCGGGCGGGCTGGCGGGCGTCGAGCTGGAGTGGTCGCCCGAGACGGCGGTCACGCTCGTGCTCGCGAGCGCGGGCTACCCGGAGTCGCCGCGCACCGGCGACGAGATCGGCGGGCTCGACGCGGTCCCCGACGGGATCGAGGTGACCCACGCGGGCACCAAGCGGCGCACGCAGGACGGCGCGATCGTGACCGCCGGCGGGCGCGTGCTGAACGTGACCGCGCTCGGCGACGACGCGGCGGCGGCGCGCGCCGCCGCCTATGCTGCGGCGGATTCGATCGCCTTCGACGGGCGCCAGCTGCGACGGGACATCGCGCTGCGCGCCGTGACACAGACTGGGAGCACCGCATGACCGACGAGCTTTCACCCATCCGCGCGACCGAGAGCGCCGAGACCTCCGAGACCGTCGCCGCGCTCGAGCAGGAGCTGGAGACGAACGGCGTGCTGGTCGGCATCGTGATGGGCTCCGAGAGCGACATGCCGATGATGGAGAAGGCCGCCGCGGAGCTGAACAGACGCGGCATCGCCAACGAGATCCAGGTGATGTCCGCCCACCGCAACCCGGACACCGTGGCCGAGTACGCGAAGACGGCGCAGGCGCGCGGCCTGAAGGTCCTGATCGCCGGCGCCGGCCTCGCCGCGGCGCTGCCGGGCGCGGTCGCCGCGCACACGGAGCTGCCGGTGATCGGCGTCCCGCTGACGAGCAAGACGTCGGTCGGTGGCGGCCTCGACGCGCTGCTCGCGATCGCGCAGATGCCGCCCGGCGTGCCGGTCGCCTGCGTCGGCGTCGACAACCCGAAGAACGCCGCCGTGTTGGCGGCGCGCATCCTCGGCGCCTGACGGACCGGGCGGCGCCGCTCAGCCGGCGCCGCGCGCGGTCGACTCGCGCAGCGCTATCTCGGAGTCGACGATCACGTGTCGGGGCGGCTCGGCCGCCGCGTTGCGCAGGCGCTCGACGAGCAGGTCGACGGCGACGCTGCCGATCCTGTCCGGGTGCAGTGCGAGCGCGGTCACGGGCGGGCTGGCGCTGCGCGTCGACTCGCTGTCACTGCCGGCGGCGACCATCACGTCCTCCGGCACGCGCAGCCCGACGCCGCGCGCCGCAAGTTGCGCCCCGACCGCGAGCCGGTCCAGCGGCGCGTAGAGCGCATCGGGCGGATCGGGCTCCGCGAACAGCGGCAACGTCGCCTCGTAGGCGCGTGACTCGCTGGCGTTGCCGTCGAACAGGACGATTCGCGGCGCCTGCCCGCGCTGCCCGCACCAGCGCTCGTAGCCGCGGATGCTGTCGAACGTGTAGGAGCGGGTCGGTCTCGTGCTGACGAGCGCGACCGAGCGCGCGCCCTGCTCGGCGAGGTGGTCGAGGACGCGCATCGTCTCGCCCTCGATGTCGTTGTCGACCCACCAGCCCTCCTCGCGCGGACGGCCCGGGACGCGGCCGGCGGTGACGGCGGGGATGCCGCGCTCCTCCAGCAGCGCGAGCAGCGGGCTGCCGCTCTCGGGGTCCTGCATGATCACGCCGTCGACGTGGAGGTCGTCGAGGTTGCCCGGCTGGATCGGCGAGATCACGAGCGCGTAGCCGTGGCGCGCGGCGGCGTTGGCGGCCGACGTGAGGATCTGGACGAAGTACTCGATCCCCGACAGCTCGACCGGCGAGTCGGTCGGCATGGTGTGGGCGAAGGCCAGGATCCCGGTGCTGCCGCGGCGCAGGTGGCGGGCGGCGCGGTTGGCGCGGTAGCCGAGCCGCTCGGCGGTCGCGACGATCTCGGCGCGCGTCGAGAGGTCGACGCGGCCCTTGCCGTTGAGCGCGTCGGAGGCGGTCCCGATCGACACACCGGCCGCCTTCGCGACGTCGCGAAGGGCGACGCGCGTGCGTCTTCTTGGTCGGTCCTGGGTCGGGTCGGGTGTCATGAGGGTGGTGGAGCGCCGCAACGATATCTCGTCTTGACAGTCCTCCGGCGAGCTGCGTACACTGCCCCGCCATTGCTGCCGAAACGTTTAGGCAGCGAGCAGGAGAGCGGAATCGCGATGGAGTGTATGCGATGCCGAAACGTTTCGAGAAGAGGTCGCCGTCCGTATGAACGACTTGCACGCCGAGCCCGACGCCGTCCGTGTCCTCGCCGCCCTCGAGGCGACGCCGGACCGGGTCGTCGAGATCACGTCGGAGCTGGTCCGCCGTGACACCGCCTACGCCCGCGACACGCCCTACGCGGGCCCCGCGGCACCGCACGGCCAGGAGGCCGACGCGCAGGCATGGATCGGCGCCTTCCTCGAGAGGCTCGGCTTCGACGTGCAGATATGGGAGCCCGATCCGGCCGAGGTCGCGGGCCACCCGATGTACCCGGACGGCCTCACGTGGGAGGGCCGCCCCGTCCTCGCCGCCGTCAAGCGCGGCAGCGGCGGCGGCCGGTCGCTGATCCTCAACGGCCACCTCGACACCGTGCGCTGCGAGCCGCTGGAGCGCTGGACGCGCGACCCGTGGACGCCGACGGTCGAGGGCGACCGCCTCTACGGCCGCGGTTCCTGCGACATGAAGGGCGGGATCGCCGCCGCGCTCGCCGCCGCCGAGGCGATCGTCCAGTCCGGCGCCGAGCTGGCCGGCGACCTGCACGTGCAGATCGCTCCCGACGAGGAGACGACCGGGATGGGCGTCGTCGCGCTGCTCAGACGCGGCGAGCGCGCCGACGCCTGCCTCGTCCCCGAGCCGAGCAGCTTCCAGGTCTACGCCGCCTACCGCGGCATCCTCTACGGCAACGTCACCGTCGCCGGCCTGCCCGGCCACGCCGAGATCCCGCAGGCGCACCACTCGCTCGGCGGCGGCGTCAACGCGATCGACCAGATGCGCAAGGTGATGGACGCCTTCGACGCGCTGAGCGAGGAGTGGCAGGGCCGCCCCGACAAGCAGCACCCGCTGCTGTCGACGCCGCGGATCTTCCCGACGCGGATCGCCGGCGGCGAGTTCATCGCCTCGCTGCCGGGCGCGTGCACGATGGACTTCGACCTCACCTACCTGCCCGGCGAGGCGGAGGAGGGCGGCTGGGGCGGCAACGTCCGCCGCGAGGTCGAGGAGCACCTCGCGCGGGCTGCGGCGGCCGACCCGTGGCTGCGCGAGCACCCGCCCGTCGTCACCTGGACGCAGGACTACCCGGCCGCCGAGACGCCGCTTGACACCGCCTTCGGCGGCGTCCTCTGCGACGCCAGCGCCGCGCAGGGCGTCGAGTCCGCGATCGACGGCTTCGACACCTGGGCCGACGCCGGCACGTACCTGCTCGACGGCATCCCGGCCTACTGCTACGGCCCCGGCGCGATCGAGCGCGCCCACATGATCGACGAGTGGGTCTCGGTCGACGAGCTGCGCACCTGCGCCGCCGTGATCGCCCGCGTCGTGACCGACTGGTGCGGCGCGCCCGCCGCCGACTGACCCCCTTCTCAGCACCACCCCTCAGGAGACAGACACCATGCAGCTTGCCTTCGACGTAGCGACCTACAGAGCGCGCATCGAGCGCGTCCGCCAGTCGCTGCGCGACCAGCAGATCGACGCCGTCCTCGTCACGATGCCGGACTCGATCCACTGGCTGACCGGCTACGACACGATCGGCTACCTGTGGACGCAGGCGCTGCTGATCGACCAGAGCGACGCCGAGCCGACGCTCCACACGCGCACGACCGAGGAGCCCGGCGTGCTGGAGACGTCGTGGCTGACGACGGGGATCTTCTACGACATCGCGCAGGTCGACCCGATGGAGGTGCAGGCCCAGACGCTGCGCTCGCGCGGCCTCGACACGGGCCGGATCGCCGTCGACATGCAGGCGTTCACGTTCCTGCCGGCGTCGTGGGAGCGGCTGAAGAAGGCGCTGCCCGAGGCCGACTTCGTCGACGGCACCGAGATCGTCCCGGAGCTGCGGCTGATCAAGTCGGCGGCCGAGCTGGCCTACCAGCGTCAGGCCGCGGCGATGGCCGACTACGCGATGAGCGAGGCGTTCGCCGCGCTGCGCCCAGGCCTCTCCGAGGTCGAGCTGGCCGGCATCATCTCGCGGGCGCTCGGCGAGGCCGGCAGCGAGTACGCGGCGATCCCGCCGATGGTCGTCTCGGGCCCGCGCAGCGCGCTCGTCCACGGCATGGCGACGCGCCGCACGATCTCGCTCGGCGACGTCGTCTGCATGGAGTTCGCGGGCACCGTCCACCGCTACCACGGCATCGTCATGCGCACCGCGGTGATCGGGAAGCCGAGCGCCGAGGTCGCCGAGACGGCGGCGGTGCTGGAGGAGGCGACTGACGTCGCGATCAAGGGCTGCAAGATCGGCACGCCCGTCCACCAGCCCGACGACGAGTGCAACGCCGTGCTCGACCGCCTCGACCTCGTGCGCCGCCGCTGCCACCGGCTCGGCTACTCGACCGGCGTCGCCTACCCGCCGGGCTGGCTGGAGCCGATGACGCTCGTCAAGGGCGACGAGCACGTCTTCGAGCAGGGCATGTCGTTCTCGATCGAGCCGAACATCACGCTGCTCGACCGCGGCTTCGGCATGAAGCAGGGCGACACCGTCGAGGCCGGCCCCGACGGCGGCGTCTCGATGTCGGCCCTCGGCCACGGCCTGACGGTCATCGACTGACGCCGTGACCTGGCGTGACGACATCCCGCGCGCGGCGCCGCCGCGTGTCGAGCCGTCGTGGTGGATGCAGCAGGCGCTCCTCGCGGAGGCGCCCGCCGCCTCCGCCGAGCGTCCGCTCGACGGCGACGTCCGCTGCGACGTCGCGATCGTCGGCGGCGGCTACACCGGGCTGTGGACCGCCCTGCGCCTGAAGGAGGCGGAGCCGTCGCTGCGCGTCGTCGTGCTGGAGGCCGGCATCTGCGGCCAGGGCGCGAGCGGCCGCAACGGCGGCTTCGCGACGACCTGGTGGCACGACCTCGACGCGCTCGAACGCCACGTCGGCGCCGAGCAGGCGCGCTTCCTGGCGCGCGCGTCGAGCGACGCGATCGGCGAGATGGAGACGCTGTGCGACGAGCACGGCCTCGACATCCACCTGCGCCGCGGTGGCAAGCTCGTCGCCTCCGCGGCGCCGGGCCAGGACGGCAGCTGGGACGCCGCTGTCGCGGCGGCCGAGCGGCTCGGCGAAGCCGGCCGCTTCGAGCCCCTCGACGGCGCCGCGATCCGCGCGCGGATCGGCTCGCCGGTCCTGCGCGACGGGTACTTCATCGCCGACAGCGCCTCGATCCAGCCGGCGCTGCTGGCGCGCGGCCTGCGCACCGCCGCGCTGAGACTCGGCGTCGCGGTCCACGAGCACACGCCGATGACCGGGCTCGACCGCGCCGCGGCGCGCGTGCAGACGCCGCGCGGCACCGTCAGCGCCGACCGCGTCGTGCTGGCGACGAACGCCTGGGCGTCATCTCTGCCCGAGCTGCGCGGCGTGCTCGTACCGCTCTCCAGCCACATGCTCGTCACCGCGCCGATCCCGGAGCGGATCGAGCAGCTCGGCTGGACCGGCGGCGAGAAGCTCGTCGACGGGCGCAGGCTGATCCACTACCTGCACGTCACGCGCGACGGCCGCATCGCCTTCGGGCGCGGCGGCGGAGCGGCCGGATTCCGCGGCCGGGTCGGCGGTCGCGTGATCTGGGACGAGCGCCTCGCGCGGACGGTCGTCGCCGACTTCCGCCGCTTCTTCCCACAGCTCGCCGACGTCCGCATCGAGGCGGCGTGGGGCGGAGCGGTCGACCGCTCGTGGCGGCACCTGCCGTTCTTCGCGCCGCTGCCCGGCGCCGACCGCGTCCTCGTCGGCGCCGGTTACTCTGGCGACGGAGTGATCCCGGCGGTCGTCGGCGGCCGGGTGCTCGCTTCACTGGCGCTCGGTCGCGGCGACGCGTGGGCCACCTGCGGGATGACCACCGTCCCGGACCACCGCCAGATGCCTCCCGAGCCGTTCCGCAAGGTCGGCGCCGAGGCGATTCGCGCGCTGATCGCGCGCAACGAGGCGCTCGAAGAGCGCGGCGGCCGTCCTGGCGCGCTCGCGCGCCGTACGGCCGGCCTCGCGTGGCTGACCCTGCCCGCACGTCGCAGCGGCGCAACCCAAGTATCCGATCCAGGAGAGAGAGCACTGTGAGCACCATCCTCCACCCGCGAATGCGCGCCGTCGCACTCGCGCTCCTCGCCGCCGTCGCGGCCGTGACGCTCGCCGCCTGCGGCAGCTCGGGCGACGACGACAAGGGCGGCTCGACCGCCTCTGGCTCGTCGAGCGCCGACAAGGGGCCGATCGTCGTCGCCAGCTGGGGCGGCAAGTTCACGAGAAGCACGCGTGACTTCCTCGCCAAGCCGTTCACCGACGAGACCGGCATCGAGGTGAAGATCGTCGACGTGCCGGGCAACCAGGTCGCCCAGCTGAAGGCACAGCAGAGAGCCGGCAAGATCCAGTGGGACCTCGTCGACTCGGTCGTCGGCCAGGACGCGTTCCTGCTCGACAAGGAAGGCCTGCTGGAGCCGCTGCCCGCGAAGCTCCAGAGAAGATTCGAGAGAACGCTGACGAGAGGCGCGACGGAGTCGTTCGGCTTCACGTTCGCCAACCTCGGCTACGTCGTCGCGTGCAACGCCGACAAGGTCGACAACTGCCCGAGAAACACGACGGAGTTCTTCGACACCGACGCGTTCCCCGGCGACCGCACGATGTGCGCGACCTGCCCGCTCGTCAACCTGACGCTGGCCGAGGTCGCCTCCGGCACGCCGATCGACGAGACGGCGAGAAAGGACGTCGACCTGCCGGCCGCGCTCGACAAGCTCGGCGAGGTCAAGCCGGAGGTGAAGGTCTTCTGGCAGTCCGGCGACCAGATGGAGCAGGTGATGCGGACCGGCGAGGCGTCGATCGGCATCCTCTACAGCGGTCGTGCGCTCGCGTTGAAGGAGCAAGGTCTGAACCTGGAGATCGGCTGGGACGGCGGCGTCTACGAGCCGGGCTACTGGGCCGTCGTCAGAGGCTCGAAGCACGCCGGCGCGGCGCAGCAGTTCATGAGCTGGATCGCCGACAACCCCGAGGCGCAGGCGAAGTGGGCCGAGGCGATGCAGTACTCGGTCCCGAACCCGAAGGCGTTCGACCTGATGAAGCCCGAGGTCGCCGCGGGGCTCGCCGACAACCCCGAGAACGCCGAGAAGCTCGCCCGCATGAACTTCCGTTGGATGGTGGACAACGCCGAGGAAGTCAACGGCGAGTGGAAGTCGTTCCTCCAGGGCTGATGATGCCGTGAGCCGTCTCGCCGCCCAGCGGCGCGCATGGAGTGCGACGCCGTCGCACTCCACCGCGCTCCTGCTGCTGTTCCCGCTCGCGATCGCGGTCGCCGCGTTCGTGCTCTACCCGCTCGTCAAGCTCGTCGGCGACTCGCTCGCCGACGGCGGGCTGCAGAACTACGCCGACGCCTTCTCGGGTCCGCTCGTCAAGCGCGCGCTCGTCACCACGCTGCTCTACGCGGCGGGCGTGACGGTCGTCGCCGTCGCGATCGGCTGGGGACTGGCGTGGACGGTCCGCACGACGAGATCGCGCCTGGTCAAGGCACTCATCTGGGCCGGCGTGATGCTCCCCTTCTGGATGGGCGTCGTGGTGAAGAACTACGCCTTCACCGTGCTGCTCGCCAACAACGGCGTCGTCAACAGAGTGCTGACCGGGATCGGCCTCGCCGACAGACCGGTGCAGCTGCTGTACACGCCGGGCGCGGTGATCGTCGGCATCGCCTACGCGATGATCCCGTACGCCTTCTTCGGCATCTACGCGGTGCTCTCCAGCGTCGACCTCGGGCTGCCGGCGGCGGCCCAGAGCCTCGGCGCCACGCGCACCCGCGCGATCCGCACCGCCGTGCTGCCGCTCGCGCTGCCCGGGATCGTCGCGAGCGCCGCGCTCGTGTTCGCGATCTCGATCGGCTTCTACGTCACACCGGTGCTGCTCGGTGGCGCCTCGACCCCCTTCATGGCGACGTTGATCCAGGACGACATCTTCACGTACAACGACCCGGTCGAGGCAGCGACGGCATCGGTGATGCTGCTGCTCTGCGCGCTGATCGTGCTGGGCTCGACGTTCAAGCTGGTCGGGCGCGAGCGACTGCTGCGGGCGATCGCATGAGCGCGCTGCACGAAGGCTCTCCGCCGGTCACCGCCGGCCGCCGCACCGCGGATCGCGCGCTGCGGCTGCTCGGCCGCCTCGGCGTCGCGCTGAGCGTCGCGTTCCTGCTGGCGCCCGCCGTGGTGATCGTCGTGCTGTCGTTCTCCGGCGACGACGTGCTCGCGTTCCCACCGAAGGAATGGGGCTTCCGGCAGTACTCAGAGCTGTTCTCGTCCGACATCTGGATGCCGGCGATCTGGCTGTCGATCAAGATCGCGGCGCCGAGCGCGCTGCTGGCGCTGCTGATCGGCGTGCCGGCGTCACTGGCGATCGTGCGCTCGCGGCTGCCCGGCCGCTTCGCGCTCCAGATCGGCGGCATCGCCGGAATGATCGTGCCGATCTCCGCCTACGCGGTGGCGATGTACGGCGTCTTCGCCCAGTTCGAGCTGCTCGGCTCGTTCTGGGGCCTGGTGATCGCCAACTCGATCCTCGGGCTGCCGTTCGTGCTCGTGATGGGGACCGCGGCGCTGACGCGCGTCCCGGTCGAGCTGGAGCTGGTCGCGATCACGCTCGGCGCGAGCCGCCTGCGCGCGTGGGTCGGGATCACGCTGCGGCTGATGCTGCCCGCGATCTTCGGCGCGGCCGTGCTGGCGTTCGTGACCGCGTTCGACGAGGCGGTCTTCATCAACTTCCTCGGCGGCCCCGACCTGGTGACGATGCCGAAGGCGATCTTCGACTCCGTCCGCTACGGCGTCGACCCGGCGATCACCGCGATCGCGACGCTGCTGATGGTGGCGACGGGCGCGCTGATGTCCCTCCCGACCCTCCTGAGAAAGAAGGACCCCAGATGAGCGACGACACGCTCTCGCTGCGCCTCCAGGGCGTGACGAAGCGCTTCGGCGAGGTCGAGGTGTTGACCGGGATCGACGTCGACGTGCGCGACGGCGAGTTCCTCACGCTGCTCGGTCCCAGCGGCTCGGGCAAGACGACGCTGCTGCGAATCATCGTCGGCTTCGAGGGGCCGAGCGGCGGCGCGGTGCTGCTGCACGGCCGCGATGTCTCGGCGCTGTCGCCGGCGGAGCGCGACATCGGCATGGTCTTCCAGCAGTACGCGCTGTTCCCGCACATGACCGTCGCGCAGAACGTCGAGTACGGCCTCAAGCTGCGCCGCTGGCCGGCGGAGAAGCGGCGCGAGCGCGTCGGCGAGATGCTGCGCGCGGTGCGGCTGGACGGCAAGGAGGGACGCTACCCGCGCGAGCTGTCCGGCGGGCAGCAGCAGCGCGTCGCCTTCGCCCGCGCGCTCGCGTTCGGGCCGAAGCTGCTGCTGATGGACGAGCCGCTCGGCGCGCTCGACCGCTCGCTGCGGCTGGAGATGGAGGAGGAGATCCGCCGCGTCCATCGCGAGCTGAAGCCGACGATCGTCTACGTCACGCACGACCAGCAGGAGGCGCTCGCGCTGTCGGACCGGATCGCGATCATGGACAGAGGCCGGATCGCCGCGCTCGACACGCCGCAGCGGCTCTACTACCACCCCAACAGCGCGTTCGTGGCGCGCTTCTTCGCCAACGCGAACGTGCTGCCGGTCGAGCTCGGCGAGGCGAAGGCGGTCCGTGACGCCGCCGACGGGCACGTCGCGGTGCGCCTCCACGGTCAGTCGCTCGACGTCGCGCCCGGCGCCGGCGTCGGCCCGCGCGACGGCGCGGCGGTCTCGGTCCGGCCGCGCTCGTTCTCGCTCGGCGCGCGCGCCGACGGCGAGCAGGGGCTGCGCGTCAGGGGCCGCGTCGCGGAGACGCTGCTGCTCGGCGAGGACCGCGAGGTGACCATCTCGCTGCCCGACGGCGGGCGCATCCAGGCGCTGCTCGACGCGCGCACCGCGCACGGCGTGGACGTCGGCGCCGACGTCGACCTGTTCGCGCCGGCCGACGAGCTGGTGCTGGTCGCCGCGTGAGGTCGCGTCCCCGCGCTTCGGCACGTCGGCGCTCGCCGCTTGGCGGGCGCCGGTCCGCCGCGTAGTCTGCCGCCGTCAGGTCCCGATACGCCGGATCACGGAGGTAAGGCAATGCCCCGACGTTCCGCCGCTGCGCTCGCAGCGACGCTGGCCGTGCTCGTGCTCGCGCCGACCGCCGCGCAGGCGGGGAGACCGGGGACGTGGACGGCGTTGACCGCCGCCGACGGCTCCAACACCGACCAGGTCGGGCTGGCGCGCACGCCCGACGGGCGCCTGCACGTCGCCTGGCAGCGCAAGACGCCGGGCAACAGCGTCCACGACGACCTCGTGCAGACGATCGTCTCCGAGAGCGGCAGAGTGGGACCGGCGCAGACGATCGCGTCGAACTGGATCGGGATCGGCTCGCCGTCGCTGGCGGTCGCCGGTGACGGCTCGCTGCTGCTCGCGGCCGGTGCGACGAACACGCTCGACCCGGGGGCGATCGACTCGATCGCGACGTGGCGCTCGGGCGACGGCGGCGCGACCTGGTCGGCGCCGGCGAGATCGACACCCGCGGGCGGCTTCGCCGACGATCTCGGACTCGCTTTCGGCGCCGACGGCACGACGCCGTTCATCGGCTGGGGAAGCACGTTCGGGCTGTTCGTCCACCGCGGCCTCGACCCGGCGACCAGCCCCGGGAACTTCCAGACGGGCGCGGGCTTCGGCTGCTGCGGCTACTCGCCGGGGATCGCGCGCGACGCGGCGAGCGGCCAGCTCGTCGTCGCGTGGCACTCGAACGCGACCGGCCACGTCGGCGTCTTCGCGCAGCAGGTCGACCAGGCGACCGGCAACCCGACCGGTGCGCCGGCGCTGATGCCGGGCTCGACGACGTCGTACAACGGCGGCGTCGAGACCTCGTACTCGCTCGCGCACACGCCGATCACCGGGCGGCCCGGCAGAGCGGGCGTGTGGCTCGCCTACGAGGGCGGCTACCCGACGACGAAGAGAGTCGTCGTGTGGCGCTACGGCGCGTCGAGAGCGAGCGTGATCGCGACGCGCTCGGAGGGTCTCGACGACGTCGGGATCGCGGTGACGCCGGAGGGTCGTCTGTGGGTCTTCTGGACCGGCGGGCGGGACGTCTACGCGCGCCGCTCGAACCCGGCCGGGACCGCGTGGGGTGCGATCACGACGGCGCCGATGCCGAGAGGCACGCAGACGAGCTTCAAGCTGGCGGGCAACGCGCAGAGCGGCCTGCTCGACCTCTTCGGCGCGTTCGAGCGCAGCGGGCCGGGCGTCCAGACGTGGCACACCCAGCTGCGCGCCGGGCTGACGCTCACCGCGACGCCGGCGAGAGCGAGAGCGGGCGCCAGAAGCGTCCAGAACATCAGACTCAGCGTCACCGACGCAGGCGCCCCCGTCGCCGGCGCGACGGTCAGACTCGGCAGCGCGAGAGGCTTCACCGGCGCGGCCGGCACGGTCACGCTCGGCATCCCTGCCGGCGCCAGACGGTCGACGCTCACCGCGCGCGCGACGCGCATGGGCTACGTGGACGGGACGGTGAGGGTGCAGGTGCGATGATCGGGCGATGATCGCTCGCTACACGCGCCCCGAGCTGGGGGCCCTCTGGACCGACGAAGCCCGCATGACCGCCTGGCGTGACGTGGAGGTCGCGGCGTGCGAGGCGATGGAGGGTCCGACGGCGCAGGAGCTGGAGGCGATCCGCGCGGCGACGTTCAGCGTCGAGGCCGTCAACGAGCGCGAGCGGACGACCGACCACGACGTCGCCGCGTTCGTCGACGTGCTGTCGGCGTCGGCCGGGCAGGCCGGGCGCTGGATCCACTATGGGCTGACGTCCTCCGACGTGCTCGACACGGCGCTGGCGCTCCAGCTCAAGCGCGCTGGTGACGTGATCCGGCCCGGCGCCCACCGGCTCGTCGAGGTGCTCGCGCGTCGCGCGCGCGAGCACAAGGAGACGATCACGGTCGGCCGCACGCACGGCGTCCACGCCGAGCCGACGACGTTCGGCATCAAGCTCGCCGGCTTCGCGTTCGAGGCGCACCGCAACGCGCAGCGGCTGGAGCGCGCGTTCGAGCAGGTCGCCGTCGGCGCGATCTCCGGCGCGGTCGGCACCTACGCCGCCACCTCTCCGGCGTTCGAGGCGCAGGTGCTGGAGCGGCTCGGGCTCGGCCGCGAGCCGGTCTCGACGCAGGTCGTCGCGCGCGACCGCCATGCCGAGCTGCTGCAGGCGATCGCGCTCGCCGGCGCCGGCCTCGAGCGCCTGGCGACCGAGGTCCGCCACCTCCAGCGGACCGAGGTGCGCGAGGCCGAGGAGCCGTTCCGCAAGGGCCAGAAGGGCTCCTCGGCGATGCCGCACAAGAGAAACCCGATCAAGACCGAGCAGATCACCGGCCTCGCGCGCGTGCTGCGCGGCAACGCCCAGGCGGCCGTCGAGAACGTCGCGCTGTGGCACGAGCGCGACATCTCGCACTCGGCCCCCGAGCGCGTGATCCTGCCCGACTCGACGATCCTGATCGACTACCTGCAGGCGCGCATGACGGCCGTGATCGACGGCCTCGTCGTGCATGAGGACCGGATGCGCGAGAACCTCGACATCACCTCCGGCGCGCTCTTCTCCCAGCGGCTGCTGCTGGCCCTGATCGACGGCGCCGGCATGGTCCGCGACGACGCGTACCGGATCGTCCAGCGCACCGCCCAGCAGGCATGGGACACGCGCACCCCGCTGCGCGAGCTGATCGCCGCCGAGCCGGCCGCCGCCGGCCTCGACCTCGACGCGATCTTCGACTACGGCCACTACGCGCGCTACGCCGACGACATCTTCGCGCGGCTCGACGAGATCGCCTGACGCAGCACGCCCGCCGTCGCATACCGCTGCTAGCATCGCCCCACGTGACCTCCCTCTCCGATTTGCCCCTCGTCGCAAGAGGCAAGGTCCGTGAGATCTACGATCTCGGCGACACGCTGCTGCTCGTCGCTTCGGACCGCATCTCGACGTACGACGTCGTCCATCCGAACACGATCCCGGACAAGGGCAAGGTGCTGACCGCCCTCTCCGTGTTCTGGTTCGAACGCCTCGGTGCGATCGTGCCGAACCACTACATCTCGGCCACCGACGGCGTGCCGGACGACGTGCGCGGCCGCGCGCTCGTCGTCAGAAAGCTCGCGATGCTGCCGGTCGAGTGCGTCGTGCGCGGGTACATCACCGGCTCCGGCTGGAAGGACTACCTGGCGACCGGCAAGGTCTCGGGCCTCGATCTGCCGGCCGGGCTGCAGGAGTCCGAGCAGCTGCCGCAGCCGCTCTACACGCCGAGCACGAAGGCCGAGGTCGGCCACGACGAGGCGATCGACTTCGAGCAGACGGTCGCGCTGCTGGACGGCGACCGCGCGCTCGCCGAGCGTGTCCGCGACGTCTCGATCGAGGTCTACGTGCGCGCCGCTGAGCACGCGCGCGAGCGCGGCGTGATCCTCGCCGACACGAAGTTCGAGCTGGGCCGCGACGCGGCCGGCGAGCTGACGCTCGGCGACGAGGTGCTGACGCCCGACTCCTCGCGCTTCTGGCCTGTCGCCGGCTACGAGCCCGGCCACGGCCAGCCGAGCTTCGACAAGCAGATCGTGCGCGACTGGGCGTCGTCGACCGACTGGGACAAGTCCTACCCCGCGCCCGAGATCCCAGCTGAAGTCGTCGACAAGACGCGCGCGAGATACCTCGAGGCCTACGAACTGATCACCGGCGAGCCGTTCGACGCCTGGCTGGAGAGGACCAACCCGTGAAGATGCGCGTGCTCGTGCGGCCGAAGGCCGGCATCCTCGACCCGCAGGGTCAGGCGGTCGAGCGGGCGCTGCCGGCGCTCGGCTTTGGCGGCGTCTCGCAGGTCCACGTCGGCCGGCTGATCGAGCTGGAGGTCGAGGATCCCGCGCAGCTGCCCGCGATGTGCGAGAAGCTGCTGGTGAACCCGCTGATCGAGGACTACGAGATCGTCTCGTGAAGTTCGGCGTCCTCCGCTTCCCCGGCACCTGCGACGAGGTCGACGCGCAGCTCGCCGCCGAGCGCGTCGCGAACGCCGAGATCCTCTGGCACGGCGACCGCGACCTCAAGGGCGTTGACGCGATCGTCGTCCCGGGCGGCTTCTCCTACGGCGACTACCTGCGCGTCGGCGCGATCGCGCGCTTCTCGCCGCTGATGGAGTCGGTGATCGACTTCGCCAAGCAGGGCGGCCCGGTCCTCGGCATCTGCAACGGCTTCCAGATTCTCTGCGAGGCCGGTCTGCTGCCCGGCGCGCTGCTGCCGAACAGATCGCTGCGCTTCATCTGCCGACAGGTCGACCTCGTGGTCCAGCGCACCGACACGCCGTTCACGAACGCGTGCGAGGAGGGCGAGATCCTGTCGATCCCGTCCAAGCACACGACCGGCTGCTGGTACGCGCCGCCGGCGCTGCACGAGCAGGTCGAGGCGAACGGCCAGGTCCTGCTCCGCTACGCGCCCGGCCAGAACCCGAACGGCTCGCTCGCCGACGTCGCCGGCGTCAGCAACGAGGCAGGCAACGTCTTCGGCCTGATGCCGCACCCCGAGCACGCCGTCGACCCGCTGACCGGCTCGGTCGACGGGCTCAAGCTCTTCACCTCGATCCGAGACTCCCTCGCCGCCCATGTCTGACGCCGCCGCTGCCGTCCCCGCGCACCGCGCGCTCGGCCTCACCGACTCCGAGTACGACCTGATCGTCGAGAAGCTCGGCCGCGAGCCGAACGCCGTCGAGCTGTCGATGTTCTCGCTGATGTGGAGCGAGCACTGCTCCTACAAGCACTCGAAGAAGCTGCTGCGCCAGCTGCCGGTCGAGGGTCGCTACCTGCTGATGGGACCGGGCGAGAACGCCGGCGCGGTCGACGTCGGCGGCGATCTCGCGATCGCGTTCAAGGTCGAGTCGCACAACCACCCGAGCGCCGTCGAGCCGTTCCAGGGCGCGGCGACCGGCGTCGGCGGGATCCTGCGCGACATCTTCGCGGTCGGCGCGCGCCCGATCGCGGTGCTCGACTCGCTCCGCTTCGGCGAGGTCGGCGGGGATGACAGCGCGCGCTCGCGCTACCTGCTGGAGCACGCGGTCGGCGGCATCGGCCACTACGGCAACTCGATCGGCGTCCCGACCGTCGGCGGCGAGATCTACTTCGAGCCGCCCTACGAGCAGAACTGCCTCGTCAACGCGATGGCGCTCGGGATCGCGCCGCACGACCGCCTCACGCGCTCCGCCGCGACCGGTCCCGGCAACACGCTGATCCTGTTCGGCGCGCTGACCGGGCGCGACGGCATCGGCGGCGCGTCGGTGCTGGCGAGCGCCGAGCTGGGCGAGGACGACGCCGACAAGCGCCCGACCGTCCAGATCGGCGACCCGTTCGCGGAGAAGAAGCTGCTCGAGTGCTCGCTGGAGCTGCTCGACGAGGAGCTGCTCGTCTCACTCCAGGACCTCGGCGCCGCCGGCCTCACGTCGTCCTCCTCGGAGATGGCGAGCAAGGGCGGCCTCGGCCTCGACATCCACGTCGACCGCGTGCCGGTGCGCGAGCCGGGCATGGAGCCGTTCGAGATCATGGTCTCCGAGTCGCAGGAGCGGATGCTCTGCGTCGTCGAGCCGGACAAGGTCGACGCGGTGCTCGCCGTCTGCGAGAAGTGGGAGACGACCGCGACCGCGATCGGCGAGGTGACCGACTCCGGTCGCCTGCGCGTGCTGCAGCACGGCGAGGTCGTCGGCGACATGCCGGTGCCCGCGCTCGTCGACGAGTGCCCGCTCTACGACCTCGAGCCGGCGAAGCCGGCGGCGGCCGTCTACCCGGCACCGGAGCGCACGCTCGCCGCGGCCGACGACGACCTCGCGGCGATCCTGCCGGAGCTGCTGCGCAGTGCCAACATCGCCTCGCGCCTGCCGGTCTTCGAGCAGTACGACTGGCTCGTGCAGTCACGCACCGTGCGCCGGCCCGACGAGGCCGACGCGGCCGTGCTGACGCTGCCCGACGGCAGCGCGATCGCGGTCTCGATCGACGGCTCCGGCCGCCGCGTCGCGGCCGACCCGTACCGCGGCACGGTCGAGAACGTCGTCGAGTGCGCGGCGAACCTCGCCTGCGTCGGCGCCGAGCCGCTCGGCCTGACCAACTGCCTCAACTTCGGCAACCCCGAGAAGCCGCACATCGCGTGGCAGCTGACGGAGTCCGTCCGCGGCATGGCCGATGCCTGCCGCGCGCTCGACACGCCCGTCGTCGGCGGCAACGTCTCGCTCTACAACGAAGGCGGCGGCGGCCCGATCTACCCGACGCCCGTCGTCGGGATCGTCGGCAGACTGCCCGACGCGGCGCGCGCCGGCCGGCTCGGCTTCGCGCACGCAGGCGACGCGATCGCGGTGGTGCGCGCAGCGTCGCCGTCGCTCGCCGCCTCCGAGCTGGCGAAGCTGCGCGGCGAGGCGCTGCCCGACGGTCTGCCGGAGCGCTCGCTGCCCGCGCTGCGCGCCGCGATCGAGCTGGTCCGCGACGCGGTCCGCCGCGGCGACCTGCGCAGCGCCCACGACGTCGCCGAGGGCGGCCTCGCGGTCGCGCTGGCGGAGTCGGCGCTGGCCGGCGGCAACGGCGCTCGTGTCGACCTCGCGTTGGTCGGCGGCGCGACCTGCCAGTCGCTCCCGCTCGACGAGCAGCTGTTCGGCGAGGGCCCCGGGACGTTCGTGCTGTCCGGGCCGCGCGCGGCGCTCGATGCGCTCGCGGCGGCGGCTCCGGAGGGCGTCGCGGTCAGCGTCGTCGGCGAGGTCGGCGGCGACGCGCTCGCGGTCGAGCACGGCGGCGGCACGCTGGCATGGCCGCTGGCGGACCTGCGCGAGCCGCGCGAGCGCGGCCTCGCCGACCTGCTCGACGCCTCCACCCGCCTCGACGACTGAGCCGCACCCGCGTGCAGGCGCGACGCCTGTCGCGGCGGGCTGACGCGGCGGCGCCCGCTTGCTCGCGATCGGCGGCGGGCGCTGGTACTCCAGCGGCTCGTTCTGGTACTGCCGCCTGACGCCGACGTCGGGCTCGGACATCCGCTTCAGCTCCGAGTACACGGTCCTCAACGCCGTCGTGGAGGCTGACGGCTCGTGGGCGTTCGACGAGACGGTCCCCAGCGGCGGCAACCCGTCGTACTACGAGTGGCACGTCGCGACGAACGGAACGGTCACCGGCGGGTACAGAAGCCCGGGCGGCGACGTGCAGCAGCTCGGCCCGTTCCAGTACGTCCACCAACCGGCGGATTGCAGCTACTGATGCGTCTGGACGCTCGGCGCGCGGGCGCGATCGTGGCCAGGCGCGGCGTCGCCCGCGCGCGTTGCTACTCTCATGCCAGCGGCTGCTTCGGAGTGGGTCGCGTCCGATGCCGGAGGACGGCCTAGCCTCCCCAATGACTGATCTACTCACTGATCGCGACGGACCGCGCGACGAATGTGGCGTGTTCGGGATCTATGGTCCCGGCCACGACGTCGCCCGCCTCGCCTACTTCGCGCTCTACGCGCTCCAGCACCGTGGACAGGAGTCCGCGGGAATCGCGACGACCGACGTCGGCGGCAACATCATGACCCTGCGCGACCTCGGGCTCGTCTCGCAGGTCTTCGACGAGCAGAAGCTGCGCGCGCTGCCCGGCGACATGGCGCTCGGCCACGTGCGCTACTCGACGACCGGCTCCTCGACGTGGGAGAACGCGCAGCCCGTCTACCGCTCGGACCGGCGCGAGATCGCGCTGGCGCACAATGGCACCCTCATCAACGCGGTCGAGCTGCACGGCGAGCTGCGCGAGCGTGGCGTCGCGTTCCGCTCGACGTCGGACTCGGAGATCATCGCCGCGCTGCTCTCGACGCACGAGGCGGAGAAGATCGAGGACGCCGTCGCCGACGTGCTGCCGCGCCTCAGAGGCGCCTTCTCGACTGTCGTGATGACCGACGACAAGGTCGTCGCGTTCCGCGACCCGCACGGCCTGCGCCCGCTCGTGCTCGGCATGCTCGGCGACAGATACTGCGTCGCGAGCGAGTCGTGCGCGCTCGACATCATCGGCGCGAGACTGCTGCGCGACGTCGAGCCCGGCGAGGTCATCACGATCACCGACGGCGCCTTCTCGACGCGGATGGTGGTCGAAGGCGAGCGCAAGGCGTTCTGCGTCTTCGAGTACATCTACTTCGCCCGCCCCGACTCGTTCATGGGCGGCACCGTGCTGCAGGGCGCGCGCGGGCGGATGGGCGAGCTCCTCTCACGCGAGGCGCCGGTCGACGCCGACCTCGTGATCGCGGTGCCGGACTCCGGCAACCCGGCCGCGCGCGGCTACTCGCGCGCGAGCGGCATCCCGCAGGACGACGGCTTCGTCAAGAACCGCTACGTCGCGCGCACGTTCATCCAGCCCGGGCAGGAGCTGCGTAAGCACGGCCTCAGACTGAAGTTCAACCCGATGCCCGAGATCGTCAAGGGCCAGCGACTGGTCGTCGTCGACGACTCGATCGTGCGCGGCAACACGACGCGCCAGATCGTGCAGATGCTGCGCGAGGCCGGCGCGAAGGAGGTCCACCTCCGCATCACCGCGCCCGCGATCCGCAACCCCTGCTACTACGGCATCGACATGTCCACGCGCGAGGAGATGGTCGCGCACGGGCGTGACACCGAGGAGGAGATCGCCGCCGAGCTGGGCGCCGACTCGCTCCACTACCTCTCGCTCGACGGCGTCTACGAAGCCGTCGGCGTCACGCGCGAGACGCACTGCGACGCCTGCTTCAGCGGCGAGTACCCGCTTCCCGGCACGCCCGGCGCGCAGGACAAGCACGCGTTCGAGCACGGCCTTCCGCTCGTGCGTGCGTAGCGGCCGCGCGCGCCGCTAATCTGGCGCCCCCGTGATCGCTGCGACCGACCCCCGCGAGGCGCTGCACCGGCACTTCGGCTTCGACGACTTCCGCCCTGGGCAGGCCGCCGCGGTCGGTGCCGCGCTCGACGGCCGTGACGCGCTCGTCGTGATGCCGACGGGCGCCGGCAAGTCGCTCTGCTACCAGCTGCCGGCGCTCGTCCGCGACGACCTGACGCTCGTCGTCTCGCCGCTCGTCTCGCTGATGCAGGACCAGGTCGAGAGCCTCGCGCGGATCGCGCCGGGCAGCGTCGCGCTGCTCAACTCGCAGCAGAGCGCGGCGGAGAACCGCGTCGCGCTGGCGCGCGCCGTCTCCGGCGACCTGCGGCTGCTCTACGTCGCGCCGGAGCGGTTCGCCTCACCCGGCTTCGTCGCGCAGATCGAGCGCGCGCGGATCGGTCTCTTCGTCGTCGACGAGGCCCACTGCGTCTCGCAGTGGGGCCACGACTTCCGGCCCGACTACTTCCGCCTCGCCGACGCCGCGCGCTACCTCAGAGCGCGCGCGATCATGGCGCTGACGGCGACCGCCACGCCGCGCGTCGCCGACGACATCGCCGCGCGGCTGGGGCTCGCCGAGCCGGTCAGGGTGACGACCGGCTTCGACCGCCCGAACCTCAGCTTCGCCGTCGTCCCGTGTCGCTCCAAGCAGGACAAGCACCGGCGCATCGCGGCCGTGCTGCACGACCTCGAATCGCGTCCGGCGATCGTCTACGCCGGCACCCGCAACGGCTGCGAGGAGTTGGCGCGCTCACTCGGCCGCACGCTGGAGCTGGACGTCGCCGTCTACCACGCCGGCCTGCCGCGCGACCGCCGCGCCGCCGTCCAGCGCGCCTTCATGGCGGGCGACACGCCGATCGTCGTCGCCACGAACGCGTTCGGCATGGGCGTCGACAAGGCGGACGTGCGGACCGTCTGCCACGAGACCGTCCCGCAGTCGGTCGAGGCGTACTACCAGGAGGCCGGGCGCGCCGGGCGCGACGGCAGACCGGCGCGCTGCCTGCTCTTCTCCGAGTCGCGCGACAAGGGCCTGCACGTCTTCTTCATCGAGCGCACGCAGGTCGAGGACGCCGCCTTCGGCGCCGTCGCGCGCAGAATCCACCGGCAGGCGGGCGACAACGGCCGCTACGAGCTGGACCTCGGCGTGCTCGCCGACGTCGCCGGCTGCGACCGCGACCAGGCACGCGCGATCGTCGGCCACCTCGCGCGCGCGGGACTCGTGCAGCCGGCGCCGTCGCCGCCGGACCGCACGATCGGCCGGCTCGTCGGCAGCTGGGATCGCAGCGCGCTGCTCGCCTGCCGCGAGTCGGCGGGCGAGGCGCAGCGCGTGCGCTGGCGCCAGTACCGCTCCATCTGGGCGTTCGTCGAGCAGCGCAGGTGCCGCCGCGGCGCGCTGCTGCGCCACTTCGGCGATCGCGCGAGACCGCTGACCGCGCGCGGCGTGCCGTGCTGCGACGTCTGCCGGCCGGAGATCGCGCCGGGCCCGGCGGCGAGAGCGGGCGGGTCATCGGCGCGCGACAGCGTGCGGCAGGCGGGCAGCTCGCGGGGGACCGTCGGCCTCGACGAGACGATCCTGGAGCTGGTCGCCTCCGCCGAGCCGCCGGTCGGCCGCGCCCGCGCGGTCGAGATCCTGCGCGGCAGCCGCTCGAAGGCGATCGACGAGCATTCCTACGACGGCCTGCCCGCCTACGGCACGTTCGCGCACCTGCGCGGCGAGGAGGTCATGCAGCGCGTCGACATGTTGAACGCGAGGGGCGCGCTCCCGCGGCTGAGGAGGAGCACCCGTGGCTAGCGGCCATCCCGAGACCTTTCCGATCGCCGTGCTGGCATCCGGCACCGGCTCCAACCTGCAGGCGATCCTCGACACCGTCCACCTCCGCGACGGGATCGAGGTCGTCGGCGTCGGCTCCAACGTCGCCGGCGCGCCGGCGCTCGCACGAGCCCGCGCCGCGGGCGTCGCGACGGCCGCCTTCCCGCTCGACGAGCACGCCGACCGCGCCGCGCGCGACGCCGCGCTGGCCGACTGGATCGCGGCGCGCGGGGCGCGCCTGGTCGTGCTCGCCGGCTACATGCAGCTGCTGACGCCCGGCTTCCTCGCGCGCTTCCCGCACGCGGTCGTCAACGTCCATCCGGCGCTGCTGCCCGCGTTCCCCGGCCTCAGAGCGGTCGAGCAGGCGCTGGAGCACGGCGTGCGCGTCTTCGGCGTGACCGTCCACTTCGTCGACGAGGGCGTCGACACCGGGCCGATCATCCTCCAGCGGGGTGTCGAGCTGCCGCGCGCCGCCGACGCGGCGGAGGTGTTCGAGCACATTCACACGATCGAGCACGAGCTGCTGCCGGAGGCGATCCGCCTGATCGCCCGCGGGGCCGTGCGGATCGATCCGGCGAACCCGCGCCGGGTGCTGCTGGGTCCATAACCCGGGGCGCGCGAGCGGCCCGCTTCGCCTATCCTCGTCTGCCGTGTCCGAAGGAACCGAGACTCCGAACGCGCCGTCGCCGACCGCCCCTGGGCAGGTCGAGATCCGCCGCGCCCTGCTGTCCGTCTCCGACAAGACGGGGATCGTCGAGTTCGCCCGCGGGCTCGCCGACCTCGGCGTCGAGATCGTGTCGACCGGCGGCACCGCCGGCGCGCTCGCGGACGCCGGCATACCGCACCGTTCGATCACCGATTTCACGGGCTTTCCGGAGATCATGGACGGGCGCGTCAAGACGCTGCACCCGAAGCTCTACGCCGGCCTGCTGGCGGTCCGCGACGACGAGAGCCACCTCGCCGCCGCGCAGGACGCCGAGGTCGAGATGGTCGACCTCGTCTGCGTCAACCTCTACCCGTTCGAGCAGACCGTCGCGCGCCGCGGCGTCGCCGACTCCGAGGTGATCGAGAACATCGACATCGGCGGTCCGACGATGATCCGCGCGGCCGCGAAGAACTTCGCCTTCGCCGCGCCGGTGGTCTCTCCCGAGGCGTACGACGCGATCCTCGACGAGCTGCGCGACAGCGGCCGCAAGCTGTCGCTGACGACGCGCGAGTCGCTCGCGGCGGAGGCGTTCGCGTACACCGCCCGCTACGACACGGCGATCGCGCGCTGGTTCGCCGAGAAGCGCGGCGACGACTTCCCGCAGCTGTTCGTGCGCGCGTTCGAGAAGGTCACCGACCTCTCCTACGGCGAGAACCCGCACCAGCGCGCCGCCTACTACGCGCAGGTCGGCTCGCCGACGCACCTGCTCTCCAACGTCCGTCAGCTCGGCGGCAAGCCGCTCTCGTTCAACAACCTGCTCGACCTCAACGGCGCGCGCCTGCTCGTGCGCGAGTACGGCGCGCCGGCGTGCGTGATCGTCAAGCACAACAACCCGTGCGGCGTGGCGACGAGCGACACCCCGCTCGACGCGTACCAGCGCGCCTTCGAGTGCGACCCGATGTCGGCGTTCGGCGGCATCGTCTGCCTCAACCGCCCGGTCGACGCGCCGTTGGCCGAGGCGCTCGTCAGACAGTTCATCGAGGTCCTGTTCGCGCCCGGCTATTCCGACGAGGCGCTCGAGATCCTCTCCGTCAAGCAGAACATGCGCGTCCTGCAGGACGACGAGAACCTGCCGCTGCACCTCGCCGAGCCCGACCTCAAGCAGGTCGTCGGCGGTCTGCTGGTGCAGGACCGCGACCTCGACACGCAGGAGCGCGCCGAGATGACGGTCGCGACCAGACGCGAGCCGACCGACCGCGAGTGGTCGGAGCTGCTGTTCGCCTGGCGTGTCTGCAAGCACGTCCGCTCGAACGCGATCGTGCTCGCGAGAGACAACGCCTCGGTCGGCATCGGCGCCGGCCAGATGAGCCGCGTCGACTCGGTCCGGATCGCGGTCGAGAAGGCGCGCGAGGGGTCGGTCACCGGAGCGGTGCTCGCCTCGGACGCGTTCTTCCCGTTCGCAGATGGGCCGGAGCCGGCGATCGCGGCGGGGGTCACGGCGATCATCCAGCCGGGCGGATCGATCCGCGACGACGAAGTCATCGCCGCCGCCGACGCAGCCGGCGTCGCGATGGTCTTCACGAGCCGCCGCCACTTCAAGCACTAGTCCGCCGCGGCCTCGTTTTCCACTCTCCTCGCGAGGGTAGGAGCAGGCCGCCGGAGGCGCACGGGCGAGCATCAGCTTTCTCAGGCTGTGCGCCGCCCGTCATCCGGTCATGACGCAACCACGCCACAGACACGTGCAGCCGACGCCGTTCGGCCTCGACGAGGAGCGCCTCGACGCGCACGGCATCTCCGTCATCGCCGTGCAGGGCGAGCTGGACCTCTTCACCGCGCCTGAGCTGCGGGAGCGTCTGCGTGAGCACATGGACGACCCCGAGCCCGCCGACGACCTCGTCGTCGACCTCTCCGGCTGCGCGTTCGTCGACGCCAGCGGCTGCCAGGCGCTGCTGCGCGCCGCGCGTCAGCTGACCGCCGTCGGACGACGGCTGGCGATCGTCAACACGAACCCCGGGAACACGCGCATCTTCACCGTGATGGGCCTCGACGAGCTGTTCCCGATCGTCGCGACGCGCGCTCAGGCGGTCGACGCGCTGCGCCACCGTTCCACCTGAGCTACAGCGATCGCATCCCCCTGCCGATAGGGACGGGGTGATGCGTCAGGATCCGTCGTGAGCCCGCGCCGTCGGCGCATGCCGATCGCGCTGCTCGGCATCGTCGTGCTCGCGCTCGCGACGATCGCCGGAGCGTACGCCTCCGCCCGCCACGAGCGCGCGATCGTCGACGACCGCCAGGAGGAGCTGCACACGCGCGCGGTCTCCCTGCTTGGGCTGACGATGTCGACAGCGGGCGCGCGGTTGACCGACCTCGCGACGCTGATGTCGATGCCCGGCGCCTCGCGCTCGGAATTCGAGCTGGTCGGCGGCCGGTTCCTCGGCAGAGCGAGACTTGGCGCGCTCTGGTTCGTGGGTCGCACGCCCGGCGAGGTGCGCGGGAACGTGCCGGAGCGCTACCCGCTCAGATACGCGCTGACCAGCCTGCCGGGCCCGCGGGAGGGGTACGACCTTGCCGCCGTACCCGCCCATCGCGTCGCGCTGCGCGCCGCGATGGAGCTGGGCGAGACGCAGGTGACGCCGGTCGTGCGGATGCCCGGCGCGAGGTGGACGACGCTCGCGTTCGCCGCGCCGGTCTATCGCGGCGGGGCGATCCCGCCGACCGTCGACGGGAAGCGCCGGGCGACGATCGGCTACGTCGTCGGCGTCTACTCGGCGACGACCATCCGCCTCGCGATCGGGTCGCTCGTACCGAGCGGGGTTCCGTACGGGCTCCGGCAGAGCGGCAGCTGGATAGCGGGCGAGCCGCCGTCGGGCGACGCGCTCACGACCAGCTTCCAGAAGGGCGGCCATACGTGGGTCCTCGCGATCGGACGACCGGAGCCGAGCAACGCGGTGACATGGGCGATCGCGATCTCGGGGACCGTGCTGACGATCGCGCTCGGGCTGCTGATCTGGCAGGCCGCGCGGCGTGAGCGCTACGCGCTGGACCTCGTCGAGGAGCGGATGGCCGAGCGCGACCGCGCCGAGGCGGAGCTGCGTGCGGCCGAGCAGCGCCACCGGCTGCTCGCCGACAACGCGACCGACATGATCCTCGTGTTCGACCCGAGCGGCGTCGCGACCTATGTGTCGCCGGCGTCGCGGGAGCTGATGGGCTACGACCCGGAGGAGCTGGTCGGGCGCCAGCCGCGCGAGTTCGTCCATCCCGACGACACCGACGAGGTCGTCGGCGCGCGGACGCGCGTCGCCGAGCAGGGCGGCACGATCACCGTCACGAGCCGGATCCGGCATCGCGACGGACGCTACGTGTGGATCGAGGCGCGCGTCCGCGGCGTCGTCGACCCGGCGACGGGGGAGATGAAGGAAGGACAGGCGATCGTCCGCGACGTGAGCGAGCGCGTTGCCTCGGAGGCTGCGCTGCGTGAGAGCGTCGAGCGCATCGCGGCGGCCGAGCAGCGCTTCCGCACGGCGTTCGAGGCGGCCCCGATCGGGATGGCGCTCTCAGACCTGGAGGGTCGCTTCATCCAAGTCAACGACGCCCTCTGCGCGATCACCGGCTACACGCGCGAGGAGTTGGAGGAGATGAGCTTCGGCGAGTTGAGTCACCCCGCCGACGTCGAGCGCGAGGCCGAGATGATGGCGAGCCTGCTGTCCGGCGAGCAGAGCACGTACTGGATGGAGAAGCGCTACGTCGACGTCGTCGGTCAGGTCGTATGGGTGGCGGTGCACGCGACGCTCGTACGTGCGGCCGACGGCAGTCCGCAGCACTTCCTCGGCCAGATTCAGGATGTCAGCGAGCGCGTCCGCTACGAGGCCCAGCTGCAGCACATGGCGGATCACGATCCGCTCACGGGGCTGCTCAATCGCCGGTCGTTCGAGCGTGAGCTCAATCAGCATATTCACCGTGTCGAGCGCTATGGAGCCGAGGGTGCGGCGCTCGTGCTCGACATCGATCGCTTCAAGCACATCAACGACACGCTCGGCCACAACGTCGGCGACGAGCTGATCGTCAAGGTCGCGCAGACGTTGCGCAGCCGCCTGCGCGACAGCGACGTGCTCGCGCGGCTCGGCGGCGACGAGTTCGCTGTGCTGCTGCCGAAGGGCGGTCAGCAGGAAGCGGAGGCGGTTGCGGAGTCGATCCTCGCGTCGGTCCGCGCGCAATCGGTGCTGACGACCGCCGGCCGGCGGCGCCCGATCACCACGAGCGTGGGGATCGCCCTGTTCGGCGAGACCGGCGGCCTGAGCGCCGAGGACGTGCTCGTCAACGCCGACCTCGCGATGTACGACGCGAAGGAGGCCGGCCGCGACCGCGCGGCGACGTTCTCCTCACAGGAGCGCGGCGCGTCGAGGATGAAGGCGCGCATCACGTGGGCGGAGCGGATCCGAGACGCGCTCGAGGAGGATCGCTTCACGCTGTACGCGCAGCCGATCGTCGAGCTGCGCAGCGGTGCCGTGCGTCAGCACGAGGTGCTGCTGCGGATGCTCGACGAGCAGGGCGAGGTGATCCCTCCGGCTGCGTTCATCGGCGTCGCGGAGCGATTCGACCTGATGCAGGAGATCGACCGCTGGGTCGTCGCGCGCGCGATCAAGGAGATGGGACAGCAGCGCCGCGCGGGGCGCGACCTGGTCTTCGAAGTCAACATCTCTGGGGCCTCGACGGGCGATCCGGACCTGCTGACGATCATCGAGCGCGAGCTGCGTGAGAACGAGATCGACCCGATCAATCTCGTGCTCGAGGTGACGGAGACGACAGCCGTTGCGAACATTCCGCGGGCTCAAGAGTTCGCTGCGCGGCTCGCCGAGCTGGGGTGCCGCTTTGCGTTGGACGATTTCGGCGCCGGCTTCGGATCGTTCTACTATCTCAAGCATCTGCCGTTCGACATCCTCAAGATCGACGGCGAGTTCGTCCGCTCCTGCACCACGAGTCAGACCGATCAACTGCTGATTCGCGCGGCGGTGGAGATCGCCCGTGGAATGGGCAAAGAGACGATCGCCGAGTATGTCGGCGACGACGAGACAGTTGAGTTGCTGCGCACGCTCGGCGTCGACTATGCGCAGGGATTCCACCTGGGCCGGCCGGCCCCGCTGGAGCAGCGACTTGCTCGCGATTGCGTTCGATCCTGAGCTTTCCCTCACCAATCAAATTCGTAACGGGACCACGCCACGTTGGGGAGTTGAAGCTGCAGGGGGTTCAATGTAGCTGCGCTGGTTGGTAGCCTTGCTATTACCCCCTCGTCTCACCAGGAGTTACGTACATGGCAGATCTCGTCGGGCAAATTCAGCGTGACATCGAGAAGCGCCTCAGAGAGCTGCGGCCGCTGATCGAAGAGAAGGAGCAGTTGGAGGCGGTTCTCGCCGCCCTCTCCGGCGATCACACCGGCAACGGCTCCAGCAGCGCGAGCGCGGCGCGCCCGCGCGCGCGGGCAGCGGCCTCCGCCGCACGGGCGCCGTACGCGGGCGGCAAGTCCCGCCGTGCCCCGCGTGGCGCGAACCGCGAGGCGATCCTGAAGGTCGTCGGCGAGCGGCCCGGCATCTCGGCCTCCGAGGTCGCCGAGATCACCAACATCGCGAAGCCGACGGTCCACACGACCATCTCGCAGTTGAAGCGCAAGGGAATACTGGAGCCGGAGGGCGCGAACGGCGTCCGCCTCGCCGAGGCGTCCTGAGCGACCCCCAGGGCGCGTGGCGGGCCGGGAGCCCGCCGGATGCGCGCCCTGGGACTCGAACCCAGCCCGCCGGATTAAAAGTCCGGTGCTCTAACCCGATGAGCTAGACGCGCCCCTCCATGGTCGCACGCTCGGCGATTCGGCGCAGCCAACTACAATGTCCGTCCCGGCCCGCTCTGCCCCCATGGTGTAGCGGTTAGCACGCCAGCCTTTCACGCTGGTAGCGGGGGTTCGATTCCCCCTGGGGGTACCTCAGAAAGCCTCGCCTCGCGGCGGGGCTTTCGTCGTCTCGGGCCCGCCGGCCGTGCCCGGAGGCATGGTCGCGCCCGGACAGGTGGCGCGCCGGCGCTCGCGGCTGCGGCGCCGGTCCGAGCGACCGCGCTGAGCCTGCGCTCGGCGCGCTCGGCGTTCTCCCTCGACGCGGGCGCGGGCAGGCGCCGCCGGGAATGGGTGCGTGGCGACACGCGTCCGGGTCGGGACCCGGACGCGCGACGATCAGGCTGCTACGAGCTCACGCTCCGCGGCCGCCTCGGCCTCGGTCGCGACATGGCCCGATCCGGCGAGGTGCTGGTGGGACGGGCAGTAGCCGTTGACCGGGTTGGGGAACCGTTGACACGGCGTCCCCTTGCGCGTCAGCGCGCGACAGTTGAGGCGGTTGCCGGCGAGGTCGTAGCCCGTCGCGAACTGGCGCGTGAGCTCCTCGTCGGCGCGGGCGAGGTAACGCTCGACGACGTCGCGCATGCGGCGCTGCTCGTCGAGCGGGAAGTACGGCCGCAGCTCGCGGATCAGCGCCCGCGAGGGGTTGGCGAAGTAGTAGCGGTCGGTGCCCATCCGGGCCAGCGTGCCTTCGCATGCCCGCAGTACACGGACGTGGTAGACCGCTGCCCCGCCGGGGGCGGACGCAGGGGGGGCGACGATGCCGTCAGCAAGGGCTCGATACATCGCGCGACTGAAGTGGTAGAGCACGGGTTCTCTCCTCTGAGTAAAAGCGCGCGTTCAGCATAGACCAAATTGGCCGAGGTTTCCTCCCAGTGGTGGGGGTCGATGCGACGTAACCGTTAGCGGCCGTCCGGTCTGCTGGCGATCCCGCGCAGCAGCATGTCCCAGAAGGTGTGCGCGATCTGGCGGGCGCTGAGGGGTCCGCTCGCGTCGTACCACTGGTAGGCCCAGTTGCACATGCCGAAGAGGGCGAGCGTGGCCATGCCAGGATCGACAGGGCGGAACGCGCCCTGCTCGACCCCGTCCCGGATCGTGGCGCGCACTTCCTCCTCGTAGCGCTTGCGCTTGCGCGAGATCGCCTCGTGCGCGTCGGGCGGCAGCTCGCGGTGGTGCTCGAAGAAGACGCGGACGTGGCCGCGGTGGGTCTCCATCAGCTCGAGGATGTCCTCCATCGTCTCGAGCACCAGCTGGTCCGGACGCATGCCCAGCGCCGCGCGCCGCTGCTGGCGCTCGATCAGCAGGTCGAGGAACTCGTCGTGGATGCACGCGAGGATCTCGTCCTTCGAGCGGAAGTAGTGGTAGAGGGTCGTCTTGCGGATCCCGACCGCTGCCGCGATGTCCTCCATCGAGGCGCTGTGGTAGCCGCGGGCGTCGAACAGCGCCGCCGACCGCTCGATGATCTCGGCCCGCCGCTTGGGCGGCCGTCTGGTCGCCGCTCTGCCGTCGGCGGCGGGCGTGTGCGAGTGCGCTGGCATGGCCGCCGCAGCGTACCACCGGACCACGCGGTCGGGCTGAAAATGCCTTGACGACGGAGTCTGTGCGTGTTAGGAATCGTAAGAACCGACCGATCAGTCGGGTCTTTGCGAGAGAGAACGGAACGCCTCATGCATGAGAGATCCCCCGCCGCCACCCTCGACCAGCTCGCGCTGCCCTCGCTCACCGGCAAGGTGGCGTGGGTGACCGGCGCGAGCCGCGGCATCGGGCGTGTCATCGCGCTCGCCCTCGGCGCGGCCGGCGCCGACGTCCTGTTGAGCGCCCGCGACGGCGACCGGCTCGCGGGCGTCGCCGGCGAGCTTCGCGCGCTCGGGCGAGAGGTCGAGCTCGCGACGGGCTCGGTCGAGGACGCCGACGACGTGCGCCGGGCGGCCGACCACGCGGGCGAGCGCTGGGGGCGGGTCGACGTGCTCGTCAACAACGCCGGGATCTGCCCCGACTTCAAGCCGGCGGAGCACGTCGCCGAGCACGACTGGAGCACGGTCCTCGACGTCAACCTCCACGGCACGCTGCGCTGCTGCCAGGCGGTCCTGCCGCTGATGGAGCCCGTGGGCGGGAGCATCGTCAACGTCTCGTCGGTCCACGGCAGCCGGACGCACGAGCGGCTGGCCGCGTACGCGGCCAGCAAGGCCGGCGTCGAGCGGCTGACGCAGACGCTCGCGATCGAGTGGGCGCGGCGCGGCATCCGCGTGAACGCTGTCGCGCCCGGCTACGTCGAGACCGACTTGACCGCCGGACTGCTCTCGCATCCGCACTGGCGCGAGCGAATGTTGGCGCGTACGCCGCTGGGCCGCTTCGCGACGGCGACCGAGATCGCGCTGCCGGTCGTCTTCCTGGCTTCGGGCGCCTCCTCGTACGTCACGGGCACGACGCTGCAGGTCGACGGCGGCTGGACGGCGCAGTGAGCGCGCCCGAGCTGGACCCCGAGGTCGCGGCGCTCGCCGCCCGCACGGCGGAGTTCGTCCGCGACGTGGTGATCCCGGCCGAGCCGCGCGACCGCTCCGAGCACGGCCTCGACGAGACGCTGCGCGCGGAGCTGCAGACGGCGGCGCGCGCCGCCGGGCTGTTCGCGCCGCACGTCCCGCGCGACCTCGGCGGGCTGGGGCTCGACCTGCGCGGCCAGGCGGCGGTCTTCGAGGCGGCCGGCTACAGCCTGCTCGGCCCGCAGGCACTCAACTGCGCGGCGCCGGACGAGGGCAACATGCACCTGCTGGAGGTCGTCGCCACCCCTGCGCAGCGCGACCGCTACCTGCGGCCGCTCGCCGCCGGGGAGACGCGCTCGTGCTTCGCGATGACCGAGCCGCCGCCGGGCGCGGGCTCCGACCCCGCGATGCTCGGCACGACCGCGGAGCGCGTCGACGGCGGCTGGGTGATCAACGGGCGCAAGCGCTTCATCACCGGCGCCGTCGGTGCGGCGTTTACGATCTGCATGGCGCGCACCGGCGAGCGGATCGACCGCGGCGAGGGCGCGACGATGTTCCTCGTCGACGCCGGCAACGACGGCTGGCGCGTCGAGCGGGTGATGGAGATGATCGACCGGGCCTTCCCCGGCGGCCACGCCGAGGTCGTCTTCGAGGACTGCTTCGTCAGCGACGAGGCGGTCCTCGGCGAGGTCGGGCTCGGCTACCGCTACGCCCAGGTGCGGCTGGCGCCGGCGCGCCTGACGCACTGCATGCGCTGGCTGGGGCTCGCCCGTCGCGCGCTCGACGACGCGCTCGACTACGTCGCCGCGCGCGAGGCGTTCGGCGCGCCGCTCGGCGAGCTGGGGATGGCGCAGCGGATGATCGCGGAGTCGGTGATCGACATCGAGAGCAGCCGCGCGCTGATCTGGCACGCGGCCGGCGTGCTCGACGGCGGCGCGCACGGGCGTCACGAGTCGTCGGTCACGAAGGCCCACGTCGCCGAGGCGGTCAACCGCGTCGTCGACCGCGCGGTGCAGCTGTGTGGCGGCTGGGGCGTCTCGACAGAGGGGCGGCTCGGCCGCTACCTTGCGGAGCTGCGCCCGTTCCGCATCTATGACGGCCCCACCGAGACGCACCTGTGGGCGATCGCGCGGCACGCGCTGCGGGTGCGCGCCGGCGAGCGGGACGCGGAGGTTCGGGGATGACCGCCGTCTCTGCCGGCGACGTCGTCGCCACGCACGCGCAGGCCGCCGCCTGCGAGCGCCCGCCGCTGCTGATCCTCGACCCGCTGCGGGAGTTCCTCGACGCGCGCGGCCTCGGGGCCGGCACGCTGCGGGCCGAGCCGCTCGGCGACGGCCATTCGAACGTCACGTACCTGATCGAGCGCGACGACCTGAGCGTCGTGCTGCGCCGTCCGCCGCGCCCGCCGGTGGCGCCCTCGACGCACGACATGCTGCGCGAGGCCGGCATCCTGAACGCGATCGTGCCGGCAGGCGTGCGCGCGCCGGTCGTGCTCGCGACCTGCGACGACGAGGCGGTGATCGGCGCCGTCTTCTACGTCACCGAGCTGCTCGACGGTCACGTGATCACGCAGGTGGTGCCGCCGTCGCTCGACACGCTCGCGGACCGGCGCCGCATCGGGCTGGAGCTGGTCGACGCGCTGGCCGAGGTGCACGGCGTCGACGTGCACGCCGCCGGCCTCGGGGGTCTCGGCCGCCCGGACGGCTACCTCGCACGGCAGCTGCGCCGCTTCGGCGAGCTCGCCGTCCGCGGTGCGACGCGGACGATCCCGGAGCTCGAGCAGGTCCGCGGCTGGCTGGAGGCGGCGCTGCCGCGGCACAGCGACGCGACGCTCGTGCACGGCGACTTCCGGCTCGGGAACGTGCTGTTCGCTCCCGAGTCGCCCGCGCGGCTCGCGGGGATCCTCGACTGGGAGATGGCGACGATCGGAGATCCGCTCGCGGACGTCGGGTACCTGCTCGCCACGTACGCGCGCCCCGGCGAGCCGTGGAACCCGATGCTGGCGTTGTCGGAGGCGACGCGTGCGCCGGGCTTCCCCGAGACGGGCGAGCTGCGCGACCGCTACGAGCAGCGCAGCGGCCGCTCGACCGCCGGGCTGGTCTTCTACGAGGTGCTCGCGCTGTGGAAAGCGGCGATCTTCCTGGAGGTCTCCTACCGCCGCCACCTCGCCGGCACGACGGACGACCCCTTCTTCGCGCGCCTCGACGAGGGCGTCCCGCTGCTCGCGCGCGAGGCATGGCGCCGCGCCCGCGCCGCCGGCTGATGACCCGGCCGGGATGGCGCCGCTTCGGCGCCGCATCCGCGATCCTTTGAGGAATGGACGTAGAGGACACTCGGCGGTACGCCGATCTTTGGGCGCACGTCGAGTCGGAGACGTCGCGACGGCTGCTGCTCGCGGCGCTGGACGCCTTCGCCGACCACGGCTTCGAGGCCGCGACGACACGCGACATCGCCAGACGCGCCGGCATGAGCCCGGCTGCCGTCTACCTGTACTACCGCTCGAAGGTCGAGCTGCTGGAGAAGATCATGAGGATCGGCCACGAGTCGGTCCTGCAAGAGGTGATCGACGCGATGGACGGCCACGTGAGCGCGCCCGATCGCACGGCCGCGTTCGTGACCGCCTTCTCCTCGTGGCACGCCCGCTTCGCGACGCTGGGCCAGGTCACCGCACGCGAGCTGCGCGCGCTGCCGCCTGAGCGCTTCGGCGAGATCCTCGCGCTGCGGCAGGCGACCGAGAGGCTCGTCGCCGACGAGCTGGAGCGCGGCGCCGCCGAGGGCGAGCTGCACGTCGACGACCTGCAGGGGACGGTCCGCGCGATCCTGTCGCTCGGCGTCGACTCCGCCC
The DNA here is from genome assembly GCF_000025265.1 of Conexibacter woesei DSM 14684. Classification (GTDB taxonomy): domain Bacteria; phylum Actinomycetota; class Thermoleophilia; order Solirubrobacterales; family Solirubrobacteraceae; genus Conexibacter; species Conexibacter woesei. The sequence goes on from NC_013739.1 coordinate 878,289, forward strand.
GTTGGTACGCACCGCAGCGCGGCGGCGACCCGGAGTCGATCGGGCAGCTGCACGCCGACCTCGTGCTGCGCATGCTGCGGTGACGGAAGAGCGGCCGCGCTACGACGCGATCGGCGGCGGCTACGCGCGCCTGCGGCGTGAGGACCCGCGGATCGCCGCCCGCCTGCTCGCGGCGCTCGGCCCCGCGCGCAGCGTCGTCAACGTCGGCGCCGGAGCCGGCTCCTACGAGCCGCGCGACCGCCACGTGATCGCGATCGAGCCGAGCGCGGTGATGGCCGCCCAGCGCCCGCCGGAGCTGGTCCCGGCGATCGCCGCGAGCGCCGGCGCGCTGCCGCTGTTCGACGGAAGCGCCGACGCCGCGATGGCGGTGCTCGCGATCCACCACTGGGACGCCGAGCAGGAGGCGGGCGTGCGCGAGCTGCGCCGCGTAGCGCGCGGACCAGTCGCGCTCCTGACGGTCGACGCCGCGGTCGCGGGCGAGATGTGGCTCGTGCGCGACTACCTGACCGAGGTCGCGGAGCTGGACCGGCGCATCATGCCGCCGATCGACCGCCTCGCCGGCTGGCTCGGCGGTGACGTCCGCGTCGAGACGGTCGAGGTCGCGCGCGACACGCCGGATTGGACGCTGATGGCGTTCTGGGCCCACCCCGAGCGGGTGCTCGACGCGGCGGCGCGGGCGGCTACGTCGGGCTTCGCGCGGATGGACGAGCACGTCGTCGCGCGGGTCGTGGCGGATGTCGAGCGGGACCTCGCGGACGGTACGTGGGACGAGCGCAACGGCGCGCTGCGGGCGCTCGACTCCTACGACGCAGGGCTGCGGCTGGTCGTCGCCGAGCGCTAGGCTCGCGCGCATGGACGAGATCGTGCCGGGCCTCCACCACTGGACCGCGTTGCGCGAGACGATCGGCGAGACGGTTCACTCCGCCTACTTCGCCGAGGCGCGCACGCTGGTCGATCCGATGCTCCCGCCGGAGGGTCTCGGCGCGTTCACCGGTCTGCCGAAGCCGGAGGTGATCGTGCTCACCAGTCGTCATCACCGTCGGCACAGCAACCGCTTCGTCGACGCCTACGGCTGCAGCGTCGTCGCGCACGAACGCGGTCTCAACGATCTGCGGGACTCGCCGTTCGTCGTGCGCGGATTCAAGCCCGGCGACGAGGTCGCGCCCGGTGCGACGGTGGAGGAGGTCGGTGTGCTCTGTCCCGACGAGAGCGCGCTGCACGTCGCGGTCGGCCCTGGTGCGCTCGCGGTCGCCGACGGTGTCATCCGGCGCGCGGACGGCGAGCTGGGGTTCGTCCCGGACCAGCTGCTCGGCGACGATCCCGCCGCGGTCCGGCGCGGGCTCGCCGAGGCCTATCTGCGGATCTGCGACGCGCGCGAGTTCGACGTGCTGCTGCTCGCGCACGGCGCGCCGTACGCGAGCGGAGGGCGCGAGGCACTGCGCGCGTTCGCCGCGGCGAACGCGTAGCCGTCAGCGCTCGCGCGGCGGGCGCTCAGCCGATCTCGTCGACGAGATCGGCGACCGATCTGACGATCCGCGACGGGCGGAACGGGAAGCGCTCGGCCGCCTCGCGCGTGGCGACCCCGGACAGCACGAGGATCGTCTCCAGCCCGGCCTCCAGCCCGGAGACGACGTCGGTGTCCATCCGGTCGCCGATCATCGCGGTCGTCTCGGAGTGGGCGTCGAGCGCGTTGAGGGCGGAGCGCATCATCAGCGGGTTCGGCTTGCCGACGAAGTACGGCTCGACGCCCGTCGCGCGGCTGATCAGCGCGGCGACCGAGCCGGTCGCCGGCAGCGGCCCTTGGAGCGAGGGGCCGGTCGCGTCCGGGTTGGTCGCGATGAAGCGCGCGCCGGCGACGATCAGCCGGATCGCGTGCGTGATCCGCTCGAAGCTGTAGGTGCGCGTCTCGCCGAGCACGACGTAGTCCGGCTCGCGCTCGGTCAGCGTGTAGCCGTTCTGGTGCAGCGCGGTCGTCAGGCCGGCCTCGCCGATCACGAACGCGGAGCCGTGGGGGCGCTGGTCCTGGAGGAACTGCGCCATCGCGTTGGCGGAGGTCCAGATCGACTCCTCCGGCACGTCGAGCCCGCTCGCCCGCAGCCGCGCGGAGAGGTCGCGGCGCGTGTAGATCGAGTTGTTGGTCAGCACGAGGAACGGGATCTCGCGTTCCTTCAGGCGGCCGAGGAAGCCGTCGGCGCCGGGAATCGCGCTCTCCTCGTGGACGAGCACACCGTCCATGTCCATCAGCCAGGATCTGATCTCGCGGCGTCTGCTCATGAGGGGCATGGTAGTCGGGCCGGGGTCGGCGCCGGCTCGCGGATACCATCCCGGGGAACGCGGGCGGTTAGCTCAGTTGGTAGAGCACTCGCCTTACAAGCGAGAGGTCGCCGGTTCAAGCCCGGCACCGCCCATCCGCCCGCGCGTCGCACCCGCTGCGGACCTTCGTGCGCAACTCGTCGCACACGTGTCTTGTTCGGTGCGCGTGCGCCGCGCGAGGCTGGTGCGATGACCTCGAACGACACGATCCTGGGCGTCGTGCTGCAGCACGACGAGCCCGACTGGGCGCCGATCCTCGACCTGCTCGGCAGCGAGCTCGTCGACTGGTTCATGTGGATGCACGAAGCGGCGCTGGACGGAGGCGGGCGAGTGCATGCGTACAAGCACACCGCGACGCGCCGCTATCTGCACATCACTGGCGACGGACGGGCGTTCGACTACGTCGGCTACTGCACGTACGCGCCGATCCGGCTGTCGCGCGCGATCGACCTCGCGTTCGAGGGATGGGGGGAGCAGCGGCCGGATCCGGCGGACGTGGCGATGCTGGAAGCGGCGCTCGAGCGCGCGCTCGAGCGTCCGGATCCTGGCTAGGGCCGCGTCGGCGGGCCGATCAGCGGCGTCCGCACCGGCGTCGCGGCGCCGACGAGCTGGACGAGCCCGTTGCCTCCGACGAACTCTGCGAAGGACGAGCCGAGCGTCCAGTTGTTGGCGAGCCAGACGTTGCCGGTGGCGTCGATCTGCACCGCCGTCATGTGCTCCATGCTCGCGCTCTTGTAGCCCGTGCGCGCGGGTGAGATCTTCGCGCCCACGCTGCGCGCGCCCGGCGGGCATGCGCTCGCGCGGACACCGCACAGCTCGGTCACGTTGGCGCCGAGGAAGCCGGTCACCCAGACGTGGTCGGCGCCGTCGACGGCGATGCCCCAGCCGCCCTCGACGCTGCCCAGGCCGAGCGGCGAGTCGGCGGAGACGCGGCCGTCCGGCAAGATCCGCGTCACCGAGCGGCTGACGAGGTTCGCCACCCACTTGTTGCCGCTGCTGTCGACGGCGAGCCCCTGCGGCGAGGCGAGGCCGCCGCCGGTGATCGGCGAACGGGCGGTCGGTCTGCCGTCGGGCAGCAGCTCGGTGACCGATCCGCGTCTGGGGTCCTCCGCGCCGTTGGTGACCCAGACGTGGCCGCGCGCGTCGACCTGGATGCCGAACGGCTTCGAGATGCCGCCGCCTCTGATGTTGCGCGCGGCGCGCGGGTTGCCGCGCGGCAGCAGCGTGACGCTGTCGTTGCCGAAGTTCGCGACCCAGATGTTGCCGCGCTGGTCGGCGGTGATCCCCTGCGGTCTGCTGTAGCCGCCCTGCGTGAAGCCGCCGCGCGGCGACAGCGCTCTCCCGTCCGGGGTGAAGACGCTGACGCTGTCGCCGCCGAAGTTGGCGAGCCAGATGCGCCCGCGCCCGTCGATCGCCGTGCCCCAGCCGGGGCCGCGCACACCGCCGCCCGTGCGCGGGCTGCCGAGCGTCGGCTGGCCGCCTGGGTCGAGCACGGACAGCTCGCGGCCGGCGGTCGTCCCCGGGATCTGGAAGTTGTTGCCGATCCACGCGTTGCTGTCGCGGTCGAACGCCATCCGCCCGGGCGCGTTCATCCCGCTGCCGGTGAAGACGAGTGCAAGGATCCACGAGCCGGGCGGCGCGCTGAGCGCCGGCCTGTAGCCGTCGTCGCCGGCGCGTCTGGCGACGCCGAAGATCGCCCGCGCGTGCTGGGACGGATTGCGCGCGATTGCGACGACGGCCGCGAGCGTGTCGGCGGGGCGCGCGCCGCCGCGCGGGCGTGCGGCGTCGAACAGCGCGCGGCAGTCGGCGGAGCTGCCGGTCGTGCACGCGGCGAGCGCGGTGGCGAGCGTGTTGAACGTCCGCAGCACCTCGGTCGCGAGCCCGTTCGGCGGGTTGGAGACGACGAAGCTGACCTTGCCCGCGCCCGACTCGTAGAGGTTCGCGGCGCTGGCGGCCGCGTTCGGCATCCCCGGCGACGGGCCGCTGATCTGCGCGCCGTCGATGAAGCGGGCGAACGCGTAGGCGCCCGCGACGGTGCTGCGCTCCTCGACGTACACGGTCGTCGGCGTCGAGCCTCCGCGGCCGGCGATCGACAGGAGCCGGACGCCCGCGGGCAGCGCTCTGCCGCCGACGCTGCCGCCGTCGGCGACGGCGTAGAGCGGGCTGCCCGCGGCGGGCGTGCGGTAGGTGACCGCGGCACTGCCGTCGCTGCCGGTTCTCGCACGCCCGGCGACCGTCGCGCTGCGCGCGCCGGCGGCGAAGAGGCGGACCGACGCTCCCGTGACGGGGCCGGCTGCCGTCTCGACCTGGACCGTCACTCTCGCGGTCGCCGCGCCGGCGGCACCGGGCACGATCGCGGCCGCGGCGACCGCGGCCGCCGCGAGCGGCGGGAGGAAGCGTGCGAGCCTGGACATTCCGTGTCTCACCTCCGGTCGGGCAGGGCGCGCGGACGGTATCACGCGGCACACTGGGATCCAGCGCGTGTCGCCGGACGGTGGTCGATCGCCTCGGTCTGCAACGCTTTCGGCCGATGGCCGAGTCGCAGCCGCTCCCGTTCGACCCGATTGCCGAGGCCCGCCGCCACTGGCGCGAGCGCTGGGGCGAGGAGCCGGCGCGGCCGATGGCCGCCGTCACGTCGATCATGCGCACGCAGCAGATCCTGCTCGCGCGGCTCAACGAGCTGCTGCGCCCGCACGGGCTCACGTTCCCGCGCTACGAGACGCTGATGCTGCTCGTCTTCAGCAGCAGGGGCTCGCTGCCCGTCGGCAAGATGGGCGAGCGGCTGCAGGTCCACCGCACCTCGATGACGCACATGGCCGATCGGCTGGAGCAGGCCGGCCTGGTCACGCGCGTCTCGCACGCGCAGGACCGCCGCTCGACGCTGATCGCGATCACCGAGGCCGGCACGGCGCTGGCCGAGCGCGCGACCGCGACGCTCAACAGCGCCGGCTTCGCGATGGACCCGCTCGGCGACGAGGAGCAGGAGGCGATCACGCGCCTGCTGACCGCCGTCCGGCAGGACGAGGGCGACTTCTCCGCCCCCGCGCGCGAGCCCGCGCGCGAACGCTAGAAGACCGGCGCCTCGGTGTAGCGGCCGAAGACGGTCTGCAGCGACTCGACGATCTCGCCCTCGGTCGCGTGCGCGCGGGCGGCGTCGAGCAGCGCCGGCATCAGGTTCGCGTCCTCGCGCGCGGCCAGCTCGCGGATCGTCGCGAGGGCCGCCTCCACCATCGCGCTGTCGCGGCGCCCGCGGACGCCCTGCAGACGGTCGATCTGCTTGCGCTCGAGCGCAGGGTCGATGCGGTGGATCTCTGTCGCCGCGTCGTCTCCCTCGGTGTGCTTGTTGACGCCGACGACGACGCGCTCGCCGTCGTCGATCTCGCACTGGAGGCGGAAGGCGGCATCGGCGATCTCGCGCTGCGGGTAGTTGCGCTTGACCGCTTCGACCATCCCGCCGAGCTCGTCGATCTTGGAGAAGTATGCGTACGCCTGACGCTCCATCTCGTCGGTCAGCGCCTCGACGAAGTAGCTGCCGCCGAGCGGGTCGATCGTGTTCGTGACGCCGGACTCGTGGGCGATGATCTGCTGGGTGCGGAGCGCGATCCGGACGGCGTCCTCGGTCGGCAGCGCGAGCGCCTCGTCGTAGGAGTTGGTGTGCAGCGACTGCGTGCCGCCGAGCACGCCTGCGAGCGCCTCGATCGCCGTGCGGATGATGTTGTTGAGCGGCTGCTGGGCCGTCAGCGAGACGCCGGCGGTCTGCGTGTGGAAGCGCATCAGCCACGACCTCGGGTCCTTCGCGCCGAACGTCTCCTTCAGCTCTCTCGCCCAGATGCGGCGGGCGGCGCGGTACTTCGCGATCTCCTCGAAGAAGTCGATCTGCGCGTTGAAGAAGAAGCTCAGGCGCGGTGCGAAGTCGTCGACGTCGAGCCCGCGCGCGACGGCCTGCTCGACGTAGGTGAGACCGTCCTTGAGCGTGAACGCCAGCTCCTGCGCGGCCGTCGAGCCGGCCTCGCGGATGTGGTAGCCGGAGATCGACACCGGGTGCCAACGCGGCATCTCGGTCGAGCACCACTCGATCATGTCGCCGACGAGCCGCATCGCCGGGTCGATCGGGAAGCACCACTCCTTCTGCGCGATGTACTCCTTCAGGATGTCCGTCTGGATCGTCCCACCGAGCCGGTCGGCGGGGACGCCGTTGCGCTCCGCCGCGACGACGTAGAAGGCGAGCATGATCGCCGCGGGCGCGTTGATCGTCATCGAGACGGTGACGCTGCCGAGGTCGATCCCGGCGAACAGCGTCTCCATGTCGTCGAGCGTGTCGACGGCGACGCCCTCGCGGCCGACCTCGCCCTCCGAGCGCGGGTGGTCGGAGTCGTGGCCCATCAGCGAGGGCATGTCGAACGCGGTCGACAGGCCCGTCTGGCCGTGGTCGATCAGGTAGCGGAAGCGCTCGTTCGTCTCCTCCGCGGTGCCGAAGCCGGCGAACTGCCGCATCGTCCAGAGGCGGCCGCGGTACATCGACGGGTAGACGCCGCGCGTGAACGGATACGCGCCCGGGTGGCCGACAGCGGGCTGCTCCTCACGCGGCTCCGGCAGGTCCGCGGCGGTGTACAGCGGTCTGATCGGCTCGCCCGAGAGCGTTCTGAACGACGCGTCCCGCTCCGGTGTCGAGGCGAACCGATCTGCCCATTCACGGGCTGCGTCGTCGCCGTGCTCCATCGCGGATGACTCCTCACCGTCCACTTAGGAGGAGTGTCGCATACCTCCGCAAGTACCCTGCCGGGTTGGCGACGCGGCACGGCGCCGCCCTTTGTGAACGAGAGGACATGACATGACGGCGATCGGGATCGATCGGGTAGCAGTAGTCGGGGCGGGCTTCATGGGCTCGGGGATCGCGGAGTCGGCGGCGCGCGCCGGCTCGCAAGTGGTCCTGTACGAGCCGGAAGAGGCCCGCCTGACAGGGTCGCGCGAGCGGATCGCGACGTCGATAGCGAAGGCCGTCAAGGGCGGCAAGCTCGACGACGCCGGCGGCAAGGCGATGCTCGACCGCATCTCGTGGACGACCGACTTCGCCGCGTTCGGCGACGCTCAGCTCGCGATCGAGGCGGTCGTCGAGGACGAGGCGGTCAAGGCCGACGTCTTCGGCAGGCTCGACCAGACGCTTGCGCCCGAGGCGATCCTCGCCTCCAACACCTCCTCGATCCCGATCGCGCAGCTCGCCGCCGCGACCGGGCGACCGGACCGCGTGCTGGGGCTGCACTTCTTCTCGCCGGTGCCGGTGATGAAGCTGGTGGAGATCGTCGTCGCGCTCGACACCTCCGAGTCGACGGTGGAGCGGGCGGAGGCGTTCGCCGAGGCACTCGGCAAGCGCGCGGTGCGGACGAAGGACCGCTCGGGCTTCGTCGTCAACATGCTGCTCGTGCCGTACCTGATGGCGGCGGTCAGAATGTACGAGGAGGGCTTCGCCTCGCGCGAGGACATCGACGCCGCGATGCAGCTCGGCGCCGGCCATCCGATGGGGCCGCTGACGCTTGCCGACTTCATCGGCCTCGACGTCCTCTACGCGGTCTGCGACTCGCTCTACGAGGAGTTCAAGCGCGACGAGTACGCGCCGCCGCCGCTGATGAAGCGGATGGTCGCCGCCGGCCGCCTCGGCCGCAAGACCGGCCGCGGCTTCTACGACTACTGAGTCGCTAGCCGATCAGCACGCGGGCCGGGTCGGCGGGATCGATCCGCACCGGGATCGACGCGCCCGGCTGGAAGTTCGCGATCACGAGCCGCGAGACCGCCTGGCGATGGGTGACCAGGTAGGGCTCGCGGTCGTCCGCGGCGACGAGCAGCTCGAACTCGACCTGCGGGTCGGAGCCGACGAGCGTGCCGGTGTCGCGTATCGCCTGCACCGTCGCCTGTCCGATCAGGCCGGTCGCCATCAGGCGCTGAGCGTCGGTCTGCTGCCTGCCGAGGGTGCTCAGCTGGCCATCCGCGCCCTGGGCCATGCCGTCGAAGAAGCCCATCGTTCCCTCCGTCCTCGCGTGCCATCAGGGAAGGTACGCCGATGGGGCGCGGACGTCAGTGCCGGATCGGTCTCGGTTGGGTCTCAGGCGCCGAGACCGGCCGGCAGGCCGCGCTCGCGCACCAGCATCTCCAGCGGCTCGCGGGGGCTCAGCGTCGGCATCTGGCGGACCGTCATCGTGCGGCCGGGGAACAGCTCGAGCCGGTGGCGCTGCAGCAGCAGCGTGACGATCGTCTTGATCTCCAGCTGGCCGAAGCGCATGCCGATACACGTGCGCGAGCCGCCGCCGAACGGTATGTAGGCGCCCTTCGGCAGGGCGGCTCTGGCGGCCGGAGCGAAGCGCTCGGGCACGAACGCCTCCGGTTCGGGCCAGACGTCGGGCAGGCGATGGCTGGCCCATGAGGAGTAGTTGACGTAGGCGCCGGCGGGGACGGTGCGGCCGTCGAACTCGAACGTCTCGACGGACCTGCGCGGGCCGACCCAGGCGGCGGGGTAGAGGCGCAGCGTCTCGTCGAGGACCATCTCCAGCTCGGGCAGGCCGCTGGTGAGCTCGGCGACGGTCGGCGTGCGGCCGGCGAGGACGGTGTCCTGCTCGGCGAGGACCTTCGCCAGCGCGGCGGGGTGGCGGGCCAGCTCGTAGAGCATGAAGGAGACGGTCGAGGTGGTCGTGTCGTGCCCGGCGAAGAGCAGCGTCATCACCTGGTCGCGGACCTCGGTGTCGGTCAGCGGCTCGCCGCCGTCCTCGTCGCGCGCCTCCAGCAGCAGGGACATCACGTCCGGCCGCTCGGGGTCGGGGTGCCGGCGGCGCCGCTCGATCTCGGCGTAGATGATCGTGTCGAGCGTCCGGCGCGCGGCTTGCATCCGGCGCCAGGGAGTGAGCGGCCCGCGCATCGTCCGGACGGCGAAGTCGGTGCCGTAGAACGAGAGTGCGCGCTCGAAGTCGACCGCGGCGCGGCGGCCGGCGCCCTCCTCGTCGGGGTCGAGGCCGAACAGCGCCTTCATCGCGACGCGCAGCGCCAGCTCGCGGGCCCAGTGGTAGACGTCGACGAGCTGACCCGGCTGCCAGCGGTCGAGTGAGCGGAGCGTCTCCTCGACCATCGTGTCGCCGGCGGCGGCGATCCGCTCGCGGTGGAAGGCGGGCAGCATGATCCGGCGCGCGCGCCGATGGTAGGCGCCGTCGATCGTCAGCAGCCCGTCGCCGAGCAGCGGCACGAGGTCGCCGAAGCTGCCCTCCCGCCAGTGGAAGTTGCTCGCGTGCGAGACGGTGATGTAGTGATTCGCTTCCGGGCCGAGCATGAAGACGACCCGCCCGTGGAAGACCCGCAGGCTGAAGATCGGCCCGTACTCGCGATAGGCGGCGAGCAGGATCGGCAGCGGGTCGCGCACGAAGCGGAACGTCCGCTGGAGGTTGAAGTCGACCGGCCCCGGCGGGTACGGCACCTCCGCCGTACGCTCGTCGTTGAGGTCGACGGCGATCCGCAGAAGCGGGTTGCTCGGCAGCTGCTCCGGCGCGGTGACGGCCATGGAGGCCAGCCTACTGGCTGGCCAGCCAGTTGACGACCGTCAACCGTCGCGATCCCGCGCCAGATGCCGCCCGCGCGCCCGGCCGCGCGCCCGCCGCACGACGAGCAAGCGCCGATCGCACCACCCGTGGCATACTTCCTGGCCCCGAGGGGGCGTAGCTCAGTTGGTTAGAGCGCCGGCCTGTCACGCCGGAGGTCGCGGGTTCGAGTCCCGTCGCTCCCGCTTCGGTGCACCCCGCATCTCTCGTCGAGATTGCGGGGATTTCTTCGGTGGGCATGAGACGCCTGTATATCCGAGAAACGTGGTCTCTCGGGGCCTGGCGGTACGGCCTCACCGAGGGCGGTACGCGTCGGCTCGATGCGCGACCGCGACGACCTGGACGGTGCGCTCGGCGTCATCGAGCGTGTAGATGATTCGGTATGGCCCACGCCCGGCTGACCAGTGGCCATCGAGTTCGAGGCGGAGTGGCTTGCCGAGGCGTCGCGGGTTCTCGGCGATGTGCGCGAGTGCCTCGACTATCGCCGTTGCGTACTTTTCGGGCAAGCGCTGGATGTCGCGCGCTGCGGGGCCGGCGACCGTGAGGCGCCAGGGCTCCTGCTCGCTCACGCAGCCGGCGACTGGCCGAGCTGTGCCCGCAGTTCTTCGAGCGAGATCGAGTCGCCGGCGGCGATGGCGGCATCGCCTTCGCGGACCTTCTCCATCATCGCTCTGTCGGAGAGGATCGCCAGCGTCTCTTCGAGGCTCTCAAGGTCGTCCGGGCTGATCAGCACGGCAGCCGGCCGGCCGTTTCGGGTCACGACGACGCGGTCGTGTTGGCCTTCGACGCGGTCGACCAGCTCAGAGAGGTGGGACTTGACGGCGGAGAGCGGCAGCGTCTCGGACATGACCATGATTCTAGTCATCGTTGTCCTGGTGTCCAACCATTCTCGCGCCGCTGCATCAGAGCTCGAACTCTGCGAGCGCGTCTTCGAGCGGTAACGGGCCGATCCCGCGCGCTCGGTCGGCGCGGACCTCGGCGACGGCGCGGCGTTCCTCTTCGGTCTCGGGCTCGTCGTCGATCGGCGCGTTGTCAAGCATCCAACTGACTGGGTCGAACTGAGGATCTCGTTCGGCTGCCATCGGGCGACCGTAGCGCGCGCCGATCGAGCTGTGCGCAGCACAAGAACACACATCTGGCGAGGTCACAGACGGATCTCGATCCGAGGTGTAAATCGTGGGTTTGACCCCCGTCGCTCCCGCCTTCGGCACCGCACTCGTCGCGGTGCCGGGTGTGGGACTGCATTCCTTTGAAGTACCCGGCGAAAACGGGGCGAGGTTTGACCGCCGTGATCGCGCCGTTCTGCTCCCACGGACCCGCGCGTATGTCCCGTACCCGCAGGTAACCACGCACCGGAAAGTGCGATCTTGACCGTAGGTGAGCGATCGCTCACTGTGCGTGGATGACCGACACCAAGCAGCACATCACCGTGATCGGGCTCGGCGCGATGGGTCGCGCCCTGGCCGGCGCGTTCCTCGAGGCAGGCCATCCGACGACGGTCTTCAACCGCTCGCCCGACAAGGCCGACGAGCTCGTCGGGCGGGGCGCTCGCCGTGCCGAGAGCGTCACCGAAGCGCTCGAGGCCGGCGAGCTGACCGTCGTCTGCGTGCTGAGCTACGGCGTCGCCCGCGAACTGCTCGAGCCGGCCGCGGACGCGCTCGCGGGCCGCACGATCGTCCACCTGTCCCATGGCTCCCCCGCCGACGCGCGCGAGCTCTCGGACTGGGTCGCCGACCACGGCGGCGCGTACGTCGACGGCGGCATCATGTCGGTGCCCCAGACGATCGGGCAGCCCGGCTCGTTCATCGTGGTCGCCGGGGCGGAGGAGGCGGTCGAGCGGACGCGGTCCGCGATCGCCGTGCTCGGCGACCCGATCGACGTCGGCCGCGACCCGGGCCTCGCTCCGCTCTACGACATCGCACTGCTGAGCGGCCTCTACGGGATCGCCGCCGGGGCCCAGCTCGCTGTCTCGCTGATCGACAGCGGCGGCGGCGACGTCGAGCTGTTCCGAGGGACATTGCTGCTGCCCTGGATGGAGGCGATGCTGCCGTTCACGGCGGGCGTGGTGAACACGGAGGGCACCATGCCCGACGAGTTCAACGCGACGATGCAGGCCGCGGTGCTGGAGAGCATGATCGCCTCCAGCCGCGCCGCCGGCGTCGACGAGGCGCTCACCGGCCATCTGCACGCGTCCTTGGCGCTGATGCGGGCGGACGCCCCCTAGTCGGACTGGCTCGCTATCGTCCGATGCAGGTCGTGGCATCCACCGGACGGAGCGAGCCGATGCGCAACCCTCCCTACAGCTGCGGCGCGGACGCCGCGATCGACGTCGTCGCCGGCAAGTGGAAGCCGCTCATCCTTTGCGCGCTGTTCGAGCGCACGCATCGCTTCGGCGAGCTGCGCCGCGCGCTTCACGGAGAGATCAGCGAGAAGGTGCTCACCCAGCAGCTGCGCGAGCTGGAGGCCGACGGCCTCGTCCACCGGCAGGTCTACGACGAGATCCCGCGGCGCGTCGAATACTCCCTGACCGCGGCCGGCGCGACGCTCAACGAGGCGCTGATCCCGCTGGCGCAGTGGGGCGACCGGCGGATGGACGAGCTGGGGATCCCACCCGCCCGGCGGGCCTTCGCCTAGCACAGGTGTCGCCCCAGCCACCGAAGGCCCGGGCGCACGCGAGCGACCTCGCCGCGATCCGCGAGCGCGGCTGGATTTCACGTGCGGCGAGAAGGTCCCGAAAGCCACACCAATCGCGCAATCTACCAGCCCGAGCCCTGTCCCGGCCGATCCTTCCCAGGCGCGGATCGAGACAGGTCCGCACCGCCACCAATCGATACCTGGTCGCGGGATGGTGTTCGAGATCCGCCTTCGCTGAACCCGAGATGCCGCTCAGTCGCGAATCTCGATGGGGTGCCGAACGTGAATTTGACCCCGGTCGCTCCCGCCTCAGGGACCTTTCAGAAGCCCCGCCAGCGTGCGGGGTTTCGTCGTTCCGGGGTTGGTCGGGTTCAGCGGGCGTACATGATCACGCCGACGCCGACGAGGCAGAGGGTCGCGCCGATGAGGTCGGCGTGGTCGGGCCGGAAGCCGTCGAAGGCGATGCCCCAGAGCATTGAGCCGATGATGAAGACGCCGCCGTAGGCGGCGAGCACGCGACCGAACTCGTTGCTGGGCTGCATCGCGGCGACGACGCCGTAGAGGCCGAGTGCGACGATCCCGAGCGCGACGACCAGGGCGCCCTTGTGTTCCTTGATGCCGATCCAGACGAGATAGGCGCCGCCGATCTCGGCGAGCGCGGCGGCGACGAAGAGCGCGATCGAGCGGCCGGTCATGCGCGGCATCCTGCCAGGCCACGCGCTTTCGGCCGCTCGCTCGCGTCAGCACTGACGGCTGGACCGCCGCCCGTGCAGGCGCACACCCGAGCCCTCTTCGACTCAGAGGCCCAACAGCCCGAAGGGACGGATCGCGCCGCGTTCCTGCCGCTGACGCACCTCGGGTGACGAGCGCCGCGTTGCGGCGCGGCCCAGGGTCAGTCGAGCAGGGTGTTGACCAGCCCTGACTCGGCGACGATGAAGATGCCGAGTGCGATCAGTACGAACGGGATCGCGTAGTGGCCCGCCCAGGCGACGGCGCGGATCACCGCGGGCCGTGAGCCGATCAGCCCGCCGACCAGGCACCATACCGCGATCAGCCCTGCGAAGACGACGAGCGTGATCGCGGTGTCGCCGGCTCCGACCGTAGCGAACAACGGCGCGTAGATCGCGACGTTGTCGGCGCCGTTGGCGATCGTGATGCCGGCCACGCCGGTCGCCGTCATCACCTGGCGTTCGGCCAGCACGTCCTCGTCAGCGTTCGCTCGCCGGGCAAGCCACAGACCACGCAGGCCAAGCGCGATCGGGACGAGCCCGAGCGCGCCGATCGCCTCGTCGGGCAGCGCGAGCAGACCGACGCTCGCGAGCAGGCTGGCGACGACCAGCGCGGCGAAGCCGAGGAACTGCCCCGCGACGATGTGCCGCGTCCGAAACCGGTCGTCGCGGCGGGCGAACAGCACCGACAGCAGGACGATGTCGTCAACGTTCGTGGCTGCGAACGCCGCCGACGCCGTCGCAACAGTCTCGATCACCGGCACAGAGCGCGGATCGTATGTCCGATGTGGCACCGCGCGTGCTGACAGCTCGGCAGGCCAATGCAGACACGGGGGCCCCACCGTCGGGCCGGGCGCAGTGGCGCCAACGCTGCCTGTCATGGCGTGCGCGCTCACGCGTGCGCGCCCGGCAGCACCGTCGCCGGCCGCGCTGCGCGGCGAGTGCGCGCATCGCCTCGAGCAGCCGCGCCTTGCCGATTCCGGCGTAGCCCTCGACGTTGCGCTCAACCCCGGTTGAGCGCCTTGGCGCGTGAACGCTCGCATGAATTCGGTGCAAAGTTTCCGGCCCCGCTCGTGGCGCGTTCCGCTTGAAAACCTCCAGTACTTGAGTGTTGAACGGCGCACACCTTGATGCGCGGCGGGGTGCCTGGTTTGCTGCAGTGCGCCAAGTTGCGGGCGCTGCTTCAGTACAGGATGGCTGCTGGACGGCGCGGGTCGGATCCAGGTGGAGGTGTCGTCGTGCCGGCGGTCGGCAGGGACCGCTCGTCACCCAATTCAGTCGGTACTCGACCGTTGCGTCGAGCCGCGCGCGCGTCCTGATCGCGCGCCGCAGTAGCCCCTGCGTCGCTGGAAGCGGCGTTCGTGGGCCGCCAGATCCCATCAACAGTCGGTTGGCGCGCGACGAGTTCGCGACGAACGTGGCTGCGTAAGGCCAGTCGCCGTCTCGGCATGCCTGAGGAGGCACGGCCATGAAATGGAGAGTCGTATGAAACGTGGAAGGTTGCGCGCGGCCCCGCCGAGTCGGCGTCGTTGGGTGGCGCCGCTGCTCGCGTCTGCCGCCCTCTTGACACTGCCGGCGCTTGCGTCGGCGGCGACGGTCAGTGGCACGGCGTTCGAGGACTTCAACGACAACGGCGTGCGCAACAGCTCGCCGCAGGTCGACCGCGGCGTCGGCGGGATCACCGTCACCGCGTACGGTCCCGGCGGCGCCGTCCTCGCGAGCGGCACGACGGCCGCCGACGGCACCTACGGCCTGAACGTCCCGGATCCCGCCGCGAGAGTGCGGCTCGAGTTCACCGGTCTGCCGGCCGGTTATCAGCCGGCGCGTCACGGCGCGAGATCGGGCACGACGGTGCAGTTCGTCGACCTCTCTGGCGGCAATGTCGTCGGCGCCGACGTCGGCGTCTTGCAGCCGGCGAACTTCTGTCAGGACAACCCGCAGCTGGCGATCGCGTGCATGGAGTTCGGTGGTCACACCGGCACGCATGCTGACAACGCGGCGCTCCGGCTGGTGCCCGAGAGCACGCCGGAGGACACGGTGCCGGTCCCGATCGGGTCGAGACTGCCCGGCGAGGTGACGGCTGCCAGCTACCGACAGGTGGGGACGATCTTCGGCGTCGCTCATCCGCAGGACGCGAACTTCCTGTACTCGGCCGCGTACACCAAGCGGCACACCGACTACGGTCCCGGCGGCGCCGGGGCGATCTATCGCACCGACGTCGACCAGGCCAACGCGGGCACGCCGAACGCGACGGTCTTCTTCGACGTCAACAGCCTGGCCGGCAGACCGGCGGGGAACCCGACGCGCGGCACGGGCGGCTGGGATACCGACGCCAACTCGTGGGACGCCGTCGGCAGAAGCGGCCTCGGCAACCTCGCGACCGACCTGGGCGGCACGCAGCTGTTCACGGTCGGCCTCGCGACCCGCGAGTTGATCCGCGTGCCGATCCCCGCCGACGGCTCGAGACCGGCTCCGGGTTCTGCCGGCAAGTGGACGATCCCGAGCCCGTGCGTCCCGGCCGGCGACGCGCGGCCGCAGAGCGTCGCGTGGAAGGACGGGCTGGTCTACGTCGGCGGCGTCTGCTCGATGGCGAGCGCGGGCGCTCCGCCGCAGACGGCCAACGCGAACCTGAGACTGTACGTCTACACCTTCGACCCGGCGACCGGCGCCTTCAGCCCGAGCCCGGTGCTCGACACGCCGCTGGCGGCCGACCGGATCTGCAACCACCGTTTCAGATCCACCACGTTCCCGGCCGAGGACTGCGTCAGCCCCGATGCGTCGGCCGACTGGCATCCGTGGGCCGACAGCGTCATCAAGCAGTACCAGTACGGGCAGCCGATGCTGTCTGACATCGCCTTCGTCGGCGACGACATGGTGCTCGGCATCCGCGATCGCTGGGCCGACCAGCTCGGCACCGCCTCGTTCTACCCCGACGGCGCTCCGGCGCCGCTGGAGAACGGCATCGGATCCGGCTACGCGCTGCGGGCGTGCGCGGCGGGAGGCGCCTACCAGCTCGAGAGCAACGCGAGCTGCGGCGGCCTGACCGCCTCGAGAGGCCAGAACTTCGCCAGATATGGTCCGGGCGACGGCCTCTTCTACTGGGACCAGACCTACAACGTGTTCCGGCAGCCCGATCCGCGAGGCGGGCATGACTACACCGGGATGGGCGGCCTGCTGACGATCCCCGGCTTCCCGGAGCTGCGTCAGACGACGATCAACTCGGTCGATGACTGCCCCACCACAGGCCCGCCGGTCACAGCGTGCGCCGACCCGTTGAACAGAGGCCCGAACTCGTCGGGCGGCGTGCTGTACCTCGGCAACGACGACGGCGCGCGCGCGAAGGGCTTCCTCGTCTACTCCGGGACCGGCGACGGCGGCAACTTCGGCAAGTCCAACGGCCTCGGCGACCTGGAGGCGCTGTGCGATTCCGCGCCGATCGAGATCGGCAACTACGTCTGGCTCGATCCGGACAAGAACGGCGTGCAGGATCCGAACGAGCCCGCGATCGCCGACGTGCTCGTCGAGCTGCTCGACGCGAGCGGGAACGTGATCGCGACGACGAGAACGGACGCCAACGGCCAGTACTGGTTCAACGAGAGCAACGTGCCGGGCGCGATCCAGCCGAACACCGACTACACGGTGCGGATCCCGCTCGACCAGGCGCCACTGGCCGGGTTCTCCCCGACGGGCGACCACAGAAGCGCGGACCTGCGTGACTCCAACGGCGTCGTGTCGGGCCGCTACGTCGTCGATCCGCTCAGAACGGGTGCCGCCGGTCACAACGACCACACGCACGACTTCGGCTTCTGGTGGTTCAACGTCAGCATCAGAAAGGCCGTCTCCTCGCCGACGGCGAAGATCGGCGACACCGTCACGTACACGTTGACGGCGAGAAACGACGGGCCCGCGGTCGCCGACGACGTCGTCGTCACCGACAACCTGCCCGAGCAGCTGCAGCTGACGGGTGCGAGAACGAGCAAGGGCTCGTGCACCACGGCGGGCAACAGCGTGAGATGCGAGCTGGGCCGGTTGCAGCCGGGTCAGACCGAGACGGTCACGGTGACGGCGGTCGCGCACAGAGCGGGGACGGCGATCAACAACGCCGAGATCAGATCGCCCGGCGACAGAGACCCGAGAGACAACAGAGACAGAAGAGAGGTCAGAATCCCGCAGCCCGACCTCTCGATCGTCAAGACCGCGTCGGCCGGGACGGTCAAGCTCGGCGAGACGGTCACGTACACCCTGACGGCGAGAAACAACGGCCCCGGTCTGGCGAGAGACGTCTTCGTGACAGACAGGCTGCCGGAGCAGCTCGCGCTGACCGGCGCGAGAACGCCGGTCGGGACGTGCACGAGCAGAGGCGATGACGTGCGCTGCGAGCTGGGCACGTTGAGAGAGGGTCAGCGCGTGGCGGTCACCGTGATGGCGAGAGCCGTCAGGGCGGGCAGATCGGTGAACGTGGGTGTCGTCGACGTGCCGCCGCCTCCGCCGGGCACGCCGAGAGATCCGACGCCGAGAAACAACAGAGATCCGGCGAGAGTCGTGGTCAGAAGAGTCGATCTGGGCCTGACCAAGACGGTCAATCGGAGCGTGCTGCGGGCGGGTCAGCGGGCGACGTTCACGATCAAGGTCCGTAACCCGAGCAGAAGAGTGACGCTGCGCAACGTGCGCACGTGCGACGACCTGCCGGCCGGCCTGGCGTTCGTCAAGGCGACCCCGAAGGCGAAGCTCGTCAAGGGCCGCTACTGCTGGACCGCCAAAGTGCTCAAGCCGGGCCAGAGCAGGACCTACCGGATGACGGTGCGGGCGCTGCGGGGCACCACCGGCACGAAAGTGAACCGCGCGGTCGCGACCGCGCGCGACGCGAACACGCGACGCGCCAACCGCGCCGTCCGCGTGATCGGCGGCCAGATCAAGGCCGGCGGCGTCACGGGCTAGTTCCTCCGGACAACCACCCCGACCGAGCGACGGCTCCGCATCTCCCGCGGGGCCGTCGCGACCACACTCGCCGGCGGACCGTCGTCGCCCTGGCCGGTCCACTCGGGGCCACGATGTAGATTGGCCAGATGGCACTCAGGCTGGACAACGTCGGGATCGTCGTCGAGGACCTGGCAGCGGCGATCGAGTTCTTCCGTGAACTCGGCCTCGAGCTCGAAGGTCGAGCCATGGTGGAAGGGGAGTGGGCCGGGCGCGTCACCGGCCTCGGCGACCAGCGCGTCGAGATCGCCATGATGCGTACGCCGGACGGTCACGGTCGGCTCGAGCTCTCGCGCTTTCTCGCGCCGCGTGTGGTTGCCGATCACCGGAACGCCCCGGTGAACGCGCTGGGTTACCTCCGCGTCATGTTCGCGGTGGATGACATCGACGAGACGCTCGCTCGGCTCCGCAAGCACGGCGCGCAGCTCGTCAGCGATGACGTGGTCCAGTTCGAGGACGCGTATCGGCTCTGCTACGTCCGCGGGCCTGAAGGCCTGCTCCTCGGGCTCGCCCAAGAACTCTGACGCGACCTCGCAAGCGAATGGCGCGCCAGCTGCGCCAGGGTGCCTCAGCCGACGATCTTGGCCTTGAGCCGTTGGAACTCCTCATCGGAAAGCGCGCCCTTGTCGCGCAGCTCGCTGAGCTTCGTCAGCTCGTCGGCTGGGGACGGGGCGACGTCGCGGATGTAGGCGTCGGTCGCCTGTTGGATCTCTCGCTGTTGGGCGATCGCGCGGTCGCGCATGCCGTTGCCGCGAAAGATCAGGTACACGAGCGCAGACACGAACGGCACGACGATCAGGAACAGGCACCAGAGCGCCTTCCAGCCACCGGACAGCTCATGGTCGCGGAAGAGGTCCATCACGATGGTGATGAACAGCCACACCCAGATCACGAAGAAGAAGATCTCCACGACGGTCAGCAGCGCGTGACCGAACGTGAAATCAGCGAAGACCAACGGCATACGATGCTCCCGGTCCGAGTGGGCACGCCGCGGTGAGCCGCGGCTAGATCAAGAGCACCGTATTGTGGGGCGTCGGGAGGGTCAAGTTCTTGTCTCGAAGGACCCCGACCCCGGCGTCGCCCGTTTGCGCGTCATTCCCTCGACCCTGAGGCCCTCGTGCGGGCGGCCTGGCGGACCAGGTGGTCGCGCTCGGCGACGTTCGTGGCCCGGCGGGCGGCCTCGGCGTAGGCCGCCGCGGCCGCAGGGAGGTCGCCGCCCAGCTCGTGCAGATGGCCGCGGACGGCGTGCCAGCGGTGCCGCTCGCCGATCGTGTCGCACAGCCGGTCGGTCTCGCGCAGCCCCGCGGCAGCGCCGAGGACGTGGCCGACCGCGACGGCGCGCCCGAGCACGGCGGCGGGGTCCTGGCGCACTGGGTCGTCGGTGAGCGCGACGAGGTCGTCGTACCAGGCGAGGATCTGCGGCCAGTCGGTCTCCTCGGCGCTCGCCGCGTCGTCGTGGAGGGCCGCGATCGCGGCCTCGACCTGGTAGCGGCCCGGGCGCTCGACGGCCAGCGCCGACTGCAGGACGCGCACGCCCTCGGCGATCTCGCGGGTGTCCCACAGGCCGCGGTCCTGCCGGTCGAGCGTGACGATGCGACCCTCCGAGTCGAGCCGCGCTGGCAGCCGGGCGTGGTTGAGGAGCATCAGCGCGAGCAGCCCGCGCGCCTCCGGCTCCTCGGTGGCGAGGGTGAGCTGGCGGGCGAGCCGGATCGCCTCGCCGGCCAGGTCCTGGGCGGGCGGGCCGGTCTTGGGGCCGGTGTGACCGGCCGTATAGACGAGGTAGAGCACGCGCAGCACGACGGCGAGGTCGCCGGGCTGGTCCAGGCGACGAACGGGCGGGCCGGCCAGGACCCGCTTGGCCCGGCTGATCCGCTGCGCCATCGTCGCCTCCGGCACGTAGAAGGCGTCGGCGATCTCCCGTGTCGTGAGACCGCCGACGGCGCGCAGGGTCAGCGCCACCTGGGAAGCGGGCGCGAGCTCCGGGTGACAGCAGCAGAACAGCAGGAAGAGGGTGTCGTCGCCCTTCGTCGTCGCGATGGACCACGGCTCGGCGTACGTCTGCTCCTCGCGGCGCAGCCGGGCGGCCTCGCTACGGCGCGCGTCGACGAGCCGCCGCGTGGCGACCGTCGTCAGCCACGCGCGCGGATCGCGCGGCGGGTGCTCGGGCCACACCCGCAGCGCCTCCAGCAGCGCCTCTTGGAGCGCGTCCTCGGCGGCGTCGAACTCCTCGCCGCGCCGGACCATCCCCGCGAGCACCTGCGGGACGAGAGCGCGCAGCGCGCCCTCGTCCAGCCGTCGCGTCGGCTCGTCGACCACGCCGGATCAGTCCGCCGCCGGCGCCCCGGACATGACCTCCCGGACGTCGATCCACTCGTACAGCGGCTCCCCGCCCGGGCCGGGCTCGGAGGAGACGTACGCCGCCACCTCGACCGCGCGCTCGTGCGACTCGACGTCGATCATGAACCAGCCGGCGACCAGGTCGCTGGTCTCGGGCAGCGGGCCGTCGGTGGTGACCGGCGCGGCGTCCGGGCCGCCGTAGCGCACCCAGGTGCGTGCCGGCGTGAGCGCCTGTGCTTCGACGTACTCGCCGCTCTGCTCCAGCAGCTCGCAGACGTGCCGTTGGAAGGCGATGTGCGCCTCCACGTCCTCGGGCGCCCACTGGTCCATCGGGGGGCAGGGAAGGTGCGGCTGCGGTCCGCCGCGGTAGTGCTTGAGGAGCAGGTACTTGGGCATGGTGGTTGGTCTCCTGATGTCGTGGGCCGCGCCTGTCGCGGCCGTTCACGTGATGAGCGGAGCCGATCGCTGCTTCTCGACATGCAATCACTCACCGACGACACCGTCGCGACCAACCCGAGGTTCGAGCGGCCGCGGCTCAGTAGGCGACGACCAGCTCGACGCGGCGGTTGAGCGCGCGGCCGGCAGGGGTGGCGTCGTCGGCACGCGGGCGGGACTCGCCGGCGCTCGCGACCGGCAGCCGCGCACGGACGCCGGCGCGGCGCAGCACGGCGCAGACGGCCGCGGCGCGGGCGCGGCCGAGCGCGCGGTTCGCGGTGGCGTCGCCGCGCGCGTCGGTGTGGCCGACGCTGCGGATCGAGCGCGCGCCGTCGAGGTCGGCGGCGACCCGGCGCAGGTGGCGTACGCCGGCCGGCAGCAGCCGCGCCGAGTCGGTCGCGAACTGCCCGTCCGACGGGATCACGAGCACGGAAGGCGGCCGCACCACGAGCGTCCGCACGGTCCGCAGCCGCGTGCCGTCGGCTGCCGTCGCGCGCAGCCGCAGCGTCAGCTTCGCACCGCCGAGCCGCGCGACCGCACGACGCCCGCGCGCGTCGAGCCGCAGCTGCACCGCGCCGCGCCGCGCGTCGTCCGTGAACGTCGCGAGGCCGTGGCCGACTCTCCGCAGCGTGCCGCGTGTGCCGCCTCTGCCGCCGCCGGTCGCGACGAGCACGTCGACCGCGCAGCGGCGCAGGGCGCCGCGGTCGAGCGCACAGCCGACCGTCAGACGCGCGCCGCGGGCGACCGCCGTCGGGGGCGAGACGAGCGTCGCGCGGCGCGGGGGCGGCGCGGGTCTCGCCGGCGGCGCGGGCTCTGCTCTCGGTTGCGGTTGCGTCTGCGGTTGCGGCGCCGGATCGGTCCTCGGTTGCGGCTGCGCCACCGGCTGCGGCTCTGCTCTCGGCTGTGGCTCCGGTCTCGCCGGCTCGGTCACCGCGAACGCGACCTCCGCCGCGGGACCGGTGTGGCCTGCGACGTCGGTCTGCCGCACGGCGATCGTGTGGGCGCCGACCGCCAGGCCGTCGAAGCGCACCGGGCTGACGCACGGTCTCCACGCGCCGCCGTCGAGCGCGCACGCGAACGAGCCGTCCGGCTCGCCCGCGAAGACGACCGTCGCATTCGTCTCGCTCGACTGTGCCGGCGGGGCGGCGATGATCGTCGGCTTGGGCGGTGCGGTCGTGTCGACCGTCCAGCTGTACGTCGCGGGGGTCGGGTCGACCTGCCGCGGCGGGCCGTTGACGCCTCGCACCGCCAGCTCGTGCGCGCCGTCGCCGAGCCCGGTCAGCGTCAGCGGCGACGTGCACGGCGCGAACGCGGCGGCGTCGAGGCTGCACTCGAACCCGGTCACGGAGACGCCTGAGAACGAGAACTGCACGTTCGGCCCCGAGATCGACGGAGGCTCGTCGGTGATCGTCGTGTTGGGCAGCGGCGGCGGCGCGAGCTCGACCGCGCCCGCGTCGCATCCGGCGAGCTGCGGCCGCGCCGTCCCGAGCTGGTCGGTCGCGTCGGCGCAGCCGAGCGCCGGGCCGAGGTCGACCGCGGGGCCGCCGAAGGCGGGCAGCGCGACCCACTGCCCTCTGACCGCCGCCAGCGGCGCGAGTTCGGGGTCGTCGGATCCGATGCTCGTCGGCCCGGCGGTGCAGCTCCCGCCGGTTCCGAGCAGGTTGTAGCCGCCGTCCACGAACGAGGCGGCAACGCCGCAGTCGCCTGCGCTCAGCGGCCCGTTGCCCGCCACGATCGAGCCGGCGATCGTGAACGTGCCGCTGCCGCTGTCGCCCGCGAGCGCGGCGCCGCGGGCGGCCGCCGGGTCGCTCGAAACGACGCTGTTGCGCGTGAGCGTGCTGCTGTGGACCAGCGCGGTCCCGTTCGCGTGCAGCGCGCCGCCGCGCGCGTCCCCGACGCCGGACAGGGGGCTGGAGACACTGTTGCCGTCGAGCGTCGAGCGCACGATCGTCGCCGTGCCCATGGTGACCGAGATCGCCCCGCCGATCGCGATGCCCGACGTCGAGGTCGCCGAGTTGGCGTCCGCGGTCGTCGCCGTCAACGTGAGCGCACCAGCGCCGAAGACGCGGATCGCGCCACCTGCCGCGCCTCTGCCTGTGACGGCGTTGCCGGTGAGACGCACGTCGGTCAGCGACACGGTCGCGGGGCCCGTGCGGATCGCCCCGCCGCCCGCGACCGAGCCCGTCGAGCTGGTGCTGTTGCCGTCGAAGGTCGTGCCGTCGATCGTGAGCGTGCCGGCGGAGTCGAACATGATCGCCCCGCCGTCAGCCCCGTGGATGCCCGTCGCCCGCGCGCTGTTGGAGCCGAACGCGCCGCCGCTGATCGAGAGCGTTCCGCCGCCTTGGAAGTAGATCGCGCCGCCCGCCGCGGTGGTGGCGCTCTCGGCCGTGTTGGCCTCGAAGCGCATCCCCTCGAGCGTGAGGTCGACGCCGCCGGCGCGGATCGCCCCGCCGTAGTCGGAGCCGCTCACGACGCCTCTCCGGAAGGTCATATGCCGCAGTTCCACGCTGCCGGCGGACGGCGCGATCGACAGCACGCGCGAGAGGCCGTTCGCGTCGATCGTCGCGGCGCTCGCCCCGACGCGCGCCATCGTCAGCTCGTCGGTGACCGGAAGCTCGCCGTTGGCCAGCACGTAGGTTCCGGCGGTGACGAGGATGCTGTCGGGCCCGGGGTTCGCGTTCGCGCTCGTGATCGCCTCGCGCAGCGAGCAGCCGGTGAAGGTCGGGCAGGCCTGCCCGACCGGCGTGTCGGCGGTGGCGCTCACCGCCCAGGCGGCTGCCTGGGCGGTCGCGGCGGGGAGCGTCAGCGCGGCGAGCGCCACGGCCGTGGCGCCCAGGCGCATCGTTCTCAGGTGCGGCAATTCATCGGTTCCAGATCGGCTTGATGTCGCTCCCGCAGTGCGTGGCGTTGTCGGTCGCCAGCCGCAGCGGCTCCTGGAAGTTGAACGGCTGCATCAGGTCGAGCTTCGAGAGGCCCAGGCCGGGCGTCGGGCGCGCGTTGAGCGGCTTGAACAGCATGTCGCCGACCGCGGCCGAGGGCCAGATGCTCTGGCTCCAGGCCATGAAGACGCCCTTGCGCGTCCAGCGTCCCTGGCCGTCGATCGTGTCGGCGACCTTGACCTGGACGTTGGCGTTCATGCCCGACCACGGGTGCGAGGAGGGCGGCGGGCCCTTGCCGGTCTTCGGCTCGCGACACTCGAGGCCGTTCGCGTCGCCGACGGGCGGCTTGGCCATGATGAGCGACGGGTACGCGGCCGTGATCAGCGTCTTCGCCGCCATCACGCGGGCGGCGCGGCGCAGCTCGATCAGCGCCTTGCCGTCGCGCGGCGGCAGCGCCCACTCGTTGTCGACTCTCGAGCCCGCGACGCGCAGCTTGCCCCAGTCGCTGGCGACGATCAGCGCGAGCGTGTCGATGTTGTTCCCGGCCGCGTCGTAGGAGTCGGCGAGCTGGTCGCCGAGTCTGTCGGCGCGGGTCTGGACCTTGTCGGCGAGCGTCGCGCGTCCGGTCTCGTTGCTGAGGAACGCGCCGAGGCCGAAGACGGCGGACATCCCTTCGAACACGTAGCTCGCCGGCGGCCCGGCGAACACGCCGACCTTGACCGCGTAGGAGGTCAGCTGCAGCTTCCACGCGGTCGTGTTCCAGCCGTCACCGGGGTTCAGCTCGCGCTTGACGGTGTTGGTGATGTCGCGCAGGTCGACCTGCGTGCCCCGCTGCGCCTTCTCGAACGGTCTCTTGAGCGCCTCGAAGTACGTGTAGATGTTCGCGAGGGCTCTCACCTCGTCGATGAGCTGCGCCTGCGTCGCTCTGAACTCCTGCTCGCTGAAGCCCGGGTTGCCGCCCGGGTAGGTCGAGGTCTCCAGCGTGCTCTTCTTGCCCAGCCACTTCTGCCCGTACTGCTTCCAATAGAGGCGGCGGAGGTCGCACGTCGGCTGGTCGGTGCAGAAGTCCAGGCGCTTGGCGAGGTACGTCATCGCCGCGGCGTTGACGGCGGGGAACGCCTCCGGCGCCTGGCTGACGACGTCGGTCAGCGCGGTGCTGACGCTGCCCGTCGTCGCCTCCACGAGCGGCTCGAAGTTGTTGCGGCGCGTGCGCGCGAGGCTGCCGACGAGCCGTGAGGCGTCGTTGTCGAGCGCGCGGCTCGCGTCGACCGCGGGGAGATCCGCGTCGACTCGGCCGACGAGCGCGTAGCCGGCGTCGTCCTGCCCTTGCAGCTCGTTGAACGCCCAGCGGTTGCCGCCGAGCCGCGCGATCTGCTCGCCTGCGTCGTTCCACGCGGCGCCCGCCGCCTTGACCTTGCCGACCGTCTGCAGCAGCACGGTCGGGTGCCCCGGGATGTCGGCGATGCGGCGCAGCTCGCCGGCCATGCTCGCCTGGCGCCCGGTGTCGTCGCCCGGGCCGTTCGTCGCGAGCAGCTTGTTCTCGACGACTCTGAGCCGGTCGTTGAGGGCGACGACGTGGATGCCGGCGGTCACGCCGCCGTCGAGCCGCGCGGTCTGCTCGGAGCCGTTGAGGCGCATCGTGTTCGTGCCGGCCGGCTTGCCGGGGACGCGCGTGTCGAACGTCGGATGTCTGAGGTCGACGACGTCGTACAGCTGCGTCGCGTCGTTGAACTGCAGGTAGGCGTCGATGTCCGGATCGCGCTCGCCGCCCTCGAACCGGATCTTGGTCCAGGCGGAGCCGCGTGGCGCGCCCGGCAGCCCGATGAACGTGAACGGCTGACCGGCGTAGAGCGCGGTCATCTCCTCCTTGTTGAGCGGCGCTCCGCCGAGCCGCTGCAGCAGCTCGTTCAGGCGCTCCGCGGCGAGCGGGTCGCGCGCGCCCCAATGGCTGACGATCATCATGTGGTCGTCGGTCGCGGCGTAGCCGTCGGCGACTGCCTTCAGCGAGGCGGCGCCCTCCTTGTTCGGGTCGAAGCCACCCGACTTGACGACTGTGCGGGTGGCACGCTCGAGCACGGCGTACTGGAGCCCGCCCTTGTCGACGACCGTTCTGCCGTCGATCGTGATGCGCGCGGTGCCGGGCTCGATCGTGTGGAGCGCGGCGCCGATCGGCGGGTCGTCCGGGCGCACGCCGATCGTGAGCGTGTCGTTGGAGGCGCTGCCGTCGGAGTCGCGGACGGTGTGGCGCAGGACGTACGTGCCGGTCTCGGCGTCGGTCAGCGTCGGCCGCGTCTCGTCCGCGTCGCGCAGTTCCGCGTCCGATCCGGCCGGCTCCTGCACGATCCGCCACTGCGACGTGAGGTCGTCGTCGTTGCCTGAGAGCGCGGCGCGCTTGGGCCCGACGGTGATCGTGCGGGCGGTCGTCGTGACGTCGCCGCCGGCGCTGGCGATCGGGGTCGAGCGCGCAAGTCTGACCGTGCGCGTCTCGATGTCGTGGTAGCCGTCGGGACGGTCCGCCCGCAGGCGTATCCGGTTTCTGCCGAAGCGCAGGCCGTCGTGCGCGGCGAGCGCGCCGACGCGCGTCCCGCCCCGCACCTTGTGGAAGGCGCGGTCGGCGCGTCTGCCGTTGACCCAGACGCGCAGCTTCGTGGCGCGCGACAGGCCGCGCACCTTGATCGCGACCGGCGCTGCGCTGGTGCCGACGCGCACCGAGGAGACGGTCATGATCCCCGGCTTGTGCGCCGGCTTGGCGGCGGCGGCGCCAGACGGCGGCAACGCGGCCAGGACGCCGACGGCGGCGCCGAGCGCGGCCGCGCGCGCGACGCGGCGTCTTGACTGGGACGGCTGGATCATGCGCTGCACCTCTGGGCGGGGGACGAACCGGACCTTTCCGTACAGTGTTCGGCAGGTTCGGCCCGTTTCTTCAGTCGGACTTGGCTGTCACGGACGGGGCGGCTGTCTCGTCCTCTGTTCATGACGCTCTCGCGACGTCAGGATCGACCGGTGACGCACGACGTCTTCGCCGCTCATCGCCCGCGCCTGCTCGGCGTCGCCTACGGGATCCTCGGAGAGCTGCCGGAGGCCGAGGACGTCGTGCAGGACGCGTGGCTGCGCTGGCAGGCGGCGGATCGCGACGAGGTGCGCGACGCGACGGGCTTCCTCATCACCACGACGACACGGCTGGCGATCGACCGGCTGCGCTCGGCGCGCGCACGGCGCGAGACGTACGTCGGGACGTGGCTGCCCGATCCGCTCGTGTCCGATCCGGACGATCCGGACGATCCGGCGGTTGCGGCGATCGAGGCCGAGCGGCTGAGCGTCGCGCTGCTGGTCGCGCTGGAGCGGCTCAACCCGGTCGAGCGCGCTGTGCTCGTCCTGCGCGACGCCTTCGACCTCGAGTACGCCGAGATCGCCGACGCGCTGCAGCTCTCGCCGGGCAACGCGCGTCAGATCGCCAAGCGGGCCCGCGACCGCATCGGCGACGACGCCCGCCGCAGGCCGATCGCGCCGGAGGAGCAGCAGCGGCTGCTCGTCGCGTTCATGGCCGCCGCCCACGCCGGCGACGTCGACGTGCTGCGCGAGCTGCTCGCCGCCGACGCGATCCAGTTCTCCGACGGTGGCGGCCACGGGAACGTCGCCCGCACGCCGATCGCGGGCGCCGAGCAGATCGCGCGCTTCTACGCCGGCGTGCGCCGCACCGGTGCGATGCCGCGCGACCTCGTCCCGCAGCTCGTACGCGTCAACGGCGAGATCGGCGTGCGCCTCACGAGCCGCGCGGCCGGCCAGTACGCGATCACGCTGCTGGACGTCGCCGACGGGCGGATCGTCGCGATCCGCAACTTCGCCAACCCCGCCCGCTTCGCCGGCGACCGAACCGGTGACCGGCCCGGCGGCTGACACGAGGACCGATCGATGCCCGCCCGACGCACCCTCGCCCATGTTCGGCCGGCGCCTCCGCGCGGCCTGCGCCGCGCGCTCCTGCGCCCGATGGGCGCCCGCGCCTTCATGGCGGTCGAGCGGTCGCTCCCGTTCCGCCTCGTCGTCTGGCGGCTGGCGCCGCGCCTGATGCGATTGACCGGCGGCCGGCTCGGCGCGCTGCTGCCGTTCCCCGCCGGTGTGATCGAGACCCGCGACCCGCGCAACGGCCGCCCGCACCGCCGCGTCGTCGTCTACTTCCACGACGGCGACCGCGTCATCGTCGTCGCCTCCAAGGGCGGGATGGCCGGCGACCCGTTCTGGTACCTGAACGCGCTCGCCGACCCGGACGTGCTCTTCGCGGGCGCCGCCCACCGCGCGCAAGCCGTCACCGCCGAGGACGAGCTGGCGCGGCTGTGGACGCTCGCCGACCAGGTCTATCCGCCGCACGCCGCGTCGCGCGCGCACGCCGCCCGCAGCGGCCGAACGATCCCGCTCGTGCAGCTCGTCCCCACCTATCATCCCGCGCGTGACGACCGAACGGAGGATCCGCGGGTTGGTCGTGATCGCCGCGCTGACGTTCGCGGCGTTCGGGCAGAGCGCTGAGGCGTCGGCCGGCGGCAGCCGGACCGCTGCGGCGGTCCAGCGGGCCCTCGATCGCGTCCTGCCGGCCGGCGCCAGCGGCACGCTGGTCGCCGCGCGCGGCGGCGAGACGCTGTACTGCAAGGGCTTCGGAATGGCCGACCGCGAGGCGCGCGTCCCGGCGAGCTGCGACACCGTCTACGACGTCATGTCGATGACGAAGCAGTTCACCGCGACGGCGGTCCTGAAGCTGCAGATGCTGGGCAAGCTGAGGGTCACCGACCCGATCGGGACGTACGTCGGGCCGGTGCCGGCCGACAAGCGCGAGATCACCGTGCAGCAGCTGCTCACGCACACCTCGGGGCTGGTCGAGGCGCTCGGCGGCGACTACGAGCGGCTGTCGCGCCGTGACATGGTGGCGGGGGCGCTCGCGTCCAGGCTGCGGTCGCCTCCGGGCGCCGAGCACCACTACTCGAACGTCGGGTACAGCCTCCTCGCCGCGATCGTCGAGCAGGCCTCCGGCGTGGGCTACGAACAGTTCCTCGCCGCGCACCTCTTCGCGCCGGCCGGGATGACGCGGACCGGCTACGTGCTGCCGCGCTGGAAGAGGACCCGGGTCGCGGTCGAGTACGACCGGCAAGGCAAGGCGCACGGCACGCCGTTCGACCATCCCTGGGCGGAGGATGGGCCCTACTGGAACCTGCGCGGAAACGGCGGCATGCTCTCGACCGCCCGCGACATGGCGCGCTGGGACCGGGCGTTGCAGGGCGACAGGGTCCTCGATGAGCGCTCCAAGGACGCGCTGCTCAGACCTCGCGTGCGCGAGGAGCCGGGCAGCGACGCCTACTACGGCTACGGGTGGGTGATCCAGCAGACGGCAGCGGGGAAGGTCGCGTGGCACAACGGCGGCAACGCCTGGTCCTACGGCGAGCTGACGCGCCTCCCGGACGACGGGGTGATGGTGTTCTGGGTCACCAACCGCAACGCGAACCGCGCTGCGAGATGGAGCTTCGAACGGCTGGGCCCGAAGCTCACGCGCGGCGTCGTGCGCGCCGTCGTCGACTAGCCGCCGGCGAGGGCGCGCTCGAGGTTGTCGAACGCCTTGCCCCAGCCGTCGCGGTGGGAGCGGACGGCCTCCTCGTCCCACAGGTCGCGGTGGGTGAAGCGGACGGTGGTGACGCCGTCGGTCTCCTCGAAGTCGAGCTCGATCAGCTGGCGCGTGGGGTTGTAGTCCCAGAGCCACGTGAACGCGAGGCGGGTCGGGCGCTCGATCTCGGTGTAGCGCCCGCCGCCGCCGTACTCGACGTCCTCGCCGGGGTCGCGCATCACCACGCGCACGACGCCGCCGACGCGCAGGTCGACCTCGGCCTCGGTCGTCTCCCAGTGGTGCTCGCCGTGCCACCAGCGCCGGATCACCTCCTCGCTGGTCCACGCGTCGAAGACCGCGTCGGCGGGCGCACGGAACGTGCGCTCGATGCGCAGCGTCGTCGTGTCGGTCACGCCGCGTCGCCGTATCTGTCGTGCAGCTTCCACCACTGGTAGGGCGGCGACTGCGGGTAGCCCTCCGGCGAGTCCTCCCACTCCTCCTGGCGCCCGAGCGCCGTGAGGTCGAGATAGCTCCAGGTGCTCCCCATCGCCTCGTCGCCGCGGTTGTTGACGAAGTAGGTGCGGAAGACCTTGTCGCCGTCGCGCAGGAAGGCGTTCGTGCCGTGCCACTCGTCGACGCCGAAGTCGGCGTCGAAGCCGTCCGTCAGGGTGTACCAGGGGATCTCCCAGCCCATCCGCGCCTTCCAGCGCTCGATGTCCGGCTGCGGTGCGCGCGAGACGAACGCGAGCGTCGTGTCGCGCGCGTTCAGGTGCGAGAGGTGCGCGACCTGGTCGGCGAGGAACGAGCAGCCGGGGCAGCCGTGCTCGGGCCAGCCGTGCACGCCGGGCTCGTAGAAGTAGCGATAGACGATCAGCTGGCGGCGGCCGTCGAACAGGTCGAGCAGGCTCGCGCGGCCGTCGGGGCCGTCGAAGACGTACTCCTGCTCGACGGCCATCATCGGCATGCGGCGGCGCTCGGCGGCCAGCGCGTCGCGGGCGCGCGTGTGCTCCTTCTCTCTCACCAGCAGCTGCTCGCGGGCGGCGGCCCACTCCTGCGGTGACACGACCGGTGGGGCGTTCATTGCGATCTGTCCTCCTTCAGGTACTCGTCGACGACGTCGAACAGGCGCCCCCAGAGGGCGCGCTGGCGATCCATCCAGTCGGCCGCCTCGCTGAGCACAGCGGGCTCGAGCGACAGCCGGTGCGTCCGGCCCTCGATCACGCGCGACACGACGCCGGTCTCCTCCAAGACCCTGAGGTGCTTGGAGATCGCGGGCTTGGACACACCCAGACCAGCGGTCGCGACACCGACCGTCGCCGGGCCTGCGGCGAGGCGCTCGACGATCTCGCGGCGGATCGGGTGCGACAACGCTTTGAACGAATCGTTAACCACTAGGTTAACAATAGCACGCGGCGGAGCGAGCGATCGTGCTGCCGCGCCGGTCGGGTAGCCGTACCGCGACGGGCGCTGCGCCGGCTTATGGTGTTGGCGTGCCGACGCGCACGACAGCGCCGGGGGCGCCCGAGATGCGGGAGCGGCACGCGCTCGCCGCCGCTTCGTTGACGAACGGCCCGACCGAGCTGATCGACTTCCTGCTGCCGTTGTGGGCGGGCGTCGCGCTCGGCGCCAGCGCGACCGAGGTCGGCGTGCTCGTCGCACTGGAGATGGCCGTCTCGCTGATCGTGCGGCCGCCGGCGGGCGTCCTCGCCGACCGCCGCGAGCGGCGCGTCGTCGCCGGGCTCGGCGCGCTGCTGCTCGGGCTCGCGTGCGTCGGCTACGCCGTCGCGGGATCGCTGGTGGTCGCGTGCGCGGCCGCGGCGGTCGGCGGCGTCGGCGGCGCGCTGCTGTGGGTCCCGCTGCGCGCGATCGCCGGCGAGCGGCTGGCCGAGGACTCGACCGTCTACCCGCGCCTGATGGCGGCGCGCGAGACCGGCACGTGGGTCGCGTTCGTCGGCGGGCTGACGCTGCTGAGCGCGATCGACTTCACCGGCCTCTTCCTCGCGTGCGCCGCGGCCTGCGCGATCGGCGCCGGCCTCCTCTTCGCGAGCCCGTCCCGCGCGGTCGGCGGCGCGTCCGACGCGAGCGGGACCGCCGGCGCCGACGCGGCCGGGTTCGGGCTCGGGCCGGTCGGCCGGCGGCTGCGGCCGATGCTGCTCGCCGTCATCGTGACGATGACGGCCGAGGCGGCGATCGGGATGCTCCTGCTGCTGCACCTGCAACGCGGCTTCGACCTGGAGATCATGGAGATCGCGTACGTCTTCCTGCCGGGCGCGATCGTGATGAGCGTCCTGCCAGAGCGGCTCCACGGGCTCGTGCTGCGGTTCGGACGCACGCGCGTGCTCGCGGCCGCGTCGGTCGCCAGCGCGCTGTTCGCGCTGAGTCTCGCGTGGGCTCCGAGCCCCGCCGCGATCGCCGTGCTGTGGGTCCTGAGCGGCGTTGCGTGGGCGGCGGTGATGCCGATCCAGGAGGCGGTCGTAGCGGAGGCGTCTGGCGAGCGGGTCGGCCGCGGGATGGGCTTGTACGAGTCGGCCGCGATGACCGGCGGGCTCCTCGGCGCGCTCGCGGCCGGGGTGCTCTACGACGCCAGCTCGTGGGAGGCGGCCTGCGTCGTCGCGGCGGCGGTGATCCTGTCCGGCGCCGTGATCGTCCCCCGCTCCGTGCGCGCGCTCGGCGTAGCCGACGTGCCGGTCGAGACCGCGGCGCCCGTCGCCCCACCGGCCGCCGCGCCCGCCGCCCCGCCGGCCGCGCCCGCCGCCGCGCCGCCGGCCGCGCCCGCCGCCGCGCCGGCCGCGCCCGCCGCCGCGCCGGCCGCGCCCGCCGCCGCGCCGGCCGCGCCCGCGGCCGCGCCGGCCGCGCCCGCGGCCGCGCCGGCCGCGCCCGCCGTCGCCCATGCACGTGCACGCCTGCGCGAGCTGGGTCAGCACGCGGCGCTGTTCGTCGCGGTCCAGGTCGCGCTGGTGGTCGTCGAGCTGTCATGGCTGCTCGACCTGGCGACCGGCGACAGCTCGCTGCTGAACGGCGCCGGCGCGCCCGACGGCACCGGTGGAGCGATCCACGGCGCGGGCCGCGTCTGGACCTTCGTCCTGCTGGTCGACGTCGCCTGGTCGCTCGTCGTGCTCACCCGCGCGCGTACGCGCTCGGCGGCTGGCCGACGTAGCGTGTGAACGCCGTGCTGAACGCGCTCGCGGACCCGTAGCCGACGCGTTCGGCGATCTCGGCGAGCACGAGCTCGCGGCGGCGCAGCAGGTCCTTGGCGAGCGCGATGCGCCAGGTCAGCAGGTACTCCATCGGGGGCAGCCCGACGGTGCGGGAGAAGCGCTCGAAGAACGCCGAGCGCGAGAGCGCGGCCGCCTGCGCGAGCTCGGTCACCGTCCACGAACGCGCGACGTCGGCGTGCAACTCGCGGATCGCCGGCGCGAGCCGCGCATCGGCCAGCCCGCGCAGCAGGCCCGGATGCGCATCCTCGCTCGGCGTCGACCGCAGCGCTTCGACGAGCAGCACCTCCACGAGGCGCGGGAGGACGAGATCCCGGCCTGCCCGCTGTGCGCTCGACTCCTCGCCGACGAGCCGGACGAGGGTCGCGAGCCGCTCGGCGCCGCGCACGTGGACGACCGCCGGCAGCAGCGTCCCGAGGAGCGTCGCGTCGGGCGAGTCGAAGGCGAAGTAGCCGCCGAGCAGTCGCATGTCGGGGTCTCCGTCGGGCGTGCCGTGGCGGACCTCGTCCGGCGAGGCGAGCGTCGCGGTCGGATCGATCTGCACGGGCGTCACCTGCTCGAAGCCGGAGAGGGTGAAGCCCGGGGTCGCCGGCAGGAGCACGAAGTCGCCCGCCCCGAGCGTGATGGGGGGATGGCCGTCGACCGCGAGGCGGCAGCTGCCCTCGAGCACGGTGCAGAAGCTCGGGTCGCCGTAGGCCGAGTAGCGCACGCCCCAGCGGCCGGCGCCGCTGATGCGCTTGGAGAGCACGGAGCGCGGCCGGAGCAGCGCGATGACTTCGGAAAGAGGATCGCTCATCTTGGACGCTCGATAATGAATTGCGGACTCTACACGATAGAAAGTCCTGATTCCATCGGTAAGGTCGTTGAATCAACACGATCGAGGGTCCACGGTGGACCTCACAAGGAGCCGACATGAAGACTGTGCTGATCACCGGTTGCTCGTCGGGCTACGGCCTGGAGACCGCGCGCCACTTCCACTCCCACGGCTGGAACGTGGTCGCGACGATGCGGACGCCGCGCGAAGACGTCCTGCCGCAGTCGGAACGGCTCCGCGTCGTCCCGCTCGACGTCACGAGGCCCGCGTCGATCGCGGCCGCGATCGAGGCGAGCGGGCCGATCGACGTGCTCGTCAACAACGCTGGCGTCGGAGCGATCGGGGCGTTCGAGTCGACGCCGATCGCGATGGCGCGCGAGCTGTTCGAGACCAACACCTTCGGCGTGATGGCGATGACGCAGGCGGTGCTGCCCCAGTTCCGCGAGCGGCGAGCCGGCGTGGTCGTGAACGTGACCTCGAGCGTGACGCTGGCGCGCATGCCGTTGGTGGCGGTGTACACCGCGAGCAAGGCCGCGATCGAAGGCTTCACCGCGTCGCTCGCGCTCGAGCTCGAGGAGTTCGACGTCGGCGCGAAGCTGGTCGAGCCCGGCTACTGCCCGACGACCGCGTTCACGAGCAACGGCCAGTCGCGCATGGAGGGCCTGATACCCGAGGGGTACGCGTCGTTCGCGCAGCGCGTCCTGGGCGACTTCGAGCAGCCGGCCGCCGTGACGCGCGTGTCCGACGTGGCGGAGGCGGTCTGGCGCGCCGCGAACGACGCGACCGGACAGCTCCGCTTCCCGGCGGGTCCCGACGCGGTCGCGCTGGCGCAGTCGCGATAGGACGCGCCGGTGGCGGGCGATACGCTGGCGCGGCGATGGGAGCGAAGCGGACGCCACGGACGAAGCCGGGGGAGGAGCGGCGCAGCGACCTGCTCGACGCGGCCGAGCGGGTCGTCGTCGAGCGCGGCGTCGACGGTCTCACGATCGACGACGTAACGGCCGGCGCCGGCGTCGCGAAGGGCACGTTCTACCTCCACTTCGGCAGCAAGGACGCGCTGATCGCGGCGTTGAGAGAGCGCTGCGTCGAGCGCGTGCTCAGACGGCAGCGCGACGCCGCCGCCGACGCCGAGAGCGGCGCGCGGGTCGAGCGGTGGGTGCTCGCCGGCCTCGACGGGTACCTCGACGACGCCGCGCTCGTCGACGTGCTGTTCCACGCCGCCGGCCCCGGCGCGGTCACCACGCCGGAGGGCGCCGTCAGGCAGCTGAGCCGGCTGATCGCGGAGGCGGACCCGGACGCGCCCGACCCGCGCGCGACCGCGATCGTGCTGTACCACGCGCTGCACGGCGTCGCCGACCACCTGCTCGGCGAGCCGGACGACGGCGAGCGGCTGCGCGCGGAGCTGGTGCGGCTCTGCCGCGCGCTCGCCGGACCCTGACCGTCAGTCTCTGCCGGTCAGCTGGGCCCACAGCGCCGGCGCGTCGGCGGGCTTCGCCGGCGCGGTGCGTCTGAGCAGGATCGCGTCGAGGTCGTGCAGGACCCACCAGGCGCTCAGCCCTGTCGTCGAGAACCACCCGGTGTAGTCGACCTCTGCCGTCAGCGAGCCGCGCGTGTCGAGCGTCGGTGTCTCGAACACCGGTCTCCCGCCGGTGTAGCCGTCGTCGACCAGCGCGATCACGACGTCGCCCGCGTGCTCGCCGAGCAGCTCCTCGGAGACGGCCGTGAAGCCGTAGTCGTCCTTGCCGCCGTCGTTGCCGTCGATCTGCGCGGCGGGTCGCTCGAAGCCGAGCCGTCTCAGCAGCCGGCCGAACACCGTGCCGTCGTCGAACGCGTAGAACGTGTCGGGGTAGGAGGCGAGCACCGAGACGGTCGCTCCGGCCATGTCGCTGCGGGCGATCCGCGCCGCGAGCCGCCGCGTGGCCGTCTCGACGCGCGTGACGATCTCCTCGGCTGCCGCTCCGCGGTCCGTCACCTTCGCCAGCACGCGCAGCTGCTCGTCCCACGGCCGCTGGTCGGTCACGATCACGACCGGGGCGATCTGCTCGAGCTGCGGGCGCAGTCTGTCGACGTCGGTGTAGCGCATGCCGACGATCAGCTCGGGGCGCGCGGCCGCGACGAGCTCGAGCTTGGAGCGATCGACCAGCTCGACGCCGGCTGCGGTCAGCAGCCCGCGGATCTTGTCGTCGTCGATCAGTCTGCCGGCGTGCTCTGGGACGACGCCGAGCATCAGCAGCTGCAGTGCCGAGTACTCGTCGAGCGCCCAGATCCGCTCGTGCGTGACCGGGACCGTGACGGTCCGGTCGCCGGTGTCGACGGTGACGGTCTCGGCGGCGGCGGCCGTCGCGGAGCGGTCGGGCTCGTCGCTCCCGCTCCCGCACGCGCCGAGCGCCAGCGCCGCCGCGGCGGCGCAGATCAGCAGGCAGACGGTTCGCAGCATCGGGTCGCTTTCGTAGGGGCCAGTTAGGGCACCCTAACAAAAGAGTGACTGGTAGTCAGTCAGGTGGCAATGCGGGCGAGCTGCGCCCACGCCAGCGCGACGTCGAAGCCGGCGGGCGGCTCGAAGCGGGCGTCGAGCGCGACGAGGTCGGTCGAGTCGTCGAGCAGGAGGGCGCAGAGCCGCGCTCCGTCGTCGGCGACGAGGTGCCAGCCGTCGTCGTCGTGGACCATGCCGAGCGCGCGCAGCTCGCGCGCGGCCTCACCGGGGGCGGAGAGCCGGACCCAGCGCTGGTCTCGCACCGCGTGCATCGCGATGCCGAGTGCCGGCGCCGGCGCCGTCTCCCGCACGAGGAAGCGCCGGCGCGTGCGCGCGGCGCGCGCACGCGCATCCGGGCCGAGCGCGGCGAGCAGCTTCGCCTCCGCGTGCTCGGCGCCGGCGTCGAGCGCCGGCTCGACCGAGCCGGCGACGATGCGGGCCAGCGTGAGCGCCTCGACGTCGGGACCCGTCAGCGCCAGGAGCGTGCGAACGGTGTCGCGCGGGATGCGGTAGCCGCCCGCGGGCCCGTGCTCGGCCTCGAGGCGAACGCCCGCCGTCGCGAGCACCTCGACGTCGCGGTAGACGGTGCGACGCGAGACGCCGAGCTCGCCGGCGAGCTGCTCGGCGGTCATCGTCCCGCGCGCCTGCAGCAGACCGACGAGCGTCAGGAGGCGGCTGACTCGCATGCACGCAAGTCTCGCACGCGCGGCGAGGCCTCCGGCGACGATGCTGACGCTCGCTGGCAGCGATCGCTGCGACGGTCCGCCCATGGCCGAGCACGACTCCCCGCCGGACCCGCAGGCGCGCGCCCGCCGCCTCGCGGCGTACCGCGAGATCCGCCTCTGGGGCGATCCTGTCCTGCGCGCGAGCGCCCGGCCGGTCGAGCGCTTCGACGACGGGCTCGCCGACTTGATCACGCGCCTGCGCTGGGTGATCGACGACGCGACCGGCGCGGGCCTCGCCGCGCCGCAACTCGGCGTGCTCGTGCGCGTCGTCGTCTATCGCGTGCCGGACGAGGAGCGCGACGGGCCGGCGCGGGTGCTCGTCAATCCGGCGATCGTGGTGCGCTCGGCCGAGCGCACCACGTTCGTCGAGGGCTGCCTCAGCATGCCCGGCATCGTCGCTCCGGTCGAGCGCTGCGCGAACGTCGTCGTGCACGCGTGCGACGAGCACGGACGTGCGCGTGAGATCGCCGCCGCGGGCGACCACGCGAGCGTCCTGCAACACGAGCTCGACCACCTCGACGGCGTGCTGCTCCCCGATCGCCTGACCCCGGAACACCGTCGCTCCTACGTGCGCGCGGTGCACGACGCGGCGCGCGCCGGCTGGCCGGCGATCTGACCCCGAGCGCTACCGGACGTACTCCTCGAGCCGTTCGGAGAGGATGATCCGCGCGGCCGCCTCGATCAGCGCGAGGTGCGAGAACGCCTGCGGGAAGTTGCCGAGGAAGCGGCTCGTGCCGGCATCGAACTCCTCGGCGTAGAGGCCGAGCGGAGAGGCGACGTGGAGCAGCCGCTCCATCAGGTCGCGCGCCCGCTCGCGCTCGCCGATCGCGGCCAGCGCGGAGACGAGCCAGAACGAGCAGATCAGGAACGTCCCCTCCTTGCCGGACATGCCGTCGTCGGTCTCGTCGGTGCGGTAGCGCAGCACGAAGCCGTGCTCGGTCAGCTCGTCGGCGATCGCGAGCACGGTCGCGCGCATCCGCTCGTCGGTGCCGGGCAAGAAGCCGAACGTCGCCGCCAGCAGCGTCGAGGCGTCGAGCGCGTCGGTCGCGTAGTGCTGGCGCAGCACGCCGCGTCTGTCGACGCCGTGCGCGAGCACGTCGGCGTGGATCTTCTCGGCGGTCGCGTGCCACTGCGCGCTGCGTCTGTCGTCGCCGCGGATCTCGGCGAGCCGAGCCGCGCGGTCGAGCGCGATCCAGCACATCAGCTTCGAGGAGACGTAGTGCTGCGGCTCGCCGCGCGCCTCCCAGATGCCCTGGTCGGGCTCGGTCCAGACGCGCGTCGCGCACGCCGCCTGCGTCTCGACGATCGGCCACAGCCGGCGCGGGAGCCGCTGGCTGCGGCGGGTGTGCAGCAGGATCGAGTCGAGCACCGCGCCGAAGACGTCGTTCTGGCGCTGGTCGTAGGCGGCGTTGCCGATCCGGACCGGGCTCGCGCCGCGGTAGCCCGACAGCTCCTCGACGACCGACTCGGTCAGGTCGCGACGGCCGTCGATCCCGTACATGATCTGCAGAGCGCCGTCCTCATTGGGCTCGAGGTCGGCGACGAACTGCATGAACTCGTCCGCCTCCCAGTCGAGTCCGAGCCAGTGCAGCGCCTGCAACGTGAAGGTCGAGTCGCGCATCCACGTGTAGCGGTAGTCCCAGTTGCGCTCGCCGCCGGGCGTCTCGGGCAGCGACGTCGTCGCCGCTGCGACGGTCGCTCCGGTCGGCATGTACGTGAGGCCCTTGATCGCCAGCGCGGAGCGCTGGATCGGCTCGCGCCAGCGGTGGTCGGGCAGGCGCGCGCGGTCGAGCCAGTCGCGCCAGTAGCGCGTCGTCGCCGCGAGCCGGCCGTTCGCGTCGTCGAGGCCGTCGGGCACCGCCAGCTGCTCGGCCCACGACAGCGCGCACCACAGCTGGTCGCCTTGATGCATGACGTGCCGTGCGCGCACGCGGCCGCCCTCGATCCCGACCGCCATGTCGGTCGCCAGGCGGATCGTCTGACCGGCGCCGGTCGCGTCGGCGACGTGGCGCTCGCCGTCGGCGAGCGTCCAGTCGGCCAGCACCCGGCCGGTGTCGAACACCGGCTCGCAGACCAGCTCGACCTCGACGCTGCCGTCGAGACAGAGGACCGTGCGGACGAGCATGTGGTCGGCGTCCTCGTCGGCCGGCGGGCGCGTGTGCGGCGTGACCTCGTCCTCGTGCCGGCGCGGCCCCATCGTCAGCGCGTCGCGGACGAGCACCCACCCGGACGGCGTGTGCCACGTCGTCACGAGGCTGTTCGTGCCCGGCTCATACGCGCGGGCGGCCGGGACGTTGATGCCGTACGGGCCGAGCCGGAAGTAGCCGGCCTGGCGGTCGAGCAGCGAGCCGAAGACGCTCGCCGAGTCGAAGCGCGGGACGCACATCCAGTCCACAGCGCCGTCGGGCGCGACGAGCGCGGCCGTGTGGCAGTTGGAGAGGAAGGCGTACTCGGCGATCGGCGGGAACGGCGACGGCGCGGCCGCGCTGCGCGGCACGGGGTCGGGTGCCGGCACGCGTGCGCGCGTGCGTGTGTGTCTGGCTGCTCTGGCTGCGGTCGTCATGCGTGCCTGCCCTTCTCGCCGTGGCCTGCGCGGCGGTTAGACTCGATCGGCCCCAGCGTCTGCCGAGGAGGGCCGGGATGCTGCATCTGCGCGTGTTCGGTGCCACGTCCGCGATCCAGGAGGCGGCCGCGCAGCTCGGCGCGCTCGCCGGCGTCGCCCATGTCACCTGCAGCGACGCGGGGACCGGCAGCGGGAGCGCGCTGCTGACGGCCGACCTGCGCCCCGACGCCGCCGACAGCGTGCTGGGGGCGCTCGACCGGCTCGGGGTGAGACACGAGGACGTCTGGCTGCTGCGGCTCGACGGCGTCCAGCCCGGGCGCCAGCGGCGTGACGCCGGCACGGTCGTGTGGGCCGATCTGCTCGGACAGGCCGGCGAGCACGCCCGCGTCGTCGCGCGCTTCCTCGCGCTGATGATGGTCGCGGGAGTGATCGCTGCGTACGGCGTGATCTACGACAACGGGATCCTGATCGTCGGCGCGATGGCGGTCAGCCCCGACTTCTTCCCGGTCGCGGCCGCGTGCATCGGCTTCGTCGCGCGCAGACGCCGGCTCGTGCTGCGCGCGCTGCGGACGCTCGCCACCGGGTTGCTGTGTACCGGCCTCGTCGCCTGCGTGCTGACGGCCGCGCTCGACCTGCTCGGCCTGCTGCCGTCGGACTTCACCATCGACTCCGGCGCGCTCAGCGGCCTCACGACGGTCAACACCTCGACGGTCGGCGTCGCGCTCGTCGCCGGGATCGCCGGGATGCTCTCGATCGAGACGCGGGCGAGCGCGGCGGTCGGCGTCGCGATCTCGGTCACGACGATCCCGGCGTCGGCCTATCTCGGCGTCGCCGCCGGCGTCGGCGAGGCGAACAAGGCGCTCGGCGCGCTCGCGGTGCTCGCGATCAACGTCGCGATGCTGCTCGTCGGCGGCACGCTGACGCTGCTCGTGCAGGCAGCGACGGCGCGTCGTGCGCAGCGGCGCGAGCAGGCGCCGGGCTGACGCCGCGCGGGCGGCGAGGAGCGTCCGGGCTGTCGCGCTGCTCCTCATCACGGGTCCGCGAGCGATCGTGTCGGCAGCCGCCGCGTCAGCCACAGCGACAGCAGCGCCGCGAGCGCCACCGCTCCGAGCGAGAGACGCAGCGCGTCGAGCTGGGCGTCGCCGTAGTCGTCGGCGACCGCGCTCGCCTGGTCGGGCGTCAGGCCGCCGTCGACCGCGGCCTGCTCGACGGAGGTGACCGGCACGATGTCGATGCCCTGCTCGGTGTTGGCGACGATCGTCTCGCGCGCGGCGGGCGGGATGTCCGGGTTGTCGGCGATGCGGTCGCTGAAGCCGGTCGCGAGCGACGCGAGCAGCACCGCGCCGACGATCGCGGTGCCGAGCGAGGAGCCGAGATTCTGGGCGGTCCCCTGGAGTCCGCCGGCCTCGCTCGTCTGGGTCGGCACGACCGACGACATGATCACGTTCCCCAGCTGCGAGGCGAGCAGCCCGGCGCCCGCGCCCATCAACGCGAGCGCGACCTTGAAGCCGGTGTCGTTCAGTCTCACGTCGAGCGTCGCGAGCATCACGACCGCGCCGACGCTGACCGCGACGAGCCCGAGCTGCGCGACGGTGCGCGGCGAGCGCCGGCCCGCGATCCCAGGTCCCAGCAGGGCGAAGACGAGCATCGCGATCGACAGCGGCAGCAGGCGCTTGCCGGTCTCGAACGCGTCGAGGCCCAGCACGACCTGCAGGTACACGGGGATGACGAAGAACGTCCCCATCAGGACGAGCTGCTGCCCGACCAGCGTCGAGAGCCCCGCGCGCAGCTGCGCGATCTTCAGCAGCGCGGTGTCGAGCAGCTGGTCCAGGCCGCGCTCGGCGCGTCGCTCCTCCCACGACACGAACGCCGCGAGCAGCGCGAGTCCGCCGAGCACCATGAACGGGACGACGGAGAAGCCGAGCGGCGTGATCTCCGTGCCGCCGATCGTCGGTGCGGAGCGCGGCTGCACGAAGCCCCAGACGCTGCTGCGCAGGATCGCGAACACGATCAGGCCGAGGCCGGCGGATGACAGCGCGACGCCGACGACGTCGAGCCGCGGGCGGTGCGCGGCGGCCGGCGCCTGCGCGAGCTGCCCGCGCAGGAGCAGGATCAGGATCACGACGACGGTCTCGGCGGCGAAGACGTAGCGCCACGTGAACTCGGTCGTCACCCAGCCGCCGATCAGCGGGCCGGCGGCGACCGCGACGGCGG
Source organism: Conexibacter woesei DSM 14684 (assembly GCF_000025265.1). Lineage (GTDB taxonomy): Bacteria > Actinomycetota > Thermoleophilia > Solirubrobacterales > Solirubrobacteraceae > Conexibacter > Conexibacter woesei. The sequence goes on from NC_013739.1 coordinate 919,754, forward strand.
CGATCCCGCCGAGCAGCGCGTACGCGAGCGCGCGGTCCTTGCCCTCGTAGGTGGCGGCGGTGAGCGCCGCGATCGCCGGCACCACGAGCACCGCGCCGAACCCCTCGATTCCCGACCAGCCGATCAGCAGGACGGCGAGGTTCGGGCTCAGCGCCGTCGTCAGCGAGCCGACCCCGTAGATCGCGAGTCCGATCGCGAACGCGCGGTTGCGGCCGATCATGTCGCCGAGCTTCGCGCCCAGCAGCATGAACGCGGCCATCACGAGCGTGTACAGCGTGATCGCGGTCTGCACGCCCTGGATCGTCGTGTCGAGGTCCGCGACGATCTGCGAGATCGCCACGTTCATGACGCTCGAGTCGAGCACCATGATGAACTGGGCGGAGGCCAGGATGGCCATCGGGAGCCACTTGCGCACGCGCGACCGACCATAAACTGTTGCGAGGCCTCACGCGAGTGGCGGCTCCCAGCGGTCGGTGATCAGCCGCTCGCTCGGCGCGGGGCCCGGCAGCGGCGCGGCGTCGGGGGCGCGCAGGCCGTCGAGCGCGATCGCGGCGATCCGCCGCTTCGCGTTCGCCGCCTCCTCCAGCAGGTCGTCGCGTCCCTGGCTGCTCAGCTGGTCCAGCAGCGGCGACTTGTTCAGCTGCTCGATCAGGAGCGCGAGGTCGACCGGCGTCACGTCCGCGCGCAGGACGCCGGCGGCGTGGGCGCGGTCGACCAGCTCCGCGATCGCCTCGTCTCCGCGACGTGAGGCGGTCTCCATCTGCGGCGTGATCTCGACCAGGCCGGCGAGCGGCGCGAGCGAGCCGGGCCCCGACTCGATGCCGGCGTTGAAGTAGTGCGCGAAGCCCTGCCACGGGTCGTCGTGCGCGAGTCCTTCCTCGGCCGCCCGCAGCCACTGGTCCAGCGCCAGCTCGCAGAGGTGCTGGAACAGCTCGTGCTTGCTGCGGTAGCGGCGGTAGAGGCTGCCGATCCCGACGCCGGCGCGGGCCGCGATCGCCGCGACCGACGCGTGCGCGCCGTCGGTCCCGATCACCTCGCGGGCCGCGCGCAGCAGCGCGCGGTCGTTGCGCTCGGCGGTCTGCTGGCGGAGTGATCTGGGGCGTGCGGCGGGCATCGGCGGATCGTAGCCAGTTGTGAGGAGCGATTCGCTCCGCTATTGTCCTGCACACCGACCGGAGCGAAACGCTCCGGTCGGGACGGAACCGATACGAGAGGAGTGGTCGCGATGACCACCGCAGCCCAGAACCAGGAGATCGCCGCGATCGAGGCGGTCATCGCAGACGCCCAGACGCTTCAGTTGGACGTCGACGGCTACACCGGCCTGCTCGACGAGGACGTCTCGGTCATCAACTTCTTCGGCCGCCGTGTGCGCGGCCGCGACAACCTGCGCACGATCATGCGGGAGGCGATGGCGTCGCCGCTCGCCGACGTGCGCACCACGCACGAGGTCGTCGACGTGAGACTGGTGCGGCCCGACGTGGCGCTCGTGGCCGTCGTGAAGCACGTCTTCGACGAGCGGGAGGGCGCCGACCCGCTCCACGCCGACCGCGGCATGATGACGTTCGTGCTGCTCAAGGAGCAGGGGCGCTGGCTGATCTCCTCCGCGCAGACGACGCCGATCAAGGCGTCCTGAGTCAGGCGACGCGCGCGACCGAGAAGGTCGAGGCGACGGTGAACGGGACGCTGGTGGTGTTCGCCAGTCTGGTCACGAGCGTGTCGCCGGCGGTCAGTTCGAGGTAGCGCACGATCTGGACCTCGCTCGATCTGACCGGCGCGCGCAGTGACAGCACGAGCGCGATGTTGACGTCGAACATCGGGAAGGCGCGCGCGTCGAGCTCGCTGCCGTTGCGCTCCAGCGAGAGCGTGCACGCGGCCGACGCGCCCTGCGAGGTCGTCACGGTGTTCGTCGGGCCGCCGCTCGCGGTCACGGTCACGAGATAGGTCCCGGTCGTCGGCACGGTGTAGGCGCCTGTGGCGCCGTTGAGCGCCCCGCTCGACGGCTGCCCGGCGCTGCTCCAGCCGGTGATCGTCAGCGCGGAGGAGGCGCCGAGCGCCGTCGGGGCGGTCGTCGCGGCGTCGATCGGGCCGGTGATGCCGGGCGTGCCCTGCAGCCCTTGCGGTCCCTGCGGCCCCTGCGGTCCGATCGCGCCCGCGAGCCCAGCCGGACCCGGGCCGCCCGCCGGTCCGGCCGGTCCGGCCTCGCCCTTCGGCCCCTTCTCGCCCGTTGTTCCCGCCTCGCCCTTTGCTCCGGCCTCGCCCTTCGCTCCGGCATCGCCCTTTGCTCCGGCGTCGCCCTTCGCTCCGGCCTCGCCCTTCGGCCCGGCGGGGCCGGCCGCGCCTCTCGCGCCGGTTCTGCCGCTGCGGCCGGCCGGGCCGCGCGCGCCGTCCTGGCCGGTCGCGTTCCACGAGATCTTGGTCTGCCCGGCTGGGCACGGCGTGGCGGCGCTCGACAGGTTGAGCGTTCTGAAGTCGCCCACCACGCAAGCGTAGATCTGCGTCTGCTTCTTCGCCGCTCCACCGCCGACGCGGTCGGCGACCGCGTAGGCCGAACCTCCGAGCAGGAGGAAGAGCGCGACGAACGCGATCGCATGACGGCGGACGACGATCAGCAGCTTTGACATACCGGTCCCTTGGAGATGCGCGACGCGTGGACGAGACGGCCCGCTGGTCCCGGGCCGGCTGGCACCTTAGCGCTAGGAGAGGCGGCGCCGGACCCACCAGAACGAGAACCCGAACAGAGCGGCAGCGAGGCCGGCGAAGACCGCCGTCTCATACGCCTGCAAGGTCCAGTAGCGGCTCGCCGGCTGGTAGGTCACGCGCTGTCTGTAGCCCTGTTCGGCAAGTCTGGCGAAGCACGCCGGTCTGCCCGTCGGGCCAGGTCCGGGACCCGGGTCCGGGACGCATTCGGCGATCCAGCCCGGCAGCGTGTCGAGCGGCTTGCCGGAGGTGTCGAGCGTCTGCTGGGAGACGATCCATGCGCCCGGTCTGCCGAGCGTGACGTGCAGCTCCTTGACGGCGTCGGCCGGGGCCCCCGCCTCGATCGGTCCGTCACCCTCGACGATCAGGCCGCGGAGGTTCTGCGCGGTGATCGCGAAGGTGTGCTCGGTCGGCCCGAGGTTGGGCCGGATCCACAACGGCACCGCGACCTGGACGGCGACGAAGACGGCGAGCGTGACCGCCATCGCGGGGACGGTGCGGCGGATCACGGCCCCGGCGGTGACGCCGAGCGCGACGGCGAAGGCGGCGTAGCCGATCGGCGCGATGCCGCGCGCGTCGAAGACCGCGGGGGAGATGCGCGGGAGGCCGAAGAACCCCTCGGCGCCATGGCCGTTGTTGACGACCGCGTCGATCGGGCTCGACCACCAGCTGACGACGAGGCTGAGCAGCCCGACGACGACCATCGCCGCCAGGCAGGTGAAGCCGGCCTTGGTCGCCAGCCAGCGCGTGCGGGTGACGGTCTGGTTCCAGACGAGCCGGTGGGTGCCAGACTCCAACTCGCGCGCGACCAGCGGCGCGCCCCAGAAGACGCCGACGATCGCCGGCGCCGCCAGCACCGCCATGTAGCCGGTGTAGTAGAGGGCGCTCCGCGCGCTGTCGCTCGTGAACGCCTGGAAGAAGCTGCTCTCGCTCGCGTCCTTGAGGTCCGCGAGCCCGGCGCCGGTCGCCGCGAGGGCGAGCGCGATCGCGGCGACCGCGACGGAGACGATCGCGCCCTGGGCGCGGAACTGGCGCCAAGTGAGCCAGATCATCGGAGCACCTCCAGGACGGGTCTGCGCTCGCGGTCGGTCGTGCGCTGGCCCATGTACGCGAGGACGACGTCCTCCAGGTCGGGCTGTCCGACGCTCCAGGCGGGGTCGTAGATCGGCGCGTCGGTGCGGACCAGGAACGTGCTCTGCCGCTCGGTGTGGCTGGCGGAGACGACGTGCTGGTCGGCCGGGAGGGCGGTCTCGTCGCGGCGGGGACCGGTGAGGCGGTGATGGGTCGCCAGCAGCGCGTCGAGGTCGCCGGCCAGCTGCACGCGCGAGCCGACGAGCACGATCAGGTGGTCGCAGACGCGCTCCAGGTCGGAGACGAGGTGGGAGGAGAGCACGACGCTCAGCTCGTGCTCGGCGACCGCCTCCATCAGGTCCTGCAGGAACTCGCGCCGCGCGAGCGGATCGAGGCTCGCGACCGGCTCGTCGAGGATCAGCAGCTCGGGGCGCTTCGCGATCCCCAGCGTCAGGGCGAGCTGGGCGCGCTGGCCGCCCGACAGGTTCTTCGCCCGCTGGGCGGGGTCGACGCCGAGCTGGTCGATCCGGGCGCGGGCCACCGCGTCGTCCCACGCCGGGTTCAGCCGCGCGCCGAGCTGCAGGTGCTCCTCGACGCTCAGCCCGGGATAGGTCGGCGTGTCCTGTGCGACGAAGCCGACCTTGGCGAGCTGTGCGGGACCGTCCGCGGGGCGGCCGCCGAGCACCTCGATCGTGCCCGTCGACGGCGCCAGCATGCCGACGGCCAGGTTCAGCAGCGTGCTCTTGCCTGCTCCGTTGGGGCCGACCAGCCCGACGACTCTTCCGGACGGGACTTCGAGCGTGCAGTCCGACAGCGCCCAGCGGCGCCCGTATCGCTTGCCCAATCCGTGGGCCCGCAGGACGGCGGTCACGCTACGTCCTTCCGCGTCGCGGTCTGAAACGTGGTCGTGAAGAGCGCCTCGATGCTCTCGTCGTCGAGCCCCGCGAGGCGGGCCTTGGCAAGCCAGCGGCTGAGGTCCTGCCGCAGCGGGCCGTGCGCGGCGAGCGTCGCGTCGGTCAGCGTCCGCGTCACGAACGTCCCGACCCCGGGCTTGGCGGCGACGAGCCCGTCGTGCTCCAGCTCACGGTAGGCCTTGAGGACGGTGTTGGGGTTGATCGCGAGCTGCGCGACCACCTCCTTCACCGTCGGCAGCTGGTCGCCCTCGCGCAGCAGGCCGAGCCGCAGCGCGTGCCGCACCTGCCGCACGAGCTGGAGGTACGGCGAGACGCCGGAGCCGCCGTCCAGGTGGAACTCGATCGTTGAATCACTCATTGAACTAGGACGTTAGCACAATAGGTTGCTGGTCCATTTGGGCTACCGTGTCGCAGCTCACACACCGGACGTGCCCGAGGCCCCATCATGGTTCTCGCCTGATCGGTTCACACACCGGCCCCGGCCGGAGCAGCACCCAAACTTCCCCTACCGATCACAGCATCACCACACATAGACACATCTCTCTCCTCCGGAAACGGCCCGCCTCGGCGGGTCGTTTCCTTTTAAGCACCCGGTAGGCTCTGCCGCAGCGCGGCTGGGGCCGCGCCCCGTCCGCGGAAAGGGCTGAGCCCGCCCCGAAGCGTCGCCCGTGTCCAGTCGCGACCTTCTTTCTGCCCGACGCATGCGGACCGCGGGCGATCCGGAAGGAGGCTGCCGTGTCCAATTCGCTGCCCGCCGCTCCCAGCCTGGAGCAGCTCCGCAAGCAGGCGAAGGAGCTGCTGCGCGCGTGCCGGCGCGGAGACGCCGACGCCGCGGCGCGGATCGCCACGGTCGCCGACCGCGGCGCGCCGCCGAGACCCGCCGCGCTCGGTGACCGGGGCGCGTCCTCGGGACCCGCCGCGCCCGCCGGCCGCGGCGCCGCCCCGAAGCTCGCCGACGCCCAGCTCGCGATCGCGCGCGAGCACGGCTTCGCGAGCTGGCCGCGGCTGCGCTCCTACGTCGAGCGCGTCGGCGCGCACGGTCCGGGCCTCCAGCACGCGTTCCGCGACGACCCCGGCTACTACGAGGAGCGCGCCTCGGGCCTGCTCGCCTCGGCGCTCGACGGGACGCCCGGCGCGGTCGCGGCGTTCGCGCGCGACGGCGCGCCGCTGACGCCGGCCGGCGCACGGGCCGTCGTCGCGCGCGAGCACGGCTTCGACGGCTGGGCGGCGCTGCGGGACCACGTCACGACGCTGCGCGACGGTGGCGAGCCGTTCGCGCGTGCGTACCGTGCGGTCGAGGCGCATGACCCCGTCGAGCTGCGCGCGCAGCTCGACCGCTTCCCTGACCTCGCCGGCGCGCGCGGCACGAACGGCAACGACCTGCTCGGGATGGCGACCGCGACCGGCGACGAGCGCCTCGTCGCGCTGCTGCTCGCCCGCGGCGCCGACCCCGCCGCGGCCAACGCGCACGGCTGGACCGTGCTCCACCAGGCCGCCTACGTCGGCTCGCCGGCGCTTGCGCAGCGGCTGCTCGACGCCGGCGCGCCGCTCGCCGTGGCGGCGCGCGGCACCGGCGGCACGCCGCTCGTCGTCGCGCTCTTCTGGGGGCACGCCGAGACGGCGGACCTGCTCGCCGGCCACGGCTTCGCCCCCGGCAACCTGCGCGTCGCCGCCGGGCTCGGGCGGCTCGACCTGGTCGATGCGCTGCTCCCGGCGGACGCCGCTCCGCTCGCGGCGGCCGGCGCGCAGCGCGGCTTCTACCGGCCGCACGGTGGCTTCCCCGCGTGGCGTCCGTCGGCGGATCCGCACGAGGTCGTCGACGAGGCGCTCGCGTGGGCGGCGCGGTCGGGCCGGCTCGACGCGCTCGACTTGCTCGTCGCACGTGGCGCGCGGGTCGACGCCGACGTCTATCGCGGCAGCGCGCTCGCGTGGGCGGCGGCGAACGGACACGCCGATGCGATCGAGCGGCTGGTCGCGCTCGGCGCCGACCCGAACGCCCGCACGACGTTCGGCGGCCCCGAGCACGGCGACGGCGCGACGGCGCTCCACCTCGCCGCTCAGTACGGCCGGCTCGACGCGATCCGTGCGCTGCTGCGGGTGGGCGCCGACCCGTCGATCCGCGACCGGCTGCACGACCAGCCCGCGGCGGGGTGGGCCGAGTTCGCCGAGCAGTGGGCGGCGGCCGAGCTGCTGCGCGAACGCACGCACGACGCTGAGTAGGTAGTTTATCTATCTATGACGAACGAAGACCGACGGCCGGTGTGGCTGCGCGGGGTGCTCGACTTCTGCCTCCTCGCGCTGCTCGCCGATGGCGAGGCGTACGGCTACGAGCTGGCGCGACGGCTGGAGGAGCACGGACTCGGAACGGTCCCCGGCGGGTCGCTGTACCCGGCGCTGCTGCGGCGTGAGAAGCTCGGCCACCTGCGCGCCGAATGGCGCGCGGGGGAGGGCGGACCGGGGCGCAAGTACTACGCGATCACCCCGACGGGCCGTGCGGCGCTGGAGCGCGAGGCGGTCGCGTGGCGCGGCTTCGCCGCGGGCGTCGAGGCGACGATCACAGGCGTCGCGGCACGATGAGACGCGACACCTGGCTCGACGAGCTGGCGGTCGAGCTGGCCGCGCGCGGCATCGGTCCCGGTGAGACTGCGGCAGTCGTCGTCGAAGCCGACGTCCACCTGCGCGAGACCGGGACCGGCGCGCTCGTCGCGTTCGGCTCGCCCGCCGCCTACGCGGCCGCCGTCGCCGACGCGCTCGGACCGGAGGCGGCGCACCGGCCCGCGGCCAGACAGGCGCGGGCGCGCGCGTCGCGCGTCAGCAAGCGCTACCGCGGCACCGACGTGCTCGACGGCGTCAGCGTCGAGCTGCGCGACGGCGAGGCGGTGCTGCTGATGGGCCCCAACGGCTGCGGCAAGTCGACGCTGCTGCGGATCCTCGCCGGCCTGCTGAGACCCGACGGCGGCGCCGTCGACGTCGACGGCACGATCGGCTACGCCCCGCAGGACGGCGGCGTGATCGGCGACCTGCTGCCCGACGAGCACTTCGTGCTGTTCGGCCGGCCGCGCGGGCTCGCGCGCGACGCCGCGATCCAGCAGGGCCGGCGGCTCGCCGACCAGCTCGGCTGGGACGCCGCGTCGGCGCCGGCCGCGGGCGCGCTGTCGGGCGGCACGCGGCAGAAGCTCAACGTCGTCCTCGCCGCGCTCGGCGAGCCGGACGTGCTGCTGCTCGACGAGCCCTACCAGGGGATGGACCGCGACAGCGTCCAGCGCTTCTGGGAGCTGCTGTGGGCGTGGCGCGACGGCGGCCGCGCGGCGCTCGTCGTCTCGCACGCGCACGACGCGATCGAGCGCGCCGACGCGGTGATCGAGCTGAGCGCTTCCCGCGCACGTGCGGCGGCGCGGACGCGGAGCGCGGCATGAGCGCCGCCGTCGTCACCGTCGGCGAGATGACGCTGCGCGGGATCGTCCGGCGCCGCCTCTCGCTCGTGCTGCTGCTCGCGCTGCCGCTCGCCTTCTACCTCGCGCGCCACAGCCAGCCGTGGCAGGCGGTCCGCTTCCTCGGGATCGGCCTCGCGTGGGCGACGAGCACCGTCGCGCTGTTCGCCGCGATCGCCGCGCGCTCGGCCGAGCCGCGCCTGCGCGTCGGCGGCTGGTCGTGGCGGGACCTCGTCGCGGGCCGCGTCGGCGCGCTGCTCGCGCTCGGCATCGTGCTCGCGGCGCCGTACTTCGTCCTGATCGCCGTCGACCGGCCGGTCGGCCGGATCGCTGCGACCGGGCTGATGCTGCTCGTCACCGCGGTCACCGGCGTCGCCGTCGGCTCGGCGCTCGGCGCGTTCGTCGCGCGCGAGCTGGAGGGCGCGCTGCTGCTGTTCATCGTCGCCGGGATGCAGTTCGTCGCCGACCCGCCGACGCTGCTCGCGCACCTGCTGCCGTTCTGGTCGACGCGGGAGCTGGCGACCTACGCGATCGAGGGCGCCGCTGCGGGCTCGCTCGGCGACGCGTTCGCGCACGCCGCCGCGACCGTCCTGATCTGCACGCTCGCGACCGTCACGCTGAGCGCCCGCCGGCTGCGGCTCAGACGCTGACGCCGGCGGCTCAGACGCGCTGCGCGGTCGTCCGCGCGGCGCGTCTCAGCCGCCGGTCGGCTCGCCGGGCTCAGCGGCCGGCTCGCCGGGGATCCGGTACAGCGGCTTCCACGGCGAGACGGTCCCGCCCTTGCCCGGCTCGCCCGGCACGTCGCCCTGCGTGTACCAGCTGGCCTCGTACGGAAGCCCGCGGTACAGCACCTTCTGGCCGGCCGTGAAGACCTTCGCGGCCGACCACGCCGGGTGGGTCCCGGCCGGCAGCTTCGGGATCACAGGCGCGCGGTCGGTGCGCAGCACCGGCCCGATCAGCCGCCACGGCGACTGGCCCGGCTCGACGTTCTCGGAATCGGGCGTCTGACCCTGAGAGAACCACTTCGCCACGTAGACCGCCTGGTGCCAGACGACCTTGTAGCCCTCGCGGTACGCCTGCTCGGGCTGCCAGATCGGGTACGGGCTCTTGGCGGGATCGTCGACCGTCGCGGTCGTCGCCTCCGGCAGCAGGTCGGGCTTCGTCACCGCCGCCGCGTTCGCGCGGATGCTGCCGCGCAGCCCGTCGAACGTCTTGGTGAACTGTAGGTCCTTCTGGACGACGCCGCTGCAGAGGTTCGAGAGCGTCCCGACGACGGCGAACGTCACGCCGCACTGCTTGTCGCGGTTGAGCGACCAGATCGAGACGCGCCCGAGGCCGCGGTCGGCGGCGAAGTCCGCGATCGCCTCCGCGTCCTTGACCGAGACGCGCTCGCCTCTGACGTCGTTCTGGCCGATCATCACGGTGACGCCGACCTTGCGCCAGAGGCTGGCGCTGCCGAGTCTCGCGCCGGCGCGGCCGAAGACGGCGGACAGCTGGCTGCGCGTCGCGGTGACCGACGAGAGGATCGCCTTGCGCATGTCGCTCGCGGCGGACGGGACGCCGAAGTCCATCGCCATCACGTTGACGCCGGCGAGGTCGACTCTCGCGTCGAGCATCGACTGCACGACCGCGAGCGCGTCGGGGTTCAGCCCCTCGGGCGTCACCGGCAGCGTCAGCCAGACGGCGAGGCGGCCTCCGTCGGCGCGCACGTCGTCCTGGATCGCCTTGACCGCGGCTGCGCGGCGGCGGTTGGCCTCGGCGTCGGCGAGCGCGTCGCCCTCGACGTCGAAGTCGACCGTGTCGGCCGCGTAGCGGTCGATCACCTTGCGGTAGGCCGACACGAGCGCGTCGGGGCGCTTGCAGGTCACCGCCAGCTCGCTGTTCGCCTGTCCGCCGAACGAGATCACGGCGTCGCCGCCCTGCCCGCGCAGCTGCGCGACGCGGCGGTCGAGGTCGAGCGCGGTCGCGGCGCCGTCGAGCGACTGGTGCGTCCCCCACGTCGGCGTGCAGGCGCCGTCGGCCTCTCTGCCGGCGACGACGAAGCCGAGCACGGCGTTGGGCGACGGGTTCGCGGCGCGGTCCTGGAACGCGTAGGTCGGGGTGAGCGTCGTGTCGACGTACGGCGCGAACCACGTGCCCGCGCCCGCGGCGCCGTGCGCCCGCGCCGGTTCGGTCGAGGTGACGTCGCGCACGGCGAGGAAGCCGCCGCCCGCGGCGGCGGCGACGAGCACCAGCGCGACCAGCACGCGCCAGACCGACAGTCTCGGCTCGGGCGCGTCGGGCAGCGTGGCGGGATCGGGCAGGTCGGCGGCGCTCATCGCGGGACCTCCGGCTCGGCGACGGCGGGAACGGAGGCCTCGTCGTCGGCGACCCTCAGCGGAGCCGGCGGGTCGTCGGCGCGGCCCGGCGGCCGGTCGGTCGCGCGACGGCCCATGTACGCCGGCAGGTCGGTCTCGCGGCGGCCGTTGCCGGCGCGGCGGTCGGCCGCCGAGCCGGAGCGGCGGTCGGCGGCGGTGCCGGAGCGGCCGGACGCGGAGCGCCGCTCCGCGCGGCGCACGCCGTCGGCCGGGGCGTACGCGAGCGTCTGCGACCAGTGCGGCGCGGCCGGCTGGGCGAGCGCCTGACGCCGTTCGGCGCGCTTGGCGCGCGCCGAGCGCTGCGGCTTGTAGAGCCAGCTGACGACGTTGCGCCAGACGTCGACGAGCGAGTGGCCGACGCCGATGTACGCGACGATCGCGTACGTGGCGGCGGCGGCGTTGAGCCCCGCCAGGATCACGTTGACCCAGCGGTCGCGGTCGAGGTCGCTGAGCAGCGTCAGCACCGAGAAGGCGACGAAGACGTACGGCAGCAGGACGAAGGTGAGTCCGGGGGTCGTGCGCGTGTGCACCTTCGGCGTCCGCTTGAACGCCGGGCGCCCGCCGATCAGCACCTGCAGCAGGGACGCGCCGACGCCGGCGAGGTTCACGCCCAGCAGCACGAGGTTGAACCCGTACAGGCCGAAGACGTCGCTGCGCCGATAGCCGCAGTGCTTGAGGTCGACGGCCATCATCAGGAAGTACGGCACGGAGATCAGCAGCACGAGCGGGCTGATCAGCTGGTCGTTGAACTGGTAGAGCAGCAGGAAGATCAGGCCGATCGACGCCCAGCAGATCGACGCCATGTAGTTGACGCGCAGGAACGTCTCGCCAAGGCGCTGGCGCTCGCCGCGATCGCGCCGCGTGCGGATCTGGCGCCACAGCGCGGGGAGGATCAGCAGGCCGCCGTTGGCCCAGCGCTGACGCTGGATGCAGAGCGCGCCGAAGTCCGGCGGCGTCGCGCTGTAGCTCAGCCGCTCGGGGTAGTTGAGCAGCCGCCAGCCGTGGACGCCGAGGTCGATGCTCGACTCGGTGTCCTCGATCACGGTGCGGTCGGAGATGTAGCGGCTGATCTCCCAGTCGCCGTCGTGGCTGACCTCGCGCAGGTCGTCGATCGCGCGCTTGCGCAGGACGGCGTTGGCGCCGACCCAGAAGGTCGCGTCGTAGTGGGTCATCCCCTGGTGGACCATGTGCTGCAGGTCGGTCGTCGCGCCGGCCATCCGCTCCAGCCGGGTGGAGGCGCCGGGGAAGGCCGTGTACGGCGCCTGCGCGACGGCGACGCGCGCGTGCTCCTGCTGTTCGAGCAGGTGCACGATCCGCTGGCAGTACTCGGGCAGCAGCAGGCTGTCGGCGTCGAGCGTCAGCACGTAGTCGGGGTTGCGCACGACGAGGTCGGCGTCGCTGTCGGTGCGCAGCAGCGCGAGGCCGCCGCCGGGCACCGCGATCTCGCGGTAGCTGCCGCCCATCAGCCCGATGTAGCTGTTGAGGTTCATCGCCTTGTTCGGCTCGTGCGAGAGCGACACGAAGCGCTTGCGCTGGAACGAGCTGATGCGCGCGCCGAAGATCCAGGTGAGGCGTCGCAGCAGGAAGCGCAGGTGGTCCTTGGTGAGCGTCGCGCCGTCGCCGATCGCGGCGCGCAGCGCCTTCGCCGTCGTCGTCATCTCGCCCGCCAGCGCGAGCAGCACCTGGTCGACGAGGAACTGGTCGGTGTGGTCGGTCACCTCGTAGCCGGCGGCGTAGTCGGTGAGCCACTGTGCGGCGTGCTCGTACTCGGCCGCGACCTCGAGCGCGTCCTCCAGGCGCGGGTCGCCGCCCTCGATGTACTTCGTCTCGAAGCCGTCGAGCGCGGCAGTGAAGCGGGCCACCGGCGTGCTCAGCAGCGCCTCGATCTCACCCGGCAGCCCGTGCGCGGCCGCCAGCATCTCGGCCGGTCCGCGGTATCTCGGCGCGGGCGGGTCGTCGACCAGCAGCACCAGCTCGAGGTCGGGGTACTCCTGCAGCGCCGCGGACAGCAGCGTCATGCGGTTGACGCGCTCTTCCTCCTGGTAGGAGGGGATCAGCACCGTCAGCGTCGGCGCCGAGCGCTCGAACGTCTGGCCCAGCTCCGCACGCGTGGCGCGGCGATGGCTGCGCGAGCGCGAGTAGTAGCCCAGCCGTGTCGTCAGGTACGCGAGCGCCGAGCACGCCAGCAGGCTCATGATCACGATGTAGCCGATCGTCGCGAGGCCGAGCGGCGGGCCGTCACCGCCGGCGATCGAGCTGCGCGTCAGCGTCGTGACGACGAACAGCGCCCAGCCGATCACGGTCACCGCGATCGCGAGCTGCCCGATCAGCATGGTGCTCTCCGACGCGGGCGCGGGGACCACCGGCAGGGCGGTCCGTCTGTCGCTGCCCCACTGGCGCTTCGTTCGTCTCGGTCGCATACCTCCTGGTAGATCGGCAGCCGGCCGCGATTCGTTAGACGGCGGCCGGCACGACCGCGATCACCAGGTCAGCTCTATCTCCAGTTCGCGCTCGTCGCTCTCCACCTCCAGCTCGATCTTGAGGTTCACCTCATCGGGCACGCGAACGTTGAAGCGGAGCCCGCCGCGCTCGAACTCGATGTCGTTGTGGCGGGCGAGCATGTCGGCGAGTCTGTGCAGCCGGGCCGCGGCTTCCTCGCGACGGAGGCGCTCCTTCTGCTCGACCGAGAAGATGTCCATGCGTCAGCTCTCCTTCGTTGTGGGTTCGTTCGACAAGGCGATGCGAGCGAGCGCACGCGCGCTCTGGCGGAGCCCGTCGGGCAGCGTGGCCGACGGCGAGGCGCCGGGATGCTGGCGCGCGACGCGCACGCGCAGGACGCCGGGGCGGATGTGGAAGCGCAGCGGTGGCTCCAGTTGGACCGCCTCGCCGTCGACGCCGGCGGGCACGGGATGGTCGGCGGCGACCTCGAACTGCGGCGCCGTCCATTCCCGCCACGGTCGCTGTGGCAGGCGCCCGCGGCCGCCGCGGCCGGTCGGGGCGCCGGCGACCGTGATCCCGAGCAGCCCGTCCTCGATGCTCGGGCGCGTGCCCGAGCCGACCGCGCGGCCGAGCCGATAGCGGTTGTTGGAGACGAGGATCGCGGCGCCCGAGCGGTGCTCGTGCCCGCCGGGGCCCGTCCAGCGCAGGTCGAGCCCGGTCCCCTCGGGGCCGAGCACGTCGGGCAGCGTGCCGAGGATGGTGCGCAGCTTCGCCTCGCGGTAGCCGGGGCGCTGGACCGCCTCGGCGTAGAGGCCGAGCGAGACGTTGTTGACGAAGACCTGCCCGTTGACCTCGGCGAGGTCGACGCGCCGCTCGCCGCCGCGCACGAACGCGTCGAGCGCGCCGACGACGTCGTCGCGGTCGACGCCGAGGTCGAGCGCGAAGTGGTTGCGCGTGCCGGCCGGCACGCAGGCGTAGGGGAGGTCCAGCTCCGCTGCGATCGCGGCGACGACGGCCTGCGAGCCGTCGCCCCCGGCCATCGCCAGCCCGTCGGCGCCGTCGGCGACCGCGTCGCGGACCAGCCGCTCGAGATCCCAGTCCGGCGCCCCGAGCTCGATCGGCTCGATCCCGCGCGCCCGCGCCTCCGACGCGAGCGAGAAGCGCTCCGCCTTGCCGCCGCCGGACTTCGGGTTGTAGAACAGCACCGGCCGCTGCGGCGCGGGCCGGTGCGGCAGGTGCGTGTGGACGGCGAACGCCGCGCGCGCCGCGACGACGCTCAGCGCGAGCGCAGCGACGACGAGCGCCTCCTCCAGCGGGCGGTCGGCGGCGAGCAGGGCGAGCGCCCCGCCGACGCCGAGCGCGGCGACCAGCAGCGCCGTGCCGCGGGCGGCCCCGGTCCGCAGGAGGCCGTACCAGGCCGCGGTCGCGGCGACGGCCACACAGACGAGCGCGAGCGGGCCGCGCGGGAAGTCCTGCACCGCGACGACGACCGCGAGCGCGAGTCCGCCCGCGCCGAGTGCGAGCGCGGCGATCGCCGCCGCGCGCTGCCGGCTCATAAGATCACTCTCCAGTGGATTCCGCCCAGGACTCCCCCGCCGCACCGCCGCCGGGACCCGCGCGCTGGCTGGACGACGCCGAGCGCGTCGACGTCGCGCTGTACGCGGCGATCGCGCGGACCCCGACGCCGGCGCTCGATCGCGCGATGGCTCGCCTGTCCCATGCAGCTGACTATTCCCGCTTGTCGCTCGTCTCTGCCGCAGTTCTCGCGGCGGCGGGTGGGCACAGCGGGCGACGGGCGGCCGTCGACGGCCTCGTCGCGGTCGGCGTTACGTCGAGCGTCGTCAACCTCGCGGCGAAGCCGCTCGGGCGCCGGCGGCGTCCCGACCGTGCCGCCGAGCACGTCCCCGTCGCCCGGCACGTGCGGATGCCGTCGTCGACGTCGTTCCCGTCCGGCCACTCGGCCGCCGCGTTCGCGTTCGCGACCGGCGTCGGGCACGCGCTCCCGCGGGCGGCGATCCCGCTGCGCGGGCTCGCCGCGCTGGTCGCGTACTCGCGTGTCCACACCGGCGTCCACTACCCCGGCGACGTCGTCGCCGGCGCGCTGATCGGGACCGTGCTGGCCCAGCTCGCGACGCACGCGCGCGACCGCCGCGCGGCGCAGCGCCCCTGATTCCGGTCAGCGCGGCGGGCGCGCGGTGACCCAGATGCGGATCGTGCCGGACAGGACCTCGGTGCCGGCGCGGTCGGCGATCGCGATCGCGACGGCGACCTGCTGGCGCTCGACGAGCGGCTCGGGCAGCTCGATCCGCGCGGTCGCGCGCATCCGCCCGTGCGCCTTCGCGCGGTACTCGACCTCCATCCCCTGCGGGATCCAGCGGTGCGTGCCCGGCACGGTCGCCTCCGCGGCGGCGCCCATCGTCAGCTCGGCGAGGTTGCAGAGCGCGATCGCGTGCACGCCGCCGAGATGGTTGCGGACCCACGGCGCGTGCCACATCTGCGCGACCGCGAGGCCCGGCTCGACGGATTCGACCCGCGCCGGGATCGTGCGGAAGTACGGTGCCGCGAAGCGGTATCCCTGGGAGAAGATCGAGCGGCCGAGCGGCACGCGCTCCAGCGCGCGATAGGCCGTCAGCAGGCGGGAGGTGGGCATGCCGTCGATGTTCGCCCGCGCGGCGTGCCGCGTGCGCCGGTGACGCGGTTCTCGTTGGCGCGTGCGCGCTCGCCGTGTGGTGAGATCTGGCGCGAACCCGCCACCGTCAGATCGGATCGAGATGCCACGACGAAGTCTCCGAAGTGCCGTGACGTGCCTTTCGCTCAGCAGCCTCGTCGCGCTGAGCTTCCCCGCCGGCGCGGGCGCGGGCGTAGCCTTCGCGCCGAGCGTCAGCCTTCCGACGGGCACCGCGCCGAGTGCGGTCGCCAGCGCTGACGTCAACAGAGACTGGCGTCCGGATCTCATTACGGCCAACGACGTCGTCGGGGACGACGTGTCGGTGCTGGTGAGCGCGGGCGCGGGCGTGTTCGCACCCGCCACCAACTTCTCGTTCGGGGCGTCTCCCGTGGCGATCGCGGCCGGCGACTTCGACTGGGACAACCGGGTGGACCTCGTGACCGTCGACCGCGGGTCCGACACGGTGTCGGCGCGCAGAGGGATGGTCGGCGGAACGTTCGGCGCGCCGACCGTCATCCCGGTCGGCGCCGCCCCGGCTGGGCTCGTCCTCGGCGATGTCACAGGCAACGGCGCTGTGGACATCGTGACCGCCGACGCCGGTGCGAACACGGTGACGGTGGTGCGCGAGGTCTCAGGGAGCGGGTGGGACTCCCCGGTGGGCTTCCAGGTCGGTGCCACGCCCAGGTCGGTCGCCGCGGGCGACCTCGACGACGGCTACTACCGCGACCTCGTGACAGCCAACGCGGGTGGGAACTCCGTGTCTGTGCTGATGAACACGATGCCGTCCATGGCCGCGCCCATCACGTTCGCGCCAGCCGTCGACTATCCGGCGGGCAGCGCCCCAAGCGCGGTCGCCCTCGGGGACTTCGACCGCGATGGGCAGGTCGACATCGCGACGGCCAATCCGTCGACGAGCAGCGTCTCCGTGCTGCTGAACACCGGCAGCGGGTTCTCGGCGCCGACCAGCTTTTCCGTCGACGGCACGCCGCAGTCGATCGCGGTGGGGGACTTCAACAGCGACATGACGCAGGACATCGCGACCGGCAGCACCGCCGAGAGCACGGTGTCGGTGCTCGTGAGCGACCGAGCCGGCGGCTTCGCGGCCGCGCGCGTCTTCGGTGTCGGCGCCGCTCCGAAGGGGATCGCGGTCGGCGATTTCAACGCGGACGCCGCGACCGACATCGCGGTCGCCTCATCTGGCGCGAACGCCGTGTCGGTCCTGATGAGCAAGCCGGCCGCCGACCTGAGCAGTGCGTCGCTGACGTTCGGCACGGCCGGCGCGCCGGTCCCCCAGGGTGCGCTCAGCGGCACGCAGGGCGTGACGATCACCAACGACGGCGGGGTGTCGATGGCGATCGCGGGCTTCATGTTCGGCGGGGCGAACGCTGAGGACTTCCTCGTCTCCGCGGACACCTGTCGCGAGGCGCTCGCGCCGGACCGCAGCTGCACCGTGTGGGTGCGTTTCGTGCCGCAGGCCCAGGGCACCCGTGCGGCGACGCTGAACATCGTCTCCAACGATCCGGCGAACCCGTCGGTCCAGCTGCAGGGCTTCGCCGGTCCGCCGCAGGGCGGCGCGACCGGGCTGCAGGGGCCGAAGGGCGACGACGGCGACACCGGCCCGAAGGGCGACACCGGCGCGAAGGGCGATGCCGGCACGCCGGGCTCCAAGGGCGACGCCGGCGCGAACGGTGCGCGGGGCGACGCGGGCGCGTCGGGCGCCAAGGGAGACAGAGGCACCAAGGGCGACGCCGGCCCGCAGGGTCCGGCGGGCAAGGCCGGTCAGATCCGGCTCGTGACGTGCACGACCCGGACGGTCAGAGGCAGGAGAGTCCGCAGGTGCGAGACGAAGACGATCGAGGGAAGCACCAGCTTCACGACCGCCGCGACCGCTCGCGCGTCGTTGACGCGCGACGGCCGCGTGTACGCGACCGGCACCGCCAGCCGCTCCACGGGCCTGCGTCTGCGCACGCGCGGCGCGGTGCCTGCCGGCCGCTACACGCTCACGCTCCGCTACCGACAGGCGCGGCAGCAGATCACGGTGACCGCGAAGGTCACGCTCCGCTGAACCCCGAGCCGTCGCCCGCCGGCGCAGGTGCCGGCGGGTTGACGTGCTCGTGGTGGAAGCGCAGGGCGGCGAGCAGGTCGACCACGTGCGGGTCGTGCAGGCGGTAGTGGGCGTGGCGCCCACTGCGCCGCACCGACACGAGCCGGCCCTGGCGCAGCAGCCGCAGCTGGTGTGAGACGGCGCTCTGCGACAGCTCCGTCCGCTCGGCCAGCTCTTCGACGGTCAGCTCGCCGTCGAGCAGCGCCCACAGCAGCCGCAGGCGGCTGCCGGTCGCGAACGCGCGCATCGACTCCGCGAGGGCCTCGGCCTCGTCGTGGTCGAGCGGTCGTTGGGCCGGCGGGTGCTCGGAGGGAAGCGGCACGGGAAGGATGGTACCATCTGTGAAGACGTGTTCATACGTATAGATATTCACAGGAGGTGGTCCCGATGAGTCTCACGACGCCGGTCCGCGGACCGCTCGCGAACGCGACGTACCGACGGCTGTTCGGCGCGCAGGTGATCGCGCTCGTCGGCACCGGGCTGACGACCGTCGCGCTGACCCTGCTCGCCTACGACCTCGCGGGCGGCAACGCGGGCGCGGTCGTCGGCATCGCGCTCGCGCTGAAGATGGTCGTCTACGTCTTCGGCGCTCCGCTGATCACGACGCTGACCGCGCGGCTGCCACGCCGGCAGCTGCTTGTCGGGCTCGACGTGCTGCGCGCCGGCACCGTCGTGGCGATGCCGTTCGTCACCGAGGTCTGGCAGGTCTACGTGCTGATCGTGCTCGTCAACGCCGGCTCGGCCGGCTTCACGCCGACGTTCCAGGCGACGATCCCGGACGTCCTCACCGACGAGCCGACCTACACCCGCGCGCTCTCGCTCTCGCGCCTGGCGTACGAGCTGGAAGGGCTGCTGAGCCCCGCGCTCGCCGCCGTGATCCTCGGCTTCATGAGCTACGACGGCCTGTTCGCCGCGAACGGGTTCGCGTTCCTCGCCTCCGCCGCGCTCGTGCTCACCACCCGCCTGCCCGCCCGCCGTCCGGCGCCGGCCGCCGACTCGTGGTCCAAGCGGCTGACGTTCGGCATCCGCCGCTACCTCGCGACGCCGCGGCTGCGCGGCCTGCTCGCGCTCAACCTCGCGGTCGCCGCCGCCAGTGCGACCGTCGTCGTCAACACCGTCATCTACGTGCGCGACGTCTTCGGCCGCGACGCGGGCGACGTCGCCTGGGCGCTCGGCACCTCCGGCGCCGGCGCGATGATCGTCGCGCTCGCGTTGCCGCGGCTGCTCGACCGGATCCGCGACCGCTCCGTGATGCTCGCCGGCGGCGGGCTGCTGGTCGCGGGGCTCGGCGTCACCGCGCTGGTCGACGGCTTCGGCGCGCTGCTCGCCGTCTGGTTCGTGATCGGCGCCGGCCTCTCGCTCGTGCAGACGCCGGCCGGCCGGCTCGTCAACCGCTCCGGCGGACTGGACGAACGCCCCGCGCTGTTCGCCGCCCAGTTCTCGCTCTCGCACGCGGGCTGGCTGATCACCTACCCGATCGCTGGCGTCCTCGGCGTGACCCTCGGCCTCGCCGCGACGGCGTGGCTGCTCGCCGCGATTGCCGCGCTCGCCGTCGTCGCCGCCGCGTTGCTGTGGCCGGCACGGCGGGACGCGGGGTCAGCGCCGGGCGTACGTGATCGTCGCGACGCCGGCAAGGCAGACGAGCGCGCTCTTGTTCTCGCGCAGGCCGATCCAGACGAGGTACGCGCCGCCGATCTCCGCGAGCGCGGCAGCGAGGAACAGCGCGATCGAGCGGCCGGTCACGTCGCCGTCCTGCCGTAGGCCGCGGCGGCCGCGGCGGCCGCGCGCCGCGGCCATCGTGCGCCCGGCGATCGGCTCGCCGGGGCGCTACGGGCAGCGTCCGTAGCGTGCGCGCAGCGGGTCGGTGTCCGGCGTCGGGCGGGCGTCGGCGTTCGGGCGGCAGGTGAGCGGGCGACCCGACCGGGCGGGCGTGGGCGCGCCGCCGGCCTCGCTCGCGGAGATGGCGGTCAGCAGGCGCGAGACGGGATCGATCGGAGTGCCGAACAAGCGCACCTCGAAGTGCAGGTGGGGGCCGGTCGTGCGGCCGGTCGAGCCGACCCAGCCGAGCACGCTGCCGCCCGCGACCGACTGGCCGACGACCGCGCCGATCCGCGACATGTGCGCGTACCACGTCTCGAAGCCGAGCCGGTGGCGGACGACGACGAGGTTGCCGTAGCCGCCGTCGTTCCAGCCGGCGAACGCGACCGTGCCGCGGCCGGCGGCGCCGATCGGCGTGCCGGCCGCGACCGGGAAGTCGAGGCCGGTGTGGCGGCGGCCGCCGGGATAGCCGAAGCCGTCGCCTATCGGACCGGGGACCGGTCGCAGGAACGCGACCGGGCCGTCCGGCGCCGACGTCGGCGTCGTCGCGGTCAGGCGCTGCGTGCGCAGCGCGGCGAGCGTCGCGGGGCCGGCGACGCCGTCGACGCCGAGCGACGCCGCGCTCTGGAAGCGGCGGACCGCGTCGTCCGTGTTCGGCCCGAAGCTGCCGTCGAAGCCGCCCGGCCCGAAGCCGCGGCCGTGCAGCAGGAACTGGAGCGCCGCGACGTCCCAGCCCGTCAGCCCCGTCCGCAGCGGCCGGCTCCCGAGCGACGGCCGCCCGCGCCGCCCGAGCGCGCGCCGGGTCGCGGGGCCGGCGATGCCGTCGACGGCGAGGTTCCGGCGCGCCTGGATGCGGCGGACCGCGGCGAGCGTCCGCGGGCCGCTGATCCCGTCGATCGGGCCGGGCGAGGTCCCGGCCGCCCGCAGCCCGACCTGCAGCGCGGCGACCTGCGCGCTCGCGGCGGAGGCCGGCTGCGCCGCGAGCCCGAGCGCAAGCCCGGACCCGAGCGCAGCCACCAGCGCGGCGGCGGTGAATCCCATCAGCGCGAGTGCGCGGCCAGCACCCATCTGTCGAGGATCGCCACCGGCGGCCGTGCGGTAACCGCCGCGCGCCGCGCTGCACGCGTCCTTGCAGCGCGCGCCCGCCGGCCGTCCGCCTACCCGGGCGCGGCGGCCGGCTCTGGATCCGGCGCCGCTGAGGCGCGCAGGCGCAGCCCGACGATCGGGTAGATCGCCGTCGACAGGATCGCGGCCGCGACGAGGCCGGCGGCGGTCGAGGCGCGCATGTGGCCCTCCTCGACGGCGATCGTCGTGATCGCGACGACGAGCGGCAGCTCAGTCGCGGAGAAGAACGCGAGCGCCGCGCGGTCGCGCAGGTCGAGCACGCTGCGGTAGAGCAGCAGCGCCGGCACGCCGCGGACGACGAGGAACAGCGCCAGGAAGAGCGGCAGCTTGAGGAACTGGATCGGGTCGGCGGTCAGCGCGCCGATGTCGAGCTTGATGCCGCTGACGACGAAGAAGAACGGAATCAGGAAGCCGTAGCCGACCGCGGTCAGCTTCGACTCCAGCACCTCCACCTCGCGCCCTCTCAGCGCGAGCCGCAGGATGATCCCGGCGACGAAGCCGCCGAGCAGCAGGTCGAGGCCGAGCGACGCCGCGAGTGCCGCGAGCGCGAAGACCATCACGACGGCGAAGCGGATCGCGAGCTGGCTGCTCGTCTCCAGCGTGCGCTCGAAGACGTCCCACGCATGGCCGACCGAGCGCACCGCGAAGATCCCGGCGAGCACCGCGAGCAGCACGAACGCGAGCAGGATCGCGGCGTTGGCGGCCGCGCCCTTGGTCGAGAAGACGAGCGTGATCAGCAGGATCGGGCCGAACTCGCCCATCGCCCCGGCGCCGAGCAGGTAGGTGCCGAAGCGCGTCTTCAGCTCGCCCGCGTCGCTGAGGATCGGGATCAGCGTGCCGATCGCCGTCGTCGCCATCGCCGAGCCGACGAAGACGAGCGACAGCACGACGCCCGCCATCGCGAGCAGCCCGCCGAGCGCGTACGCGAGCAGCAGCGAGAGCGCCCAGCCGAGCGCGGCGAGCCGCAGCGGCTGACCGCGGATCCGCTGAAAGTCGATCTCGTAGCCGGCGAAGAAGAACAGCATGCCGAGGCCGAGGCTGGAGAAGAACTCGACGAAGTCGTCCGGCTCTGCCAGCCCCAGCAGCTCCGGGCCGATCACTATCCCGAGCGCGATCTCGAGGACCACGACGGGCACCAGGAAGCGTCTCGCGAGCATCCCGGCGGCGAGCGCGGCGACCGCCGCGGCGATCACGATCGCGAGAAACGATTCGCTGTCGACCGAGACCATCGCTCAATCCTCCCGCGGCTCGGTGCGCCCGCCAAGGCCGGTGTGGTCGGCGACCGTCGCCAGCTCGCGCTCGCCGTCGGGGAAGGAGCGCGCGACCGACGCGTCGAGCAGCGCGAGCTGGTGCTCGACCGCCGCTCGTCGCGGCGCCGGCACGCGCTCGAGCAGGCCCAGCAGCAGCGCCCGCAGCCGGCGCGCGACCTGGTGCGAGCCGGTGCCGTAGGAGCGGATCTCGGTCAGCGCGAGGTCGAGCAGCTCGACCCAGTCGGCGGCGGGGTAGACGACGCGCAGCTCGCCGCCGGCGTCGTGCAGCCGGCCGATGCCGAGGTCGCGTCCGGCGAGCCGGTGCAGCAGCGTCTCGAGTGTGTCGAGCGCCTGCACGGCGGTCGTCGGGTCGTTGACGGCGGGCGACAGCGCGCGCAGCGCGATGTCGACGATCGTGCGCAGCGCGAACGGCGGGTCCTGCGTGAACGTCCGCTCCTCGCTCACGATCATCGCGCGCGTCAGCTCGCGCTCGGAGATCGCCGCGCCGCCGTGCACGAGCAGCAGCGGCTCGCCGTTCCAGACGTACTCGCCGACGCGGATCGGCAGCTCGACGACCGCGCCGGCAGCGCCGGCAGCGTGCACGAGCCGCGGCATGTCGACCGCGGACAGCACGCCGTTGGTGCCGCGGTGGACGATCGGCTCGGCGCCGGGCAGCTGCAACGGCTGCGCGGCGGCGGTCGCGGCGTCGAGCCGCCGCGGGTAGACCTGGTCGATCGCGCGCTCGCAGCCGAGCCGCAGCTGGTCGTAGAGCCGTCGCGGGCGCAGCAGGTCGAGCAGCCGCGCGATCAGCAGGAAGAAGGCGATGATCGCGCCGACCAGCAGCGCCAGCGCGAGCGCGACGGTCAGGTTCGGCACCTGCTGGTCGCCGGGGCCGCCGACGTCGCCGAGCGAGACGAGCGCGTAGAGCGCCGGCGCGATGAAGATCCCGAGCGCGTGCTTGACGGCGGGGTCGCGACGGAAGCGCAGCACCAGCCGCGGCGAGTACTGGCCGGCGCCGAACTGCACGACGACGACCGCGACGGAGACGACCAGGCCCGTGAACGAGATCATCCCGCCGGCGACCGCCTGCAGGATGTCGCGCGCGCTGTCGGGCGCGAGCGACAGCCCGAACGGGCCGCCGCCGTCGCCCTCCAGCGCCGGGACGACCTTCCCCAGCACGAGCGCCGCGGCGACGTACGCCGACGGGATCACGATCCAGCTGCGGTCCAGCCACTCGCGCAGCCGGAAGCGCAATCCCCACGTCCGGGCGCGTACGGTCATCGCGCCCCTATTCGGCGGAAAGCGCGCGACGCCTGCCGCTCCCGTCACTCAGGCAGGCTCCCGCTGCCGCGCCTGCGCGCGCTCCTCGAAGCCCGTCTCCGGCGTCACGAGGATCGCGCCCTCGCCGGTCGCGTACGCCTCCTCGCCGTGCTGCACGATGTCCATCCCGATCGCCTCCTCGCGCTCGGTCGCGCGCAGCGGCGTCACGGCGCCGAGCAGCCGCAGCAGCACGTACGTCACGACGAACGCGTACGCGGGCGTCACGACTATCGCGATCGCCTGCCACGCGAGCTGCTCGGCGTCGCCGTAGAGCAGCCCGTCGCCGACGCCGTTCCACGACAGCTGCGCGAAGAAGCCGATGAAGAGGATCCCGAACAGGCCCGCGGTGCCGTGCGCGGCGAGCACGTCGAGCGTCTCGTCGACCCGCGTCCGCGTGCGCCAGACGATGATCGCGTAGCTCGGCAGCGCGGCGAGCGCGCCGAGCGCCATCGCCCAGCCGGGGCTGATGAAGCCGCCCGCCGGCGTGATCCCGACGCACCCGACGATGATCGCCGTCGCCGCGCCGATCGCGGTGATGTGGCGGCCGCGGACGAGGTCGAGCGCGAACCAGACGACGAGCGTGCACGCCGGCGCCAGCAGCGTGTTGGTGAACGCGAGCACGCTGGCGTTGCCGGTCGAGAAGCCGCTACCGCCGTTGAAGCCGAACCAGCCGAACCACAGCAGCCCCGCGCCGAGCAGCACGTAGACGGCATTGTGCGGGAGCAGCGCCTGGCGGCCGTAGTCCTTGCGCGCGCCGACGACGAGCGCCGCCGCGAGCGCGGAGAAGCCGGAGCCCATCTCGACCGGGATGCCGCCCGCGAAGTCAAGCGTGCCGTTCTCTTGCAGCCAGCCGCCGCCGAATGCCCAGTGCGCGAGCACGGCGTAGACGAGTATCGACCAGAGCGCGGCGAAGATCAGGAACGGCCCGAAGCGCATCCGCTCGACGACCGCGCCGGAGACGAGCGCGACGGTGATGATGCAGAAGGTCGCCTGGAACGCCATGAACAGCAGGTGCGGGATCGTCGTCCCGTCGCGCGGCTCGAACGTCACGCCGTTGAGGAATGCGTGGCCGAGGCCGCCGACGAAGCCGTTGCCCTCGTCGAACGCGAGCGAGTAGCCGACCGCCGCCCACATCACGACCGCGACCGCGATCGCCCCGACGGACATCATGAACGTGTTGAGCGTGTTCTTCGAGCGCACGAGGCCTGCGTAGAAGAGCCCGAGCGCGGGCGTCATCAGCAGCACGAGCGCCGTCGCCATCAGCATCCATGCGGTGTCGCCCGTATCGACCTGGGCGACCGCCGCCATCGTCGTGCCCATCACTTGTCGACGGGGGTGACGGCGGCGTGGTCGGTCTCGCCGGTGCGGATCCGGACGACCCGCTCGAGCGGCACGACGAAGATCTTGCCGTCGCCGACGTCGCCGGTCCGCCCGCCGCTGCAGAGCGCCTCGATCGTCTGGTCGACGAACGAGTCCGAGACGGCGATCTCGAAGCGGACCTTGTCGGCGAGGCCGATCTTCACGGTCGTGCCGCGGTAGGTCTCGACGCGGTCCAGCTCGCCGCCGTGGCCCTGCACCCGGCTCATCGAGACCCCGCGCACCTCGGCGCGGTAGAGGGCCTCCAGGACGTCGTTCGCCTTCTCCGGCCGCACGACGCCGATCACGAGCTTCACAGCTTTCCGCTCCTTCGTCGGTCCCCTTTTTGAGCGGGGCGAGCCTACCGGTACGCCAATGTGAGCGCGACGGTTCCCGCGAACGCGCCGAGCGTCCGTACGTGATTCCAGAGCGTCCAGTCGTGCGAGAACGCCGCCCATGTCCGGTCCGCGCCCGCGCTCGCCGAGCCGACTCTTGCGAGCGCGTCGTTGCGCGGCACGTTGCACGCGACGGTGATCGCGACGCTGACGAGGAACAGCGCGCTGCCGACGATCCGCAGCGTCGCGTCGCGCCCACCGTCGCCGAGCAGCGAGCCGACGATCAGGACGAGCGAGCCGAGCGCCGCGCTGAACACCGCGGTCATGAACCAGGCGTTCGGAGCGAAGCGGTTGATCGCGTTCATCGCGTCGATCGCGCGAGCGGGCGGCAGCGTGTCGAGTGCCCGCATCACGAACGTGCTGAACGCGAACAGGACGCCCGCCGTGAGGCCGGCGCCGAGCGCGGTGACGAGCGTCAGCCCGCGCAGCAGCTCCTCGCTCACGCCTCGGCCCTCACGACCGGTGCGTCCCACACGCCGCTCGCGGCCATCGCGCGCGCGTAGTCGGCGAAGTCGCGCGGCGGGCGGCCGAGCGCGCGCTGCACGCCGTCGGTCAGCGAGGAGTTGCGGCCGTCGAGCACCTCGGTGAAGAGGTAGCTGACGAGGCCGACGACCTCCGCCGGCTCGCCCGCCTCGGTCATGCCGGCGGCGAGCTGCTCCGGCGTGATCGGGACGTAGCGGATCTCGCGGCCGGTCGCGGCCGAGATCTCGGCCGCGACGTCGGCGAACGTCAGCAGGCGCGGTCCGGTCAGCTCGTAGATCTGGCCGACGTGGCCGTCCTCGGTCAGCGCGACGGCGGCGACCTCGGCGATGTCGTCGACGTCGACGAACGGCTCCGCGACGTCGCCGGCCGGCAGCGCCAGCTCGCCGGCGAGCACCGGCTCCAGCATGAAGCTCTCGCTGAAGTTCTGGTTGAACCAGCCCGCCCGCAGGCTCGTGAGGTCGGCGCCCGTCGCGCGGACGGCCTGCTCGGCGTGCTGGGCCTCGTCCTCGCCGCGGCCGGACAGCAGCACGAGCCGCCTGGCGCCCATTCTCACGGCCAGCTCGGCGAACGCGGTGACCGTCTCGGTCGCGCCCGGCACGGCGAGGTCGGGGTAGTAGGAGATGTAGACGGCGCCGACGCCGCGCAGCGCCGGCTCCCAGGTCGCGCGGTCCTCCCAGTCGAACGGCGTCGCGGCGCTGCGCGAGCCGAGTCGCGTCGGGACGCCGAGCGTGGCGAGCCGCTCGGCGACGCGGCTGCCGGTCTTGCCGGTGGCGCCGAGCACGAGCGTGGTCGTGTGGTCCTGCTCTGTACGGGTCATGAGACCAGTAAACGCCGCGGTCATGAGACGGTCCATAGCTGAGAATCGCCATTCCATGTGTGTGCGTCTACACTGGGCTGGATGGACGCGATCGCCGGACTGCTCGACGGACCGCGCGCACGGGGCGCGTTCCTGCTGCGCGCGATCATGGCCCCGCCGTGGTCGATGCGGATCGAGGACCGCGCGCCGCTGACGCTCGTCGCGCTCGTCGAGGGCGATGCGTGGGTCGTGCCCGACGGCGGCGACGCGGTGCGGCTGCGTCCCGGCGACGTCGCGATCGCGCGCGGCCCCGACCACTACACGATCGCGGACGATCCGGCGAGCGCGACGACCGTCGTCGTCGAACCCGGGCAGCGCTGCATGACGCTGTCGGGCGAGGATCTCGCGGAGCCGATGAGCCTCGGCGTCCGCACGTGGGGCAACAGCGCGAGCGGCCCGACGACGATGCTGATCGGCACCTACCAGCTGCCGGGCGAGATCAGCCAGCGGCTGCTCGCCGCGCTGCCGCCGCTGGTGGTGCTGCCCGCGGACGCGTGGGACAGCCCGCTGATCCCGCTGCTGCGCGACGAGATCGGCAAGGACGAGCCGGGCCAGGAGGCGCTGCTGGACCGGCTGCTGGACCTGCTGTTGATCGCCGTCCTGCGCGTCTGGTTCTCACGTCCGGAGGCCGATGCGCCCGGCTGGTACCGGGCGCAGAGCGACCCGGTCGTCGGCCGCGCGCTGAAGCTGCTGCAGAACAACCCCGCACACCCGTGGACGGTCGCGACGCTCGCGGCCGAGGTCGGGATCTCGCGCGCCGCGCTGGCACGCCGCTTCGCCGAGCTGGTCGGCGAGCCGCCGATGGCGTTCCTGACCGAGTGGCGGCTCGCGCTCGCCGCCGACCTGCTGCTGGAGCCCGACGCGACGATCGGCTCCGTCGCGCAGCAGGTCGGCTACGGCAGCTCGTTCGCGCTCAGCACCGCGTTCAAGCGCGTGCGCGGGACCAGCCCGCAGGCCCACCGCGTCGGCGCCACCCACCAGCTGCTCGAAGCGGAGGGCGCGCTGCGCCGCCGCACGTCGGCGGCGTAGGCCGGCGACCGGCGCGGCGGCTCAGTCGCGCGGAGGCAGCTGCTGGACGGCCCAGCCGTTGCCGTCGGGGTCTCTGAAGAAGGTGAACGAGCCCCAGGGGAACACCTGGACGTCGCTGACCTCGACGCCTCGGCCGGACAGCTCGGCGTGCGCGGCGTGGATGTCGGCGACGACCAGCTGGAGACCCTGGAGCGAGCCCGGAGCCGTGTCGACGATCCCCTTCCCGAGCGCGATCGAGCAGCCCGATCCCGGCGGCGTCAGCTGGACGAAGCGGACCTCGTCGCTGACGACGTGGTCGTGGTCGGCGTTGAAGCCGGCCTGCTCGGCGTAGAAGCGCTTGGCGCGGTCGACGTCGGAGACGGGAACCGCGACCAGCTCGAGCTTGAAGTCCATGTTGCGCTCTCCTGCCGTGAGGTTGACGTGATCACGTGGGTTACCCCGGACGGCCGCGCGTCTCACCCACCGGCCAGCGGCGAGCCGGCGAAGAAGAAGAACCAGATGTTGAAGACGAGCGCGCAGGCGGCGACGCTCAGCATCACGACGCGCTCGACGGCGTTGAAGCCGCGGCTCTCCGCGAGGTCCTCGTCGCGCTCGCCGCGCATGCTGCGCAGCCACGGCGAGGTCTGCCGCAGGCCCGCCGGCCGCCCGGCGGCGCGGTCGTAGGCGGCGCTCAGCCGGCCGAGCAGCAGGACGAGCGCCAAGACCGCCACCGCCAGCACGACCACCACGATCACGACGGCGCCCATGCTCAGTCGCGTCGTGCCGACGAACTGCGAGCCGACCCAGACCGACAGCAGCGGAGCGCCGGTCCAGATGTTCACGGCGACGACGGCCGCAGCGCCGGCGAGCGCGAGGCGCTTCACGCGGTTCATGTGGTTGTTCGGTGCGTGCTGCGTTCCGATCACCTTGAAAGTGTCGCGTCGGGGTGCCAGGACTGTATACGCTAGATAACGGAGCAGAAGCGGGTGCGGGGGAACGTGCCCGGTCTGAACGACCGCATGAGGAGGAGAAGTGACGCACGTACGCAAGGGGCGCGCGCGCTGGATCGTCGCTGCGCTGGCCGCGTTGATGGTGCTCGGGGGAGTCGCTGCGCCTGCTGGCGCGAACGGCGGGGACTCCGTCACCGTCATGACGCGCAACGTCTATCTCGGCGGCGACATCACACGGCCGCTGACCGCGATACAGGGGCTGCCGCCCGAACAGCAGGGGCCGGCCTTCGTGGCCGCCAACACGACGCTGCGGGCGATCGTCGACCAGACGAACTTCCCGCTGCGCTCGCAGCGGCTCGCGCATGAGATAGCGACGCTGAAGCCGGACCTCGTCGGCCTTCAGGAGGTCGCGCTGTGGCGCAGCGGACCGCTTGACGGCAGACCGGCGACGACGGTCGACTACGACTTCCTGCAGTCGCTGCTCGACGACCTCGCCGCGCTCGGCGAGCCGTACGACGTCGTCCACGTGCAGCAGGAGTCCGACGTCTCCGGGCCGGCTGTCCGCGCCGCCGGGCTGCAGAACATCCGCCTGACGATGCGCGACGTCGCGCTCAAGCGCGCGGGCGCCGGCGTCAGAGTGCTGGCGAGCGGCGGCGGCAACTACGCCGCGCGCATCCCGCTCGTCGTCGCGGGGCAGTCGCTGTCGTTCATCCGCGGCTACAACTGGGCCGACGTGCGCGTCGGGTCCAAGGAGTTCCGCTTCATCAACACGCACCTCGAGTCGCAGCTGTCCGACGTCGCCTACGCGCAGGCGGCCGAGCTGCTGGCGGGCGCGGCTGCGCCCGCGAGAAAGCCGGTCGTGGTCGTCTGCGACTGCAACTCGGATCCGCTCGACGCGAGCAGAAAGCCGGGCGAGAGATACGCCCACCAGGATCCGTACCTGCTGATCACAAGAACCGGCGGCTTCGCCGACGCGTGGCTGAGATTCGCGCCGGCCGCGCTCGGCTTCACGTCGGGGCTCAGCGAGCTGGTCAACGACACGCCGGCGCAGGCGTTTGCTGCGTTCGACCACCGCATCGACATGGTCTTCGGCCGTGATGCCGACGGCTCATCGCTGCCGGTCAACTGGGGTTGGGTGACGGGCCGCAACCCGCTCAACCGCACGCCGACCACGCCGATCGGACGGCTGTGGCCGTCCGATCACGCGGGCGTCGTGATCAACCTGCAGCCGTAGCGGAGGTGTCCGCGGCGCCGGCGAGCACGCCGGCGCCGCGCACCACCTCGTAGATCAGGTTCGTCTCAGCGTGCGCGACCGACGGGTGGCTGGCGAGGTGTTCGACGACGAACTCGCGCAGGTCGTGCGGGTCGGCGGCGGCGACGCGCAGCAGGTAGTCGTCCTCGCCGGTCATGTGGAACAGCGACAGCACGCCGGGGAGCGCGCGCACGTGCGCGGTGAAGCCCTCGATCTGCTCCCGCGAGTGGACCGACAGTCGCACGGCGATCATCGCCTGCAGCGGTCTGCCGAGCGCCGCGGGGTCGATCTCGGCGCGGAATCCGCGGATCACGCCGCGGTCGAGCAGGCCGCGGACGCGCGTGAGACAGGTCGACGGCGCGATCCCGACCGCCTGCGCGAGGCGGGCGTTGGAGATGCGCGCGTCGACGGCGAGCAGCGCGAGGATGCGGCGGTCGGTCGGGTCCAGCGCGGTCATGGCGGTGTTCGGCATCGTTCCGCAAAGCTAGCGGATCGACCGAAGATCCTTCGGGGAGATCGCCATTGGTGACATGATTGTTCGGAATTCAGGACGTACATCCGAACGGTAGCTATGGTGAAACGCATGATGAGCGCTTCCCGTACCAGCACACAGCCCGCCATCGCCGATTCGATCCTCGACGCGATCGGCGGCACGCCGCTGGTGCGCCTCGGGCGCTACGGAGCCGGGCTCACGCCCCAGCTCGTCGCGAAGGTCGAGTCGCTCAACCCCGGCGGCTCGATCAAGGACCGCGTCGCGGTCAAGCTGATCGAGGCCGCCGAGCGCGACGGCAGCCTTCAGCCCGGCGGCACGATCGTCGAGCCGACCTCGGGCAACACCGGCACCGGTCTCGCGATCGCGGCCCGCATCAAGGGCTACCGCGTGATCGCGGTGATGCCGGACAAGATGTCGCGCGAGAAGATCGACCTGCTGCGCGCCTACGGCGCCGAGGTCGTCGTCGCGCCGACCGACGTCGCCCCCGACTCGCCGCGCTCGTACTACCGCGTCGCCGACCGCCTCACCGAGGAGATCCCCGGCGCCTTCCAGCCCAACCAGTACTTCAACATGGCCAACCCGGCCGCCCACGAGGCGTCGACGGGCCCCGAGATCTGGGAGCAGAGCGGCGGGCGGATCACGCACCTCGTCGCGGGCGTCGGCACCGGCGGCACGATCACCGGCACCGCGCGCTACCTGCGCCGCATGAACCCGGACATCGAGGTCGTCGGCGCCGATCCGGAGGGCTCGATCTACTCCGGCGGCGAGGCGGCCGTGCGGCCGTACCTGGTCGAGGGCGTCGGCGAGGACTTCTGGCCGGAGACGTTCGACCCGAGCGTCGTCGACCGCTACGTCACGGTCAGCGACAGAGACTCGTTCCTCGCCGCGCGCCGGCTCGCGCACGTCGAGGGGATCCTCGCCGGCGGCTCCAGCGGCACCGCGCTGCACGCCGCGTTCGAGGTCGCGAAGGGGATCGACGACCCGCAGGCGATGGTCGTCGTCGTGTTGCCCGACGGCGGGCGCAGCTATCTCTCGAAGGTCTTCAACGACAGCTGGATGACCGAGCACGGCTTCCTCGAACGCAGCTCCGGCCAGCGCGTCGGCGACGTGCTGCGCGCCAAGCACGACAGCTCGCTGCCGCCGCTGGTGACCGTCCACACCCACCAGCGGGTGCAGGACGCGGTCTCGCTGCTGCACGAGCACGGCGTCTCGCAGCTGCCGGTCGTCTCCGCCCACGACCCGAGCGCGATCGTCGGCTCCGTCGGCGAGCGCGGCCTGCTCGCGCACGCGGTCTCGGACCCGACGCTGCTGTCCGCCGAGATCGTGGACGTGATGGAGCCGCCGCTGCCCGCGGTCGGCGCGACCGATCCGGTGCGCGACGCGGTCGCGCTGCTGACCGGCGAGCGCCAGGCGCTGCTCGTCGCCCAGGACGGCGTCCCGAAGGGGATCCTCACGCGCACGGACCTGCTCGAGGCGCTCGCCAGATGACGTCGTTCCAGACGCGGGCCGTCCACGCCGGCCTGGAGCCCGACCCGACGTACGGGTCGGTCATCCCCGCGATCCACCAGACCTCGACGTACCGCCAGTCGGCCGTCGGCGAGTTCGTCGGCGACTACGACTACGCGCGCTCGGCCAACCCGACCCGCTTCGCGCTGGAGCAGGCGCTCGGCGAGCTGGAGGGCGGCAGAGCGGTCGCCTTCTCCTCCGGCCTCGCCGCCGCCCACGCGCTGCTGGTCCATGTCGCCAGAACGGGCGACCACGTCGTGCTGCCGGCCGACCTCTACGGCGGCACGTTCCGGCTCGTCGACAAGGTGATGACGCAGTGGGGGCTGGAGTACACCCTGGTCGACCAGACCGACCTCGACGCGCTCGCCGCCGCGATCGTGCCCGCGACGAAGATCGTCTGGGTCGAGACGCCGACCAACCCGCTGCTCAACGTCGTCGACGTGCGCGGCGTCGTCGCGCACGCGGCCGCGGCCGGCCCGGCGCCGCTCGTCGTCGTCGACAACACGTTCGCGACGCCCGTCAACCAGCGGCCGCTGGAGCTGGGCGCCGACGCCGTCGTCCACTCCACGACGAAGTACCTCGGCGGGCACTCCGACGTCGTCGGCGGCGCAGTGATCGCGAGAGACGACGCGCTCTACGAGGGGATGCGCTTCGTCCAGAACGCGGTCGGCTCGGTCCCCGGGCCGTTCGACTCGTTCCTCGTCCACCGTGGACTGCGCACGCTCCCGCTGCGGATGAAGGCGCACGCCGAATCCGCCGCGGCGGTCGCGGAGTTCCTGCGCGCGACCCCCGGCGTCAGCGATGTGCGCTGGCCCGGCTTCAGCGGGATGGTCTCCTTCCGCCACGCCGACGCGATCGGGATCGCGCAGCGGACGAGGCTGTTCACGCTCGCGGAGTCGCTCGGCGGCGTCGAGTCGCTGATCGAGGTCCCGCAGGCGATGACGCACCAGTCCGTCGAGGGCTCCGACGCCGCCGTCCCGGCCGACCTCGTGCGGCTCTCGTGCGGGATCGAGGCGCCCGCGGACCTCGTCGCCGACCTGCGCGCCGCGATCGGCTGACCGCGGCGCCTCGGCGCTCAGAGGTCGGCCGGCACGCCGAGCTCCAGCCAGCGGACGCGCTCGGCCAGCTCGGGCGCGGCCGCGAACGCCGTCTCGGCGTCGGCGCGGCCCTCGCGGAAGTGCTTCCAACCCTCGTAGTGGATCGGGACGATCGTCCGCGGCTGCACGAGCCGGCTCAGCTCGACGGCTTCCTCGCCGTTGAGCGTGTAGCGCAGCGGGCCGCTGATGGGGAAGCGCACGCCGCCGAGGTGGAGCACGGCGGTGCCGACGTCGAGCCGTCTGGCGACCTCGCGGACGCCGTCGTAGAGGACCGTGTCGCCGGAGATCCACAGCACGCCCTCCTGCTGTCCCTCCCATCTCAGCGCGAACCCGACGACGTCGCCGACGATCGGGTGGCTGAGCGGCGGGCCGTGCCGGCAGGGGGTGGCGGTCACCTCGATCGGCGTGCGGCCGTCGCGCTCCAGCGTCGTGCTCGTCCACGGCGCCAGCCCGCGCGCACGGACGCCGTCGCCGCCGAGCCGGCGCGCGCCGGCCTGCGTCGTGAGGACCGTGCCGCAGGCCGGCAGCAGCGCGCGGCCGGCGGCGTCGAGGTTGTCCTCGTGGTGGTCGTGGCTGAGCAGCACGGCGTCGATCTCGCCGAGCTGGTCGGCCGCGATCGCGGGCTCCGTCAGCTTCTCGGAGCCAGTGCCCCAGCCGAAGCGATAGCTGCCGCCGGCGGGATCGAACGTCGGGTCGGTCAGCAGCCGCCAGCCGCCGACCTCGATGAGGGCGGTCGGGCCGCCGATGTGCGTGATGCGGACCATGCGGACGAACCTATCCGGATGGCACCGCACCACGCGCCGGTGCATCGGGTTACTTCATCGCCGCCTGGAGGTTCTCGTCGATCGCGGCGAGGAACTCCTGGGTGGTGAGGAACGGCTGGTCGGGGCCGACGAGCAGCGCCAGGTCCTTCGTCATCTTGCCGCTCTCGACCGTCTCGACGCAGACGCGCTCGAGCGTCTGCGCGAACTCGGTCACCTCGGGCGTGTCGTCCATGCGGCCACGGGCGGCGAGGCCGCGCGTCCAGGCGAAGATCGACGCGATCGGATTGGTCGACGTCGGCTTGCCCTGCTGGTGCTGCCGGTAGTGGCGCGTGACGGTGCCGTGGGCGGCCTCGGCCTCGACGGTCTTGCCGTCCGGCGTCGTCAGCACGGAGGTCATCAGGCCCAGGGAGCCGAAGCCCTGCGCGACGGTGTCCGACTGGACGTCGCCGTCGTAGTTCTTGCACGCCCAGACGTAGCCGCCCTCCCACTTCATCGCCGCGGCGACCATGTCGTCGATCAGGCGGTGCTCGTAGGTGATGCCGGCGGCGTCGAAGTCGGCCTTGAACTCGGCGTCGAAGACCTCCTGGAAGAGGTCCTTGAAGCGCCCGTCGTACTTCTTCATGATCGTGTTCTTGGTCGACAGGTAGACCGGGAAGCCGCGATCGAGGCCGTAGCGCATCGAGGCGCGCGCGAAGTCGCGGATCGAGTCGTCGACGTTGTACATCGCCATCGCGATGCCGCTGCTCTTGAAGTCGTAGACGTTCAGCTCGACGGGCTCGCCGCCGTTCTTGGGCGTGTAGGTCAGCGTCAGCGTGCCCTCACCCGGGATCAGCGTGTCGGTCGCGCGGTACTGGTCGCCGAAGGCGTGGCGGCCGATCACGATCGGCTTCGTCCAGCCTGGCACGAGGCGCGGGATGTTGGAGATCACGATCGGCTCGCGGAAGACGACGCCGCCGAGGATGTTGCGGATCGTGCCATTCGGCGAGCGGTACATCTCCTTCAGGCCGAACTCCTCGACGCGCCCCTCGTCGGGCGTGATCGTCGCGCACTTGACGCCGACGCCGTACTGCTTGATCGCGTTGGCCGCGTCGACCGTGATCTGGTCGTCGGTCGCGTCGCGGCTCTCGATGCCGAGGTCGTAGTACTTCAGGTCGACGTCGACGTAGGGGAGGATCAGCTGGTCCTTGATGAACTGCCAGATGATCCGCGTCATCTCGTCGCCGTCGAGCTCGACGACGGGGTTCTTCACCTTGATCTTCGCCATGGAAAAGGAGGTCCTTGTTCGGGTGCAGCGCAGGATATTGCCGTGACGGCTCAGGCCACGTCCTGCTCGACCTGCGCGTTCCAGTCGCGCTTGACCGCGCGCCAGTCCTCGTCGGCGAGCGTGCGCTTCCAGTAGCCGGAGACGGAGAGCGCCTCGCGGGGAACGCCGCGGTCGGCGAGCAGGTGGCGGCGGACCTCGCGCACGGCGCCCGCCTCGCCGTGGACGAACGCGTGCACGGCGCCGGCCGGGAACTCCAGCTCGCGCACCGCGCTCAGCAGCGCTTCCTCGTCGTGGACCCAGGTGAGCCGCAGGTCGGCGTCGGTGCGCAGCTGCTGCCGCTCCTCGGGGCCGTCGACCTGGATCACGACGTGCACGGGCGCGCCGGCGGGGACGCGCTCCAGGGATGCTGCGATCGCGGGGATCACGGCCGCGTCGCCGACCATCAGGTGCCAGTCCGCGCCGGGATCGGGCGCGTAGTCGCCGCCGGGGCCGACGAGCTGGAGCGTGTCGCCGACCTGCGCAGCGGCGGCCCACGGGCCGGCGACGCCGCGGTCGCCGTGGACGACGAAGTCGATCGTCAGCCGGCGCTGCCCGGCGTCCCACGCGCGCACGCTGTAGGTCCGCACGCGCGGCCACTGCTCGCGCGGCAGCGTGGCCTTGACCTCCTCGGGGTCGAACGGCGCCGCATAGGAGGCGCCGGCCGGCGGGATCTGCAGCTTCACGTAGTGGTCGGTGAACTGGTCCGCGGGGAAGTCCTCCAGACCGGGGCCGCCGAGCACGATCCGCACCATGCCCGGCGTCAGCTGCTCGACCTCCTCGACGTACGTCAGACGGGGGCGGCGTGGGGGCTTGGGCGTCGTCGACATGCGCCCCATCTAAGCAGGCCGCCGCTGCGGGCCGGCAGCCGCCGTCACTGCCGCGCGGCGGCGGACAAGCGCCGCTCAGCCTGCGAGCGCGGCCGCCGGCTCGGGCGCCGACGGCGTCTCCTCGGCGCGCACGCGGTCGCGCCGCGAGAGCCCCTTCTGCACGAGCACGTTGAGCCCCATCAGCACCAGCACGCCGAGCAGCAGCATCGTGCCGAGCACGTTGACCTCGGGCGGCACGCCCTGGCGCGTGGCGCCGAAGATGAAGAGCGGGAACGTCTGCGTCTGGCCGGCGTTGAAGCTCGTCACGACGTAGTCGTCGATCGAGATCGCGGCAGCCAGCACGGCCGCGGCGACGACGCCCGGCGCGATCATCGGGAGGGTGACCTTGAAGAAGGTCGTCCAGACGCCGGCGCCGAGGTCCTGCGCCGCCTCCTCGATGAACGGGTCCATCCCCTCAAGACGCGCGCGGACGGTCACGACGACGTAGGAGATCGTGAACATCACGTGCGCGATCACGATCGTCCAGAAGCCCGTGTCGATCCCGATCACGAGGAACAGCGCCAGCAGCGAGGCGCCGAGCACGACCTCCGGCGTCGCCATCGGCAGGAAGACGCCGAAGCTCGCCGCGCCATGGCCGCGGAAGCGGTAGCGCGTCAGCGCGAGCGCGAGGAAGGTGCCGAGCGCGACCGCGATCGCCGTCGTGATCGCCGCGATCTCCAGCGAGCTGACGAGCGCCTTCGCGAGGTCGGGGTCTCTGAACGGGTCCTTCCAGTGGTCGAGCGTGAAGCCCTGCCACGTGAAGTTGAACCGTCCCTTGTTGTCGTTGAACGAGAACAGGACGATCAGGAAGACCGGGATGAAGAGGAACAGCAGCGCGGCCACCGACCAGATGCCGAGCAGCCAGTTGCGGGCACGGTCGCTCGCGCGCATCAGGTCGCCGCCTCGGTCAGGGTTCTCGTGCCGAGCAGGCGCGAGTAGACGATGATCCCGAGCAGGATCACGGTCATCAGAATGAACGAGAGCGCCGCCGCCGTCGGGTAGTCGAGCACGTTGAGGAACTTCGACTGCACGACGTTGCCGATCATGTACTGGTTCGAGGTGCCGAGCAGCGCCGCGTTGATGAAGTCGCCGGTGGCGGGGATGAAGACGAGCAGCGAGCCGGCGAATATGCCCGGGATCGCGAGCGGCAGCGTGACCTTGCGGAACGCCGTCAGGCGGCTTGCGTAGAGGTCGGTCGCGGCCTCCACGAAGCGCCGGTCGATCCGCTCCAGCGCCACGTACAGCGGCAGGATCATGAACGGCAGGAAGTTGTAGGCGATGCCGGCGACGACGGCGGGGCCGGTCGCCAGCACGCGGCCGCCCTCGGACACCAGCCCGACGTCGCGCAGCCGCTCGACGACCCAGCCGTTGTCGGCCAGGATCAGCTGCCAGGAGACCGTCCGCAGCACGTAGGACATGAAGAACGGGAGCACGACGAGCAGCAGCATGAAGTTGCGCCAGCGGCCGGCCTTGTACGCCATGAAGTAGGCGAGCGGGAACGCGATGATCAGGTCGATCACGGTCGCGGCGCCGGCGTAGAGGAAGGAGCGCAGGAACTGCTCCTTGTAGTCGCCGATCGCGTTCGTGTAGGTCTCGAACGCCCACGTCAGCGAGTAGCCGGCCTCGGGGTCGCCGGTCATCAGCGAGACGCTCGCCTGGTTGGCGAGCGGGATCACGAAGAAGAGGATCAGCCACAGCAGCCCGGGCAGCGCGAACATCCACGGGATCAGCTTGCGGCGGTGGGCGAGCGAGAGGCCCATCGCTACGCGCCCGTCACCTTCGCCATCGCCTCGTACATCGTCTGCTCCTGCTGGGTCGAGAAGGTCGGGTACGGGTACAGCTTTCTGCGCACGTCCTCAGGCGGGAAGATCAGCTCGTTGGCCGCGATGTCGGGGTTCGTTCTCTCCAGCAGCGGCTTGATCCCGTCGACCGGCGAGATGTAGTTGACGTACGCGCAGATGATCGCCGCGACCTCCGGCTCGTAGACGTAGTTCATCATCGTCTCGGCCGCGTACGCGTGCTCGACGTGCGCCGGCAGCATCATGTTGTCGGTGAAGAGCATCGCGCCCTCCTCCGGGTAGGCGAAGCGCAGGTTCGGGTTGTCGCTCTGCAGCTGCACGAGGTCGCCCGAGTAGGCGAGTGCGATCGCGATGTTGCCCTTCGTCAGGTCGGTCGTGTAGTCGTTGCCGGTGAAGCGGCGGAACTGGCCGGCGTCGTTCGCCTTGCCGATTCTCTCGATCGCGGAGAGCTGCTGGTCGAGCGTCGCTCTGGAGGCGTCGATCCCCTCGCCGAGCAGCACCGTGCCGGCGCTGTCGTAGGGCTCGGAGAACATCGTCACGCGGCCCTTCCATCTCGGATCGAAGAGGTCTCTGACGCTGCTGATCTCGCCGCCGGTCTGCTCGATGTCGTAGCCGAGGCCGATCGCGCCCGACTGCCACGGGAGCGTGAACTGGCGCTTGGGGTCGTACGAGATCGATCTGAGGTTCGGCACGAGCCGTCTCATGTTCGGCACGTTGCCCTTGTCTATCGGCGTGACGTAGCCGAAGCGGACCCAGCGCGACGCCATGTAGTCGGTCAGCGTCACGATGTCGCGGCCGATCGGGACGCCCTGCGCGAGCTGTTGGCGGACCTTGCCGTAGAACTCGTTGTTGTCGTTGATCTCCTCGACGTACTTGCAGTGGCCGCCGTACTCGTCGTCGAATCTCTTCAATATCGACTTGTCGACGTAGAGCGGCCAGTTGGAGAACGTCCAGTCGCCGATCGCCGTTCTCGGGTGTCTGACGGTCGTCGCCTCTCTCTGCAGGTCGGCGAGGTTTCTCGCCGCGGTGCCGTCGATGCCGCACGCCGAGAGCACGCTCGCGAGGCCGCCCGCCATCAGCACGGCCGACGCGCCGCGGCCGAGGAAGCGGCGGCGCGAGAGGCGCTCCTCGGCGAAGAAGCGCTCGACCGCGCGCTCGACCTGCGCGCGATCGGGCTCCTCAGACATCGTCGTCACCGCGCGCGACGACGAACGTGTGGCGCGGGTCCCACGAGAGCTGCACCTCCTGCCCGGCGCCGAAGGCGTCGGGTGTGACCCCGTCGTCGTTCTGGCAGAAGACCGTCAGCTCCTCGCCGCCGGCCGTCTTGATCACGTACTGCAGCGAGACGCCGAGGAAGGCGCTCAGCACGACGCTGCCGCGCAGCACGTTGGCGCCCGGCGGCGTCGCCTCGCCGGCCGGGTGCAGCCGCACCTTCTCCGGCCGCACTCCGACGCGCACGTCGGTGCTGTCGCGCTCGGCGCAGCGGGTGGCGGGCGCGTGCAGAACGGCGCCGTCGTGCGTCGTCACGGTCGTCAGCTCGCCGGCCTTGGCGCCGACGGTCGCCTCGATCAGGTTGGAGATGCCGAGGAACTTCGCGACGAACGCCGTCTGCGGGCGCTCGTAGAGGTCGGTCGCGGAACCGGCCTGCTCGATCTGCCCTCTGTTCATGACGGCGATCGTGTCGGCCATCGACATCGCCTCCTCCTGGTCGTGCGTCACGTGGATGAACGTGATGCCGACCTCCTGCTGGATCCGCTTCAGCTCGACCTGCAGCTGACGGCGCAGGCGCAGGTCGAGCGCGCCGAGCGGCTCGTCGAGCAGCAGCGCGCGCG
This sequence comes from Conexibacter woesei DSM 14684, assembly GCF_000025265.1. Lineage (GTDB taxonomy): Bacteria > Actinomycetota > Thermoleophilia > Solirubrobacterales > Solirubrobacteraceae > Conexibacter > Conexibacter woesei. The sequence goes on from NC_013739.1 coordinate 958,908, forward strand.
GGCGGTTGACGAGCGCGCGAGCGAGCGCGACGCGCTGCTGCTGACCGCCGGACAGCTGCGCCGGCTTGCGCTTCGCGAGCTGCGGCAGCTGGACCGTCTCCAGTGCCTCCGCGACGCGCCGGCGCGCCTCAGCCTTGGCGACGCCCTTGCGCTCCAGGCCGAAGGCGACGTTGCGCTCGACCGTCAGGTGCGGGAAGAGCGCATACGACTGGAAGACCGTGTTGACGTCGCGCTTGTGCGGCGGGCTGTTCGTGACCTCCTCGCCGCCGAGCAGGACGCGGCCCGAGGTCGGCAGCTCGAAGCCGCCGATCATCCGCAGCGTCGTCGTCTTGCCGCAGCCGGACGGCCCGAGCAGCGCGTAGAACGCGCCGCGCTCGATCTGGAGGTCGAGCGTGTCGATGACGAGCACGTCGCCGAACCGCTTCGTGACCTGTTCGAGCCGGATGTCCGGCTCGCCGCCCGCCGCATCCCCCGCCGCGTCTGCGGCGAGGCTCTCGTCGTTTACCACCACTGAGCACCTCCGCGTGCAATTGCGACAGTAGCGCGCAGAGATGCTCCTGTGTGGCGATTGTCTCTAACTGCTTTGGGCCGCTTTGGCACAGACATCCATACCTCCAGCGTATGAGACGGTGCCGTGATGAGTATTTGACTGATGAGCGGGCCGTCGCGAACCTCCCGCGAATGGCTTCCTTCAGCACCCCCGGGACCGAGGCGTGGATCGTCGAGGCGGTCCGCACGCCGATCGGCCGGCTCGGCGGCACGCTCGCCGCCGCCCGGCCCGACGACCTCGCCGCGCACGCGGTCGCCGCCGCGGTCGCGCGTGCCGGCGTGCCGGGCGAGGTGATCGAGGACGTCGTGCTCGGCTGCGCCAACCAGGCCGGCGAGGACAACCGCGACGTGGCGCGGATGGCGGCGCTGCTCGCGGGACTCCCGGAGAGCGTCGGCGGGACGACCGTCAACCGCCTCTGCGGCTCCGGCCTCGACGCGGTCGCCTACGCGGCGCGGGCGCTGATGTGCGGCGACGGCGACCTCTTCGTCGCGGGCGGCGTCGAGTCGATGAGCCGCGCGCCGTGGGCGGTCGCCAAGCCGGCGAAGGGCTTCGCGACCGGCCCCGCGACGATGCACGACACGAGCCTCGGGTGGCGCTTCGTGAATCCGCGGATGGAGGCGCTCGGCCACACCGACGCGCTCGGGATCACGGCCGAGAACCTCGTCGCCGAGCAGCCCGCGACGATCACCCGCGAGGCGCAGGACCGCTTCGCGCTCGGCAGCCACGAGCGCGCGCTCGCGGCACAGGCGGCGGGTCGCTTCGACGGCGAGCTGACGCCGGTGACGGTGCACGAGCGCAGAGGCGAGCGGGTCGTCGCTTCCGACGAGGGGCCGCGTGCGGACACGTCGCTGGAGCGGCTCGCGCAGCTGCGGCCGGCGTTCCTGCGCGACGGCGGGACGGTCACCGCCGGCAACTCCAGCTCGCTCAACGACGGCGCCGCGGCGCTCGTGCTGGCGAGCTCGCAGGCGGCGCGCGAGCACGGCCTGCGGCCGCTCGCGCGAATCCGCGCGCTCGCGACCGCCGGCGTCGCGCCGCGGACGATGGGAATCGGGCCGGTGCCGGCGACGGAGAAGGCGCTGCGACGGGCCGGCATCGGTCTGGCGGACGTCGGCCTGATCGAGCTGAACGAGGCGTTCGCCGCGCAGGCGCTCGCCGTCCTGCACGCCTGGGGGCTCGACGCCGACGACGCGCGCGTCAACGTCAACGGCGGCGCGATCGCGCTCGGCCACCCGCTCGGCTGCTCCGGTGCGCGGCTGCTGACGACGCTCGTGCACGAGCTGCAGCGCCGCGAGGACGTCCGCTACGGCCTCGCGACGATGTGCATCGGCGTCGGCCAGGGGATCGCCGTCGTCGTCGAGCGGGGCGACTGAACGACGAACGCCGCCCGCCCGGGCCGCAAACGGCGGTCCGGACGGGCGGCGCGGGCCAAGCGGCCAGCTCAGGTCAGCTCAGCGGCTGGCCGCGCGGCGGTAGCGCGAGACGGCGAGCGGCGCGAAGACCGCGATGATCACCGCGGACCAGACGAACGCGCCCCAGACGCTGTTGCCGGCCGGCGCGCCGAGCCACAGCGAGCGCATCGCGTCGACCACGACCGTGAACGGGTTGACGTCCGCGAACCACTGCAGCGCGGACGGCATCGAGTCCGTCGGCACGAACGCCGACGAGATGAACGTCAGCGGGAAGACGGCGATGAAGCCGAGCGAGTTGGCCGCCTCGGGCGAGGAGACCATCAGGCCGAGCAGCGCGAAGATCCACGAGAACGCGTACCCGAACACTATGAGCAGCACGAACCCGAGCAGCACCTCGCCGACGCTCGCGTGGAACGAGAACCCGATGATCAGGCCCGTCACGAGCAGCACGATCACGGACAGCGTGTTCGTCACGACGTCCGCCAGCGTGCGCCCGGCGAGCACCGCCGGCCGCGCCATCGGCAGCGAGCGGAAGCGGTCGATCAGGCCCTTGCTGAGGTCCTCCGAGAGCCCGAGCGCCGTGACGAACCCGCCGAAGGCGATGTTCTGGACGATGATGCCCGGGATCAGGAAGTCGACGTAGTCGTAGCCCGGCGTGCTGATCGCGCCACCGAAGACGTAGACGAACAGCAGCACGAACATCACCGGCTGCACGGTGAACGCAAGCAGCAGGTCGGGCGAGCGCGGCAGGCGGATCAGGTTCCGCTCGGCGATCACCAGCGTGTCGGTCACGAGGCGCCTCATGCGGCCTTCTCCTGGGTTCTGTCGTCGTCGCCCGCCTCGGCCGCGTGGCCGGTCAGCGAGAGGAACACGTCGTCGAGCGTCGGCCGCCGCAGCACGAGGTCGTCGGGCGTGATGCCGACCGCCTTCAGCTTCTCGACCGCCTCGACGATCGCGCCGTTGCGCTGGCGCACGGACAGCTTGACGACGCCGTCGTCGCAGACCGGCCGCTCGTCGGACATCGGCGCGAGCGCCGTGCAGGCGGCCTCCGCCTCGCTCGCGTCGGCCAGCTCGACGTCGAGCCGCTCACCGCCGACGCGGTCCTTCAACTGGTCCGCGGTGCCCTCCGCGATCACGTGGCCGCGGTCGATCACGGCGATCCTGTCGGCGAGCCGGTCGGCCTCGTCGAGGTACTGCGTCGTCAGCAGCACGGTCGTGCCCTCGGCGACCAGCTCCTCGATCGTCTCCCACAGCGACAGGCGGCTGCGGGGGTCGAGGCCGGTCGTCGGCTCGTCGAGGAACAGCACCGGCGGTCTCGCGACGAGCGCCGCCGCGAGGTCGAGCCGGCGGCGCATGCCGCCCGAGTACGTTCTCGCCGGCCGCTTGCCGGCGTCGGTCAGGTCGAAGCGCTGCAGCAGCTCCTGCGCGCGCCGCTTCGCCTCCGGGCGGCGCATGCCGTAGAGCCGCCCGACCATCGTCAGGTTCTCCTCGCCCGTGAGGTTCTCGTCGACCGCCGCGTACTGGCCGGCGAGGCCGATCTTCTCGCGCAGCGTCGCCGCGTCATGGATCGCGTCGACACCGGCGACCTGGATCTCGCCCGCGTCGGGCTTCAGCAGCGTCGTCATCGCGCGGACCGCCGTCGTCTTGCCGGCGCCGTTGGGCCCGAGCAGGCCGAGCACGGTGCCCTGCGGCACCTCCAGGTCGACGCCGTCGAGCGCGCGCACGTCGCCGAATGACTTCACAAGCCCCTTCACACTGATCGCCGGACCGCTCCCGGGCGATCCAGAGGGTGCCGACGGCACCGGGGGTGCTTCCGTTCTCGTTTGCATGTCCGGGACCCTACGTGCGGTTTAGGTCAGGACGTGGCCGCAATACGTGCGATCGTGTGAAACACGATGGCGGAGACGTCGATTCGACTGCTGAAGCTGCTGGCGCTGCTGCAGAGCCGGCGCGACTGGATGGGCCAGGAGCTGGCCGACCGGCTCGACGTCTCCTGCCGCACGATCCGCCGCGACGTCGACCGCCTGCGCGAGCTCGGCTATCCGGTCGACGCGCTGACCGGCCCCAACGGCGGCTACCGCCTCCACGCCGGCACGGCGATGCCGCCGCTCGTACTCGACGACGACGAGGCCGTCGCGATCGCCGTCGGCCTCAGCGGCGCGGCGAGCGCGTCGGTCGACGGAATCGAGGAGACGTCGGTGCGCGCGCTGGTGAAGCTGGAGCAGGTGCTGCCCGCGCACCTGCGCCGGCGCGTCAACGCGCTCCGCTCGGCGACCTCGACGCGCGCGGCGACCGGACCGCTCGTCGACGCCGAGGTGCTGACGACGATCGCCGCCGGCTGCCGCGACCACGAGCGGCTGCGCTTCGGCTACAGCAGCCGGCAGGGGGAGGAGAGCCGCCGCCGCGTCGAGCCGCACAGCCTCGTCAACCTCGGGCAGCGCTGGTACTTCGTCGCGTGGGACTGCGGGCGCGAGGGCTGGCGCACGTTCCGCCTCGACCGGATCGAGCAGATGGCCTCCGACGGCACCCGCTTCGAGGAGCGCGAGCTGCCCGGCGGCGATCCGGCCGCGTACGTGATGCGCAGCATGGCGGCGCCGCACCGCTACCGAGCGCGAGTGACGCTGCACGCGCCGGCGCAGCAGATGGCGACGCGCTGCTCGGGCACGTGGGAGACAGTCGAGCCGCTCGCGGACGGCCGCTGCGAGTACCGCTCCAGCGACGACTCGCTCGACTGGCTGGCGGTGCGGATCGGCATGCTCGGCGTCGACTTCGAGGTGCACGAGCCGCCCGAGCTGGCCGAGCGCTTCCGCGCGTTGTCGGCGCGGTTCGGCAGAGCGGGCGGTCTCCCGCCCAGCGGATCCGTGGCGCACGCACGCTAGTCTCGTCGGGCGCTCCCGCGCCTCCCGCATCGCTCCCCGCATGGCCCACGAGGATCCCGACAGCTTTCCCGCGTCCGCGCACGCCCGTCTCTGGCTGCGCTTCGTCGCCGCCGCCGTGGTCGTGATCGTGCTGACGGCGGGCGCGACGGCGACGGCGGGGCTGCTGAACGTGCAGTCGTTCGTCGACGACCTGAAGGCGGGCGGGACGATCAGCGGCGCCGAGGACGCGATCACGCGCGCCGAGGCCGGCTCGCCGCGGACGGTCCTGCTGATCGGCTCCGACCACCGCTTCGGCGCCGACCGCACCGACGCGCGCTCGGACACGATGCTGCTGATCCGGATCGACCCCGACGCGGCCGCGACGACCGTCCTGTCGATCCCGCGCGACTTGAGAGTCGACTTCAGAACGAGAGACGGGCTCGTGCACGCCGGGCGCAAGATCAACGAGACCTACACGCTCGGCGGCGAGGCGCTGACGGCGAGAACGATCACCGACACGTTCGGGATCGAGATCAACCACATCGCGAACGTCAACTTCAGAGGCTTCCGCGAGGCGATCGACGCGATCGGCTGCGTCTACGTCGACGTCGACCGGCGCTACTACCACTCCAACATCGGCGTCGCCCCGATCAACCAGTACGCCGAGATCGACATCATGCCGGGCTATCAGATGATGTGCGGGCAGAGAGCGCTCGACTACGTCCGCTACCGCCATCTCGACAACGACCTCGTGCGCGGCGCGCGGCAGCAGGAGTTCCTGCGCCAGTTGCGCTCGCAGTACGACGCGCGCGACTTCATCGACGACCCGCACCGGCTCACGCGCGTGATCGGCAGACGGATGCAGACCGACAAGGGGCTGCAGTCGGTCGACGCGCTGATCGACTTCGGCAAGCTCGTCGCGTTCTCTGCCGGCAGACCGATCCAGCAGATCGCGCTGACGCCGAACTACACGAGAGACACCGCCGGCGCCTCCTATGTCGAGGCCGGCCCGGAGGAGATCGCGCGCGTCAGGCGCGCGTTCCTGGAGCCGGAGCCGGCACCGGCGCCGCCGCGGCGCGCCGGCGGCAGAGGCGGGCGCAGAGGCGGCGGCAGGGGCGGGCGCGGCGGCGGCCAGGCGGCGGCGACCAGCGGTCTCTACGAGATGCCCCAGGCGGGCAAGGACCAGGCGATCCAGCTCGGCGCGACGCGGATCCCGGTCTACTACCCGCGGCTGCTGCCGAGCGCCGACGGCTACATGCAGGCGGTGACCGAGGGCGGCTACCCGCTCAAGTACCGCACGCGCACGCCGGCCGGGATGAAGCAGGGCTACCGCCTCGTCGTCGACGTCAGCACCGCGGCCCATCCGGGCAACTACGTCGGCATCCAGGGCCTCGCGTGGACGAAGCCGCCGATCCTCTCCAACCCGTCGAGCGACCACCGCACGATCGGCGGCAAGAAGCTCGACCTCTACTACGACGGCAAACGGCTGCGGCTCGTCGCGTGGAGAACGCCGAGAGCGGTCTACTGGGTCTCGAACACGCTCGAGAAGCTGCTCACGAACGAGCAGATGCTGGCCGTCGCCGGCTCGCTGACGCGACTCGGCAGATAGACGCCCCGCTCAGCCGCTCGCGCCGCTCAGCCGCTCGCGCCGCTCAGCCGCTCGCGCCGCTGGGGCCGAAGCGCTCGGTGCGGATCCGCGCAGCGGCGAAGCCGGCGTCGAGCAGCAGGCCGGTCGCGCTCTCGACGAACGGGTTCGAGCCGCAGACGAACGCGACCCCGTGCACGGGGTCGACGCCGGCCTGCGCGATCAGCGCCGCGTCGACGCGGCCGGTGTGACCGCTCCAGCCGGGCGGCGCCTCGCGCGTGTAGGTCAGCAGCGTCTCGCCGTCGCCGCGCAGCTCGCGCGCGTAGATCACGTCGTCGGCGTGGCGCACCGAGTAGACGAGCCGCAGCGTCAGCTCGGGCATCGTGCGGCGCTGGTGGCGCAGCATCGCCATCAGCGGCACGACGCCGGAGCCGCCGCCGACGAGCAGCGCCGGCGACTCGCCGCGCCAGACGAAGTAGGCGGCGAACGGCCCGCGCAGCTCGACCTGGTCGCCGACCTCGACGACGTCGTGGAAGTACGGCGAGACCTCGCCGTCGTCGAGCCGGTCGATCGTCAGCTCGATCGAGCCGGTGTCGAGCGGGGAGGAGGCGATCGAGTAGGAGCGCTGCGCGCGATAGCCGTCCGGCGCGGTCAGCCGAACGTCGTAGTGCTGGCCGGGCAGGTGCTCCATCCACATCGGCAGCGCTATGCGGAACGACTTCACCCGCGGCGTCTCGGTCACGATCTCGGTGACGGTCCCGATCTGCCAGCGCCCGGGGGCGCGCATCTCCACCGGCGTCAGTCGTTCCAATACCGCTCCTCGCGCCACGGGTCGCCGCGGCGGTGATAGCCGTTCTCCTCCCAGAAGCCGGGCTCGTCGTGGTCCATCACGCGGATGCCGGCGACCCACTTGGCGCTCTTCCAGAAGTAGAGGTGCGGGACGAGGAGGCGCGCGGGGCCGCCGTGCTCGCGCGGCAGCGGCTCGCCCTCGTACTCGGTGGCGACCCACGCCTTGCCGTCGGTCAGATCCTCCAGCGGCAGGTTCGTCGTGTAGCCGCCGAACGAGTGCGCCATCGCGTAGCCGCCGAGAGGCTCGACGCCGTCCAGCAGCGTGTCGAGCGAGACGCCGCGGAAACGACTGTCGAGCTTGGACCACTTCGTCACGCAGTGGATGTCGGTCGTGACGTCCTCGAACGGGAGCGCGTGGAACTCGTCCCAGCTCCACGCGCGCGGCTCGCCGCCGACGACGCCGTCGATCTTGAAGCTCCACTGCCCGTGCTCGACCTGCTCGGTCGGTCCGGCGGTGAGGACCGGGAAGCCGCGTTCGAGGTACTGCCCGGGCGGGATGCGGTCGGCGAGCTCGTCCGGCTGGCGCCGTCTGCCGCCGAACCCGCGCGAGAAGAAGTCGCTCATGGGTTCACGATATCCCGCCCACCAAGCGCTCACTCTCGCTCCACAGACGGGCGGCGAGCTCGGGGTCGCGCGCGAGCGGGGACGGCTCGCCGTCGCGCGTCAGCTCGACGTAGCGGCCGTTCGGCGGGGCGGCGTAGGCGGGGTCGGCGACCATCCGCGCCAGCTGCCCGCCGGACCCGGCCGCGCTCGTCGCGCCGGGGGCGAGGCGCGCGAGCAGCGGCGCGAGCCGCGGGTAGAGGCGGCGGACCGGCGCCGGGTAGCCGCGCGTGAGCGCGGTCTCGGGCATCAGACCGGGGTCGAGCGCGTGGACGGCGATCCCGGCGCCGGGCCGCAGCGTGTCGATCCGGCGTGCCAGCTCGAGCGCCGTCATCACGTTCGCGAGCTTCGAGTTCGCATAGGCGATCTGGCCCGAGCCGGGGCCCGGCTCGGCGAGCCGTTCGGGCTCGTCCCAACGCGGCGGCGGGAAGCCGAAGTTGCGCAGGCGCTGCGGCTTGTGCACCCCGCTCGCGACGATCGCGACGCGGCCGCCGTCGGCGAGCTGCCCCAGCAGCAGCCGCAGCAGCAGGAAGTGGGCGAGGTGGTTGACCGCGAACGTCGCCTCGTAGCCCTGCGCGGTCGTGTGGCGGCGGTCGCGGTGCTGGATGCCGGCGTTGGCGACGACGGCGTGCAGCGGCGGCAGCCCGGCGGCGTCGAGCGCGGCGGGGAAGGCGCGCACCGAGTCGAGGTCGGCGAGGTCGAGCGGGAGGGTGACGTGGCTGGCGCCGCCGCCGAGCGCGCGCGCCGCCGCCGCGCCGCGCGCGCGGTCGCGCGCCGCGACGACGACCGTCCACTCCGGCAGTCCGGCCAGTTCGCCGGCGCAGGCACGTCCGAGCCCGGAGGTCGCACCCGTGATGACGACCGTCCGCTGCATGCCCGCCGGAGTCAGATCGGCGGCGGCGAGTCTATGCAGATCAGCCGCAGCGGCTCGTCGGGGCTGGCGTTGCGGAACATGTGCGGCCGGTCGCTCTTGTAGTAGGCGCTGTCGCCGGCGTCGAGCTCGTGCGGCTCTGCGCCGTCGACCTCCAGCCTCAGCCTGCCGGCGAGCACGTGGACGAACTCCTCGCCCGCGTGGTGGCCGCTCTCGGCGAGGCTCGCGCCCGGCGCCAGCTCCAGCAGCATCGGCAGCATCGTGCGATCGGTGCCCGAGGCGAGCAGGTAGATCGTCGTGCCCTCCTCCGGCGAGTGCAGCTGGCGCGTCTCGTCGGCGCGCACGACGTCCGGGTCGCGGCCGCCGGGCGCGGGCAGCAGCTCGGTGATCGAGATGCCGTAGTAGTCGACCAGCCGCGTCAGGCGGCCGATCGTGATGTCGCTGCGGCCGTTCTCCACCAGCGACAGGAACGAGGCGGAGATCCCCGTCTCCCTCGCGACGTCGCCGAGCGACAGTCGTCTGGCGGCGCGCAGCGCGCGCAGCTGGGCGCCGACGAACTCCTGTTGGCTCATCGGCTCCGCCGCTGTCGTCTGGGTGGTCGAGGCCACGATTCGGTCACGATATCCGGGCATCGTGACGTACCGCGTCCCGCTAGACGACCTGCAGCTCGGGGGTCAGCGTCCCGTCGGCGAAGCGGGAGGCCGCCAGCGGGGCCATCTCGGGCTCCATCCTGCCGTTGACGACACCGTCCGCGATCACGCGACCGATCGTCGGCGCCATCATCAGTCCGCGGCCGTTGAGGCCGGCGGCGACGAACAGCCCGTCCTGCCCGTCGAGCGGCCCGAGGACCGGCTGGCGGTCGGGCGTGACGTCGTAGAAGCCCTCGACGAGGACGGGGAAGGAGACGTACTCGAGGATCGGCAGCAGCTCGGTGATCGCGCGGCGGACGTTCGAGTGCCAGATCTCTCTGTTCTCGTCGGGACGCTCGGCGCCGCCGGCGCCGAGATCGCTCGCGAGCACCGAGCCGTCGGCCAGCTGCTTGGCGGCGAAGTGCCGCTCGGGCGCGATCACGAGCGGCTCCAGCAGGCGCTCGCGGATCGGGTCGCTGTAGAAGAGGTATTTCGGCTCGCGCTCGATCGGCAGCTCTATCCCGAGCGGCGAGAGCAGCGCCGGCGTGTCCCACGCGGCCGCGACGACGACCTTGGCGGCGCGCGCGATCAGCCCGCCGCGCAGCTCCAGGCGCCAGCCCTCGCCGTCGCGCACGATCCGCTCGACGCGCTTGTCGAGGAACCTCGCGCCCTCGCGCAGGGATGCCTCATGGAAGGCGCCGACGACAGCGAGCGGACGGTCGAAGTAGCCGTCCTGGTCGCACCAGACGCCGCCGATGATGTTCGACGCGTCAAGTCCCTCGACCAGCTCGCCGGCTTCGGCGGGGGTGACCTCGCGGGAGGGGATCCCGAGCCGGTTCTGGAGCGCGAGCCGCTCGCGCTGGGCGGCCAGCTCGGCCTCGCCCTGCGCGACGAAGAGATAGCCGCACGCGGTCATGCCGGGGTCGACAGCGGGCTGCAGCCGCTCGCCGATCTGGCCGTAGAAGGCGAACGCCTCGCGCGCCATCTTGCACGCGACCTCGGTGCCCCACTGCTGGCGCACGCCGCCGGGCTGGATCGCCGTTGCGCCGGAGCCTATGCCGCGGCCGTCGAAGGTCGTGACAGAGAGGCCGCGCTGGACCAGATGCCAAGCCACCGACAAGCCGGTGATCCCCGCGCCCACGATCGCGACATCCGCTGTGGAGACCGTCGTATCGTTCAGTGAACTGGACATGGCGGCCAGCATACTGGATAATGTCGAGGCTCGACCGGTCCGGGCAGCACATTTTGAGGACGTCTCAGCGCACAAGGGAGCGTAGGTTGACCATGCGGAGATTCAGGCTTGGAAGAGCCGTCGGCGTTGCCGCGATCGCGGGTGCGCTCGCCGTTGCCGGCTGCGGCGGCGGCAACGGTGACAGCGGCGGCAGCGGCACGTCCGCGGGCACCTCCACGGGCGGCGGCGGTGGCGCCGCGACCGGCACGCTCGTGATCGACAACTCGTTCGTCGACAGAGGCAACGACCCGGGCCGTCAGTTCACGCCGACGAACAACATGCTCGTCCACGCGATGTACGACACGCTCGTCAGATTCGCGCCCGGCAGAACCGACCCCGAGCCCGGGATAGCGGAGTCGTGGAGAGGCACGCCCGACGCCAAGAGCTACACGTTCACGCTGCGTGACGACGTCACCTTCTCCGACGGCACGCCGCTGACGTCGAGAGACGTCCTCTTCTCGCTCAACCGCCTCGTCAACATCAAGGGCAGCGGCGCGTTCCTGCTCGACGGCACGACGATAAGAGCGCCCGACGCGAGAACCGTCGTGATCACGTCGAAGACGCCCAACCCGGCGCTCCTGCGCATCCTCGCCACCGCGCCGACCTCGATCCTCAACTCGAGAGTCCTGCAGGCCAACGGCGGCACCGACGCCAAGGACGCCGACAAGACCGACAGAGCGGAGGCGTTCCTGCAGAAGACGAGCGCCGGCTCGGGCCCGTACGTCCTCACGCAGGGCGCGCAGAACCAGCAGTACACGCTGGAGAAGAACCCCAGATACTGGGGTGAGTTCAGCGGCTTCCCGAAGGTCGTCGTGCGCAACATGGCCGCGCCGACGCAGCTGCTCAACGTGCAGCGCGGCGCGAACGAGATCGCGCTCGACCTCTCCGCCCAGCAGGCCCAGACGCTCGAGGCGAACGACAAGCTGCAGGTCAGAACCGATGCGTCCGTCAACGTCTTCGACGTCGAGGGCAACATGGACGAGTCGATCTCGCCGACCGGCAACGCCGACGTGCGCAGAGCGGTCCGCCTCGCGCTCGACTACGAGGGCTACAAGAGACTGTCCGGCGTCGGCGCCGAGCAGGCGCCCGGCGTGATCCCGTCGCAGTTCCTCGGCGCGCTGACGGCCGAGGACGCCGTCAGACAGGACGTCGAGGCGGCGAGAGCGGCGCTGGAGGCCTCCGGCATCGACAACCCGACCGTCGAGCTGGCCTACCCGTCCGACGCGACGCCCAACGGCGTCTCCTTCTCGTCGGTCGCGCAGAAGGTCAAGTCCGACCTCGAGAAGATCGGCTTCTCGGTCAAGCTCAGAGGCAGCCCGGCCGTCACGTTCCTCGAGGACTACGCCGCCGGCAGAAACCAGATGAGCGTCTCCTACTGGGGCCCCGACTACCCGGACCCGAACGACTACCTCGTCTACGCGCCCGGCTCCGACGGCCGTGCCGCGAACAACAAGTACACGAGAGAGATGGCGCCCGAGATCGCCGCGCTCGGCGCCAGAGCCGGCTCGACGCTCGACGACGCCGAGCGTGGCACCCTGTTCCAGGAGTTCCAGCGCAGACTGAACGAGGAAGGCCCGTTCTTCCCCCTGTTCCAGCCCGCGCAGGCGATCGTCGGCTCGTCGAACCTGACGAACGTCATGCTCGACCCGACGTACACCCTCAACATCCCGAGCGTTGGCAGCAACTGACACAGCCGTCCCGGGGCCCGTGCGAGCGCGACGCAGGTCGCGCTCGCACAAGCCCCTCCTGCGCTTCCTGGCGCGCCGCTTCGGCGCGCTGGTGCTGCTGCTGATCGGGATCACGCTGATCTCGTTCCTGCTGACGCAGGCGGTGCCGGGCAACCCGGCGCGCGCCAACCTCGGCCAGAACCCGACGCCTGAGGCGATCGAGGCGTTCAACGAGAAGTACGGCCTCAACGATCCGCTCCCGCAGCAGTACGTGACGTACATCGGCAACCTGCTGCAGGGCGACCTCGGCACCTCGCAGCAGACGCACCAGCCGGTCGTCGACGACCTCTCGGTCGCGATCCCCGCGACCGCCGAGCTGGCGCTGTTCGCGATCCTCTTCTCGACGATCTTCGGCGTCGGCTTCGGCGTGATCGCCGCGCTGCGCCGCGACAGAGCCGTCGACCACGGCCTCCGCGTCGTGACGCTGATGGGCATCTCGGTGCCGATGTTCTGGCTCGGCCTGCTCGGCCTCTACCTCTTCTTCTTCAAGTGGGGCTGGCTGCCCGGCGGCGGCCGCCTCGACCCGACGACGGTCCCGCCGACCGACGTCACCGGCTTCAACACGATCGACGCGCTGCTCGACGGCAATCTCACGACGTTCTGGGACGCCGTCACGCACATGATCCTGCCCGGCATGGTGCTGACGATCTACGGCGTCAGCCTGATCTCGCGCTACACCCGCTCGGCCGTGCTGGAGGTGCTGCACGCCGACTACGTGCGCGCCGCGCGCGCCAAGGGGCTGTCGGAGTACACGGTCGTGACGCGCTACATCCTGCGCGCCGCGCTGCCGTCGATCGTCACCGTGATGGGCCTCGTCTTCGCGAACGTGCTCGCGGGAGCGGTGCTCGTCGAGAACATCTTCAACTGGCCCGGCATCGGCCAGTACGCCTACAAGAGCGCCGTCAGCCTCGACCTGCCCGCGATCATGGGCGTATCGATCTTCATCGCGCTCGTCTACGTGATCGTGAACCTGATCGTCGACCTTCTCTACGCCGTCATCGACCCGCGGGTCCGTCTCTCATGAGCGCTACTGACGCCGTCCTCCCGCCCTCCCGCATGCGCCGCTTCAAGCGCGGCGGCTCGGCCGGTGCAGCCGCGCGCCGCGCCAGCCGCGCGTGGTGGCGCCAGCCGACGATGCTGATCGGCCTGACGATCGCGGGCATCTGGATCTTCGTCGCGATCTTCGCGCCGCTGCTGGCGCCGCACGACCCGCTCGCGCAGGACTTCGCGATCACCCAGGCGCCGTCCGGCGCGCACCCGTTCGGCACCGACGAGCTGGGCCGTGACGTGCTCTCGCGCGTGCTGGAGGCGGCGCGCAACTCGCTGCCGCTCGCCGTCCTGCTGGTGATCTGCGCCGGCACGCTCGGGACGACGCTGGGGCTGATCGCCGGCTACGTCGGCGGCTGGGTCGACGGCCTGATCATGCGCCTCGCTGATCTCTTCTCCGCCTTCCCCGCGATCGTGCTGGCGATGGTCGTGACCGCGTCGCTGGGGCCCAGCACGCGCAACGCCGTGCTCGCGCTCGTGACCGTCACGTGGCCGATCTACGCGCGCGTCGTGCGCTCGCTCGTGATGTCGATCGGGCAGTCGGAGTACGTGCAGGCGTTCCGCCTGCACGGCGCCTCCGCGCGCCGTGCGATGTGGAAGGAGATCCTCCCGAACATCGTCGGGCCGATCACCGTGCTGGCGACGATCTACCTCGCCGACGCGCTGCTGCTGCTCGCCGGCCTCTCGTTCCTCGGGCTCGGCACGCAGCCGCCGGCGCCGGAGTGGGGCTCGATGATCTCGGTCGGCACGCAGTACTTCCAGAACTGGTGGATGGCGACCTTCCCGGGCCTGGCGATCTTCAGCGCCGCGCTCGCGTTCAACTTCATCGGCGACGGGCTGCGCGACGTCTTCGACCCGCAGTCGCAGGCGGGCTCCGGCGCGCGCGGCGGCTCCGAGGAGGGCGACGGATGACGCCGCTGCTGGAGCTGGAGCGGCTGTCGATCAAGCTGCCGACGCCGAACGGCCCGCGGACGGTCGTGCACGAGGTCGACCTTGCGGTCGAGGCCGGGCAGATCTACGGCATCGCGGGCGAGTCGGGCAGCGGCAAGACGATGACGATGCTGTCGCTGCTGGGCCTGCTGCCGCGCGGCGGCAGCACGAGCGGCCATGCGCGCTTCGCCGGCGCCGACGTGCTCGACGTGCCGGCCAAGGCGCGCCGCGCGATCCGCGGCAGAGAGCTGTCGATGGTCTTCCAGGACCCGATGACGTCGCTGCACCCGATGCTGACCGTCGGCAAGCAGCTGACCGAGCACGCGCGCAAGCACCTCGGGATCTCCAAGAAGGAGGCCGAGGCGCGCGCCGCCGCGATGCTTGAGGAGGTGCGGATCCCCGACGGCGAGGCTGCGCTGCGCGCCTACCCGCACGAGTTCTCCGGCGGCATGCGCCAGCGGATCGCGATCGCGATCGCGCTGATGTGCGAGCCGCAGGTGCTGATCGCCGACGAGCCGACGACCGCGCTCGACGTGACCGTCCAGGCCGGCATCCTGGGACTGCTCGACCGCCTGCGGCGCGAGAGAGGGATGGCCGTCGTGCTGATCACGCACGACCTCGGCGTGATGTCGTCGATCGCCGAGCGCGTCTCGGTGATGTACGCCGGCCGCGTGATCGAGAGCGGCGACGCGCGCGACGTGCTGCAGCGCCCCGGCCACCCGTACACGCGCGGCCTGCTCGGCTCGCTGCCGCACCCCGGTGTCGGCGCGCGCGCCGAGCTGGCGTCGATCCCCGGCGTGCCGGCGAGCCCGATCGACCCGCCGTCCGGCTGCGCCTTCCACCCGCGCTGCACGCTCGCGGTCGAGTCGTGCAGAGGCGCCGTGCCGGCGCTGATCGCAGCCGGCGACCACGCCGTCGCGTGCCCGATCACGACGAACGCGCAGGAGGAAGCGGCATGAGCGCCGTCGCCACCGCCCCGGCATTGGAGATCGTCGACCTCGAGGTCGTCTACGAGCGCCGCGACCGCGATCCGGTCCGCGCCGTCGCGGGCGTCTCGCTGACCGTCCAGCGCGGGCAGATCCTCGGCCTCGTCGGTGAGTCCGGCTGCGGCAAGTCGACGCTCGCGAAGGCGGCGGTCGGGCTGGAGAAGCCGCGCGCCGGGCGGATCGTCTTCGACGGACGCGAGCTGTCGCCGCTGACGCGGCGCGCGCGCCCGCTGGAGGACACGCGCCTGCAGATGGTCTTCCAGAACCCCTTCTCGTCGCTGAACCCGCGACGCAAGATCGGCGCGCAGCTGCAAGAGGCGCTGTCGATGGCGTGGAAGGGGTCCAGAGCCGGCGGCGAGGGGTCGTTGCGCGACCGCGCGACCGCGCTGCTGGAGCAGGTCGGCCTGCCGGCCTCGGCGGCGGAGCGCTACGCGCACCAGTTCAGCGGCGGCCAGCGCCAGCGGATCGCGATCGCCCGCGCGCTCGCGGCCGACCCGACCGTGATCGTGCTCGACGAGCCGCTCTCCTCGCTCGACGCCTCCGCGCAGGCGCAGATCGCCAACCTGCTCGTGCGGCTGAGCCGCGAGCTGGACCTCGCGCTCGTGCTGATCTCGCACGACCTCGCGATCGTCCAGCACATCGCCGACGAGGTCGCCGTGATGTACCTCGGCAAGCTCGTCGAGACGGTCGGCAGCGGCGAGCTGTGGGAGCTGCCCGCGCACCCCTACACCGAGGCGCTGATCGGCGCGATCCCGAAGCCCGACGGCGAGCGCAACCTGCCCGTCGCGCTCGCCGGCGAGGTGCCCGACCCGAGCGCCCCGCCGTCCGGCTGCCGCTTCCACCCGCGCTGCCCCTACGCGATGGACCGCTGCCGCACCGAGGAGCCGCCCGCGCTCGCGATCGGCAGCGGCCGCACGGTCTCCTGCTGGCTCCACGACGGCGCCGCCGAGCCGCGCCGCCCGGCGGAGCTGGCGGCGGCCGGGAGAGGCGCGGCGGGGGCGTAGCCGCTCCGCGCGGCGTTCAGCAGTCGGCGAGCGCGTCGAGCGCGCGACAGATCTCGTGCCGCCGCTGTGGCGGCAGCACGCCGACACGCCTCGTGAGCAGCCGGCGCTCGACCGGCTGGACGTTGTCGAACGACGCCGCGCAGTCGACCGGAAGCCCCTCGTCGGCGCCGAGCGGGATCGCCTCCGTCCGCGTGACGACGAGGACGGGTCGGCGCTTGTCCTCCGCCTCAGCCCACCACACCTCGCCTTGACGCGGCGTGGTCACCAGGGCTC
Organism: Conexibacter woesei DSM 14684; assembly: GCF_000025265.1. GTDB lineage: Bacteria > Actinomycetota > Thermoleophilia > Solirubrobacterales > Solirubrobacteraceae > Conexibacter > Conexibacter woesei. The sequence goes on from NC_013739.1 coordinate 975,457, forward strand.
TTCGGCGATCATCGCGGCGGTCGCCGCGTCTGAGCGGGCGAGATCGTCATCGTCCTGTAGGACGCGTCTGTAGCTCGCGACGATCGTGCGGCCGACGGCCGCACGCCGCTCACGCTCTATCACCGCTTCGAGGCCGGCTCGCACAGCGTCGGACCGTGACGCGAACACTCTCGCCTCGACGAGGTCGTCGACGGCTCTGGCGATGCCGTCCGGACTGCGCGTGACGAGCTGGGCCACGCACCTGAGGATAGCCGTCGCGCATTGCGCGGCGCAATGCACGACGGATGTGGCGCCGCTCAGGCCGTCAGCTCGCCCAGCGCTGCCAGCAGCGCGTCGACCTCGGCTGCGGTGTTGTAGTGGAAGAGACCGACGCGGACGGCCTTGCCGCCGATCACGTCGCGCAGGCCGAGGCAGTAGAAGTGCTCGCTGGCGGTGACGTTGAAGCCGCGCGCGACGAGCTGGTCGGAGACGTGGGCGGCGTCGCGGCCGTCGAAGCGCAGCAGGAACGTCGGGACGCGGCCGTCGAGCGTCGGCGGGCCGATCACGCGGACGCCGTCCGGCAGGCCGCCGAGGAAGCGCTCGCCGAGCGCGCGCGTGTAGGCGTGGCCGGCGCCGGTCGCGTCGACGTCGTCCCAGTAGTCGACCGCCGCGGTGAAGCCGGCGAGCTGCTCGTACGGCTGCGTGCCGGTCTCGAAGCGCTTGCCGACCGGCTCGGTCGGCGCGGGGCGGACCTTGTACGGGCGCCATCTGCCGAGCACGTCCGCGCGGCCGTAGGCGAGCCCGAGGTGGGGGCCGCAGAACTTGTACGGCGAGCAGATCAGGACGTCGGCGCCGATCGCCTGCACGTCGATCCCGTGGTGCGCGGCGTAGTGGGTCGCGTCGATCCACGAGAGCGCGCCGGCCTCGCGCGCGAGCGTGCAGACGCGCGCGGCGTCGATCACGGTGCCGACCGAGTTGGCCGCCCACGAAAAGGCGATCACGCGCGTGCGCGGGCCGATCTGCGCGGCGAGGTCGGCGAGGTCGAGCGTGCACGTCGCCTCGTCGATCCCGGCCGTCCGCACGATGATGCCGAGGTCCTCCGCCAGCTCCAGCCACGGCGACACGCTGGCGTCGTGGTCCAGCCGCGTCACGACGATCTCGTCGCCGGCTCTCAGCGTTCGCGCGAGCGCGCGTGAGAGCGTGAAGTTGAGCGACGTCATGTTCTGGCCGAAGACGACCTCATCGGCGGAACAGCCGAGGAAGCGGGCGGCGGCGTCGCGCGCCTCCTCGACCATCGCTGCGACGCGGCGGCTCGTCGCGAACGCGCCGCCGAGGTTGCCGGCGGCGTCGCGCATCGCCTCCTCCACGGCCGTGCGGACATCGTCGGGCACCTGGCTGCCGCCGGGCGTGTCGAAGAAGACCGGCGCGTCGGCGGGCGCGTCGCGCAGCGACGCGAAGCGCGCGCGGACGGCCTCGACGTCGTACACGGCGCCCGCCGCGCTCACGAGGACGCCCGCTCGCTGACCGGTCCGGAGGCGACGGCGTCCAGCTCCACCTCGACGAGGCAGTCCTGCGGGATCAGCTCGGCGACGTGCAGCGTCGTGTTGGCCGGGTCGACGCCTCTGAAGATCGCGCCGTGCGCCTCGACGGCGCCGCGCCACTCGGTCCCGGCGAGCAGGTAGATGCGCGTGCGGACGACGTCCTCGCGCCGGGCGCCGAGCGCGGCGGCGGCCTCCAGCGCGCGCATCAGCGCCTCGCGGGTCTGGGCGGCAGGGTCGCCGGGGAACAGCGAGACGCCGGTCTCGTCGAGCGCGGCCGTGCCGCTGACGGCGACGATGTCGCCGATCCGCGCGGCGCGCGAGTAGGACGCCAACTGCTCGAAAGGGCTGCCGCTTCTGACCGTGTGCATGTGGTCCACGATAGCGGAGACTTCCACTATTGTGGACGTTTCGTGCACTATTTGCACGGCTCGGCTTGCGTGCGACAGTGAGGAAACGATGACCCCCAACGCTCCAGCGGTCCTGATGTTCGCGGACACGACACACACCGCCGCGATGCGGAACGAGGTCCCGCACTCCGTCCACGATCCCTTCCTCTACATAGAGAAGGGCGACGAGCGCTTCACCGTCCTGCGGTCGCTGGAGGTCGCGCGGATGTCCGAGGTGCCGCGCATGCACGCGCTCCCGCTGGAGGAGTTCGGCCTCGACGAGCTGGTCGCCTCCGGCCTCTCGCCCGACCAGGCGACGCTGGAGATCGCGCTGCGCGCGTGCCGCAGGCTGCAGATCGAGCAGGCCGTCGTGCCGCCTGCGTTCCCGGTCGAGCTGGCCGACCACCTGCGCGCCGGCGGAATCGAGCTCACGGTCGACGGCACGCTGTTCGAGACGCGCCGTCGTGCCAAGTCGAGCGCACAGCTGGACGGGATCCGCCGCGCGCAGACCGCCGCCGAGGCAGCGGTCGCATCCGTCGCGCAGGCGCTCCACGACGCCGAGGTCGGCGCCGACGGCGGCCTGGTGCTCGACGGCGCGCCGCTGACGTGCGAGCGGCTGAAGGAGGGCGTCGCGCTCGCGTTCATCCGCAACGGCTGCGGCGGCGACGACGTGATCGTGGCGCACGGCTACCAGACCTGCGTCGGCCACCACTCGGGCTCCGGCCAGGTCATGGAGGGCGAGCCGGTGACCGTCGACCTCTGCCCGCGCGACCCCGAGTCCGGCTGCTACACCGACATCACGCGCACGTTCGTGAAGGGGCCGGTGAACGACGAGCTGGCGCTCTACCACCGCATCGTCAAGGAGTCGATCGACGCGGTCCACGCCGCGATCAGACCGGGTCTGCCGGTGCGCGAGCTGCACCGCATCTCGTGCGAGCCGATCGCCGCCGCCGGCCAGCCGACGCGGCTGACGAAGAAGCCGGGCGAGGTGCTGAACGAGGGCTTCTTCCACAGCCTCGGCCACGGCGTCGGTCTGGAGATCCACGAAGCGCCGCACCTCGACCAGAACGACGACGTGCTCGTGCCCGGCGACGTGATCGCGGTCGAGCCCGGCTGCTACCGCCAGGGCTTCGGCGGCGTGCGGCTCGAAGACCTCGTGCTGGTGACCGAGAGCGGCAGCGAGCTGCTGACCGACTACCCCTACACGCTCGCGCCCGAGCCGATCCGCCGCGGCGTCGCCAGATGAGCGCAGCCGCGGCGTACGTCGCACGCGAGGCGGACCGCTTCGTCGAGGAGTGGCGCGCGCTCTGCCGGATCCCGTCCGTCTCCGGCGCGCGCGAGCCGATCGAGCAGGCCGCCGCCTGGATCGAGCGCCGCCTGGAGCCGCTGTTCGACGAGGTGCGCGGGATCGAGATCCCCGGCCACGGCCCGCTCGTCGTCGCTGAGCTGCGCGGCACCGGCAGCGGGCGGCTGCTGCTCTACACCCACTACGACGTGCAGCCGCCCGGCGACCCCGCGGCGTGGACCTCGCCGCCGTTCTCGGCCGAGGTCCGCGACGGCGCGATGTACGCGCGCGGCGCGTGCGACGACAAGGCCGACGTGACCGCCCGCATCCAGGCGCTGGAGGCGTGGCTGGCGACGCTCGACGGCAGACGCCCGCCGTTCACGATCGTCTTCCTCTCCGACCCCGCAGAGGAGATCGGCAGCCCCGGCCTGGCCGAGGCGCTCGCGGCGAACGCGAGCAGCCTGCGCGGCGACGCCTGCCTGTGGGAGAGCTTCCTGCGCGACGACGACGGGCGGCCCGGGATCGGCTTCGGCTGTCGCGGCAACCTCGAGGTCAGACTCGACCTGCGGCTGCTGAAGGCCGATCAGCACACGGCGTTCGCGTCGATCGTCCGCTCGGCGCCGCTGGAGCTGATGCGCGCGGTCGCCTCGATGACCGACGGCGACGGCCGCGTGACGATCGACGGCTTCCACGACGGTGTTCGCGCCGCGACACCCGAGCAGGCGGCGGCCGCCGCGCGGATCCCGCTGCCGACCGCGGCCGTCACACGCGAGGACACCGATGCGCGCCCGTACTGGCGCGCGGAGGAGGCGGAGCTGCGCCGGCGGCTCGTGTTCGAGCCGTCGCTGTCGGTCTCGCAGTTCGTCGTCGGCGCCGACGGCGTCGGCTCGGTGCCGGCGGCGGCGAGCGTGACGCTGCGCTTCAGCCTCGTGCCCGACCAACAGCCCGACCGCGCGCTCGACGCGATCGAGACGCACCTCGCCGCGCACGGCTTCGGCGACGTCGAGGTCGTCGGCGGCCGGCGCATCCTGCCGGCCGCCTCGCCGCTCGACACGCCGTTCGCGCACGCGACGATCGAGGCGGCGCGCGACGTCTTCGGCGAGCCGGTCGTCTACCCGGTCCTGATCGGCGCCGGCCCGGGGCGGATGGTGCTCGACGAGCTGGGCGCGCCGGTCGTCTCGCCCGCGGGGACGCTGCGGCCGGACGGCAACATGCACGGTCCCGACGAGCACGGCGCGATCGCCGACTACCTCGACCACGTGCGCTTCACCGCGCGCCTGTTCGAGCGGCTCGCCGAGCGCGGCTTCTAGCGCGGCGCGCCGCCCGGCGCGCGCGGACAGCGGCGCGCCGGGACGCCGCTTCCGGCGTTTGCGCCCCGCCTGCGCGGGAATCGCTGAGGACGAGATGGCCCGCAACGAGATCGTCGTCCACGTTTCGCCCGACCGCGTCTTCGACGTGCTGTCGGACCCGCGCGCCTACGCACGCTGGGTCGTCGGCTCGCAGGCGATCCGCAGGGCCGACCCCGACTGGCCGGCTCCCGGCAGCTCGTTCGACCACGCCGTCGGCGTCGGGCCGCTGCGGATCAAGGACCACTCCAGCGTGCTGGAGCGCGACCGTCCGCGCAGGCTCAGACTGCTCGTGATGGCGCGACCGCTGTCGAGGGCGTTCGTCACGCTGACGCTCCACCGCGAGGGCAGCGGCACGCGCGTCGAGCTGGAGGAGATCGCCGCCGACACGCGCAGCCGGCTGCTGTTCAACCCGCTCACGGATCCGCTCGTCGGGCTGCGCAACCGGCAGTCGCTGCGGCGCCTGAAGCGGATCGCAGAGGGCGACGAGCGGATTCCTCCGGGCGAGCTGCCGCCGCGCGGGAGCGCCGAGGAGGCGTCGGTGACCGCCAGCAGCAAGCCCGCGTAGCGCGTCCGTCATCCTCCGTGCCGCATCGCACCGGGGGGTCGCGTGTTCTTGGACAGCGACCACGGTCATTCGAACGGAGGAACGGACATGAAGCGCATGACACTCGCCGCAGCCGTTGTCACGGGCGTCGTCGCCCTGCTCTTCACGGCGCTGCCGGCGAGCGCGGTGAAGCTGATCACCGGGGCAGACATCAAGGACGGCTCGATCACCCGCAGAGACGTGCGCAGAGCATCGCTGACGCTCGACCGCCTCTCCGGCCCGACGCAGAGACTGATCCTGACGCGCGGCGCGAGGGGTGCGACCGGCGCCAGAGGCGCGACCGGTTCCAAGGGCGCGACGGGAGCGCGCGGCGCGACCGGCGCGCGCGGCTCGGCCGGCCCGCGCGGCGCGACGGGCGCGACCGGTCCTGCGGGCCCCGCCGGCGTCAGCGGTTACCAGATCGTCCAGAGAACCAGCACGAGCGTGGTGGGCGCGACGCAGACCGTCGTGGTTGCGTGCCCGACCGGGAAGGTCGCGATCGGCGGCGGCGGGCAGCCGGTCAACGCCGACGCCGCGATCACGGGCAGCTTCCCGGCCGGCAACGCGAGCTGGACGGTCACCGCGAGACAGCTCGCCGGCAGCGACGCGTGGTCGCTGAACGCCTTCGCGATCTGCGCGAACGCGGGGTCGTAGGGGACGCGCGGACGCGGCGGGCGTAGGGACGGGCGGGCGCGGGCGCGGGCGCGCGGCGGGCGCCGGGCACGGCGGGCACCGCGGCCGTCGGCCGCGTCGGCGCGCTATCGGGTGCTGCGATCGGCCCGGGCGCGCTTGGCGAGCAGCATGTGCGCGCGCATCGCGTCGCGCGCGGCGTCGGGGTCGCGCGCCTCCAGCGCCTCGAGGATCTCCTTGTGGACGTCGCGCCCGCCGGACTCGAACACTCTCGTGTCGAGGCCGGCGCGCTGGCGTACGCTGACGCGCATCAGGTCGCGCATCGACTCCATGATGTGCGTGAGGATGCGGTTGTCGGTCGCCGCCGCGAGCGCGACGTGGAACTCGACGTCGGCGAGGAAGCGGTCCGGGCTGCCGGCGAGCGCGAGCATTCTCTCGTACGCGGCGCGCACCTGTGCGAGCTGCTCGTCGGTGATGTCGGCGGCGGCGCGTGCGGCGATCTCCGGCTCCAGGATCGTGCGCACGTCCTGCATCTGGGAGACGATCTGCGCGACGACGCGCTCGTCCTGCTGGAGCTCGAGGATCAGCGGGTCGAAGACGTCCCACTCGGCGGCGGGGCGCACCTCCGGCTTGCGGCCCTGGCGGACGAGCACGAGTCGCTTGTTGACGAGCGTGCCCATCATCTCGCGGGCGACCGTCTTGGAGACGCCGAACTCGCCGCAGATCTCGAACTCCGACGGCGCGCTGTCACCGGGCGCGAGCTCGCCGTTGACGATGCGCGTGACGATGATCCGCAGGATCTGGTCGCCGAGCTTCTGGATCTTGATGTCGGGCCCTGCCATGCCCATATTGTAAGCAGGTACGTGGGGTGAAATCGGCCGCGCGGCCACGTGCACCTGCGCGATCTCACGCGGCCGGCGTCGTCCTGGATCGGTGTCGCAGGACGACAGCAATCCAGGACGATGCCGCGGCTGACGCGTCAGACAGGCTCGGCTGCGACGGCCGACTCGCCGGCCGGCACCGGGACCTCGTCGCTGAACAGCACGATGTGCAGACCGGCCGCCAGCAGCGCTCCGACGAGCGGCGCGACGATGAACAGCCACAGCTGCTCCAGCGCCCAGCCGCCGACGAAGATCGCCGGACCGATCGAGCGCGCCGGGTTGACCGACGTGTTGTCGATCGGGATCCCGACGAGGTGGATCAGCACGAGCACGAGACCGATCGGGATGCCGGCGAACGCGACGGCCGCGATCCGGTCGGTCGCCGCCAGCACGGTGAAGACGAGGAACGCCGTCAGCACGACCTCGGCCGCGAACGCCGCGCCCCACGGGTAGTCGCCCGGTGAGTGCGCGCCGAAGCCGTTGGCGCCGAGGCCCTCGGCGCCGGCGTCGTAGCCGCCTGCGCGGCCCTTCACGATCACGAGCAGCACCCCTGCCGCGACGATCGCGCCGACGATCTGCGCCACCCAGTAGCGGACCGCCTCGGCGCCGTCGATCTTCCCGCGCGCGAGCAGCCCGAGCGTCACCGCCGGGTTGATGTGACAGCCGGACACCGGCCCGACCGCGTAGGCCATCGCCAGCAGCGAGAGGCCGAACGCGAACGCCACGCCGAGATAGCCGATTCTGTCGCCGGCGATCACCGCCGCTCCCACCCCGCCGAACACGAGCACGAAGGTGCCCAGCGCCTCCGCGATCCCACGCTTCAAAGCCACGGATTCGTCCTTCCGTCGATTGGATCTCCCACCGCCGAGATTTCGCCGCCGCGGTTGCGATTCCTCCGCTCGCTGTGTGCGCGATGGCGCTCTGCGGCCGCACGTGGGTACGTAGGCTGAAAGGGAACTCAGCGAATGACTCCGGAAGGACATCCGATGCGCCGCATCCTGATCGGTTTCGACGGCTCCGAGCGAGGCGACGACGCGCTCGCGTTCGGCCGTGTGCTCGCCAACGCGGCCGGAGCGGAGGCCGAGCCCGTCGTCGCGATCGTCTACCAGGCGGTCGTGCCGAAGGACTCGCACGGAACCGAGAGCGACTACCAGGCGCGGCTGCGCTACGAGGCCGAGGAGCAGCTCGCACGGGCGCGCGAGCTGGCGCCGGAGCTGCCGTCCGAGGCGTTCGTCGCCGTGCGCGCCAGCTCGCCGGCGTCCGGCTTGCACCGGCTCGCCGTCAGTCGCGGCGCGGACGTGGTCGTCGTCGGCTCCAGCCATCGCTCGGCGCTCGGCCGCATCTGGCCCGGGAGCGCGACCGAGCAGGTGCTGCACGGCGCGCCGGCCGCCGTCGCCGTCGTCCCGGCGGGCTACGCCGGCAAGCCGGAGGAGGAGCGCGCGCTGCGCAGCGTCGCGATCGCGTACGACGGGTCGCCGGAGGCGAAGAACGCGCTCGAGCAGGGCGTCGCGATCGCTGTCGCCAACGGCGCGAAGGTCGCGCCGATCTCCGTCGTCGACCTGCGCATGCCGACGCCGATCGCCTACGGCTACGAGCAGTACGTCACCGCGGTGCGCGAGCTGGCCGCGGTCGAGCTGCGCGCGGCCGGCGAGGACGTCGCCGGCGCCGCCGACGTCGACCTGATCGAGCGCGAGGGCGACCCGGCGCTGGAGCTTGCCGCCGCCAGCGCCGGCTTCGACCTGCTCGTCGCCGGCTCGCGCGGCTACGGACCGCTGCGCCGGGTCCTGCTCGGCAGCGTCAGCTCGCGCCTCGTGCGCGAGGTGAGCTGCCCCCTGCTGCTGCTCCCGCGCTCCGCGGCGGACGCCGGGGACGAGGACGACGCCGTCACCGGTGGCGCCGCGGCGAGCGCCTAGAGCAGCTGGCTCTGGCTCGCGTTGAGGTCTTTCAGCCGCTGCTCCACACGGGACAGCTCGCGGCCGAAGTCGGTCATGCCGTGGAGCAGCGGCGCCGGGACGGCGTCGCGGCGGGCGTCGGCGAGCCTGTGCATCGCCGAGAGGGCTCGCCTGATGCGGGCTGCCCTGTGCGCGAGGCGCTGCTGTTCCAACTCGGTCCCGAGTGAATGCGCGTGCCCCGCGTGCGGAAGGGTGAGTCGTGCCATGACGCCGATAGTGCCGACGTCATGGCGGTCGCGTCCAGGTTTATGTCGCCATTCCTACGCGTTTGAGACCGATTAGCGGTGTGTTGAGCGCAGGCGTGCCAGAAACGCGGTGATGAGGCGGTGAATTGAACGGTGAAGTTCGCTTCACCGTTTCGCTCACCTCAGTCGCCGACGACCTGCTCGTCGAGCGAGCCGACGTAGACGACGAAGCCTCTCGTGTAGCCGCGGCGCTCGTAGAGGCGCTGCGCGTCGACGTTCGTCGTCGCGGTCGTGACCTCGATGTCGCCGACGTCGCGGCGGCGCAGCTCCGCCTCGACCGCGTCGAGCAGCTCGGAGCCGATCCCGCTGCCGCGCAGGTCGGGCAGGACCGACAGCGACTGCAGCGTCGCCATCTCGTCGCCGGTGCACCAGGAGGCGTAGCCGGGGCCGATCGTGACGAACGCGTAGCCGATCGGGCCGCCCGCGTCCTCGGCGATCAGGACGAACGCGTTCGGGTCGGTGAGCCAGCGCTCGTACTTGCCGCGGCGGTTGCGCCACGACGCCTCCGGGTCCCGCGCGAGCGCGTTCCCGAGCAGCGGCGTGATCGCCGCGTAGTGGTCCTGCAGCGCGCGCCACAGGGGCGCGAGCTCGTCCAGCTCGGAGATCGGCAGGGGCCGGATCGTGTGCTGAGAGTCCCGTATGCTCATGTTTCGTTCACCTCGGACGCCTTTGCCCGGTCGGGTCGACCATGTCGTACCCGCGCGGGCCCTGCATGACTTGTACCCGAGATCGGCCGCCGAGGCGACGCCGGTCCCTTACCGGTCGAAGGCGAGCCGGCCGAACTTGCCGCGGTAGTACGCGAGCGGCTCGCCCGGTCGCGCGGTCGCCTCGTGCACCTCGGCGAAGAAGACGATGTGCGTGCCGACCTCGACCTGCTGGGTGACGCGGCAGACGAGCTGGGCGAGCGCGTCGAGCAGCAGCGGCTGGCCGTGCTCGCCGGTGTCGACGGCGACGCCCGCGAACTTGTCGTCGCCCTTGCCGGCGAAGCGGCGCGCCAGCTCGTCGTCGCCCTCGCCGAGGATGTTGACCGCGAACGCCCCCGACCGCAGCAGCGCCTGGCCGGTGGCCGACGATCTGTTCATGCAGACCAGCAGCATCGGCGGTTCGAGCGAGAGCGAGCTGACCGCGCTCGCGGTCGTGCCGTGGCGGACGCCGTCGAGCGTCGTCGTGATCACCGTCACGCCGCTCGCGAAGTGGCCGATGACGTCGCGGAACGCCTGTGGCGTCAGCGGCTGGAGTCGTGCGTCGTGGCGGTTCTCGGCGGTCATGGAGCGGGTTCTGCGCACATTCTTGCGTGCCTGTTCGTCCTTTGTTCGTATGACGGTCATCCGATACCCTGGGACCGATGGCCGGACTCGCCGACCTCTCCCCTCCAGGCGGTGACTCGCTCCGGGTCGGCCGGGTCGCCGCGCCCTTGCGCGAGCAGGTCGTGGACGTGCTGCGCGAGGCGATCCTCGACTTCCGCCTCAAGCCCGGCCAGCGTCTGATCGAGCGCGAGCTGATCGAGCAGATCGGCGTCTCGCGCACGACGATCCGCGAGGTTCTACGGCAGCTGGCGGCCGAAGGGCTCGTCACGACGATCCCGCAGAAGGGCGCGGTCGTCGTCGTGCCCTCGCCCGAGGAGGCGGCCGAGCTGTACGACGTGCGGCTCGTGCTGGAGGCCGCGGCCGTCGAGCGCTTCGTCAAGAACGCCTCGCCGGAGCACGTCAGAGCGCTGCGGGCCGCGGTCGACGAGATGGAGCGCGTCTCGGGCGACGGCGGTGACGACGTGCGCGCGGTGCTGCGCGCCAACGACGAGTTCTACGAGGTGCTGCTCGCCGGCGCCGGCAACAGAACGTTCCACACGCTGCTGTCCGGCGTGCAGGCGCGCGTGCGGGTGCTGCGCGCCAGCTCGCTCTCGCAGCCGGGGCGCCCGGCCGCCGCGGTCGCGGAGCTGCGGGGGATCGTCGAGGCGATCGAGGCCGGCGACGGCGAGCGCGCCGCGCGGATAACCGCCGACCACCTCGAGCTGGCCGAGCGCGCCGGCCTGCAGGCGATCACCGCCGCCGGCCGCATCGACGCGTAGGCTGCCGCGCATGAACCCGACTCAGCGCGTGCTCGTGATCGTCGGCGTCGTCGTGGTCGCCGCGCTCGGCTTCGTGCTGTTGAAGGCGAGCGACGACTCGTCCACCAGCGATCAGCCGAGCGACCAGTCGATCAGCGCCCCGGCGCAGAGAACGACGACCCCGGACGAGGCCAGAGCGCCCGCGACCAGAACGGCGCCGGCGAGAGCGGCGGAGCCGGCGGTCGCGCGGATCGTCGTGCGCGACGGCGAGCCGGTCGACGGCGTCAAGCGGCTCGTCTTCCGCAAGGGCGAGACGATCCGCTTCACGGTCGACGCCGACGCGCCGGAGGAGGTCCACCTGCACGGCTACGACGTCGCCAGAGACGTCGGACCCGGCCAGCCGGCCACGTTCGCCGTCCCGGCGAACATCGAGGGCATCTTCGAGGCCGAGCTGGAGCACGCCGGCACCGAGATCGCCTCGATCACCGTCGAGCCGTAGCGGCCAGCCGGCGGTCCCGTGCCGGCCCCGGAGGGCCGGCGCGAGGACGCGGTCAGCGGCGGGTTCTTCTGCCTCTCGCTCTTCTGGCTCTTCTCGCTCTCGTCACTCTGAACGTGGTGCTGCTGGTGGTCCCAGCGGTTGCGCTCAGGGTGTAGCTGCCGGCGGCGAGTCTTCTGCCGCCGACTCTCGCCGGGAACGCCAGCGTGTTGGCGCCAGCTCTGCCGGACGCGCCGAACGAGCCCACGACGGTCCGGATCACGCAGCTTCTGCCTCTTCTGGCGCTCGGCCGGCATCTGCCTCTCGCTCTACGGCCTCTCACGTCGCGGGTCACGGTGAATCTCACCGTGCCGGCGGCGGTCAGCGTGTACCTGATCGAGACGCCTCTTCTGCCGGCGGCGAATGCGCTCGGGCTGACGGAGAGCGCCGTCAGTCTCAGCGCGGCTGGTCTCGGCGAGACCGGTCCCGGCGTCACGGGCGGCGTCGGCGTCGGCGGTGTGGGAGGTGGTGGTGGCGGCGGCGGCGTCGAGACGCTGACGTCGTCGACCCACCAGCCGCGGCTGGGGTTGGAATTGTCGGAGCCGAAGCGGAAGCGGTAGAGGATCGTTCTGCCCGCGAACGGCGTCAGGTCGAGCGCGGTGCGCTGCCAGCCCGTGCTGATGCCTGTGAAGATGAATCTGTCGGCCGCGGGATCGAGCAGCGGATTTCTGAACGATCTCGAGACTCTCGCCGTCGGTGGGTTCTCCGTGTACTGGGCCGGTTCGGCGCGCGTCCAGCTCGCCCCGTTGTCGGTCGATATCTCGACGACGCCGCCGTCGAAGGTGTTCTCCGTCGCGGTGCGCTGGAAGAACGTCAGCGACGACGGGCCACCGCCGCGGATCGCGACCGGCGAGGACGTCAGCGTCATGTCGGTGACGTGTGTCGGCCCGGACACGAATGCGGCGTTGGAGCCGGAATGCTGGTCGGTCTGCACGGCGCTCCAGGTCGGGTCGCCGGGCAGCGAGACGGCCGCGGATGGGGTGAACCCGCCGAGCCCGCTCTCGAAGCTCTCTCCGCTCGGCGGGAGCGGCTGCGGCTCGCCGTAGATGAAGTCGTCCATCGCGACGACGTCGACGCCCGGTCTGTCGAGCACGCCGGGCGCGAGGGCCGCGTCGCCGGGGCGGATGCGCACCAGCGCGACCCGCTCGCCCTGGTCGAAGCGCACGCCGACGAACGACAGCCCGTTGGCCGGCGCGAAGAACGAGCCGAGGTCTCTGCCGTTCTGGTCGAAGAACTGCAGGAACGTCGAGTTGGCGGTGCCGACCCCGGTGAAGACCGCGCCGAAGCCGTTCGTCGTCGCCGCGATCGGACTGCTCGGGACGCGGAAGACGATGTCGAGCGGACGCGAGACGGTGGTGAACAGCCGCTCCGGCGAGAACGTCTGGAACAGCGCAGGATAGGTCGGTTCGAGGTTGCCGAAGCGCGGTCTCGTCAACGCGTCGGACTGGCTCACCTGCGTCGTCGCGTTGGAGCCGTCAGACGCCGTGAACAGCACGCCGCGGGGTGAGTTCGCGTTGAAGAAGTTGAACGGCAGGTTGCTCGGCGAGGCCGACCCGTCGGGCACGCCGTCCCAGTTGATCTCGCGACGCCCGCTCGGCGCCGAGCCGGGCGTGTTCGGATTCAGCGTCCCGAGCTGTGCGCGAAAGCCGTCGACCGCGGCCTGGATCGCCGCGGCGTTGGCGCCGCTCGCTCTGGTCACGACCGGATCAGCCTGGGCGGTTTGCGTTCGCCAGCATCACCAAGAACGCGCTCACGGTGACGACGACGGTGAGTCTGCGTGGCATACCGTATCTCCCTGCCGGTTCAAGCCGACGCGGATCCGTCGGGCGACGAGCGAACCTGACCGGAATATCTGGCGAAAACAAGCTAGAAAACGGTATGACTGCCCTCGGGCGCGCCAACCTGGCGCGGCGGCGCTCCTGGCTCAGAGCGTGTGGTTCGTGCTCAGAACGCGCAGTTCTTGCTCAGAACGCCCGGTAGCTCGTCCGCGAGACGGTGAAGCCGTGGCCGCTGCCGGAGTGGCTGCATGTCATCCCGCTTCTGCGGCTGGTGCAGGTGAAGCGGCCGGCTCTGCGGGATCTGCCGTAGCCGAGCACGGCAGCTCTCGGGTTTATCGTCGTGTCGCCGGCGCAGACGAAGCGGCCGCGGCCTCTCGTGAAGACGTACATCCCCTGGCCCCAGTCGAGCCGGCACGTGCGCGGCTTCGGCGGCGCCTTCCAGCTGTGTCTCCAGACGTCGCAGCGAGCGAACTGGCGGTCCATCGCGCAGCCGATGTTGCCCGACGGCGTCGTGAACGTCTGAAAGCCGCCGGCGGCGGTCGCGGCGGCCGGCAGAAGCGCGGCGGCGCAGAGCGCGGCGGCGCAGGCGAGGGCGATCCCGAGGTGGCGCATCGGCGGGGGCCTACCCAGCGTCTGCGACGGTGAAGCGCAGTGGCAGCGCCGCCAGGCCGTAGACGCCCTGCACGCCCTCGAAGCGCGGCTCGCCGTCGAGCGCGAGCGTCTCGATCCGCTCGGCGAGGAACGTCAGCGCCTCCTGCAGCTCGGCGCGCGCGAGGTTCGCGCCGAGGCAGTAGTGGACGCCGGCGCCGAACGTCAGCGGTCTCGGGGCGGCGTCGCCGTCGCGGGTGATGTCGAAGCGGTCGCCGTCGGGCACGTCGTCGCGGTTGGCCGCGAACGACGAGACGAGCACGACGGTGTCGCGCGGGAACGTCACGTCGCGGTACTCGACCTCCTCGACGAGGATCCGCGCGGTGAACGGCGTGATCGGCTCGTAGCGCAGCGCCTCCTCGACGGCCGCACCCGCGAGGCCGGCCGGGTCCGCGCGCAGCGCCGCCCACTGCGACGGCCGCTCGGCGAGCAGTCGCAGCGTGTGCGCGAGCTGGCTCTGCGTCGTGTCGACGCCGCCGATCAGCACGTTCAGCACCAGGTTGACCAGCTCGACGTCCGACAGCCGGTCGCCATCCTGCTCGGCCGCGATCAGCTGCGAGATCAGGTCGTCGCCCGGGTCGGCGCGGCGCGCCTCCAGCAGCGCGCCCGCGTAGTCGTAGAACTCGGCGACCGCCCGCTCGATCCGCGCGCGCTCGGCCATCAGCACCGGCGGGTCGAACTGCCGCTGGATCCAGTTCGACCATTCGTGCAGCCGCGGCGCGTCGTCGAGCGGCGCGCCCATCACGGTCGCGATCGTCAGCGACGGATACGGCTTCGCGAACGCGCCGACGAACTCGCACGCGCTGCTCCGGTCGGAGCCCACGACCTCGTCCCACACCGAGGCGAGGAACGCCCGCATCGCCGGTCGCCAGCGCTCGACCGCGCGCGGCGTGAAGGCGGGGTTGACGAGCCCGCGCAGACGCGCGTGCTGCGCGCCGTTCAGGTGCAGGATGTTGCGCCGCATCTCCTCCAGCAGCGGTCCTTCCTCGACCGCGAACAGCTCCGCGATCTTCATCCCGGGGAACTCCGCGCTGCGCGTGCGCAGGAAGAAGCTCGCCGCCTCGCGCTCGAGCACGACGACGCCGAGCGGCGTGTTCGCCAGCCAGCCGTGCGCGCGCAGTTCCGCCATCGTCGCGTGGAAGCGCGGGCCGTGGAGCGCCGCGTCGGTGTAGTCGAGCGACGGCAGGTCGAGAGCTGTCAGCGGCGTCGGCATCGGACCGGTTCCCGGTCCCACCCTATCCCGTGGCAAGCACCCGCCGCGCGGGTAGGAACCCGGTCATGGCGGCGCGGGGCGTGGCGATCGAGGCGGACGGGCTGGGCGTGGACGGCGCGCGCGGAGCGGTCTTCGCCGGCGTCAGCTTCGCCGCGCAGCCGGGCCAGCTCGTCGCGATCTGCGGTCGCGGCGGCAGCGGCCGCACGTCGCTGCTGCTGACGCTCGCCGGCCGTATGCGCCCCGCGCACGGGAGCGCCAGCGTCGGCGGGAACCCGCTGCCGGCGGAGGCGGCCGCCGTGCGGCGGCTCGTCACCGTCGCCCGCGCGACCGGCGCCGTCGAGCTGCAGGACCGCTGGCGCGTGCAGGAGGCGATCGACCTGCAGGAGGTGCTGCGCGGCCATCGCGTCGACGCGCGCGAGGCCGCCGCGACGCTCGACGCGTGCGGCGTGACCGCGGGCGGAGACGACCCCGTCGAGTCGCTTGCGCCGGCGCAGCGCACGCGCCTGGCGATCGCGCTCGCGTGGTTCGAGGGGCCGCCGGCCGCCGTCGTCGACGACGTCGACCGCGGCGCCCCGACGGCCGCCGAGCGCGAGATCTGGCAGGTGCTGCGCGGGCTCGCCGACCGCGGCACGACCGTGCTGGCGACGACCACCGACCCTGCCGCCGCGAGCGGCGCCGCCGACGCGATCGTGAGCCTGGAGGGCTGAGTGCTCGCGCCGTTCCGCCTCGCGCTGTCGGAGCTGCGCCGCTTCCGCGGCCGCCTCCCGCTGATGGGCCTCGCGTTCCTGCTCGTCGTCCCGACGCTCTACGGCTCGCTCTACCTGTGGTCCAACTGGGATCCGTACGGCAAGGCGGACGAGATCCCGGTCGCGGTCGTCGACGAGGACGAGCCGACGACGGTCGACGGCAGAAGAGTCGACGCCGGCGCCGAGTTCGTCACGCAGCTGAGAGCGCAGAGAGAGCTGGGCTGGCGCTTCACCGACGCGGCCGACGCGCAGGACGGCCTGAAGTCGGGCCGCTACCTGATGATCATCACCGTCCCGCGCGACTTCAGCCGCAAGCTCGCGAGCCCGGCGACCGGCTCGCCCGAGCGCGCCAGACTGCTGATCCGGCTCGACGACGCGAACGGCTACATCGTCTCGATCATCGCCAAGACGGTCGAGTCGACGATCCAGAACCAGGTCAACGCGGCCGCCTACGCGACCTACGTGGAGGTCGCGCTGGGCGGCTTCGAGCAGGTCCGCAGAGGGCTCGCGCGCGGCGCCAGAGGCGCTGCCGAGCTGGAGCAGGGTGCCGGCGAGCTGCACGCTGGTTCGACCAGACTGTCCGACGGGTTGGACCAGTTGAGCGCAGGGGCGCGCAGACTGAAGAGCGGCAGCGCGCAGGTGCGCGACGGCAACCAGCAGCTCGCGGGCGTCGTCGACAGCGCCGCGGGAGCGGTCTCCAACGGCCTCGACCGGCTCGACGGCGTCGCGGGCGTGGCGGGCGACGCGGCCGACGTCGCCGATCAGCTCGCGGGCGGCGCGAGAGGAGCGGGCGAGCTGTCCGCGAGAATCGAGCAGCAGGTCCAGCAGCTGGCGCAGGCAGCCCCGAGCGTTGCGGACGACCCCGCCTTCCAGGAGCTGCAACGGCTGACCGCCGACGCCGCGCAGCAGACCGGTCAGGTCGCGACCGACGCGCAGGACGCCGCCGACCGGCTCGGCACGCTCGCGCAGCAGGCGCAGGGCGCGTCGGGCCGCAGCGACGCGCTGAAGGCGCAGGTCCAGCAGGGCCGCGACGACGTCGACAGACTCGCGCGCGGCGCCGCGCAGGTCGCCGACGGCGCCGCGCAGCTCAGCAGCGGCCTCGCGACCGCTGCGGACGGCGCGCAGAGACTCCCGCCCGGCGCCAGACAGCTGCAGGACGGCGCCGGCAGATTGGCGAAGGGGCTGAGAGGAGCCCGCGACAGAGTCCCGGCGAGCGACCCCGCGGACCGCTCCGCGCAGGCCGAGACGATCGCCAACCCGGTCCAGCTGTCGTCGTCCAACGCGCACCCGGCGGGCGTCTACGGCCGCGGGATGGCGCCGTTCTTCCTCTCGATCGCGCTGTGGGTCTTCGGCCTGATCGCGTACCTGATGCTTCGTCCCGTCGCCGGCGAGGCGCTCGCGAGCCGGCTGCCGGCCGCGACCGTCGCGCTCGGCGCGTGGCTGCCGGCGGCCGGGCTCGGGATGGTCGCGGCGCTGATCCTCTACGCCGTCGTCGACGTCGGTCTCGGGCTCGACCCGATAGAGCCGTTGCAGACGATCGGCCTGATGCTGCTCGCGGCGATGACGTTCGTCGCGATCGACCACTGCCTGCGGCTCGCGCTCGGCGTCGTCGGCGACGCGGTCTCGCTCGTGCTGCTCGTGCTCCAGCTCGCCGCGTCGGGCGGCATCTACCCGATCGAGACCGCGCCCGGCGTGCTGCAGGCGATCCATCCGTTCCTGCCGATGACCTACACGATCGACGGGTTCCGCGTGACGATCTCCGGCGGGCAGACGTCGCACCTGGTCACGAGCGTGCTCGTGCTCGTCGGCCTGCTCGTGGCGGCGCTCGCGATCACGACCTGGACGGTCCACCGCCAGCGCGTCTGGACGATCGCGCGGCTGAAGCCCGAGCTGGAGCTGTAGCCGCTACTGGCGCGCCGCAGCGGCGCGTGCGGGCGAGAGCGGCGGCGCGCGCTACCAGCGCCAGCGGCCGGCGCGCGCGAGCGGCTCGCGCAGCACGGCGGTCAGCTCGCTCGCGACGGCGCGCGCGCCGTCGCGGATCTGCGCGTCGACCGTCGCTCCGGCACCTGCCGCGTCCGCGTGCGTTCTCCAGCCGCCGGCGACCGCGCGCGAGGCGGCGGCGACGGCGCCGAGCCCCGTCGTCGTTGACGAACAGCGGAAAGTCGTCCGGCGCGCCGCCCTGCGCGCCGAGGCCCGGCACGAGCAGGAACGTGTGCGGCATCAGCGCGCGCAGCACGCGCGCGTCGTCGGGGTAGGTGAGCCCGGCGACGGCGCCGACGTTGGAGTAGCCGCACGCGCCGCGGCGCTCGGCGCCCAGCTCGTCGATCAGCTTCGCGACCTGCTCGAAGACGCGGCCGTCCGGCGTCTCCAAGCCCTGCACGCGCGCGGAGCCGGGGTTGCTCGTGCGCACGAGCACGAACAGGCCCTTGCCGTAGGCGTCGGCGGCGTCGAGCATCGGCTGCAGCGACTCGGGGCCGAGGTAGGGGCTGAGTGTGACGGCGTCGCTGTCGTGGACGGGCAGCTCCCGCTCGCCGATCTGCAGCCGGCCGAGCGCCGCGGTCGCGTACGCGGCCATCGTCGAGCCGATGTCGCCGCGCTTGGAGTCCTCGACGACGAGCAGGCCGGCCGCGCGCGCGTGGGCGGTGACCTCCTCCAGCGCGTGCAGCCCGGCGGCGCCGAACGCCTCGAAGAAGGCCGACTGCGGCTTGACCGCGGGCGCGACGCCGGCGACGCCGTCGATCACCGCGCGGCAGAAGCGCGCCGCGGCGGCGGCCGCGCCGGCGAGGTCCTCGACGCCGTCGAGCAGCTCGGGCGGCAGCTGGCGCAGCTCCGGGTCGAGGCCGACGACGAGCAGGCTGCGGGTCGCCTCGATGCGGGCGACGAGGCGATCGGCGAAGTGGTCGGCGGCCATCGACCGGCGAGTCTAGTGCCCGCGACGCGCCAACCTTCGCACCCGTTTCCGGACGGTCGATAGGGTCCGCTCGTCCCCCGTCACGACGTGCCCCGGAGGTTGAGATGAAGGTGATCGGAGTCGGCTTCGGCCGCACCGGCACGATGTCGCTCAAGCAGGCGCTCGCGGATCTCGGCGCCGGACCGTGCTTCCACATGATCGATCTGATCATGGGCGAGCGGAAGGTGCGCGACCTGCCCTACTGGGTGCGGATCGCCGACGGCGAGCCGGTCGACTGGAACGAGGTCTTCGACGGCTGGAACGCGACGGTCGACTGGCCGGCGGCGTCGAAGTGGCGCGAGCTGGTCGCCGCGTTCCCGGACGCGCCCGTGCTGCTCAACGTGCGCGAGTTCGACGGCTGGTACGCCAGCTGCGCGAACACGATACGCGCGGTCAAGCTCGCCGCGCAGGCGGGCGAGCTGGAGCCGGACGCCAACCGCGAGGAGCCGGCGCCGGAGCTGTGGGGCGTGATCGAGCGGCTGATCTGGGAGGGCGACTTCCAGGGCAGATTCGAGGATCGCGCGTGGATGCGGACGATGTACGACGAGCGGATCGAGGAGATCCGCGCGACCGTCCCGGCCGAGCGGCTGACGGTCTGGAGCATCGGCGACGGCTGGCAGCCGCTGGCGGACATGCTCGGCGTCGCGGCGCCGCCGACGCCGTTCCCGCGGCTGCACGACACGAACGACTTCCGCGTCGAGTTCGGGCTGCCGGCGCTGGCGTAGCGGCAGGCGGCGCACGCCCGGGCGGCAGCGTCCGGGCGGGCGCCTGCGGGGGCGGTACCCTCCGCCGCATGGACCAGCTGTTGAAGCTCACCGCCGACGCCGGGGTCGAGGTGTCGGCGGCCGAGACCGCGCTCGAGGACGAGATGCCGCAGGCCGCCCGCGACGCGCTCGACCGTGCCGACGACCTGCTCGACGATCTGCGCGAGCGCTGGCCGTCGATGTCGCCGGTCGAGCGCAGCGTGATCGGCGGCGCGGCCGGCGCGGTGCGCCGTCGCCGCGACGCCGTCGCCGCGCGCGTCCCTGTCCGCAGAGTCGTGACCGACGTCGCCGCCGAGGTCGACCCCGAGCAGGACGAGGATCCCGAGGCGGAGAGCTAGCCCTCCGCCAGCGATCTGTACAGCTCGGCGGTGAACCGCCGCAGCTGCGCGACCTGCTCGGCGCCGGCCTCCGAGCACGTCATCTCGATGCCGGACCGGACCGCGACCAGCGCTGCGCGCTGCACGCGGGGCGCCGTCAGCAACGGCACCTTCTGCTCGTTCGCGAGCGCCTGCAGCGCTCGCAGGTCGCCGAGGTCGCCGGCGGCCACGTCGTCGCGGTAGTACGCCACGACGAAGCCGTGCGAGGCGGAGTGCAGCGAGGCGGTCGGGTCGACCGGCTCGGTGTGGAAGCGCGGCTGCGGGAGCTGCGCCTTCGCGGCGAGCAGGCGTCGCTCGAACGCATGCTGGCGGTCGACCTCGCGCTGGTCGTTGGTGACCGTGAAGCGCAGGTCGCTCTCGCGGCAGCCGTCGTGGATCCCTGCCGCCGCCGGCGCCGGGCCGGAGGAGCCGAGCCCGAAGACGAGCGCGCAGATGGCGAACGTTCCGACGACGAACGCGGCGAGCGCGCAGACGGCGCGGCGGGAGATCCCCGCCGCGCCGTCGCGGTCCACGCCGTCGCGATCGGTGCGCAGACCCATCGCGCGCGCCTAGCGGTAGGAGAGCGTCAGCTCGACGCGGCGGTTCAGCCTGCGTCCCTGCGCGGTGTCGTTGGTCGCGCGCGGGCGGCTCTCGCCGGCGCTGCGCGTCCGCAGCGGCGCCTTCACGCCCAGTCGGCGCAGCTCCGCGCAGACCGCCTTCGCGCGGGCGAGCCCGAGCGCGCGGTTGGCGACGACGCCGCCGTCGGAGTCGGTGTGCCCGGTGCACGTGACCCGCTTGACACCCTTCAGCTGCGGCGCGATCGCGCGGGCATAGCGGCGGCCCTGCGCGAGCAGGGTGTCGTCGCCGACGCGGAACTGGCCGTCGGAGGGGATCACGATCGTGCGCGCCGGCAGCAGCCGTGCGACGCGCGTCGCTCTCAGCACGGTGCCGCCCTTCGTGGTCGCCTTGATCTTGAAGACCGCTCTGACGCCGCCGATGCGGTCGACGAGCTGGCGTCCGCGGGCGTTCAGCTTGACGCCGACGACGGTGCGCGAAGCGCCTCTGCCGGTCAGGCGCCCGCTGCCGATCGCGACGAGCTTCGTCTTCCCGTCGACGGTGACCTTGGCGTAGACCGTGACGACGCACTGGTCGACGACCGCGCCGGTGACCTTGCAGCCGACGGTCGTGCCGGTGCCGCCGAGCCCCGTCGCGATGCTCTCGCCGAGCGCGACTCTGACGGCCGGCTTCACCGGCGCGCGCGGCGCGGGCGCTCTCGGCTGGTCAGCGCCGAGCGTGAAGCGCACGACCTGCACCTGCGAGACGTTGCCGGCCAGATCGCTCTGGCGCACCTCGAACGTGTGGCTGCCCGCGCTGAGTCCAGTGAATCTCACCGGGCTCGCGCACGGCGCCCAGGCGCCGCCGTCGATGCGGCAGCTGAACGTCGCGCCGGCCTCGCCGGCGAACGCGAACGTCGCGGTCGTGCCGCTCGTCGCACCGGGCCCGGACTGGACGGCCGGCGCCGCCGGCGCCTTCGTGTCGAGCGTCCAGGTGTGCGTTGCGGGGGAGGACGGCATGCTGCCCAGCGTCGACTGGCGCACTCTCAGCGTGTGCGTGCCGTCGGCGAGGCCGGTCGGCGTGTAGGGGCTGGTGCAAGCGGTCCAGGCGCCGCCGTCGAGCTGGCACTCGAACGT
Organism: Conexibacter woesei DSM 14684; assembly: GCF_000025265.1. Lineage (GTDB taxonomy): Bacteria > Actinomycetota > Thermoleophilia > Solirubrobacterales > Solirubrobacteraceae > Conexibacter > Conexibacter woesei. The sequence continues at coordinate 997,013 of NC_013739.1, forward strand.
CGCGCTCGGAACGCCCGTGAACGCGAACGTCGCGGTCGCGGCGTGCGCGGCCGGCGCCGAGACGTACGTCGGCGCGGCCGGCGCCGAGGCGCGCACGGCGACGCCGATGCGGAAGGTGCCGGTCAGCGGCGTCGTCGCCTCGTCGTCGACGGCGTCGAAGTTGATGCCGTACGTGCCGGGCGCGAGCCCGGCCGGCGGCGCCAGTCTGAGCGTCGCTCTCGCCGGGTTGCCCGGCGTCGTCTCGAGCGTCGCCCACGCGGGCAGACCGGAGGCGGAGATCGCGACGGTGTCGGCGGCGTTGCCGTCGGAGGCGGAGAACTCGATCGTGCGCGTCTGGCCCGGCTCGACCTCGTACGGCTCGGTGGAGAGGCCGTCGATCGTCGGCGCGAGCGCGCCGTCCGGGGCGACGCGCATCAGCACGTCGCGCTCGGCGTAGTCGCCCTGCGAGTCGGTGACGCGCGCCTTGTAGATGTAGTGGGCGCCGGCGGCGAACGTGCTCGTCGTCGCGGCGGGGATCGTCACCTGGCCCGTCTGGTCGAGCGTGACGACGTCGGCGTCGGCGGCGTCGGGGTCTTCGGGCTTGAGCCGCGTCGCGTATGTCAGCGTGCCGCCGTCGGCGTCGGAGGCGTTGAGGTTCTGCGAGTAGAGCGAGCCTCTGCCGATGCCGGTGACGACGTCGGAGCCGAGGAACGGCGCGGCGGTCGCCTGCCCGGTGACCTTGCGCACCTGCGCCTCGAACTGGACGTATCCGTTGTCGGAGTTGGCGAGGTTGACGATCCCGGCGATGCGGTTGCCGTTCCGCCAGCGCAGCACGTATCTGCCGTCGGGGGCGCCGTCGGTCGGGAAGGTGATCGTGTCGAGCGGGACGTCGAACTCACCGGCGTACGTGGCCGAGTTGGGCAGGCAGCGGGTCGCGACGGCATCGACCTGCACCGGCGCGCTCTCGCCGGTGGGCGACTCGACGTTGAAGTCGAGATTCTTCTGCGAGCCGACGCCGCTGGGGCAGCCGTAGACCTCCAGGTAGGTCATCGTGCCGTGCAGCCTGCCGTCGGCAGTGACGCTCGCGGTGAAGAAGCCGCCCTGCAGGTGAGCGGCGGAGGCTGGCGCAGTCGCTGCCAGCGGTGCGGCGACGAGCGTCGCGGCGCACGCGATGAGCGCGCGCCGAGCACGGCGCGCGCGAAGTGGATGGGACAACTGAGACCTTCTGTTCTAGCTCGGCGACCGTGCCTGATCGCGCGAACCACGGGGGGATGGTTCCTCCCGTGATCGGCCGGGGATGCGGCGGGCTTGAGTCAGTCGAGCGGCATGAAGATCGCGAGCTGCCGCGAGTGCGCGAGCAGCGTGCCGTCGCCGAGGAACAGCAGCCCGTCCTCCTCCACCAGCCCGTCCTGCGCGGTCGAGCTGCGGTACCAGCCGAGCACCGCCTGGTCGGGCAGGCCGGCGGGCGGTATGTCGGCGCGGAAGTGGATCGTCAGGTCGATCGTCGGCGCGACCGCGGGCCGGTCGAGCGGCTCGAAGCCGGGCGGCCACCAGACGTCGGAGCACAGCGCGACGTAGGCGGCGTCGACCGCGTGCGGCGCGGGCAGCGTGATCCAGCCGCCGGCCTGCGGCGACTCGCCCTCGCGGGGCGCGCGTCCGCTGAACGGGATGCCGCCGAAGCGGGGCGCGAGCTGGACGCGGTGGGAGATCGCGGGTGCGGACTCGTTCACCTGAAGCCAGTGCGCGTCGTCGTCGCGGCGCCAGTCGGCGGGCGCCAGGCGCGGCGCCTCGCGCGGCGGCGCCGGGGCGGCCGCGGGCGGCGCCGGCAGCCACGTGCCGGCGGCGGGCAGGTCGGGCACGGCGAGCGCGGCCAGCCCGGCGAGCACGTCGCGACCGGCCTGGGAGGCGCTGACGCGCACGGTCGTGATGCGCCGCCCGCTGCGCACCGTCTCGACGAGCAGCTCCAGCTCGCCCGCGCCGGCCGGGCGCAGGTAGTGGAGCGTCAGCGAGCGCAGCCGCAGCTCGCCGGCAGGGTCGGCGTGCGCCAGCAGCGCGCGGACGACGATCGCGGCGAGGTAGCCGCCGTTGGCCGCCGTCGGCGCGGCCCAGCCGAGGTCGACGTCGGCGGCGAAGCGGCCGTCGCCGAGCGGCTGCACGGCGGTAGCGGCGTCGAACGAGCGGGGCGGGGTCTCGGCCTCTCCGAAGCTGCTCATGGCCCGGGACGCTAGCACTAGGATGGCCGTCCTAGTCCAGTGACCGGAGGCGGGATGAGCGAGACGACGATCACCACCGAGCGGCGCGGCAACGTCTTCCTGATCGGGCTGAACCGCCCGCACAAGCGCAACGCGTTCACGCTCCGGATGCTCGACGAGCTGGCGCTCGCCGTCGGCGAGCTGGAGTCCGATCCCGACCTCTGGGCCGGCGTGCTGTTCGCGCACGGCGACCACTTCACCGCCGGCCTCGACCTCGGCGACGTCGCGCCGGAGCTGCAGGCCAACGGCCACCTGCGCACTCCGGAAGGCGGGCGCCAGCCGTGGCGCCTGGACGGCGCGCCGTACACGACCCCGCTCGTCGCGGCCGTCGGCGGCTGGTGCCTGACGATCGGGATCGAGCTGATGCTCGCCTCCGACATCCGCGTCGCGGCGTCGGACACGCGCTTCATGCAGCTGGAGGTGCAACGCGGCATCTACCCGTTCTGCGGCGCGACGCTGCGGATGCCGCGCGAGGCCGGCTGGGGCAACGCGATGCGCTGGTTGCTGACGGGTGACGAGTTCGACGCCGCCGAGGCTCACCGGATCGGGCTCGTGCAGGAGGTCGTCGAGCCTGGCCATCAGCTCGAGCGCGCGATCGAGCTGGCCGAGCGGATCGCGACCGTCGCTGCGCCGCTCGGCGTGCGCGCGACGCTCGCCTCGGCGCAGGCGGCGATCCCGTTCGCCGAGCGCGAGGCGGCGATCGGCCTCCAGCCGGCGGCGCTCCCGTTGATGCGCAGCGACGACGGCGCCGAGGGACTGGCTTCGTTCGTCGAGCGCCGCGCGGCGAGGTTCGCCGGGCGGTAGCGCGGGTAGGCGCCCGCCATGGACCTCACCTTCTCCGACGCGGAGACGGCGTTCCGGGACGAGCTGCGCGCGTGGATCGCCGCGCACCACCCCGGCGAGGCGCCCGCGGGGGAGGACGAGTCGTTCGCCTGGCGGGTCGCCTGGCAGCGCGAGCTGGCGGGCGGCGGCTGGGCGGCGGTGCAGTGGCCGCGCGAGTACGGCGGCCGCGGCGCGACGCTGGTCGAGTCGGCGATCTTCAACGAGGAGTTGGCGCGCGCTCGCGTGCCGTACCCGGCGAACGTGCTCGGGCTCGCGCTCGGCGGGCCGACGCTGATGGTCCACGGCACGCCGGAGCAGAAGGAGCGCTACCTGCCGCCGATCGTGACCGCCGAGGAGATCTGGTGCCAGGGGTTCTCCGAGCCCGACGCCGGCTCCGACCTCGCAGCGCTCAAGACGCGCGCGGTGAAGGTCGACGGCGGCTGGCGGATCACCGGCCAGAAGGTCTGGACGAGCTTCGCCCACAGCGCGAAGTGGTGCATGCTCGTCGCCCGCTCGGATCCCGAGGCGGCGAAGCACAAGGGCTTGACGTACTTCCTGATGGACATGGACCAGCCGCAGGTGCAGGTCCGCCCGCTGCGCCAGATCACCGGCGCGGCCGAGTTCAACGAGCTGTTCCTGGAGGAGGCGTTCGTCCCCGACGAGAACGTCGTCGGCGGCGTCGGCAACGGCTGGAAGGTTGCGCTGACGACGCTGATGAACGAGCGCGCCGGGCTCGCGTTCGGCCTCCAGGTCGCGCTCAAGGTGCTGCTCGACGAGCTGACCGAGATCGCCGCCGCACGCGGCCTGCTGGACGACGGCTCGGTCGCCGAGCGGCTCGGCGACCTGCACGTACGGGCCGAGATCCTGCGGCTGACCGCCTACCGCGGCCTGACGGCGCAGATGAAGTACGGCCAGCCGGGGCCGGAGGGCTCGCTGACGAAGTGGATGTGGTCGGACACCAACCAGCGCGCGACCGAGCTGGCCGTCGAGCTGCTGGGACCGGAGGCGCTCGCGACCGACTCGCGCTGGTCGTTCGAGCTGCTGCGCGCCCGCGGCAACTCGATCGAGGGCGGCACGACCGAGATCCTCAAGAACATCGTCGCCGAGCGCGTGCTCGGCCTGCCGCGGCTGCGCTGAGCGGGGAGCTGACGCCGATGCACTTCGACTTCACCGACGACCAGCGCGAGATCAAACGCACCGCGAGAGAGCTGCTGAGCGCGCGCTCGGGGTTCGAGCGGGTGCGCGCGGTCGCCGAGGGCGACGGTGCCTACGACGCCGCGCTGTGGGACGAGCTGGTCGCGCTCGGGTGGACCGGGATCGCGCTGCCGGAGTCGTACGGCGGGCAAGGGCTCGGGGTGCTGGAGCTGACGATCCTGCTGGAGGAGCTGGGTTACGCCGTCACGCCCTCCCGCTTCCTCTCGAACGCCGCCGCCGGCCTGCTGATCGGCGCGGCCGGGTCGCAGCAGCAGCGCGACGCGCTGCTGCCGGGGATCGCGAGCGGGCGGGAGACCGCGACGCTCGCGCTCGCGCGCGACGGCGTCGCGGAGCTGGTGCCGGACGCCGACAGCGCGCGCTGGATCGTCCTCGTTGAGGATGGTCGCGCGGTCGTGCACGACGCCCGCGGCGGGGGCGTCGCGGTGCAGCCGCGCGCGACGATCGACCCGACACGGCGGTACGCGCGCGTCGTCGTCGCCGGCGGCGGCGAGGCGGCCGGGGAGCCGCTCGCCGGAGCGGTCGCGGACGGCCTCGACCGCGCCGAGATCGCGCTTGCGGCAGAGCTGACGGGGATCGCGCAGCGGGCGCTGGAGCTGACGGTCGCCTACGTGAAGGAGCGCAGGCAGTTCGGCACCCCGGTCGGTGCGTTCCAGGCGGTCTCGCACCGCGCGGCGCAGATGCTGCTGGAGACCGAGGGCGCCCGCTCGGCGACGTACTTCGCCGCCTGGGCGGCAGACGCGGAGCCGGCCTCGCTCGCGCGCGGCGCGTCGCTGGCGAAGGCGGCTGCCGCCGACGCCGGTCGCCACGTGACGGCGGCGGCGATCCAGCTGCACGGCGGGATCGGCTTCACGTGGGAGGCCGACGTGCACTGGCTCTACAAGCGCGCGCAGCTCGACGCCGCGCTGCTGGCGCCGGCCGCGTGGCACCGCGCGCGGATCGCGCGGCTGGCCGCGGAGGGCTCCCGCGCCGCCACCCCGACGCCGGCCCCCGCCGCCTAGGAGCGCACGGGCTGTGGTCGGGACCGTCGACGGCAGCGAGCTGACGGCCGGCGCGGCGCCCGGGGGCGAGGTCACGCTCGTCGTCGTCGATCCCGCGCTGAGAGCGCAGGTGCTCGCGCTCGCCCCGCATCCGCCGCAGCGGCGCTGGTCGGGCGTGCCGGGCGACACGCTCGGGCCGGCCGAGCGGGATCCGGCTCAGCGCCCGGTCGCGATCCTGCTCGACGGGCGCCCGGCCGGCTTCCTCGTGCTGCACGGCGGCGTCAGCGCCGGCCGCTTCGTGCGGCCGCACGGAGAACTGCTGATCCGCGCCTTCTTCGTCGACGCGACGTTCCAGGGCCGTGGAGTTGCGCGGCGTGCGCTCGCGCTGCTGCCGGGGTTCGTGCGCGCGCTCGACCCGACCGTCACCCGCCTCGTGCTGACGGTCAACGTCGAGAACGAGCACGCGCAGCGCACCTACACGCGCGCCGGCTTCGTCGACACCGGCGCCCGCTATCAGCGGCCGGGCGGCGGTCCGCAACTGGTGCTCGAGCTGCCGATCTGAGGTATTCTGGCGCAGCGGCGCTCCATTGCGGGGTGCGTGCAGCCAGTTGCCGGAATCGACAGCGACTCAGGAGCAGGCGATGGGGAACAGAGGAAGATGGTTGGCGCTCGTCGCCACCGCAGCGCCGCTCGCCGTGGTGCCCGCGACAACGCACGCCGCGCCGAAGAAGCGTGTGCCGGCGGTTGCTGCGATCGCCGGCGTGACCGGCCCGAAGGCTGCGGTCGTGCCCGGGGCCAAGGTCGTGCTCACGGCAAGAGCCCGCAACATGGCGACGCGCACCAGCCGGGTGTCGGTCGCCTTCCACACCTCGGTCGACGCCCGCCGGGACGGCCGCGACCCCGTGCTCGGCCGCGCCCGCACGGCGCGCCTGAAGCCGGGCGGGCGCGGGACGGCGAAGCTGACCGCCGCCCTCCGTCCGGCGATCCGCCCCGGCACCTACACGCTGTTCGCGTGCGTCCGAGCCGGCGGCAGAACGCGCTGCGCGAAGGCGACGCGCAAGCTCGTCGTGCGGACGAGACGGCTCTGGCTGCCCACCCCCGTGCCGAAGGTCCCGACGCCGCCCGCTCCCGAGCCGCCGCGCCCGAGAGACGACGACGCCCTGCCGCCGGACCGGAATCCGGTGCTCACGCTCCAGGTCGCTTCCGACGTCGAGTGGTCGACCGGCCGGCGACCCGACGGGAACCTCGCTGCGTCGGGCGACACGATCAGGTCGGTTCTGCGCCTCGGCGCGGGCGTGCCCGGCCAGGCCGGCTACGACCGTGCGAGCGTGCCGGCGGGAGCCGCGACCGGCGATCCGACCCCCGTGGCGGGCGGCGCCCTGGCGCCTCCGGCCGGCGGCTTCGACAACGGCAGCATCCCACTCGACCTGCCGTTCGCGTTCCCGTTCGCCGGTGTGCGCACGACGAGAGTCGCCGTCTCGACGAACGGCTGGATCGCGGCGGCCGACCCGAGCCCGGCGTTCGGCCCGATCGGCGCGGATGCGAGCATCGACTACCGCGGGATCGCGACAGCGTTCGGCGACAACCTCGCCGCGATCGCTCCGTTCCGCACCGACCTCACGCTGGTCCCGCCGCCTGGGCAGGTGCCTGGCCGGATCGTCCTCGTCAGACAGGCCGGCGGCGACAGCGTCGCGATCCGCTGGGAGGCCTATCCGGTGGGTGGCGGCGCGCGCGTGACGTTCGCTGCGGTGCTGTTCAGAGACGGTCGCGTGCGCTTCGACTACCCCGAGCGACCCGCGTTCGCCGCTGACCGGCTGGTCGGGATATCGCCCGGCGTCAGCGGCCAGCCCGCCGATCTCACGGTCGCGAGAGCTCCGGCGATTCCCGCCGAGAGCATCCTCTTCACGCCCAGACCGGCCCCCCCGTCGGCTTCGGCGGCAGCCGGAACGGCGACGCTCACACTGCCGCGTGGCAGTGAGTTCATCAGCGGCGCCGGGTGCTCGCAGACGCTCAGACCGACGCGGACCGCAGAGGGCCTCGTCTCCTGCTCGACGCCGGCGGTCGCCGTCAGCGGCAGCGCGCCGGTGGAGATCAGCTGGAGATATCCGGAATGGATGTGGACGAACCCCGTCCAAGCGGCGACGTGGACGGCCGTGACGTCCACGTGGACCGCCGCGACGGCGACGCGTTCCGCCCAGACGGAGCTGGCCCAGGGCGTCTACCGCGACATGGCCGGCGCGACGCTCACGCTGGCGCCGGCCCTCGTGCTCCCGCTCGGCAGAGTCGGCGTCGAGGTCGACAGCGACCACGTCGACCTCCCCGACGTGCTGCCGCTCCGACGCCCGCGCATCTCCGGCACGCTGCCGGCTGGGCTGACGCCGGTCGGCGCAACGGCCGGCATCAGCCCCACGCTGACTCGGAGCGACCTCGTGGCGCTGTGCGACAGACTGCCCCCGCAGGGCCAGGGCGGCCAGGTCTCGTGCATGCTGCCGACCGCGCTGGAGATCGGCACGCGCTTCACGCTGCTGTTCGACGGGGCGGCGGGGACGAGCTATCCGGGGCTCACGGTCTCGCTCGCGGCGGACAACCTGCCCAGAACGCAGCCTGTGAGCACGACGGTGACGGTCCCGTAGGCGTCAGACTGCGGCCGATGATCGACACCATCGGCCGCACCGTCGTGCTCGTGCGCGACTAGGACGAGGCGCGTGGCCCAATCAGGTGATCGTCAATCTGGGCGTGACAGTGAATCCGGCGCTGGATATCGAGCCTCTGCCGCACGCCGGTATCGTGCTGGTGAAGACGTTGGGTAGTATCGTGTCTCCCCCTCTGGCGTTGGAGTATAGGAAGGGAACGTTCGCGGTGTATAGGCACGGGCCGACCTGGAATTGAACGTTCTGAAGCACGAATAGCGCGCCGGTCGGCAATAGGCTTAGGCTGACGGTGAGCGCTGACCAGGGCAGTCCTAGAATTCTGACGGCGAATCCTCTGCACGGGTTGGGGGACACGGTGATGCTCGTCGCTACGCCGGCCACTCCGTTGATGGCTATCGGCCCTGGGTTGGCGGTCCCCACGACGGTGACGTTGCAACCGAGCGTCGCTATCGGGGAGTTGAAGTTGACCGTCCCGATCGACGTTGCGGTTATTCCGCCTGACGGGCTGATTCTCACTCCTGCCGCTTGAGCGCTCGCGGCGCTCGCGGCGAAGGCGCTCAATACGACGAGCGCTGCGATGAGGCCGGTCCTGGATCGACGCATGCTGCAGCTCCTCTCGGGTTGACGCGGCGCTCTGGCCACGCCGAAATACATTTAAAAGGAGCGATAAGCTACCAACGTCGATCCGGGCGGTCAAACGTCAGACTGCGGCCGATGATCGACACCATCGGCCGCACCGTCGTGCTCGTGCGCGACTACGACGAGGCGCGCGACTTCTACGCGAAGCTCGGCTTCGAGACGCTGCACGACCAGCCGCTGCCGGACGGCCGGCGTTTCCTCCACGTCGGGCTGTCGTCGCAGCCGGGCGTCGGACTGTGGCTGCTGGAGCCGGCGGGCGAGGACGGCGCAGAGCGGATCGGGCGGCAGACCGGCGGCGAGCCGCTGCTGGTGCTCTACACCGGCGACCTCGCCGCCGCGATCGCGGCGGCGAGGGAGGCGGGCGTCGACACCTTCGAGGAGCCGCAGGAGGCGCAGGGCAGCGCGTTCATCCATTTCGCCGACCTCTACGGCAACCACCTCGTGCTCGTCGAGCTGCGCCCGGATCCGGCGGCGACCGTCTAGACCGACCGCTGGTAGGAGCGGAAGGCGCGCGTCGCGACCCAGCCGCACAGCACGGTCAGCAGCGCGAGCAGGCCGAGGCGGGTGCCGACCATCCCCCAGTCGACGTCCTCGGCGGTGAGCGCTTCACGGCCGGCCTCGACCGCCCAGTTGACCGGGTTGAAGCGCGCGATCGACTCGATCCACGCCGGCGCGAGCGACAGGTTCATGAACGCGCCGGAGAGGAACGTCAGCGGCAGCGTCACGAACTGCACGGCGCCGATCATCGTCTCCTGTCTGCGCGTCACGAGCGCAAGCCCGATCGAGAGCGCGCCGACGGCCGTCCCGAGCAGCACCGCGGCGACGATCAGCACGAGCACGCCGGGCACGCCGCCGGCGAAGTCGGCGCCGACGACGACGCCGAGCCCGACGATGATCAGCGTCTGGATCGCGGTCACGATCGCGAGCTGCGCGAGCGGCCCGGCGATCAGCGCGACGCGGCTCGACGGGGACGTCAGGAAGCGGTCGAGGATCCCGCGGTCGAGGTCGTCGAGCATCCCCATCCCGTGCCAGCCGCCGGAGAACATCGCGGTCATCACGACGATGCCGGGCGTCAGGAAGTCTGCGTACGAGTCGCTGCCGAAGCCCGGCAGCTCGACGATCGAGCGGAACAGCTGGCCGAACAGCAGCAGCCAGATGATCGGCTGCGCGAGCGAGATCGCGATCCACCACGGCTGGCGCCACAGGGCGCGCAGCTGCCGGACGGTCAGCCACCAGGAATGTGTCAGCGTCGCGGACATCTCAGCGGCTCCCCACGGTCGCGGTCTCGGTTTCGCTCGCGCCGTCGGAGGCGGCGTCGCCGAAGCTCCGCCCCGCGTAGCGCAGGTAGACGTCGTCGAGCGACGGCCGCGCGACGGTCACCGAGGCGACGGTCAGCCCGCCGGCCTCCAGTGCCGCCAGCACGCTCGGCACCGCACGCGCGCCGTGGTCGGCGCGGGCGCGCAGCGCGCGGCCCTCCAGCACGACCTCGCGGACGCCGTCGACGCCCGCGAGCGCGGCGTGGACCGTGCCCTCGCCGGCGACGTCGTCCGCCAGCTCGACGTGGATCGCCTCGCCGCGCAGCTCGCCCTTGAGCTGCTCCGGCGTGCCCTCGGCGACGACCTTCCCGCGATCGACGATCGCGAGCTGGGACGCGAGCTTGTCGGCCTCCTCCAGGTAGTGCGTCGTCAGCAGGATCGTCAGCCCGTCCTCCCGTGCGAGGCGTCCGATCTCATTCCACATGTCGGCGCGCACCTCGGGATCGAGGCCGGTCGTCGGCTCGTCGAGGAACAGCACCTGCGGCCGCTGGATGAGCCCGAGCGCGACGTCGAGCCGCCGCTGCATGCCGCCGGAGTAGGTGCCGGCGAGCCGGTCGGCGGCGTCGGCGAGCGTGAAGCGCTCGAGCAGCTCCTGCGCTCGCCTGCGCAGCTCCGCGCCGCCGAGTCCGTGCAGCCGGCCCTGCAGCTCCAGGTTCTCGCGCCCGGTCGCCTCTCTGTCGACGGCGTGCTTCTGGCCGACGACGCCGAGCGCGCGGCGCGCGGCGGCGGGGTCGCGCAGCACGTCGATCCCTGCCACGCGCGCGCTGCCGGCGTCGGGCGCCGACAGCGTCGTGAGGATCTTCACCGTCGTCGACTTGCCCGCGCCGTTGGGGCCGAGCAGCCCGAAGATCGTGCCCGCGGGCACCTGGAAGCTGACGCCGTCGAGCGCACGCACCTCCCCGTAGCTCTTGGTGAGGCCCTCGGCCTCGATCGCGTATCTGGTCATGGCCGCGACACTAGACCCGCGCCGCACCGCTCGCATCACGCGCATCGCCAGTCCTCCGCCGGTGAGTCGCCAGTACGATCGCCCGATGTTGCACGGACGTGAGTCCGAGCTCGTGGCGATCGGCCGCGTGCTCGCCGGGGCGCGAGCAGGGGACGGGGGCGTGCTGGCGCTGCGCGGCGAGCCGGGGATCGGGAAGTCGGCGCTGCTCGACGCGGCGATCGCGACGGCGAGAGCGGCCGCGCCCGGCGCCGCTCCCGGCACGGCGCCGATGCGCGTCCTGCGCGCGGTCGGCGTCGAGGCGGAGTCGGCGCTCGCGTACGCGACGCTGCACCAGCTGCTGCTGCCGCTGCTCGACCATGCCGACGTGCTGCCGCCGCCGCAGCGGCGCGCGCTCGACTGCGCCTTCGGACTCGCCGAGAGCGAGCCGGCCGCGCCGGGCGAGCCGGCCGCCCCGGGCGAGACAGCCGGTGCGACGCCGTTCCTCGTCGGCGTCGCCGCGCTCACGCTGCTGTCCGAGGCGGCGGGAGAGCGGCCTCTGCTGTGCGTCGTCGACGATCTCCAGTGGGCCGACGCGGCCTCGCGCGACGCGCTCGCGTTCGCCGCGCGGCGGCTGCGTGCGGAGCCGATCGCGCTGCTGCTGGGGATCCGCGACGACGAGGCCGTACCGGTCGACACGGCGGGGATCGCGGAGCTGCGGCTCACGGGGCTCGGCGACGGCGACGCGAGCGCGCTGCTCGACGAGCGCTGGGGCAACCGCGTCGCGCCCGCCACCCGCGAGGCGCTGATGCGCGTGACGGGCGGCAACCCGCTCGCGCTGATCGAGCTGCCGGGTGCGCTGACCGGCTGGCAGCTCGCCGGCCACGACCCCGCGCGCGAGCCGCTGCCGCTCGCCGGCGAGCTGGAGCAGGCGTTCCTCGAACGGGCGCGGCGGCGCGGGCCGGCGGTGCAGCGGCTGTTGCTGCTGGCAGCGGCCGAGGGCAGCGGTCAGCTCGCGACGATCCGCGCGGCGGCGGATCTGCTGGAGCTCGACGCGAGCGCGCTCGATTCGGCCGGCCTCGCCGAGCTGGTGCACGTCGACGGCGCGATGGTCGCCTTCCACCACCCCCTCGTGCGCTCGGCCGTCTACCACGGCGCCAGCGCAGCCGACCGCCGCGCCGCGCACGCCGCGCTCGCGCGCAGCGGCGTCGGCGACGACAGCCGCCGCGCGTGGCACCGCGCCGCCGCCGCCGAGGGGCCCGACGAGGAGGTTGCGCGCGAGCTGGAGTGCTCGGCGGAGAAGACCCTGCGCCGCTCCGGCCATGCGGCCGCGGCCGCGGAGCTGGCGCGCGCGGCCGAGCTGACGTCCGACGAGCCGTTGCGTGTGCGTCGGCTGCTGGGCGCTGCCGACGCGGCGTGGCACGGCGGCGACACGGGGCGCGCACTCGCGCTGCTCGACGCGGCGGAGGGGCGGGCCGAGCCCGGGGACGACGTCGCCCAGCTCGACGTCCGCCTGCTGCGCGGGCTGATCGAGCAGCGCAGCGGGATCCCCGAGGAGTCGGTCGCGCTGCTGGTGCCGGCCGCGGAGGAGGCGGTCGCGATCGATCCGCATCGCGCCGTGCGGCTGCTGAACGCCGCCGCCGACAGCGCCTTCCATGCCGGCGACCTCACGGTGATGGACCAGCTCGCGGGGCTCGCGCAGCGGATGGCGCCGCTGGCGGAGGGTGACGACGCCGAGGTGCTGCGGCTGATGCTCGCGCGCGTCGCGATGGCGCAGGAGGAGCATCCCCAGCCGCTGCCCGCGGAGCTGGCCGCCGCGCTGGAGCGCCTCGACGCGCCCGAGTCGCTCGCGCGCGCCGGCGGGCTCGCGTGGGGCGTCGGCGAGTACGACCTCGGGCGTCGCCTGCGCGCGCGCTCGGTCGCGCAGGCGCGGACGCGCGGGGCTGCCGGGACGCTCGCGTGGGCGCTCGCGGGCGTCGTCGTCGACGACCTGATGCGCGGCGACTTCGCGACCGCCGAGGCGAACGCGCAGGAGGCGCTGCGGCTCGCCCGCGAGACCGGCCAGCCGAACACCGCCTGCCTGCACGCGGCGACGCTCGGCAACCTGGCGCTGTTGCGCGGGCGCGAGGAGGAGGGGGTCGCGCAGCTGGCGGCGGTGCTGGAGGAGGCGATGCGACGGCGTCTGGCGCATCCGCTCACGAGCGTGCGCGCGGCGCTCGCCGACGCCGCGCTCGCGCGCGGTCGCGCGGACGAGGCGGTCGCGCAGTTCGAGCAGATGTGGCGCGGCGGGCCGGTGCCGCACCATCCCGGCATCGCGCACTACAGCCTCGCGGCGTTCGTCGAGGCGTCGGTGCGCGCGGGCCGCCCGGAGGCGTGTCGCGACCTGTTCGCCGGCTACGAGGAGTGGGTGCTGCGGACGGGCGCGATGCCGATGCTGGCGCAGCTGGATCGCTGCCGTGCGCTGTACGCCGAGGACCCGGCGGAGGCCGAGCGGCTGTTCGAGCGGTCGCTCGAGCTGCACGCCGGCAACGACCAGCGCTTCGACGAGGCACGCACGGAGCTGCTGTTCGGCGAGTTCCTGCGGCGCGAGCGCCGCCGCGTCGACGCGCGCGTCCACCTGCGCGCCGCGCTCGACACGTTCGAGCGGATCGGCGCGCCGGTCTGGGCCGAGCGGGCGCGCGCCGAGCTGCGCGCGAGCGGCGAGACCGCGCGCAGACGCGACCCGAGCACGATCGACCAGCTGACGCCGCAGGAGCTGCAGATCGTCCGCTCGGTCGCGGGCGGGGCGATGAACCGCGAGGTCGCGGCGCAGCTGTTCATCAGCCCGCGCACGGTCGACTACCACCTGCGCAAGGTCTTCCGCAAGCTCGGCATCAGCTCGCGCGCCGAGCTGATCCGGCTCGAGCTGCAAGAACCTGTGCGGTAGGTCACTGGAACGACTTACCGCGCAACTCGGGCGGCCGCAGCCGGTTGAAGCACGCATACGCCAACGACCCGACTACGGAGGTCCCATGCGGCGATTCGCTGCACTTGGCGTCGTGACCCTCGCGCTGTTCGCGAGCACGGCTGTGCTCTCTTCCAGCGCTCTTGCGGCAGGTGCGCCCACAGTGGCGACCGGCACGACGTCGAACATCACCGACACGAGAGCGGCGCTCAACGGCACCGTCAACGCGCAGGGCGAGGCGACGAGCTTCGCGTTCCAGTACGGCACGACGGCCGACTACGGCCGGCAGACGAGACCGGTGACGGTCGGCTCCGACTCGACCGACAGAGCGGTCACCGCCGACGTCGACGAGCTGACGCCCGGCACCGAGTACCACTACCGCGTCATCGCGACGAACGCGTCGGGCACGACCGTCGGCGCCGACGCGACCTTCAGAACGACCGGCACGGCGCCGCCGCCGGCGCCGAAGCCGGTCGCGACGACCGGCTCCGCCGCCGCGACGATCGCGGGCGCGACCGTCAACGGCACCGTCAACCCGCAGGGCCGCCCGACCTCGTACTACTTCGAGTTCGGCGAGACGACCAACTACGGCAGCCAGACGCCGCCGCAGGGTGCCGGCGCCGGCACGAGAGCCGTCGCGGTGCAGGCCGGCCTGAGCGGGCTGAGAACCGACACGACGTACCACTACCGCCTCGTCGCGGTCGGCCCGAACAACACCGTCGCCACCGGTGACGACAGAACATTCGTCACCAGCGGCACGGGCTCGACGAGACTGTCGTTCTTCGGCCACACGTCGTTCACCGACCAGAACGGCGTCGGCGGCGTCTTCCTCGGTTGCTTCGGCGGCGTCGAGTGCAGAGGCAGCATGAGACTCGAGCGCAGCGGCAAGCTGCTCGGCGAGCGCAACGGCTACACGATCAGAGCCAACAACGGCGGGATCGTGCACATCACCCTCAACGACCTCGGCAAGAGCCTGCTGCGTTCGCGCGGCACGATGAACGTCAAGACGACGGTGCTCAACGCCAACGGCCAGAGAATGACGGGCACGACGAAGCTGATCCGCTACGCGACGAACGGCCTCAAGGGCTGAGCGTCAGCAGTCTTGACATCGGGTGTGAGTGAGTGCATACTCACACCCGATGTCCGCTGCGAGCCGCCAGCTCTCCACCGCCGCCGAGCGCCGCGAGGCGCTGATCGAGGCGGCGGCCGTCGCGTTCGCGGAGCGCGGCTTCCACGGCACGCCGACGACGGCGATAGCCAAGGCCGCCGGCATCTCGCAGGCCTACCTCTTCCGGCTCTTCCCGACAAAGGAAGAGCTCTACGTCGCCGCGGTCGAGCGCTGTTACGAGCGGCTCCGCGCCGCGATGCGCGCCGGTGCCGAGCGCGCCCGCGCCGACGGCGTCGACCCGCTCGACGGCATGGGCCTCGCCTACGTCGAGCTGACGCAGGATCGCACCACGCTCCAGTCGACGCTGCAGGCGTTCGCGGCCGCGGCCGGCGACGAGGGCGTGATCCGCGATGCCGCCCGCAGAGGCTATGCCGAGATGTGGGAGCTGGTGCGGAGACTGTCCGGCGCCGACGACGAGGAGCTGCGCTCGTTCTTCGCGCACGGGATGCTGATCACCGTGCTCGCCGGGATGGACGCGCCGGCGGTCGACGCGGCGTGGGTGCGCAGCCTGCTCGGCGACGAGGCGGCGCAGCAATGCGCCCCGCCGGCGGCGACACCTACCGACCCGGCTGCCGCCGGCTGAGCAGGCCGCGCGCCGGCCTCTTTTTTTGCCCACTGAGTGAGTGACTGATTACACACCATGATCCCCGAACCGAAGGAGCAGGCGGGATGACCCGCTCACGTCAGATCTGGACTTCGATCATCACGAGCATCGCGCTCTTCATGGTCACGCTCGACAACCTCGTCGTCACGACCGCGCTGCCGTCGATCCGCACCGACCTCGATGCGTCGCTCGCCTCGTTGGGCTGGACCGTCAACGCCTACACGCTCGGCTTCGCCGTGCTGCTGCTGCCGGCCGCCGCGCTCGGCGACCGGCTCGGCCGCCGCCGCGTCTTCGCGTTCGGGCTCGGCGTCTTCACGCTCGCGTCCGCCGCGGCGGCGCTCGCGCCCACGACCGAGGCGCTGATCGCCGCCCGCGCGGTCCAGGGGATCGGCGCGGCGGCCGTCACGCCGCTCACCCTGACGCTCCTGTCGGAGGCGTTCCCCGCCGGCAAGCGCGGCCTCGCGCTCGGCATCTGGTCGGGCGTCAGCGGCCTCGGCGTCGCGCTCGGGCCGCTCGCCGGCGGCGCCGTCGTCGAAGGCATCACCTGGCATTGGATCTTCTGGCTCAACGTGCCGATCGGGATCGTCCTGATCCCGCTCGCACTGACGCGCCTGACGGAGTCGCGCGGGCCGAACCGCACGCTCGACCTGCCCGGCCTCGGCCTCGCCGGCGCCGGCCTGCTCGGCATCACGTTCGGGATCGTGCGGGCGGAGGCGCTCGGCTGGACCAGCGCGACGGTGCTCGGCGCGATGATCGGCGGGCTCGTGCTGCTGGGCGCGTTCGTCGCCTGGGAGCTGCGCACGCCGGAGCCGATGCTGCCGATGCGCTTCTTCAAGAGCCGCGCGTTCAGCGCGACCAGCGGCGTCTCGCTGGCGATGTTCTTCGGCGTCTTCGGCTCGATCTTCCTGCTGGCGCAGTTCTTCCAGACTGCGCAGGACTACTCGCCGCTGGAGGCCGGGCTGCGGACGCTGCCGTGGACCGGCACGACGATGATCGTCGCGCCGCTGGCGGGGATCTTCTCCGACCGGATCGGCTCGCGGCCGCTGATGGCGGCCGGGCTGGCGCTGCAGGCCGGCGCGCTCGCCTGGCTCGCGGCGATCTCGACGCCGGACATCGCCTACGGCGCGCTCGTGGTGCCGTTCGTGATGGCGGGAGCGGGCATGGCGCTCGTGTTCGCGCCGGCCGCCAACGCCGTCCTCTCGTCGGTCCGCACGCAGGAGGCGGGCCAGGCCTCGGGCGCGACCAACACGATCCGCGAGATCGGCGGCGTGCTCGGCGTCTCGGTCCTCTCGACCGTCTTCGCCGGCGCCGGCTCCTACGCCTCGCCGCAGGCGTTCACCGACGGCCTCGTCGCGGCGCTGTGGGTCGGCAGCGCGGTGCTCGCCGTCGGCGTGGTCGCGGCGCTGCTGGTGCCCGGCCATCGCAGCCAGGCGGCGTCGGCGGCGCGCAACGGCGAGGCCGACCGCGCCGAGGCGGAGGCGGTCCCCGCCTAGCTGCGCGCGACCGTCAACGGGGCGCCGAAAGCGCGGGCGAAGAGGTCGCCCTGGCGCTCGGCGCCCCACTCGGCGACGACGGTGTCGCCGTCGGCGTCCAGCTCCAGCACGACGCCGTCGTCGTCGCCCGGTGCGCGCCGCAGCCGCGCGCCGCGCACGACCTGGTCGCGGTTGCGCTCCAGCTGCTCGGCGATCCGCAGCAGCGCGGCGCCGCGCAGCAGCAGCTCGTCGTCGCCCGGCTCGCAGAGCGCGGCGGCGCTGCCGAGCGACGGCGTGCCCTTGCGGTGGTAGCGCGCCATCAGCGCGATCAGCGCGACCTCGCGCGGCGTGAAGCCGGGCAGGCCGGAGCCGAGGATCAGGTAGCTGGAGTGCTTGTGGTGGTCGTCGTAGTCGACGGCCATCCCGACGTCGTGCAGCAGCGCCGCCGCGTCGACCAGCTCCGGCTCGCCGGGGGCCGGCAGGCCGGCGCCCGGCAGCGCCGCGACGAGCTGGTCGGCCAGCTCGGCGATGTGCTCGGCGTGGACGAGGTCGACGCCGTGCTGGCGCGCGAGGTTCGTGACGCTCGCGACGCGCACGTCGGGCACGATCGGCGGGTCGGCGGGCGCGAGCTGGTTGGCGAGGAAGATCCCCTCGCGCAGGCCGGCCTCGATCACCTCGATGCCGGGTGCGCCGGTCGCCTCCAGCACGGCCTGCAACACGACCGCCCCGCCGAGGATCACCTCGGCGCGACCGCGCTTGATGCCCGGCACGCGCTCACGCTCCTCCGGCGCGCGCTCCGCCAGCTGCTCGACGAGCGTGTCGAGCGCGTGCGGCGTCAGCACGAAGCCCTGAACGCTGTCGAGCGGGAGCTCGGCCGCGCGGATCGCCGCCGTCGCGAGGTTGCGCACCGCCCCGCCGATCCCGACGAGGTGGTCGCGCCCGGCGGTCGCGACCCACGGCGCGGTCGCGAACTGCTCCAGCGCATGCTCGCGCAGCGCCGCCATCTGCTTCGCCGAGGTCGGGCCGTCGCCGGGCAGGAATCTCTCGGTCGTGCGGACGGCGCCGAGCGGCCACGAGACGCACTCCTCCGCCTGCCGCCGCTCGACCGCGACCAGCTCCAGCGAGCCGCCGCCGATGTCGAGCACGATGCCGTCGGTCAGCGACGTCTGGTTGACCGCCGAGACGTAGGAGAACCACGCCTCGTCGCGCTGGGAGAGGATCCGGATCGGCAGGCCCGTCGCGCGCCGCGCGCGCTGCACGAACTCCTCGCCGTTGGGCGCGTCGCGGATCGCGCTCGTGCCGACGGCCTCTATCTGGTCGGTTCTGATCCCGCTCGTCGCGCAGAACGCCGCGAACACCCGCAGCGTCTCCAGCGCGTGCGCCATCCGCTGCGGCGACAGCTCGCCGTTCGGGCCGAGGTCGCCGCCGAGCCGGACCATCTCGGACAGCTCGTCGGTCCGCTTCCACCATCTGCTCTCGCCGACGGAGAAGACCACGAGCCTGAAGCTGTTGGAGCCGAGGTCGATGACCGCGGTTCTCTGGACGACCCCGCGGCCGCCGTCACGCAGGTGCTCGCTCACGCCTCTACGTGCTCGGCGCGCGCCAGGTGCGCGCGCATCAGCTCCGCCTGCACGTCACGGCGCTCGTCGCCGGGCTGGACGCGCCGGTGCGTCCAGGTGCCGTCGGCGCGCAGGTCCCACGCGTTCTCGGTGTCCGCGAGACAGCGCTCCAGCGTGTCCAGCACCTCGGCGCGCGCGTCGGCGTCCTGCACGGGGACGACCAGCTCCACGCGCGAGTCGAGGTTGCGCGGCATCAGGTCGGCGGAGCCCATGAAGATGGACGTCTCGCCGTCGCGCTGGAAGGCGTAGATGCGCGAGTGCTCGAGGAAACGGCCGACGATCGACACGACCCGGATGTTCTCGGACACGCCGGACACACCCGGGCGCAGGCAGCAGGCGCCGCGCACGTTCAGCTCGACGCGCACGCCGGCCTGCGAGGCGCGGTAGAGCGCGCGGATGCAGGCGGAGTCGACGAGCGAGTTCATCTTCATCGCGATCCGCGCCGGCTGCTCCGGCGTGTGGGCGGCGATCGTCAGGTCGATCTGCTCGATGATCCTGTCGCGCAGGTTCAGCGGCGCGACCAGCACGCGCTCGTAGCCCTCGGGCTTCGAGTAGCCGGTCAGCTGGTTGAACAGCTCGGCGATCTCGGCGGTGATCTCGTCGTCGGCGGTGAAGAGGCCGAAGTCGGTGTAGAGATGCGCGGTGCCGGCGTGGTAGTTGCCCGTGCCGATGTGCGCGTAGTGGCGTACGCCGTCGCCCTCGCGCCGCACGACGAGCACGGCCTTCGCGTGCGTCTTGAGCCCCGGCATCCCGAACGTGACGTGGACGCCGGCCTGCTCCAGCGCGCGCGCCCACGTGATGTTCTGGCGCTCGTCGAAGCGCGCCTTCAGCTCGACCAGGCCGACCGCCTGCTTGCCGCGCTCGGCGGCGCGGATCAGCGCCGGCACGAGCGGCGAGTCGTCGCTGGTGCGGTAGACGGTCTGCTTGATCGCGAGCACCTTCGGGTCCGCGACCGCCTGCTGGACGAACTGCTCGACGGTCGAGAACGAGTCGTACGGGTGGTGGACGAGCAGGTCGCGCTTACGCAGCTGGCGGAAGAGGTTCGCCGGCTTCTTGTCGTCTTCGACGAACTCCGGCGGCATCACGGGCGTCCATGGCGCGTTGCGCAGATCGCGGAAGCCGGGCAGCTTCACGACCTGCCACAGGTCGGCGTAGTCGAGCAGGCCGGCGACCTCGTAGACGTCGCTGTTCTCGATCGACAGCTCGGCGGCGAGTCGCGCGCGCAGCGTCGGGTCGATCCCGGCGCTCACCTCCAACCGCACGACCTCGCCGAAGCGCCGCCGCCGCAGCTGCGCCTCGACGGCTTCGAGCAGGTCGTCGGCCTCGTCGGAGACGGTGAAGTCGGCGTCGCGGGTGACGCGGAAGACGGCGTGGGCGACGATCTCCATCCCGCGGAAGAGCTGTTCGAGGTGGGCGGCGATGACCGACTCCATCGGCACGAGCGTGCGCGCGCCCTCGCCGATCTGCACGAAGCGGGGGAGCCCCTCCTTCGGCACCTTCACGCGCGCGAAGCGGGTCTGGTCGGTCTCGGGGTCGCGCACGAGCACCGCGAGGCTGAGCGAGAGGTTCGAGATGTAGGGGAACGGCTGCGCCGGCCCGACCGCGAGCGGCGTCAGCGCCGGGAAGACCTCGCGCTCGAAGCGGGCGCGCAGCTGCTCGCGCTCCTGCTCGTCGAGCGCGTCCCAGTCGACGATCCGGATCCCGTGCTCGGCCAGCGACGGCAGCAGCACCTCCTGGTACACGGCCGCCTGGCGCGCGCCCAGCTCCTGCACCCGCGCGGCGATCGCTCTCAGCAGCTCGTCGGGCGGGATCCCGTCGGAGCTGGTCGCCTCGATGCCGGCGTCGACCTGGTCGTGCACGCCGGCGACGCGGACCATGAAGAACTCGTCGAGGTTGGAGCTGTAGATCGCGCAGAACTTGGCGCGTTCGAGCAGCGGCTGGTGCGCGTCCTCGGCGAGCTGGAGCACGCGCTCGTTGAAGTCGAGCCACGACAGCTCGCGGTTGATGAAGTGCTGCGGATCGACCGTCTCGACGGTCTTCGTCGCGTCGGCCGGCTTGAGCCGCTCGATCGCCTCGCCGAGCTGGCCCAGCAGCGGCAGGTCGGGGAAGGCGTCGCGCAGCTGCTCCAGCGTCGCCTGGTAGTGGCGCAGCTTCTCCGGCCGCAGCCGCCCGCCGGCGGCGCGCGTGGCGCGCGCGAGCTTGTCGGCCGCCATCACGGCGGCGACCTCGCGGCCCGCCTCGATCCCCCGCGCGCGCAGCTCCGCCTTGCGCTCCGGATAGGAGTCGAGCTCCGGTCTCTCGGTCAGCGCGTCGACGCGCCGGGCGATCTCCTCGCCGACGCGCGCGGCGATCACGGAGCGGTCGACGCCGGTGTCCTCGATCAGGTCGTGCAGGACGGCTGTCGCGACGGTCGCGTCGTCGGCGCCGGCGTCGTGCAGGAGCCGGGCCGTGATCGCCACGTGCTCGACGTCGGCGGCGATGTTGCCACCGCCGTTCGCCCGGTAGGTCTCCAGCGCCAGCGCCCACGCGCTCGCGATCGTGTCCGAGTCGCGCGCGAATGCGGGCAGCTCGCCCGTGGGGGAGGCGGAGCGTGCGGTCGATGACATGCGAACGATTGTGGGCGCTGAGGGCCCGGCTCCTGTTATCGACGTGTTAACGAGTTGTGGTCAGGGCCACGTCGATGCTACTTGTCGCGGTGGAGGGCGTGGCGGAGCTTGTCGGCGGCTTCGTCGATCTTGCCCTTGATCCCGCCCTCGGCCTTGTCGACGCGTCCTTCGTTCTTGAGGCCCTCGTCGTCGGTCAGCTCGCCGGCCGCCTTCTTGACGTTGCCCTTGAGTCTGTCGACAGATCCGTCGTCGGCCATTTGAGGTCCTCCTTAGGGGGATGTGACTACATGTGGAGGGTCCCCGCTCCGCACCAGTGCTACGCGCGAGCGAAAGTGGTTGACGAAGCAATGATCTAGGCGTACAATACCTAGCACAGTAGTAGGTATTGAAAGGATCCCAAGACGAAGACCAAGGCTGACATGAAGACGCTCGCAAACCCCCACGACACCAACGACACGACGTTCGACCCGCTCCAGCTGCTGATGCGCGAGGCGCGCAACTGGCCGCTGCTGACGCCGGCCGAGGAGATCGAGCTCGCGAGACGGATCGAGCGCGGCGACCTCTCGGCGAAGGAGCGGATGGTCAATTCCAACCTGCGACTCGTGATGTCGATCGCCCGCCACTACCAGGGCCAGGGCCTCGGCATGGGCGACCTCGTGCAGGAAGGGACGCTGGGCCTGATCCGCGCAGTCGAGAAGTTCGACTGGCGCAAGGGCTTCCGCTTCTCGACCTACGCGACGCTCTGGATCCGCCAGTCGATCCAGCGCGGCCTCGAGAACACCGGTCGCACGATCCGCCTCCCCGTCCACGTCGGACAGCGTGCCCGCAAGGTCGCGCGGATCCGCCGTGAGCTGACGGCGAAGCACGGACGCGACGCGACGGACGAGGAGATCGCCGAGGCGGCGAGACTCCCTGTCGAGCAGGTGATCGAGGCCGGCAGAGCCGACCGCGAGCCGACCAGCCTCGACGCGCCCGTCGGCGAGGACGGCGACACCGCCCTCGGTGCGCTGATCAAGACCGACACCCCCGAACCCGACGAGGAAGTCGCGGACACCCTGCGCCACGAGACGGTGCAGCGTGCCATCGACGACCTGCCGGACAACGAGAAGACCGTCATCCACCTCCGCTTCGGCACGGCCGGCGAGCCGCCGCAGACGCTGACGCAGATCGGCAGACGCCTCGGCGTCAGCTCGAGCCGCGCCCGCGAGATCGAGGAGCAGGCGCTCCGTCGCCTCTCCCGCGAGACCTCGCTCTCGGCCCTGCGCGAAGCCGCATGACCCCAGACGAAAGCCCCCTCGCTACCCGCGGCCGCGCTGCTCCAGCGCGGCCGCGGCATTTAAGGAGCAGGCCGAGGCCGCTTCGCTAGGCCGTGACCGGCTCGCGCGACTCGGTCGAGGCGCCGACGAGCGCGCCGCCGGGGCAGCTTTCGCACGGGACGGCGTCGGGGCGGCGGGGGTCGCGGATCCCCGCGAGCGAGATCGCGCCGCCGAGCAGCGCGAGGCCGCCGGCGATCCCGATCCCGACGCGGAAGCCCGCGAGCGACGCGTCTGACAGCGCGGCGTCGACCTGCTGGCGCTCCGCCGCGGGCGCGCCGGGCGCGCTGTCGGTCAGCCGCTTCTCCTGCGCTCTGTCGACCGCGACCTGCGCCGCCGGGGTGAGCGTGGCGCGGTCCAGCTCGCTGTCGAGCTTCGCGCTCGCCGCGCCCGCGATCGCTGCGCCGGCTATCGCGATCGCCAGCACGCCCGCGACGCGCGCGACGGCGTTGTTGACGCCGGAGGCGACGCCGGCGTGCTCGACGCCGGCCGCGCTCAGCACCGTCGCGGTCAGCGGCGCGACGGTCATCGACAGCCCGATGCCGAACACGAGGATCGCCGGCAGCACGTCGGTCACGTAGCTCGGGTCGGTGCCGATCCGCAGCATCAGCAGCAGCCCACAGCCGGCGATCAGCGGCCC
The DNA here is from genome assembly GCF_000025265.1 of Conexibacter woesei DSM 14684. Lineage (GTDB taxonomy): Bacteria > Actinomycetota > Thermoleophilia > Solirubrobacterales > Solirubrobacteraceae > Conexibacter > Conexibacter woesei. Next base: position 1,020,152 of record NC_013739.1, read on the forward strand.
GAAGCCCATGAAGCGGCGCGGTCCGTATCTGTCGGCCAGCGCGCCGAAGCGCTTGGACAGCAGGAACATCAGCAGCGTCAGCGGCAGCGTCGCGGCGCCGGCCGCGACCGGCGACCAGCCGGCGACCTGCTGGAGGAAGAGGACGAGGAACAGCGTCGCGATGTTGAGCCCGCCGTAGAGCGTGAATGTCGAGAGGTTGCCGACCGAGAAGTTGCGCGAGCGGAACATCGACAACGGCAGCATCGGCGTCGGCGTGCGCCGCTCCCACCACAGGAACGCCGCCAGCAGCACGACGCCGGCGATCAGCGGGAACGCGACGAGCGGTGCGCCCCAGCCGCGCGCGGGCTGCTCGGTCAGCGCGAGCACCGGACCGGCGAGGCCGAGCCCGCACAGCGCCGCGCCGACCCAGTCGATCGGCGTCTGCTCGGCTCTGTGGCCCTCGGGCGCGTGGCGCAGCAGCCACAGGCACAGCAGCACCGGCCCGACGTTGATCGCGAAGATCCAGCGCCACGAGACCGCCTCCAGCAGCAGCCCGCCGCCGAGTGGGCCGATCACGGTCGCGATCCCGGTCCACGCCGTCCAGCTGCCGATAGCGGCGCCGCGCTCGTCCTCGGGGAACGTGTCCATGATCAGCGCGAGCGTGCTCGGCACGAGCAGCGCGCCGGCGACGCCCTGCAGCGCGCGGGCGACGATCAGCACCTCGGTCGTCGGCGAGATCGCGCACAGCAGCGAGCAGACGCCGAAGCCGGCGACGCCGACGCCGAAGACGCGCTTGCGGCCGAGCAGGTCGCCGAGCGAGCCGCCGAGCAGGATCAGCGAGCCGAGCGTCAGCATGTACGCCTCGACGATCCACTGCTGGGCGGAGAGGCCGCTGTCGAGGTCGTCCGCGATCGCCGGCAGCGCGACGTTCACGACCGTCCCGTCGAGGAAGACGATCCCCGAGCCGAGGATGCACGCGATCAGCGTCCACCGCTTGGCGGCCGCGCTGGGACCGGCGGCGCCGGCGGCGGCCGCCGCACCCATCAGTCGGCCTCGTCGCGGTCGAACAGCGCGCCGAGCAGCGCGTTGACCGCCCACACGATCAGCGTCGCCGCGACGCCGGCCCAGAAGCCGTCGATCTCGAAGCCGCCGACGATCCAGCTCGTCAGGAACAGCATCAGCAGGTTCACGAAGAACAGCGCGATCCCGAGCGTGAGGATGATCAGCGGTATCGCGAGCAGCGTCACGAGCGGCTTGACGAGCATGTTGACGACGCTGAAGACGAGCGCCGCGACGATCAGCGTCAGCCACTTGTCGTCGCCGGTGCGCACGCCGCTGAGCAGCTCGGTCGCGGCCCACAGGGCCGCCGTATTGCACAACCACGTGACGGCAAAGCGCTCCATCGCGTCAGATCATCCCCCACCCGGCGAAACCTGAGCCGCCTTTTGCCGTTCATAGAGGTGGACATGGACTCGGGCTTCGTCGATCTGCACGTACACCTCCTGCCCGGCGTCGACGACGGCCCGCCCGATCTCGACGCCACGCTCGAGCTGGCCGGGCTCGAGGTCGCTGACGGCGTCGTCGCCGCGACCGCGACGCCGCACGTCGCCTCCGTCGACGTCGCCGAGCTGCCGTGGCGCGTCGCGGAGGTCAACGCCGCGCTCGCGAAGGCGCACATCCCGCTCGTCGTCGAGGCCGGGGGAGAGCTGGGCGTGCGCGGCGTCCCGCGCCTCTCGGCCGAGGAGCTGGAGCTGATCGCGCACGGTCCCGCCGACGCCCGCTGGATCCTGCTCGAAGCCCCGCTGGACGGGGCGATGCGGACGCTGCACGGCGCCGCCGACCAGCTGCGCGCCGCCGGCTACGGCATCGTGCTCGCCCATCCCGAGCGCTGCCTGCCGCTGTTCGACGACGACATGCGCGGCCTCATGCGCGAGCTGGAGCGCGGCTCGCTCGCCCAGGTCAGCTCCTCGTCGCTGCTCGGGCTCCACGGCATACGCGCGCGCCGCAACGCGGCGCGGATCCTCGCCGGCGGCCACGCCGGGCTGCTCGCCTCCGACGCGCACGGCCCGCGCCGCCCGCCGTGCCTGACCGCGGCGCTGAGAGCGGCGTGCGAGCTGGGGCTCGGAGTCGAGCAGGCGCGGGCGCTCTGCGCCGACCGCCCGCGCGCGCTGCTGCAAGAAGGCTTGCGTCCGCTCGCGCCGGCGAGCGGCTCGTCCTACGTCGCGGGCAGCGACGTGTCGGTCGTGCGCAGACCGCCGTTCGGCGTCGCCGCGGCACCGTCCTGAGCGTGGGCGCGGCGTCTTCTCGGGACCGCCGCGGCCTGCGCGGCGAGCGCCGTGCCGATCCCCAGCAGCGCCCACGTCAGCGGGTCCTCCAGGAACGCGGCGTAGATCAGCGTGTGGACGATCAGCGCGACGAACGCGGCCGCGATCGCGGCGCGCGCCGCCGTCGCCGCCGCGCCTCGCAGCAGCCGGACGAGCGCCACGGCGAGCAGCGCGACATACGCGAGCAGCCCGACGACGCCCTGCTCGGCCGCGACGGTGACGGGGATCGTGTGCGACGCGACCGCCGCGTCGCCCGACGTGCGGCGGTTCTCCGTGCGGTACTCGACCTCGAAGGCGCCCGTGCCGAAGCCCTGCACCGGCTTGTCGGCGAACAGCTCGCCGCCGCCGCGCACGAGCCCGAAGCGGCCGCTGGAGGAGGCGTCGAGGTTGTCGAGGTCGACGCCGAACGTGCCGGGCGAGGCGAGCACCGCGACGCCCGCGACGGCGACGACGGCGACGACCGGCAGCAGCGTCCGGCGGACGCCCCACTGCAGCACGGCGAGCACCGCGAGCCCGGCGAGCAGCGCGACGAAGCTCGACTGCGACAGCGTCAGCACGAGGCCGGCCCACAGCGCGAGCAGCACGACCGCGCCGGCGGCGAGCACTCTCCCGCGCGTCGTGCGCAGCATCCCGGCGGCGACCGCCAGCATCGCGATCACGAGGAAGCGGCCGTAGATGTTCGGGTCGAAGAAGACCGAGTTGGTGCGGAAGTAGGTGTGCAGCTCGTTCGACGCGATCAGCTTCGGGTTGAGGAAGATGTGTCTCGTCGCGTACTCGACGTAGCCGATCCCGGAGAAGACGAGGCCGAGCCCGACGAGCACGGCGAAGCACGCCTTCAGCACCCGCGGCGTCCACTCGATCTGCGCCAGCAGCACGAACAGCAGCGCGAACGGGACGTAGAAGAACGCGATCTGCTGGAGCGCCTTGTCGAAGTCGGCCGAGTAGGTCGCCTGCACGCCGTAGAGCACGACGAACAGCGCCAGCAGCCGTTCGAGCCAGCCGGGTTCCCACGCCCGCTTGGGCTCGGGCAGCTCGGGGTCGGCGCGCAGCGCGGGCACGACGAACGCGAGCGTCCCGGCCGCGACGACGAGGTACAGCGGCACGAGCAGGTTGGAGCTGGAGCCGCCGACCTCGATCGGGATCCGGAACGGCAGCGCTGCGACCGCGAGCAGCGGCAGCAGCAGCGGGCGGCGCGTCATCAGCGCGGCCAGCAGGCCGAGCGCCGCGAGCCCGAGCACGACGGCGGCGAGCGCGGCCGTCGGGCGGTCGCGGACGGTCCGCATCTGCGGCGAGTCCCATATGTCGGAGACGAGCAGGACCGGCGCCAGCAGCAGCGCGCCGCTCATCGCGAGGGCACGCAGGCGCGTGGTGCGTGCGACGAGCGCGCACGCGACGAGCAGGACGGCGACGACGGCGCCGGCCTCGGGCGCCGGACCCGCGAGCGCGAAGGGGACCGCGAGCATGGGGCGCCGGAGTCTAGAGGTCGGCGCAGTCCGTCCTGCACGGCGCCGTGCGGTCTGCCCGCTCCGCGATCCTCTAGCCTGTGATCGCGATGCGTCGTCAGGCCCTTGCGCTTCTCCCTGCCCTGATCCTTGCCGCCGGCCTCGCCGGTTGCGGCAGCGATGGCACGAACGTCGGCCAGGGCTTCGAGGAGCCCCAGACCGGCGCCGGGACGAGGCAGGCGACCGCGTTCGACCCGCGTGATCAGACGATCGGCTGCGTCGAGCGCAAGGGCGTCAGAGCGGTCAAGGACGAGCGCTACCGCGAGCGCGTCAACATCCTTCCGACGACCTCGGGCGCCTACATCATCTTCACCGGCACGCTCCAGGACGCGCAGAGCCGGGCGCTCAACAACACCGAGGACGCCGCCGGCGCCGAGGCGATCGGTCCGGCGCTGTTCACCGTCGGGGACCTCGGCGACGAGGACCTCGGCAAGATCGAGGACTGTCTCGACGCACGAGGCGTCAGATACTGATGACGCCCGCCCGCAAGCGGATCCTGGTCGGCATCGTCTGGCTCGTGCCGATCGTCGGCGTCGTCTGGTGGGCGACCAAGCAGGAGGCGCCGACGCTGCCGTCGGACTTCGGCGGGATCATGGCGCTCGTCGGCGCGCTCGCGCTGTACACGGTCGCGACGCTGATGCGCGCCGAGCGGTGGGAGCGGATCCTGCGCCGCGCCGGCGTCAAGGCCAAGCGCGCCGACGCCTACGCGCTGACGCCGATCGGCTACATGGGCAACAACGTGCTGCCGGCCCGCGGCGGCGAGCTGCTGCGGACGTTCCTGCTCGGCTCGCGCGTCCCGGACTCGACCAAGCGCACGATCCTCGGCACGATCCTCGCCGAGCGCGTGCTCGACGCGATCGCGCTCGGGATCATCCTCGTCGTCCTCGCCTCGAACCTGCTGAGCGAGCTGCCGCCGCCGAACTCGACCGTGATCCTGATCGGCGTCGTGCTCGCGGTGCTGTTGCTGATCGCGACCGCGGTCGCGCTGCTGAAGTTCCGCGAGCGGCTGCTGTTCGTGCTGGAGGCGCTCGTGCCGATGGCACAGCCGACGAAGCAGCTGCTGAGCCGCCAGGGCGTCGTGCTGCTCGTCGTCTCGCTCGCGATCTGGTGCGTCGAGGCGAGCGTCTACATCGCCGTCGGCCACGCCGTCAACATCGAGCTGGGCCTGCAGGACGGGCTCGCCGTCGTCGCGTTCACCAACGCCGCCGCGCTGATCCCTGCCGCGCCCGGCTACATCGGCACGTACGATGCCGCGGTGATCTTCGCGGTCAATGCGGTGACCAACGCGTCCAGAAGCGCGGTCCTGTCCTACCTGATCCTGCTGCGCTTCGTGCTGTTCGTCCCGATCACGATCGTCGGCTTCGTGCTGCTCGTCGTACGCTATGGCGGCCTTTCGCGCGTGCGGGCGGCTCGTGACGCGGCGCACGCGGAGCAGCGCGCCGAGCACGAGGCCGCCGCAGCCGCACGCGCCGAGAAGCACGCGGACACCGCCGCGTCGACCGCGTGAAGCCGTCCCCCTCACCTTCCCCCGTGCCCTCAGCATCGACTGCACCGATCGAATCCTCGCCTGCCTGGCTTGACGCGCTGCGCGCGCGCCTGACGCCGGCGAACGTCCGCGAGCACGCGACCGACGGCCGCGTCTACGCGCTGCTGGCGGCGATCTCGGTCGCGATCGCGGCGCTGACGCTGCTCTACCCCTCGACGCCGACGTACGACCCGTGGGCGTGGATCGTCTGGGGCCGCGAGATCACGCAGTTCGACCTGACGACGACGGGCGGCCCGTCGTGGAAGCCGCTGACGGTGATGTTCACGACCGCCTTCGCGCCGTTCGGCGACGCCGCGCCCGACCTCTGGCTGATCGTCGGCCGCGCCGGCGCGGTGATGTCGATCATCCTCGTCTTCCGGCTCGCCTGGCGGCTGACCGGCGGCTCCCTGCCGGCGAAGACGATCGCCGGCGTGATCGCCGCGATGGCGCTGATCATCTCGTCGAGCTTCGTGCGCAACATGACGCTCGGCAACTCCGAGGGCCTGCTCGTGGCGTTCACGCTGTGGGGCATCGAGCGGCACATGGACGGCAAGTACCGGCAGGCGTTCGTGCTCGGCTTCCTCGCCGCGCTGCTGCGCCCGGAGGTGTGGCCGTTCCTCGGCCTCTACGGCCTCTGGCTGCTGCTGATCGACCGCGACCGCCGCACGCTCTGGCTCGTGATCGTGTGCGGCGTGCTGATCCCCGTGCTCTGGCTGCTGCCGGAGTACTGGGGCTCGGGCAACTTCTGGCGCGCCGCCGACCGCGCGCAGAGACCGAACCCGAACAGCCCCGCGTTCGCCGACTTCCCCTTCTGGGAGGTGATCAAGAGAACGTGGCCGCTGATGCTGACGCCGGTCAAGGCGGCCGCCGCGTTCGCGCTCGCGATCGCCGTCTGGCAGTGGATCAGAGCCCGCCGTCAGGGCGCGGTGATCGTGATCGCGCTGCTCGCCCTCGCGTGGATAGCGGAGATCGCGCTGATGACGCAGGCCGGCTTCTCGGGCAACCCGCGCTACATCATCCTCGGCACGACGCTGATCGCCGTCGTCGGCGGCGTCGGCTTCGGCTGGGCGGTCCAGATCGCGAGCGACGTCGTCGCGAGATTCGGCGGCGAGCGCCACGGCAAGGCGCTGATGCTGGGGACGGGCGTCGCCGCCTGCGTCGTCCTGCTTGGTGCGACCTACCACTGGGCCGGCCCGAAGTTCCGCACCTTCGGCGACCTCGACCGCGCGCTGCGCTACCAGGCGGAGCTGCGGATCGACCTCAGAAAGAGCCTCGCGAAGGTCGGCGGCGGCAAGCACTTCGCCGCCTGCGGCCCGGTCGCGACGGGCATGTACCAGGTCCCGATGGTCGCCTGGCACATCGACAGACACACGATGGACGTCCGGATGGACCCGGATCCGGCCGGCGGCGCCGCTGTCGCCTCGCGCTCGACCGGCCGCGCCCCGTGGGCGCCGAGAGGGCCGTTCCCGGCGGGCTACAGACTGCTCGTCCCGCAGCGCAGCACGCACCTGTACTCGACCTGTCCTCCGAAGCCTGGCGCCTAGGGCGCCGGTAACCTCAGTCCGCCGATGGCAACGGCCGCAGTCCCGAGAACCAACCGCCGCTTCGAGCTGAGAGCGCCTGACGCGCTGCTCGCGGCAGCCGCGCTGATCGTCCTCACGGCGATCTCGATCTACGTCCGCACGCGCTCGATATCGGGCTCGTTCTGGATGGACGAGGGGCTCTCGGTCGGGATCGCCTCGCACGACCTGATGGACATCCCGGGCGTGCTGAGAGAGGACGGCTCGCCGCCGCTCTACTACATGGGCCTGAACCTGTGGATGGACGCGTTCGGCCGCACCGAGACCGCGGTCCACTGGTTCTCGCTCATCTTCTCGTTGCTGACGATCCCGGCCGCGATGTGGGCCGGCTGGTCGCTGTGGGGCAAGCGCGCCGGCTACATCGGCGCGGCGATCTGCGCGCTCAACCCGTTCCTCACGTCCTACGGCGAGGAAGCGCGGATGTACTCGCTGATGGCGCTGCTGGCGCTGCTGGCGACCGCCTGCTTCCTGCACGCCTTCGCGTACCGCAGAGGCCGCGTCTACGTCGTCCTGTTCGCGGTCCTGCAGACGCTGATGCTCTACACCCACGGCTGGGGGATCTTCTACGGCCTCGCCGCCTTCCTCGCGCTGATCTTCCTGTGGTGGCGCAGCGAGGAGAGAAGAACGCTCGCGATCGAAGGGCTCGCCGCCTTCACCGCCGCGGCGATCCTGTTCCTGCCGTGGCTGCCGACGCTGCTGTTCCAAGCCGCGCACACGGCGGCGCCGTGGGGCAGAGCGCCCCGCTTCGGCGCGCCGATCCAGATCTCGCGCGACCTGATGGGCGGCGACCGCGCCTCGATAGTGATGCTGCTCGTCGGCGGCTTCGGCGCCGCCGCCGCGCTGGCCGCGAACAAGGGCAGAAACGACGGCGAGCGGCTGTCGATCTGGGTGCTGCTGCTGATCCCGATCACGACGCTGGTGATCGCCTGGACGATCTCGCAGATAACGCCCGCCTGGGTCTCGCGCTACTTCGCCGTCGCGCTCGCGCCGATGCTGCTGCTGACCGCGCTCGGACTCGCGCGCGCCAGAGTCCTCGGCCTCGTGGCGCTCGCCGCGCTCGCCGTCTTCTGGGCGAACCCGAGACCGTTCGTCGACGGTTACAAGAGCTCCGTGCGCGACATCGGCGCCGAGGCGGGATCGCAGATGAGACCGGGCGACCTGGTGATAACCGGGCAGCCCGAGCAGACCCCGCTGGCGTGGTACTACCTGCCCGCGGGACTGAGGTACGCGGACTCCGCCGGCATCGTCGACGACCCCCGTCACATGGACTGGGTCGACGCGATGGACAAGTACGAAGCAGCACAACCGCGTGATGTGCTGCCGCCGCTCCTTGATAGCCTCAGACCCGGCCAGAAGGTGCTCTTCATGCGGCCCCTCACAGAGGGCGTGGAGAACTGGTCGGCGCCCTGGACGCAGCTCGCCCGGCGCCGGTCGGCGCAGTTCGGTGCGATCCTTCAGGCCGACGCGAGACCCGGCGGCACGTTGAGACAGATCGACGTCGCACCGCAGTTCTACCGCGGCGCCTCGACGGTCGGCAACGTCGGGATTCTCTACGAGAAGGTCCGCGACCAGCCCGCGACCCAGGTTCCCTGAACTCAAGCCACGAGCGCACAGACGAACGGATATGACTGAGAACGAGACGAGACCCACCGCCCCCGCCTCCGAGGACAGCCGCCCGTACGTCGTGCTCGGCGGCGGTCCCGCCGGCCTGACCGCCGGCTACCTGCTCGCCAAGCGCGGGGAGAGAGTGATCGTGCTCGAGTCGACCGACCAGGTGGGCGGCATCGCGCGCACCGAGGTGCGCAGAGCGCCGAACGGCGGCGAGTACCGCTTCGACCTCGGCGGTCACCGCTTCTTCACGAAGGTCAGAGAGGTCGACGACCTCTGGCTGGAGATCATGAAGGGCGAGTTCCTGCTGCGCCCGCGCCAGTCGCGCATCTACTGGCGGCGCAAGTTCCTCCAGTACCCGCTCGAGGGCATGGACGTGCTGAAGAAGCTCGGCCCGGTCGACCTGATGCGCGCCGGCGGCTCGTACCTGTATGCGGCGGTCAAGACGAAGGTCCGTCCGCAGCCGGAGGAGACGCTCGACGTCTGGGTCTCCAACCGCTTCGGCAGATGGCTCTTCACGCAGTTCTTCAAGACCTACACCGAGAAGGTGTGGGGCGTCCCGACGTCCGAGCTGCGCGCCGACTGGGCCGCGCAGCGGATCAAGGGCCTGTCGTTCTTCTCCGCCGCGAAGGCCGCCTTCCTCGGCAACAAGGGCAACGAGATCAGATCGCTGATCGGCGAGTTCCACTACCCCAGATTCGGCCCCGGCCAGATGTGGGAGAGAATGAAGTCCGACATCGAGACCAGAGGCGGCGAGGTGCGGATGAACGCACCCGTCACGAGAGTCCTCATCAGAGACGGCGTTGCGACCGGCGTGATCGCCGGCGGCGAGACGATCGAGGCGAAGGCCGTGATCTCGTCGCTGCCGCTCGGCGTGACGACGAGAATCACCGACCCGGAGGCGCCCGCCGAGGTCCGCGACGCCGGCCGCGGGCTGCGCTACCGCGACTTCCTCACGGTCTCGCTCGTGATTGACGGCAGAGACCTCTTCCCCGACAACTGGATCTACATCCACGAGCCGGGCGTGAAAGTCGGCCGGATCCAGAACTTCCGCTCGTGGAGCCCGTGGATGGTGCCGAACGACGACGAGGCGTCGATCGGCATGGAGTACTTCTGCTTCGAGGGCGACTCGCTCTGGAACATGAAGGACGAGGATCTCGTCGAGCTGGCCAAGAGCGAGCTCGGCCAGATGGGCCTCGGCGACCCGTCGAAGGTCACGATGGGGTTCGCGACGCGCGTTCACAAGGCCTACCCGGTCTACGACGGCGAGTACGCGAGAAACCTCGAGGTCGTCAAGGAGTGGCTCGCGCAGACGCCGAACCTCGTTCAGGTCGGCCGCAACGGTCTGCACCGCTACAACAACTCCGACCACTCGATGCTGACCGCGATGCGCGCGGTCGACAACCTGCTCGACGGGACCAGACACGACATCTGGGCCGTCAACGCCGAGGCCGAGTACCACGAGGAGGACGGCTCCTCGACCGGTGGCCAGGGCGACCGCAACGCCGCCAACCCGTACCCGTACAGAGAGGCCCCGCCGCTCAACGAGCGCGAGGCCGCGACCGAGTCCGCCTCCTAGCGGCGACCCGGCCCTGCACGGCACGCTTCGAGAGCCCCGCCGACCGGCGGGGCTCTCTGCGTTCCGGGCTCGGTCAGCCGCCGATCCGGATCGCGACGTGCTTGACCTGCGTGTAGTCCTCGAGCGAGAACGCCGACAGGTCCTTGCCGTAGCCGGACTGCTTGTAGCCGCCGTGCGGCATCTCGGGCGTGATCGGGGCGAGGTGGTCGTTGACCCAGACGCAGCCGAACTCCAGGCGGCGGGCGGCGTCGAGGGCGCGGCCGGCGTTCTCGGTGAAGATCGAGGCGGCCAGGCCGTAGCGCGAGTCGTTGGCGTAGGCGAGCGCCTGCGCGTAGTCGTCGACCTGCTGGACCGTCACGACGGGTCCGAAGACCTCGTTCTGGACGATCTCGCTGTCCTGCGCGACGCCGGCGAGGACGGTGGGTGCGACGAACGCGCCGCCGGCCGGGCCGGCGGCGCGGTCGCCGCCGGTCAGGACGGTCGCGCTGGCCGCGACCGCGCGCTCCACGAATCCGAGCACGCGCCGCTGGTGAGCGGGCGAGATGACCGGACCCAGCTCGATCTCGTCGCCGTCGGCCGGGTCGCCGACGCGCAATGACGCGACGGCCGGGACGAGCTGTTCGAGCAGCCGGTCGTAGATGCCCGCCGTGGCGATGACGCGGCACGCTGCGACGCAGTTCTGGCCGGCGTTCTCGAAGCCCGCGACGCGCAGCGCGGCGACGGTCTGATCGAGGTCGGCGTCGTCGAGCACGATCGCGGGCGCCTTGCCGCCCAGCTCCAGGTGGACGCGCGTGAGCGTATCCGCCGCGGTGCGGGCGATCGCCGTGCCGGTGGCCGAACCGCCGGTGACCGAGACGAGCCCGATCGCGGGATGCGCGACGAGCGCCTGCCCGACGGTCGGGCCGTCGCCGGTGATCACGTTCAGCACGCCCGCGGGGATCGTGTCGCGCGTGAGGTCGGCGAGCGCGAGCAGCGACAGCGGCGTGCCCTCGGCCGGCTTGAGGATCTGGACGTTGCCGGCGGCGAGCGCCGGACCGAGCTTCCACACCGCCATCAGCAGCGGATAGTTCCACTGGGCGATGCCGGCGACGATGCCGATCGGCTCGCGCCGCACCATCGACGTGTAGCCGCGCATGTACTCGCCCGCGGCCTTGCCCTCGAGGATGCGCGCCGCGCCGGCGAAGTAGCGCAGCACCTTGCAGCAGGCGTCCATCTCCCCGCGCGCGGCCGGCAGCGGCTTGCCGGCGTTGGCCGACTCCAGCCGCGCGAGCTGCTCGCGCTCGGCCGCGATCGCGTCGGCGATCGCCAGCAGCACGGCGGCGCGCTCGCGCGGCGTGCTGTCCGCCCACTCCGGCCAGGCGGCGCGGGCCGCCTCGACGGCGGCCTCGACGTCCGCCGGTCCGCCCTCGGGCACGACGGCGATCGAGCGGCCGGTCGCCGGGTTGAGGATCGTGCGGCTCGCCACGCCGCCACCCTACACTGAACAACTTTCAGCGAGATGCGCGGTTGCGGCGCGGAGCGTCCGGTCGAGGCGAGCCGCTCAGGCGAGACCGCGAGCGGCTCGCCTCGCGCAGCTCAATCCGCGCCGAACAGCCGCAGCGCCTCGTCGGCGCCCAGCTCGCCGAGCGCGGGCGGGGCGCTGTCGTGGCGCGGGGGCGAGGCCGACATGCGGACCGGGTTGCGGGCGACGCGCGCCGGCGCGGCGGCGTCGGCGGCGGTCGGCAGCGGAGGCAGCTCGGCGATCGGGTCGAGCCCGAGCCGCTGCGCGAGCGCGAACGCGCCGGCGAGGTCGTTGACCTCTCCTGCGGGCACGCCGACGGCGAGCAGCCGCTCGCTCCACGCGCCGGCGGGCGCGGTGGCGAGCCGCTCCTCCAGCAGCGCGCGCAGCGGCTCGCGCGCGGCGACTCGTGCCGGGTTCGTCGCGAAGCGGGGGTCGGCGGCGAGCGCGGGCACGCCGAGCACGTCGCAGAGCTTCGCGAACTGGCGGTCGTTGCCGACGGCGACGATCAGCTGCGTCGCGTCGCCGGCAGCGTAGAGGTCGTACGGCGCGATGCTCGGGTGGCTGTTGCCCATGCGGCCGGGGACGACGCCCGCCGCGGTGTACGCCGACGCCTGATTCACGAGCGCGGCGAGCAGCGACGACAGCAGGTCGATCTCGATCCGCTGGCCCTCCCCCGTCGCGCTGCGGTGGCGCAGGGCGGCGAGGATGCCGGTCGTCGCGAACAGGCCGGTTATGACGTCGACGAGCGCGACGCCCGCCTTCTGCGGGTCCTCGGGGCGGCCGGTGACCGACATCAGCCCGCCGACCGCCTGCACGAGCAGGTCGTAGCCGGGCATCGCCGCGCCCTCGCCGGAGGAGCCGAAGCCCGTGATGGTCGCGTAGACGAGGCCGGGGTTGGCGGCGGAGAGCGTCGCGTGGTCGAGTCTGAGCCGTTCCATCACGCCGGGCCGGAAGTTCTCGACGACGACGTCGGCGCGGGCGGCCAGCGCTTGCGCAGTCGCGAGGTCGGCGGGGTCTCTGAGGTCGAGCGCGAGCGACCGCTTGTTGCGGTTGACGGAGAGGAAGTAGGTGGCGGTCCCGGCGGCATCGTGCGGCGGCCCCCATGCGCGCGTGTCGTCGCCCGCGCCCGGCCGCTCGACCTTCACGACGGTCGCGCCGTAGTCGGCCAGCAGCATCGTCGCGAGCGGGCCGGCGAGCACGCGCGAGAAGTCGAGCACGAGCACGTCGCCGAGCGCTCGGCCGCCGACGCTTGCGCCGCCCGCCGCGCCTCCGGCTGGTTCTCTCCTCGAAGTCATGATTAGATTTTATAAGAATTCTGCCTCGCCCCGCCACGAGCCCGCCCCGGAGGACTTCCCGCATGACCGCTTCGACGACCGCCCCGCCGCCGCTCCGCCCCAACGACTACCTCGGCATCGACGCGCTGCTGAGCGACGAGGAGCGCGACATCCGCGACGCCGTGCGCGCGTTCGTCGCCGGTGAGGTCGTCCCGCACGTCGGCGAGTGGTTCGAGCAGGCGACGATCCCGCGCGAGCTGGCCAACAGACTCGGCGACCTGAACGTGCTCGGCATGCACCTGACCGGCTACGGCTGCGCGGGCGCGAGCGCGACGGCATACGGCCTCGCCTGCCTGGAGCTGGAGGCCGGCGACAGCGGCGTGCGCTCGCTCGTCTCCGTCCAGGGCTCGCTCGCGATGTTCGCGATCTGGCGCTGGGGCTCGGAGGAGCAGAAGCAGCAGTGGCTGCCGCGGATGGCCAGAGGCGAGGCGATCGGCTGCTTCGGGCTGACCGAGCCCGACTCCGGCTCGGACCCCGGCTCGATGCGCACGCGCGCCAGACGCGATGGCGACGAGTGGGTCCTCAACGGCCAGAAGATGTGGATCACGAACGGGACGATCGCCGACGTCGCGGTCGTCTGGGCGCAGACCGACGACGGCGTCCGCGGCTTCCTCGTGCCGCGGGGCACGCCCGGCTTCAGCGCGCCGGAGATCCACAAGAAGCTGTCGCTGCGCGCGTCGGTCACGAGCGAGCTGGTGCTCGACGACGTGCGCCTGCCCGACAGCGCGCGGCTGCCGGAGGCGACCTCGCTGCGCGGGCCGCTCTCCTGCCTCAACGAGGCGCGCTACGGGATCGTCTGGGGCGCCGCCGGCGCCGCGCGCGCCTGCTTCGAGGCGGCGCTCGACTACTCCAAGACGCGGATCCAGTTCGACAAGCCGATCGCGTCGTTCCAGCTCGTGCAGCAGAGACTCGCCGAGATGGCCGTGAAGGTGAACCAGTCGACGCTGCTGGCACTCCACCTCGGCCGCCTCAAGGACGCGGGCACGCTGCGTCCCGAGCACGTGTCGATGGGCAAGCTGGCGAACGTCAACGCCGCGCTCGACGTCGCCCGCACCGCCCGCCAGGTGCTCGGCGCGAACGGGATCACGCTCGAGTACCCGGTGATCCGCCACATGAACAACCTCGAGTCGGTCGTCACCTACGAGGGCACCGCCGACGTCCACGCGCTCGTGATCGGCCACGCGCTGACGGGGATCCAGGCCTTCCGATGATGCGCGACCGCTCGGCCTGCGGCCTCGGGTCGCGTCGGGAGAGCTCGCCCAGGGGGCTCGTTCTCCCGGCCGGGGCGCTCCTGTGAGCACGCGGCCAGCCGCGCGGCCGCACCGCACCTCGCAGGAGCACGCGGTCGAGTGGCTGCGCGGCGCGATCGTCGCGCGCGAGCTGAGACCCGGCCAGCGCGTCGGGCAGGAGGAGGTCGCCGAGCGGATCGGCGTCAGCGTCGTGCCGGTGCGCGAGGCGCTGCGCGTGCTGGAGCAGGAGGGGCAGTTGACCTACCTGCCGCGGCGCGGCTACTTCGTCACCGAGCTGAGCGTCGCCGACCTCGACGAGATCTACGCGCTGCGCGCCGTGCTGGAGGCGCGCGCGGTGCGCCACGCGCTGCCGGCGCTCGACGCCGAGGCGCTGGACCGGATGGCGCGCGCCGCGCGCGACTGCGTCGACGCGGCGCTGGCCGGCGACGTCGCGGCGGAGCTGGAGGCGAACCGCCGCTTCCACTTCGCGATCCTCGAGTCGCCCGATCAGCCGCACGTGCTGCGGCTGATCCGCGTGCTGTGGGACTCGACCGAGTCCTACCGCGCGCTCTACTACAACTCAGAGCAGGAGCGCAACAACGCGGTCGCCGCGCATGACCGCATCATGGCGGCGGTGCGGGAGGGTGACGCGGAGCTGCTCGTCTCCGAGCTGGACGCCCACCGCGAGCGCGCGCTGACGGTGCTGCGGGGGATCCTCGTCGACCCCGTCGACCCGGCCGGCGGCTAGCCCTGGCCGCGCCGCGTCGAGCTGCGCGCGATCACGCGGTGCGGCACGATCACGTGGCGCTGCGCGGGCTCCTGCTCGTCAAGCAGGTCGACCAGCAGACGGGCCGCGCTGCGGCCGATCTCCTCCGGGTGGAGGTTGAGCGTCGTCAGCGACGGGTTGACCTGCTCGGGCGCCTGGCTCTCGGTCGCGGTCGTCGCCAGCAGCAGGTCGTCGGGCACCTTCACGCCGCGGGCGTCGGCGGCCATCAGCGTGCCGAACGCGAGCCGGTCGTAGGTCGCGAAGATCGCGTCGGGCGGCTCGGGCCGCGACAGCAGGTCGAGCGCGGCGTCGTAGCCGGCGCGCTCGGTCAGGTCCGGCGCGGTCGTCTTCACCAGCGGCTCGATCCGCCGCTCGTCGCACCACGCGCGGTACGCGCGCTCGACGTCGGAGGTGTAGGAGATCTCTATCGGGCTCGTCATCAGCGCGATCCGTCTGCCACCGCGCCGCTCGAGGTGGTCGAGCATCGACGACGCGCCCGCTATGTGGTTGTTGTCGACCCAGTAGCCGCGCTCGCCCGTGCCCGGGTCGCGGCCGGTCGTCACGACGGTGATGCCGGCGCGCCGCAGCCGTTCGACGAGCGGGTCCTCCCTCACCGGGTCGACGATGATCGCCCCATCGACGGCGATCCCGCCGCTGGGGTCGAGCGCGCCGTCGGCCGGCGCGAGCACGAGCGCGTAGCCGTCTGCGATCGCCTCGGTCGAGGCGGCCATCATCAGCTGTGCGAAGTAGGCGAAGTCCGACGCGGCGAACGGCGGCCCGCCCGCTTGGGAGACGGCGAGACCGAGCAGGCCCGTTCTGCCGACGACGAGGTTTCGCGCCGTCACGTTCGGCCGGTAGCCGAGCTGGTCGGCGACGTTGCGCACGCGCAGGCGGGTCGCTTCGGGCAAGCGGCCCTTTCCGTTCAGCGCATGTGAGACGGTCGTGACCGACACCCCCGCCGCGGACGCGACTTCCTTGATGCCGATGCGCTGACTTCTGATCCCCATGGAGACACAGACTATCCCGCGGAGCGTTGACATTGCAAAAGCGTTTTGTCTAACCTGCTCTGTCAGAGATGCAAAAACGTCTTTCCAATGAGGAGGGAAAGGCTGTGTCAAGCACGACCCCTGAGCCGATCGACCCGACGATGTGGACGAGCCTGCTGCACGCCGGCCTGGTCGGATCGTTCCTGCGGCTGCCGCACGTCGCCGCCGACACCGACGCGCTGAAGGCGCACGGTGCGAAGGCCGCGATCTACGGCCTGCCGTGGGACGCCACCAACATCAGCCGCACGGGCGCCAACTACGGCCCGAGGGGCATCCGCGAGGTGTCCGCGCAGTTCCTGACGTACAACGCCACGCTCGACTTCGACCTGCTCGATCTCAAGCCGGTCGACACCGGCGACTGCGACGTCGTGCTCGCCAACGCGGTCGAGACGTTCGCCCGCGCGCAGGCCGACATCGGCGCGATCCTCGACGCGGGCGCGCTGCCGGTGACCTTCGGCGGCGACCACTCGATCACGATCCCCGCCGTCCGCGCAGTGCGCGAGCGCGTCGCGGACCCCGGCCTCGTGCTCGTCGACATGCACCTCGACACCGCGCCGGACGTCGGCGGCGAGGAGCTGAACCACTGCTGTCCCGTCACGCGCGCCGTCGACGCCGGCTTCGACCCCGCGAAGATCGCGCTCGTCGGCATCTCCGGCTGGATGAACCCGCGCACCGAGCTGGCGTACTGCAAGGAGCAGGGCATCACGATCATCTGGCTCGAGGAGATCTGGGAGAAGGGCGCCAAGTGGGCGGCCGACAAGGCGCGCGAGATCGCGGGCGCCGGCGACGGCATCTACCTCTCCTTCGACGTCGACTCGCTCGACGCCGCCTACGCGCTCGGCACCTGCTGCCCCTCGCCCGGCGGGCTCACCAGCCGTGAGGCGATCGAGATCGTCCGCGGCGTCTCGCGCGACGGCCTCGTCGGCGTCGACGTCGTCGAGGCGGCCCCGAGCCTGGAGGCCGGCGCGACCTCGCCGACCTGCTCGATCGCCGGCCGCGTCGCGCTCGAGGCGATGGCGTTCCACGGCGGCGCACAGGCCGGGCTCGACCGCCTCCTCGCAGGAGAGCGGAGCTAGCCCGATGCGCGCTCTGCTCGCACAGCTCGAGCCTGCGGCAGGCGACGTGGACGCGAACGCGGCGACGGTCGCCGCGGCGCTCGCGGAACACCCCGACGCCGAGCTGGCGGTCTTCCCGGAGCTGTTCCTGACCGGATACGACCCCAGCCGTGCCGCACAGCTCGCGCTCACCCCGGCCGACGCGCCGCTGCCGACCGTCTGCGCGGTCGCGAAGCGGCACGGCACGGCGCTCCTGCTCGGCTTCGCCGAACGCACCAAGCATGGGGTCGCCAACGCGGTCGCGTGCATCGACTCCGACGGCCGCTGGGCCGGCACCTATCGCAAGACGCACATGTTCGGTGCGACGGAGCGGGCCGCCTTCGTGCCCGGCGACGCGCTCTGCGTCGTCGAGCTGGCAGGCGTCAGCGTCGCGCCGCTGATCTGCTTCGACATGGAGTTCCCCGAGCCCGCGCGCGCCGTCTCTCGCGCTGGCGCCGCTCTGATCGTCACGATTGCGGCGAACATGGAGCCATACGGTCCCGACCACGCGCTCGCCGCCAGGGCGCGCGCGCTCGACAACCGCCGTCCTCACCTCTACGTGAACCGCGTGGGGGAGGAGGCCGGTCTGCAGTTCGTCGGCGGCAGCGCCGCCGTCGCGTCAGACGGTTCCCTCGTCGCCGAGCTCGGCTCGACGCGCGGGCTGACGGTGGTCGACCTCCCGCTCGGCGGGCCGGCGACCGATGACGTGGATTACCTGGAGCACCTCCGCGACGACCTCGTCGTCACGGCCATACCTTCCACCAGCGTCCAAGGCGGTCCCCGATGAGCAGTGAAGCACCAGGGCTCTTCACCCGCAGAGCGACCGGACTCGTCCGCGAGGGCCGCACGCGCGATGCGCTCTTCTACAACCTGCTGTGGTCGAGCGTCGGGCTGACGTTCGCCTTCTTCTGGCTGTTCGCCGCGTTCTACCCGGGCGCGAACGCGATGCTGTCGTTCCTGATAGCGGCCGCGCTGGGTCTTCCGGGCGCCTTTCTGTACGCGATGCTGACGCAGCTGATGCCGCGCACCGGCGGCGACTACGTCTTCAACAGCCGCTCGCTGCACCCGTCGATCGGCTTCGCCGGCAACTTCTCGTACTCGTTCTGGCTGGCGGTCGTGATCGGCGTCTACACGACGTACATCGCCGCCTACGGCTTCGGCGCGTTCGGCCGCATGATGGCGGGCTTCGGCGCGGGCGACAGCTGGCTCAGCTTCGGCGACTGGTTCTCGACCAGACACGGGCTGTTCATCACCGGCACGGTCGTGCTGATCCTTTCGGCGGCGATATTCGCCTTCGGCGGCGTGCGCCTGTTCTTCAAGATCCAGGCGGTCGCGTTCGGCCTCTACCTGCTCGGCGCGATCATCGTGCCCGTGCTCGTCGGCCTCTTCACCAGCCACGACACGTTCGTCTCGAACTTCAACGAGTACGCCGCCAACCTCGGCGTCAACGACGCGGCGGCGAAGCTGGCGGTGTCGGCGAGAGAGCTGGGCTTCGCACCAGCTGACTTCAGCTTCGAGATGACGCTCAGAGCGGTCTCGATCTTCTGGTTCATCTTCGGCTTCATCTTCTCCAGCAACTACTTCGCCGGCGAGATCCGCCTCGCGAAGCGGACGCACATGTACTCGATGCCGGGCGCCGTCGCGCTCGCCGTCATCGTGCTGCTCTGCATGGTCCCGACGTTCAGCCACGTCGTCGGCTACGACTTCGCCTCGCAGCTCGGCTACGCGGACCCGCTCGCCTACGGCTTCGCCGCCGGCGCGCCCGCCTACCCCGAGCTGATCGGCATCGCCTCCGGCACCCCGGTGATCGGCGCGATCGCGATCATCGGCTTCACGATCGGCCTGCTGACGTGGCTGCCGCAGACGCTGATGCTCGTCAGCCGCAACATGTTCGCGTGGTCGTTCGACAACGTGATGCCGGCGAAGCTGTCGCAGGTCGACCCGCGCTCGCGCTCGCCGCTGATAGCGATCGGCGTGATGCTCGTGCTGTCGATCGCCTCGACCGCGATCTACTCGTTCACCGACTGGTTCAGATCGGTGACCGCCCTGCTCGGGCTGACGCTGCCGCTGCTCGTGACCGCGATCGCGGGCACGCTGCTGCCGTTCCGCCACCCGGAGCTCGTCGCCGCCTCGCCGTACAGCCGCAAGGTCGCCGGGATACCGATCCTGACGCTCGTCGGCGTGCTGGCGATCCTCGGCTTCGGCGGCGCGATGGCGATCCTGCTGTGGGACCCGGTCTCCGGCACCTCGCTGAGAGACAACTCCGGCAAGGTCCTGCTCGTGATCGGCGTCTACCTCGGCGGCATGGCGATCTGGTGGATCTCGCGGGCGATCCGCAAGCGGCAGGGCATCGACGTCGACCTCGCGTACCGCGAGCTGCCGGCCGCCTGACGATGGGTCTGTTCAAGAAGAAGGACAAGCAGGGTGGCGGCACGTCCGCCACCCGCATCTACTACGCCTCCGACATCCACGGGTCGGAGGTGCTGTGGCGGAAGTTCCTCAACGCCGCGGCCGCCTACAAGGCCGAGGTGCTCGTGATGGGCGGCGACGTGACCGGCAAGGTCGTCGTCCCGCTCGTCGAGCAGGGCGACGGCTTCCAGGTCGACCTGTTCGGCCAGAAGTCGTTCGTCTCCGGCGAGCAGCTGGAGGAGATGGAGGTCAAGATCCGCAACAACGGCATGTACCCGCACCGGATGACGGGCGAGGACGTGCAGCGGGTCGCGGCGCTGACAGAGGACGAGCGCGAGCACTGGTTCGCCGACGTGATGCGGCAGACGTTCGACGGCTGGCTGGCGCTCGCCGACGAGCGCCTGACCGACGACATGCGCTGCTTCGTGATGCCGGGCAACGACGACCCCGAGGGCGTCGACCGCTCGATCGCGGAGGCGAAGAAGGTCGAGGAGTGCGACGGGCGGATCGTCACGTTCGGCGACTACTCGATGATCTCGCTCGGCTACGCCAACAGAACCCCGTTCGACTCACCGCGCGAGCTGACCGAGGAGGAGATCTACCGCCGCGTCAGCGCGCTCGCCGACGAGGCCGGCGACATGTCGCGGATGATCTTCAACCTGCACGTGCCGCCGTACGACTCCCAGCTCGACACCGCGCCCGCGCTCGACGACGACCTCGCGGTCGTGATGTCGGGCTCGGCGCCGAAGATGATCGGCGTCGGCTCCACCGCGGTCAGAGAGCTGATCGAGAAGTACCAGCCGATGCTGTCGCTCCACGGGCACGTGCACGAGTCCCCGGGCGCGGTCAGCATCGGCCGGACGCTCTCGATCAACCCCGGCAGCGACTACCACACGGGGCGCATCGCGGGCTGCTTGATCAACCTCAAGGGCGACACCGCGCGCCACCAGTTCGTCACGGGATGATGAGATGGACGCCATGACCGAATCCGGCTCGTTCCTCGACCGCCTGCCCGACGAGGGTCGTGGCGTGATCGCCGACGCCGACGCACGCGGGCTGAAGGTCCGCCTGCTCGGCGGGATCGCGATCAAGCTGCTGCTCGGAGACCGCTTCGACCCGGCCTTCGAGCGGCCGTACGGCGACATCGACGTGCTCTGCGGCCGCAAGGACGGCCGCGGGCTGGAGGAGCTGCTGGCGGCGCGCGGGTGGGAGCCGGCGAAGGAGTTCAACGCGCTCAACGGCGCGCGCCGGCTGCTGTTCCACGACCCGCGCAGCAGCGCGCAGGTCGACGTCTTCGTCGGCGAGTTCTCGATGTGCCACGCGCTGCCGCTCGCCGACAGCCTCGGCCGCCCCGGGCCGACGCTGCCGGCGATCGACCTGGTGATGACGAAGCTGCAGATCGTCGAGCTGAACGCGAAGGACCGCAGCGACCTCTACGCGCTGCTGTCCGGCAGCGACGTCGGCGACGGCGACCACGCGGCGATCGAGCCGCGGCGGATGGCGGAGCTGACGAGCCGCGACTGGGGCCTGCACCACACGTTCGAGCTGAACCTCGCGAAGCTGCGGGACGACGTCGCGGCGGGCGGCGGGCCGGCGGGCGCGGCGGTCGCGATCGACGCGCTGATCGAGGCGATGGAGGCGGAGCCGAAGTCGCGCGGGTGGAAGATGCGCGCGCGTGTCGGCGAGCGCAAGCGCTGGTATGAGCTGCCGGAGGAAGTCGATCGCGAGGGCTGACGGCGGTTGCCGCTTCACATCGGCGGTGCCGGGGCGCTAGGCTCGCGCTCATGACCCGCCTCGTCGCGCTGATCGCCGTCGTCGCGGCGCTCGTCGCGACCCCCGCGACGGCGCTCGCGCAGCAGAACCCGTTCCTGCAGGACGACGCGCAGCAGCAACAGCAGGCGCCGGTGCAGCCGGACGGCCCGCCGCCGCCCGCCCCGGTCGACACGGCCGACGACGGCGACGGGATGAGCCCGGCCGTCGGGATCGCGCTCGGCGTCGCGGTGCTGCTGCTGATCGGCGGCATCTGGTTCGCGATCACGCGCGACGCGCGCCAGGCGGCGCCGGAGCGCAGACGCACGCACACGGCCCGCACCGAGCCCGACGCTGAGATGCGGAGCGGGCCGGGGTCGAGAGGGCGTCATCACACGCGCTCGACGAGACACCGCAAGCCGAGCAGAAAAGAGCGCGAGCGCCGCAAGCGCGGCAAGGCGCGTTAGCCGGCCGGCGGCAGCGTCGGTCATCCGTCCAGGAACGCCGGCGTACTGGCGCGTGGGCGCTAAAGCGGTTTCGCACCGGGCCGATCACCGGAGAGCTGTCGTCCGTACGGCGCGCGTCCGGCGCGCCGTCCTCCTGGAGGTCTCGTCCCGATGTCCCGGTTGCCCAAGCTCCAGCTGCGCTCCGTCCGCGCGAAGCTGCTGCTCACGATCCTGCCCGTCGTCGCACTCGCGATCGGCGCGCTCACGCTGCTCGCCGTCAACCGCGCCACCAACGCGCAGGAGGACGCCGTCTACCGCGAGGCGGCGCAGCTGTCCGCCCGCGAGGCGAACAGATTCGAGGCGGAGGCGAGAGAGAGCGCCGCGCTCGCGCGCGGCCTCGCGACGCTGACCGAGAGAGACCGCTCGCAGGACCGCGCCGAGGTCAGCGACGTCGCGAACGCGTTCCTGCTCAGAAACCCCGCGCTGGCCGGCACCTACCTCGGCTTCGAGCCGAACGCATTCGACGGCCGCGACGGCGAGTTCGCCGGCGACGCGGACGCCGGTCCCGACGGCCGCTTCGCGGTCTACTGGGGCTACGACGCCGACAACAGAGTGATCTTCCAGGCGCCGCTTGACGAGAGCGCCGAGTACTGGCAGATGCCGAAGGAGACGAAGAGAGACGGCGTTGTCGAGCCGTACCTCTACGAGGGCGTGATGGTCAGCTCGTACGCCTCGCCGGTCATGCGCGACGGCAGATTCATCGGCGTCGCGCAGGTCGACAAGGCGCTGACCGCGCTCGACGAGACCGTCAGAAGAGTCCGCTTCCTCGACAGCGGCTACGCGTTCGTCGTCTCCAGACGCGGGCAGTTCGTCTCCTTCCCGGACAGAAGACTGGTCGGCATCACGACGCTGCAGGAGTACGCCAGAAGAACCGGCGACCCCGTCCTCGCCGAGGTCGCCGCGGCCGTCAGAGCGGGCAGAACCGCGCGCTTCGAGACGAAGGACCCGCGCACCGGCGAGGACGTCGTGATGTTCACCGCGCCGGTCGCGACCGGCGGGTGGGGCTTCGTCACCGTCGCACCGGTCGACGAGATCCTCGCCGAGGCGAGCTCGCTGCGGACATGGCTGCTGATCCTCGGCCTCGTCGCGCTGATCGTCGTCGGCGCCGTCGTGTGGCTCGTCGCGCAGCGGATAACGCGGCCGATCGCGGAGGTCGCCGAGGCCGCCGACCGCATCAGCCGCGGCGATCTGGAGATCGACGTGCGCGTGCGCTCGCGCGACGAGCTGGGCCGCATGGCCGCCGCCTTCCGCCGCATGGTCGACTACCTCCGCGACCTCGCAGGCGTCGCCGACTCGATGGCGCACGGCGACCTCTCCAAGCGGGTGCAGCCGAAGTCCGACGAGGACGTGCTCGGCCACGCGTTCGACCGCATGTCCGGCGAGCTGCGCGACGCGCTCGGCGAGCGCTCGTCGCTGGAGGCGCTGACCGAGCGGATGGACGCGCTCGAGCACCGCGACCTCGCACAGCTCGACGACGGCCTGCGCGCGATGGCCGACGGCGACCTGACGCGCACCGCGTCGGTCACGACGGAGCCGATCGTCGCGCCGGACGGCAAGCAGCCCGGCCGCCTCGCGCAGATCTTCAACGGCATGCTCGGCCGCGCCGGCACCTCCGTCGAGAGCTACGAGGGGATGCGCCGGCAGCTCGGCGGCATGCTCGACGACATCTCGCGCACCTCCGCGCAGGTCTCCTCCGCATCGCAGCAGATGGCGGCGACCTCGGAGGAGGCCGGCCGGGCTGTCAACGAGATCGCCGGCGCGATCGCCGACGTCGCGCAGGGCGCCGAGCGCCAGGTGACGACGGTCGGCACGACGCGTCAGGCGAACGACGGCGTCCGCGGCGCCGTCAGCGCCTCGACGGAGTCCGCGCAGGCGACGACGACGGCGGTCGGCGAGGCGCGCACGCTCGCCGAGCAGGGCGCCGAGGCGGTCAGCCAGGCGTCGGAGGCGATGCAGGCGGTGCGCGCCTCCTCCGAGGACGCGACCGAGGCGATCCGTGACCTCGGCGCGAAGTCCGAGCGCATCGGCGGCATCGTCGAGACGATCGGCGGGATCGCCGACCAGACCAACCTGCTGGCGCTCAACGCCGCGATCGAGGCGGCGCGCGCCGGCGAGCAGGGACGCGGCTTCGCCGTCGTCGCCGAGGAGGTCCGCAAGCTCGCCGAGGAGTCGCAGGACGCCGCCGCGACGATCGCCGAGCTGATCGGGGAGATCCGCCGCGGGACCGCGAGAGCGGTGCAGGCGGTCGAGGCCGGCGCGGAGCGCACCAGCGCGGGCGTCGCGACCGTCGAGGACGCCCGCAACACGTTCCGCAGCATCCGCACCAGCGTCGAGGACGTGCACGCGCGCGTCGAGGAGATCAACCACGCGATCGAGCGGATCGAGTCGGGCGGGAACCAGGTCCGCGACGACCTCGGCTCGGTCGCCGCGATCGCCGAGCAGACCTCCGCCGCGACCCAGCAGGTGTCTGCCTCCACGCAGCAGACGAGCGCCGCGACGCAGGAGATCGCCGCCTCCGCGCAGGAGCTGGCGAAGACCGCCGAGGAGCTGGAGAAGCTCGCGGCGCGCTTCACGCTCGCCTGAGCGGCGGGCCGGCGCGCGCTCGTGCGAGCGCGCGCCGGCCGATTCACGCGCGTGCGTGACAAACTCTCTTGTGCCTTACATGACTAAGACGCTTTCTTGACACAGGAGAACCCAATGTCCGCCAACAGCTTCGAGGCGAGAGCCACGCTGTCGGTCGGGGATCGCGACTACGAGATCTTCCGGCTCGACGCGCTGCAGTCGAAATACGACGTAGCGCGGCTTCCCTTCTCGCTCAAGATCCTGCTCGAGAACCTGCTGCGCAACGAGGACGGCGAGTCGATCCGCGCGCAGGACATCGAGGCGCTCGCGAGCTGGAACGCGAAGGCCGAGCCGAGCCAGGAGATCGCGTTCACCCCGGCGCGCGTGGTGATGCAGGACTTCACCGGCGTGCCCGCGATCGTCGACCTCGCCGCGATGCGCGACGCGATGAGCGCGATGGGCGGCGACGCGAGCAAGATCAACCCGCTCGTTCCCGCCGAGCTGGTGATCGACCACTCCGTCCAGGTCGACGAGTTCGGCACCAGATACGCGTTCGAGCACAACGCGCAGCGCGAGTTCGAGCGCAACGAGGAGCGCTACCAGTTCCTCCGCTGGGGCCAGGACGCGTTCGACGGTTTCGAGGTCGTCCCGCCCGACACCGGCATCGTCCACCAGGTCAACCTCGAGTTCCTCGCACGCACGATCTTCGTGAACGACAAGCTCGGGCAGGCATACCCGGACACGCTCGTCGGCACCGACTCCCACACGACGATGGTCAACGGCCTCGGCGTGCTCGGCTGGGGCGTCGGCGGGATCGAGGCCGAGGCCGCGATGCTCGGCCAGCCGATGTCGATGCTGATCCCCCAGGTGATCGGCTTCAAGCTCAGCGGCGAGCTGCCCGAGGGCGCGACCGCGACCGACCTCGTGCTGACCGTCACCGAGCGGCTGCGCGAGCTCGGCGTCGTCGGCCGCTTCGTCGAGTTCTACGGCGCGGGCGTCTCCGCGCTCCCGCTCGCCGACCGCGCGACGATCGGCAACATGTCGCCGGAGTTCGGCTCGACCTGCGCGATCTTCCCGATCGACGCCGAGACGATCCGCTACCTCCGCTTCACCGGCCGCGACGAGCGGCAGATCGCGCTCGTCGAGGCGTACGCGAGAGAGCAGGGCCTCTGGCACGACGCCGACTCCGAGGAGCCGACGTTCACCGAGACGCTCGAGCTGGACCTGTCGGAGGTCGTGCCGAGCATCGCCGGCCCCAAGCGTCCCCAGGACCGCATCGCGCTGTCAGACGCGCAGCCGGCGTTCCGCAGAGCGCTGAAGGGCTACGTGCCCGAGCTCGACGGCGAGGACGACGCGATCGACGACACGTTCCCCGCCAGCGATCCGACCGCCTCGCAGGGGCCGGAGAACGGCGACGCCCCCAGGCACGGTCACGACCACGCCCACTCGGCGGCCGCGACGGTCAAGCCGCGCAGCAGCCGCGAGACGCCCGTCACGCTCGCCGACGGCACCAAGACGACGCTCGACCACGGCCACGTCGTGATCGCCGCGATCACGAGCTGCACGAACACGTCGAACCCGTCCGTGATGCTCGGCGCCGGGCTGCTCGCGCGCAACGCGGTGCAGCGCGGCCTCAGAACGAAGCCGTGGGTCAAGACGTCGCTCGCGCCCGGCTCGAAGGTCGTGACCGAGTACTACGAGCGCTCCGGCCTCGACGTCTTCCTCGACCAGCTCGGCTTCAACCTCGTCGGCTACGGCTGCACGACCTGCATCGGCAACTCCGGCCCGCTGCCGGAGGAGGTCTCGAAGGTCGTCAACGACCAGGACCTCGCGGTCACCTCAGTGCTGTCGGGCAACCGCAACTTCGAGGGGCGCATCAACCCCGACGTGAAGATGAACTACCTCGCGTCGCCGCCGCTCGTCGTCGCCTACGCGCTCGCAGGCTCGATGGACGCCGACCTCGTCAACGACCCGCTCGGCGACGACACCGACGGCAACCCCGTCTACCTGAGAGACATCTGGCCCTCGGCGGCCGAGGTCGCGCAGACGATCGAGCAGGCGGTCCAGTCGGACATGTTCCGCAAGAGCTACGACGGCGTCTACGCCGGCGACGAGCGCTGGCGCTCGCTGCAGGTCCCGACCGGTGACAAGTTCGCCTGGGACGACGCCTCGACGTACGTGCAGAACCCGCCGTACTTCGTCGACCTGCCGCGCGAGCCGCAGCCGACGACCGACATCGTCGGCGCGCGCGTGCTGGCGCTGCTCGGCGATTCCGTCACGACGGACCACATCTCGCCCGCCGGCGCGATCAAGCCGGACAGCCCGGCCGGTCGCTACCTGCAGGAGCACGGCGTCGAGCGCAAGGACTTCAACTCCTACGGCGCGCGGCGCGGCAACCACGAGGTGATGATGCGCGGCACGTTCGCGAACATCCGCCTCAAGAACCTGCTCGGCGGCGGGACGCTCCCCGAGGGCGGCAACACGTACTACCTCGGCGGCGGCGAGCGCGAGCAGATGTCGATCTACGACGCGGCGATGAAGTACGCCGAGACGCGGACGCCGCTGGTCGTGCTCGGCGGCAAGGAGTACGGCTCCGGCTCCTCCCGCGACTGGGCCGCGAAGGGCACCAACCTGCTCGGCGTGCGCGCCGTGATCGCCGAGAGCTACGAGCGCATCCACCGCTCCAACCTCGTCGGGATGGGCGTGCTGCCGCTGCAGTTCAAGGACGGCGAGTCGATCGCGTCGCTGGGGCTCACCGGCGACGAGGAGTTCACGATCGCCGGCATCGCCGCAGGCGACACCGTGCCGCGCGAGGTCACGGTGAACGCGGGCGACAAGCAGTTCACCGTCACCGTTCGGATCGACACGCCGAAGGAGCAGCGCTACTACCGCAACGGCGGCATCCTCCAGTTCGTGCTGCGCGAGCTGCTGGCCGCCGGCTGACGCACCGTTCACACCGGGGCAGCGCCCGGCGCCGCGTGACCGGTCAGACTGGCTAGACCATGCTGACCTGGACACGCGGCGCCGCCGCCTCTCTCGCGACGGCCGCCGTGCTGGTCGCCACCGCCTCCTCCGCCGAGGCGGCCACCGTCGCACTGAGACGCTGCGCGCCGCAGTCCAAGCAGGACCGCACCCGCTGCGGTCGTGTCACCGTCCCGCTCGACCGCAGCGGCGCGGTTCCCGGCACGGTCGGGCTGCGCGTCCGCGTGCTGGAGCCGCGGCGCGGGCAGCCGAGCGGCACCGTCTTCGCGCTCGCCGGCGGCCCCGGCCAGGCGGCGACGCCGCTGATCAAGCCGATCGCCGAGATGCTGAGAGGTCCGCTGCGCTCGCGCCGGCTCGTGACGTTCGACCAGCGCGGAACCGGCCGCTCCGGCCGGCTGAGCTGCCCGTCGATCGCGCGCGCCCGCACCCCGCGGCAGATCGACGCGGCCGTCTCCGAATGCGCGCGCAAGCTCGGTCCCGCCCGCGCGTCGTACACGACGGCGGCGTCGGTCGAGGACCTCGAGGCGGTGCGCGCGGCGCTCGGCGTCGAGAGAATCGCCCTCTTCGGCGTCTCCTACGGGACGAAGGTGGCGCTCGACTACGCCGCCCGGTACCCCCAGCACGTCAGCCGGCTCGTGCTCGACTCGGTCGTGCCGCCGAGCGGCCCCGACCCCTTCATGCGTACGACGCTCGGCTCGATCAGACGGGTGCTCGACACGCTCTGCGCCGGTCGCGCCTGTCCCTTCACGCGCGATCCGGCGGGCGACGTCGCCGCGCTCGTGCGGCGGCTCGCACGCGGTCCGCTGCGCGGCAGCTGGCACGACGGGCGCGGCGTCGCCCACGGGGCGTCGCTCACGAGCGAGGACGTGCTGATGATGCTGCTCGCCGGCGACTTCGATCCGATCATGCGCGCGTCGATCCCGGCGGCCGTGCGCGGCGCCGCGCACGGCGACCCGGCGCTGCTGTTCCGGCTCGCGGCCGGCGGCAGCGCAGGCCTCGACGCCGAGTCGGGCGACAGCGACGCGCTCTACCTCGCGACGACGTGCGCGGACGGCGGCGTCCCATGGCCGGCCGGCACGCCGGTCGAGCAGCGGCCAGCGGCCGTCGACGCGATGTTCGCCGCGCTGCCCTCCTCCGCGCTGTTCCCGTTCGACGCCCGCACGCTGCGCCGCGCCGGGGTCGACCTCTGCCGCACCTGGCCGGAGTCGCCGGTCGCGCAGCCGGCCGCACCGCTGCCGGACGTGCCGACGCTGATCCTCTCCGGCGACGACGACCTGCGCACGCCGCGCCGCGACGCGCTCACGCTCGCCGCCGCGCTGCCGTCGGCGAGAGTGGTGACCGTGCCCGGGACCGGCCACTCCGTGCTCGGCTCGGACGTCGAGGGCTGCGCGTTGGCGCAGACCGCGCGCTTCTTCGCCGGCAGAAGCGTGCGCGACTGCGGCGGCGACCCGACGTTCCTCGATCCCGTCGCGCTGCCTCCGACGCGCCTCAGCCAGCTGCCGGCCGGTCGCGGCCTGCCGCCCCGCGTCGGCCGCACCGTCGCGGCGGTCTCGCTGACGCTGGACGACTTCGGGATGGTCTTCATCACGAGACTGGCGGAGCTGTTCTCGGGCAGCGCCGACGGGATCGCGTTCGGCGGTCTGCGCGGCGGCTTCGCCCGCATCGACAGACGCGGCTTTGTGCTGCACCGCTTCACCTATGTCCCGGGCGTCACGGTCAGCGCCCGCGTCAGCGCCCGCGCGGACGCCGACGATCCGCTCGTGCTGCGGATCGGCGGCGCCGGCGCAGCGCGCGGGACGCTGTCGATCGGGAACAGGGGTGTCACCGGCACGCTCGGCGGCCGCCGCGTGCGGCTCGACGACGAGTTCGAGCCGACCGGGCGAGGAGCTGCGGCCGGGAGCGTCGCGGTCACGCCGCGTCCGCTCGTCGCGGCCGTCGCGCAGCTGCGCGCGACGCTCGCCTCGCCCGACGCGCCGCGCAGCCCACTGCTGCCGCCGGCGCCGCTGCCGGGGCCGGTCGGTCTCGGCGGCGCGGGGGACGCTCGCTAGGCTTCGGCGAATGGCCACCCCTGAGTTCCTCCGCACGCTGCTGACGACGCCCGGGCCGTCCGGGTACGAGACCCCGGTCGCGAAGGTCTGGCGCGAGGCCGCCGCGGCCTTCGCCGACGTGAGTGCCGACACGGTCGGCTCCTCGGTGGCGCGCGTGAGCGGGACGGCGGGCGGGCCGCTGACCGCCGTGATCGGCCACATCGACGAGATCGGCGTGATCGTCACCCACATCGACGACGACGGCTTCCTGCGCTTCGAGGGCGTCGGCGGCTGGGACCCGATCATCCTCGTCGGCCAGCGCGTGACGCTGTCGACCAAGGACGGTGAGATCGACGGCGTGATCGGCAAGAAGCCGATCCACCTGATGAAGCCCGACGACCGCAAGAACGTGCCGGAGCTGAAGGACCTGCACATCGACATCGGCGCCAAGGACGGCGACGACGCCCGCGCGCGCGTCCGCGTCGGCGACGTCGCCGTGATCGCCGGCGAGCCGGTCGAGCTGCCGAACGACCGCGTCGTCTCACGTGCGATGGACAACCGCCTCGGGGCGTTCGTCGCGTTCGAGGCCGCACGGCTCGTCGCCGAGGCCGGCGGCGCGCCGGGCGACGTCGCCGCCGTCGCGGCGGTGCAGGAGGAGACGAACCTCGTCGGCTCCCGCACGAGCGTCTTCTCGCTGCAGCCGGACGTCGCGATCGTCGTCGACGTGACGTTCGCGACCGACCAGCCCGGCGTCCAGCTCGGCGAGCTGTCGAGACAGCCGTTCGGGTCCGGCCCGTCGATCACGCGCGGCTCGATGGTCCACCCGGTCGTGACCGAGCTGCTGATCGAGACGGCGGAGGCGGAGTCGATCCCGTACACGCTGTCGGCGGCCGGCCGGGCGACCGGAACCGACGCCGACGCCGTCCACCTCACGCGCGGCGGCATCCCGACGGCGGTCGTCTCGATCCCGCTGCGCTACATGCACTCGCCGGTCGAGATGGTCCAGCTCGGCGACGTGCACGCGACCGCGAAGCTGATCGCCGCCTTCGCGCAGCGCGTCTCCGCGGACACCTCGTTCCTGCGCTGAGATGGGCGCCGCGGTCGTCACGCCCGGCGAGCTGCTGCTGCTGTTCGACATCGACGGCACGCTCGTCAGCGGCGCGACCGCGGCGCACGCCGCCGCACTGCACACTGCGCTGCACGAGGTCCACGGGCTGGCCGACGTCGAGCCGGCGCGGACGCTGGGGATAGACCCGGCGGGGCGGACGGACCCGGAGATCGCGCGGCTGCTGCTGCTCGCGCACGGCGTCTCCGCCGAGCGCATCGACGCCCGCGCCGACGACGTGCGGATCGCCTGCTGCGAGGAGTACGCCCGCACCTGCCCGCCCGACCTCAGCGACACCGTGCTGCCGGGGATCCCGCAGCTGCTCGCGTCGCTGGCCGAGCGCGACGGCGTGCGGCTCGCGCTGCTGACCGGCAACTACGAGGCGGTCGCGCGCGTCAAGCTCCGCAGCGCCGGCGTCGGCGGCTGGTTCGAAGCGGGCCAGGGCGCGTTTGGCTCCGACAGCGAGGACCGCGCCGAGCTGCCGGAGATCGCCCGCGAGCGGGCCGGTCGCTCCGGCCGTCCGGCGCGGACCGGCGCGCCCCATCCGAGGGACCGCACGATCGTGATCGGCGACACCCCGCGCGACGTCGCCTGCGCGCTCGCCGACGGCATCCGCTGCCTCGGCGTCGAGACCGGCCGCTTCTCCGCCGCCGAGCTGCACGGCGCCACCGCCGTAGCACGCGACGCACGGAGTCTCGCGCCGCTGATCGACGCGCTGATCTGAGCGCGTCGTCCTGGCCGGCTATCTCGGCGTCGGGAATTGGGCGCGCATCGCGGCGTCCCAGGCACGGTCGGGGAGCAGCTTGCGCGTCGGGATCGTCAGCTTCGCCGACGGCGTGACGACGACGCGGCTCGGCGCGCGTCTGCGCCGCAGCGCCCGCTCGATCGCCTTCGCGACGCGGTCCGGGCCGCCGCCGAAGGCGCGCAGCGGGCCCTCGTACGCGCCCTTCGTGACGGCGCCGACGGTCGCGTTGAAGTGGGCGTAGGGATCGCC
The DNA here is from genome assembly GCF_000025265.1 of Conexibacter woesei DSM 14684. GTDB lineage: Bacteria > Actinomycetota > Thermoleophilia > Solirubrobacterales > Solirubrobacteraceae > Conexibacter > Conexibacter woesei. Next base: position 1,051,553 of record NC_013739.1, read on the forward strand.
GTCGGCGCTCGCCTCGGCCGCCGCGCCGAGGCTCGCCGTCGCGGCGTTGCCGAACTCGGTCGTGATCAGGCCCGGCTCGACGAGGATCACGTCGACGCCGAAGCCGCGCACCTCGAAGCGCAGCGCGTCGCTGAGCGCCTCCAGCGCGTACTTCGTCGCGTGGTAGTGGCCGCCGCCGGGGAAGGTCAGCTTGCCGCCCATCGAGCCGAGGTTGACGATCTTGCCCCAGCCCTGGGCGCGCATCTTCGGCAGCACCAGCTGCGTCAGCCGCACGAGCCCGAAGACGTTCGTCTCGAACTGCCGCCGGACCGCGTCGAGCGGCACCGTCTCGATCGCGCCGCTCTGGCTGTAGCCGGCGTTGTTGATCAGCACGCCGACCGCTCCCTCGACCCGCTCGACCTCGGCGACGGCCGCCGTCATCGACTGCTCGTCGGTGACGTCGAGCGGCAGGATCCGGCAGCCGGCGTCGCCGAGGTCGGCGATCGCCGACGGCGTGCGCGCGGAGGCGTAGACGGTCCAGCCGCCGGCTGCCAGCCGCAGCGCGGTCGCCCGGCCGATGCCGGACGAGCAGCCGGTGATCAGGACCGCTCTCGAAACCTGTGTCATGACGCGCAGCCTACCGGCGGCGCGTCTGACACAGCACGGCTCAGCCGCGGACGAGTCTCTTGTACGTGACGCGGTGCGGCCGGTCGGCCTCCGCGCCGAGGCGCTCGTGGCGCTCTTCCTCGTACGCCTCGAAGTTGCCCTCGAACCAGCGCACCTGCGAGTCGCCCTCGAACGCGAGCACGTGCGTCGCGATGCGGTCGAGGAACCAGCGATCGTGGGAGATCACGACCGCGCAGCCGCCGAACGCGAGCAGCGCCTCTTCGAGCGCGCGCAGCGTGTCGACGTCGAGGTCGTTGGTCGGCTCGTCGAGCAGCAGCAGGTTGCCGCCGGAGCGCAGCAGCTTCGCGAGGTGGACGCGGTTGCGCTCTCCGCCGGAGAGCTTGCCGACCTTCTTCTGCTGGTCGGTGCCCTTGAAGTTGAACCCGGACGTGTAGGCGCGCGAGCTCATCTTCTGGTCGCCGACCGCGATCTGGTCGTCGCCGCCGGAGATCTCCTCCCAGACGGTCTTCTCGGGGTCGAGCGCGTCGCGCGACTGGTCGACGTACGCGAGTCTGACCGTCTCGCCGACCTTGAACGTGCCGTTGTCGGGCTGCTCGGAGCCGGTGATCATGTTGAACAGCGTCGTCTTGCCGGCGCCGTTGGGGCCGATCACGCCGACGATGCCGCCGCGCGGGAGCTTGAACGAGAGGTCCTCGATCAGCAGCTTGTCGCCGAAGCCCTTGCTGACGCCGTCGGCCTCGATCACGACGTCGCCGAGGCGCGGGCCGGCGGGGATGTGGATCTGGACCTGGTCGAGCTTGACGTTGCGGTCCTCGGCGAGCAGCGCGTCGTAGGCGTTCAGGCGCGCCTTCGGCTTCGCGCGGCGGGCGGAGGCGTTCATCCGCACCCACTCCAGCTCCTGCGCCAGCACGCGCTTGCGCGCGCTGTCCTGGCGCTCCTCCTGGAGCATCCGCTTCTGCTTCTGCTCCAGCCAGCCGGAGTAGTTGCCCTCGTACGGGAAGCCCTGCGAGCGGTCCAGCTCGAGGATCCAGCCGGCGACGTTGTCGAGGAAGTAGCGATCGTGGGTGATCGCGACGATCGTCCCTCTGTAATCGCGCAGGTGCAGCTCCAGCCACGCGACCGACTCGGCGTCGAGGTGGTTGGTCGGCTCGTCGAGCAGCAGCAGGTCGGGCTGTCTGAGCAGCAGCCGGCAGAGCGCGACGCGCCGCTTCTCGCCGCCGGACAGCTTCGACACGTCGGCGTCGCCCGGCGGCAGCCGCAGCGCGTCCATCGCCGTGTCGAGCATCGTGTCGAGGTTCCACGCGTCGGCCGCGTCGATCTGCTCCTGCAGGCGCGCGAACTCGTCCGCGGTCTCCTCGGAGTAGTTGGCGGCCAGCTCGTTGAAGCGGGTCAGCAGGTCGCGCGTCTCCGCGACGCCGTCCTCGACGTTGCCGCGCACGTCCTTGGACTCGTCGAGGTGCGGCTCCTGCTCGAGCAGGCCGACGGTGGCGCCGGGCGCGAGCTGCGCGGTGCCGCGGAACTCTCTGTCGATGCCGGCCATGATCTTCAGCAGCGTCGACTTGCCGGAGCCGTTGTAGCCGAGCACGCCGATCTTGGCGCCGGGATAGAAAGACAGCGAGACGTCTCTCAGCACCTCCTTGTCCGGCGGGAACAGCCGGGACAGGCGGTGCATCTGGAAGATGTACTGAGCGGACACGACGACGGAGGATAGAGGCTGGTCACGAGTCGGCCACCCGCGCCCTCCCTGCGTCGCTAGCCTTGGTTCTCCATGGCCGCAGTCTTCGACATCGAACAGGCGATCCTCCTGCTGGAGCTCGATCCTCCGTTCGACAAGCGGACCGTGCAGCTGGCTCGCCGCAGAATGGCGAAGGTCTGGCACCCGGACATCGCCCCGCCCGGCCGTCAGCACGAGCACCAGCGCCACCTGCAGGCGATCAACGAGGCCGCCGACCAGCTCGAGCAGCTCGCCGAGACGTCGCGCGGCGGCAAGGTCTCCGCCAACGCCGTCAAGGTCTCCGCCGCCGCCGCCCGCAGAGCGCGCGCCGAAGAGGGCCGCCGCGCCTACGAGGAGGCACAGCGCCGCGCCGAGGCGGAGGCCGACCGTGCTGAGCACGATCCGTTCGGCTCGCAGGCGCCGGCGCACTCGGTCGTCCACCGCTACGCGCGCTGTCTCTCGTACCCCGAGTGGGGCGTCGGCAGCGTCACCGGCATCTACTTCTCCGGCGAGGGCGACGACGTGCAGCAGTGGGCGCGCGTCAAGTTCCAGCTCGGCGTCCGCACGATCCCGGCCGGCTCGCTCCAGTTCGTCGACTTCTCCAGACCCGATCCCGGCGCCGATCGCGTCCAGCGCTTCATGACCGCCGCCAACCACGCGCTCGCGGAGGGCGATCCGGCGCTGGCGGCCAGACGGCTCGTCTACGCGCGCGACGCCGATCCGCGCAACCCGGTCGTGCTGCGCCAGCTGACCGTCGCCTTCTGGCAGTCGGGCAACCTGCCGGCGGCCGCCCGCACGGTTCGCGATTGGATCCGCGTCGAGGGCGAGCGGCCCGCGCCGCACCGCTTCGCAGCCCGCATATACGAGGACATGCGCGCCTACGACCTCGCGCGCGACTCGGCGCTGCGCGAGACCGAGGCCGCGCCGGCCGACGCATCCGCGTGGGAGCGGCTCGGCCGCCTGCGGCTGCGGCTGGGCGATCGCGCCGGCGCGCAGGCGGCGCTGGAGACCGCGCGCGGCCTCGCGCCGACCGTCGAGGGCCTGCTCGACCTTGCGCTCGTCCACCAGCTGACCGGCGACGTCGGCGCCGAGGTGACCGCCTGCGAGGCCGCGACGCTGCTGTCGCCCGACTCGCCGCAGGCGTGGTCGCGGTACGCCCACGCGCTCGCGCGGACCGACCGCGTCAGCGACGCGATCGCCGCCTGCGAGCGGGCGATGGACCTCGGCACCGACGCCGAGGTCGCGGCGCTGCTGCTCACGCTGCGGGAGCGTCAACCGCGCGTCCTGCCGGCGGAGAGCGCGGCGTGAAGCGCTCTGGCTGTCACTCGCCGCGCCGCTCCTCTAGACTCTCTCGGGCCTTGGGGGGTCCGCCCGCCGCGCGGGTCGCCCGGCAGCATGCGCGAGTAGCTCAATTGGTAGAGCACCGGCCTTCTAAGCCGATGGTTGCGGGTTCGAGCCCCGTCTCGCGTGCTTCTTGCTCTTGGGGGAGTGGCCGGAATGAGTGATCAGGCGCCGCTGCGCGCGGACAACCTGCTGGACGGGGTCGAGGCGACCCTCCGCCGCGTCGACGCCGACGCGTTCCGCGTCGTGCCGGTCCTCAGACAGGACGACGCCGCCGACGTCGGCGCGATCACGCGCGACCGCGCGCTCGCCGACGCCGCCGTCGAGGTGCTGCGCGCCGATCCCGCGCTCGACGCCGACTCCGTCACGCAGGAGCAGCAGCGCTTCCTGATGCGCTTCACCGATGCGCGCATCGCCGAGCTGGGCGCCGGGCTGGAGGAGGGCCGCCTCCCCGGCATGGAGACGCGCGACCTGCGCGCCGGCGAGCGAGCGATCGTCGACTTCTGCGACCCGAACGCGACGAAGGCGCTGCACATCGGCCACCTGCGCAACATCGCGCTCGGGCAGGCGATCTCCAGCGCGCTGAGAGCGGCGGGCGCGCACGTCGAACGCCAGAGCCACATCGGCGACGCCGGCCGCTCGATGGGCGAGGCGCTGGCCGGCTATCGGCGCTACGCGGAGCCTGGCACGCCGGCCGAGGCGGGCGTCAAGAGCGACCAGTTCGTCGGCGACCTCTACGCCCGCTACGCGCGCGAGGAGAGCCCGATCGCGGACGTCGCCGACGAGGACGCGCCGGTCGCGCGCGACCTCGACGAGCGCGACGACCTCGCGCAGCAGCTGCTGACCGGGATCGAGCAGGACGACGCGGACGCGGTCGCGCTGTGGAGAACCGTCCGCGGCTGGGCGGTCGCGGGCCAGAACGAGACGCTCGCGCGGCTCGGCGTCCACTTCGAGCGGATCCTCTACGACTCCGACCGCACGGCGAGAACCGCCGAGGTCGCGCGGCTCGGGATCGAGCGTGGGGTGTTCGTCAGAGAGGAGCGCGGCACCGTCGCGTACCTGACCGGCGACGACAGCTACCCGGTGATGCCGCTGACGCGCGCCGACGGCTTCCCCACGCACCACCTGCGCGTCGTCGCGATGTGGCGCGACATGATGATCGACGAGGAGGGGTCGGCGCTGATCCACCTCTCCGGCGACGAGTGGAAGGCGCACGTCCAGCACGTCGAGGAGCTGCTCGGCAGACTCGAGCCGGCGCTGCCGGTGCTGCCCTCGCAGCACGTCCTGCACGGCATGGTGTCCTCTGAGGTCGACGGCGAGCTGAGCTCGTCGAAGGGGACGGCGCAGCTGATCGACGAGCTGCTCGACGAGCTGGTGGCGCGGCCCGAGGTCACAGCGGTCGCGCGCGAGGGGCGGCCGGGCGTCGGCGCCGAGGACCTCGTCGCGATGGCGGTACTCGGCTTCTGCCTCGACAAGCCGGTCGTCAAGGGGCTGATCCTGCCGCCGGTCGCGCGGCTACTCGACCCGGAGGCGAACACCGGCTGGCGCGTCGCGCTGGCGTGGGCGAAGGCGTGGGACCCGGCCAACGACGGTCCCGCCGACCCGGCGCCGGGCGACTCCGACTACCGCCACATCGTGCTCCAGTCCCAGCTCCACCGCCGCAACCTCGCCGTCGCGCTCGACGGGCTCGACCTGCTCAAGTACGTCCGCTATGTCGGCCACCTGAGCGAGTGGTACCTGGCGCGCGACGCGGACCCGCGCGTCGGGCGCGTGATGCGCGCGATCCTCTCCAGCGGGCTCGGCGCGCTCGGGCTCGTGCGCTCCGCCGGCGCGGACGGGGCGGGCGCCGACGGCGCGACGCGGACGACCGACGAACTGACGACCACCGGACCGAGATGACCGACGAGACGACCCCCACCTCCGAGAACGTCCTCAACGAGGTCGACACCTACGGCCCCGCCTACATGCGGATCGCCGAGCGGCTCGGCGGCTATGACAGCACCGGCGAGGACGCCGCGGCGATGATCGAGCTGCTGGACCTCAGACCCGGCACGACCGTCGTCGACGCCGGCTGCGGCTTCGGCCGCTACTGCGCCGCGCTGCTCGAGCACGGCATGGAGGCGACCGGGATCGACATCTCGCCGGCCGCGATCGCGGAGGCGGAGAAGCGCAGCCCGGGGCCGCGCTACCTCGTCGCCGACCTGACGCGCCCGCTGCCGGACGACGTCGGCCCATTCGACGTGCTCGTCAACCTCTACTCCTCCTACGGCTACGGCGCGACCGAGGCCGAGGACCTCGACATGCTGCGCGCCTTCCACGCGATGGTGAAGCCGGGCGGGAAGATCGTCATGCAGCTGTCGGACCTCGCGCGCTCCCGCCACCGCCTCAGAACGGACGAGGGCGTCGTCGTGCGCGACACCAACGGCGTCACCGAGACGCTCGACGTCGACTTCTCGACGGGCAGACTGCACGTCAGATATGAGCTGGACGGCGACGTCGTGCACTCGCGCATCCGCATGTACGAGCAGGAGCGCCTGGAGCAGATGCTGCGCGACGTCGGCTTCTCCGACGTCCAGGCGTACGGCGACTTCAGCGGCGCGCCCAAGCGCCCGGAGGACCGCCTCGTCCTCGTCGCGACCGCGTAGGCTGGCGGCCATGAGCGCTCCTGAGAACCTCAACGACGTCGACGTCTTCGGTCCCGCCTTCATCGAGATGTCGGACCGGCTCGGCCGCTACGACGCGACGACCGAGGAGGCGGAGGCGATCGTCGCGCTGCTGGAGCTGGCGCCGGACGCGCAGGTGCTCGATGCCGGCTGCGGCTTCGGCCGCACGGCCGGCGCGCTGTCGCGGATCGGCGTCGCCGCGACCGGGATCGACATCTCGCCGGTCGTGATCGCGGAGGCCGAGAAGCGCAACCCCGGCCCGCGCTACGTCGTCCACGACCTGACGGTGCCGCTGCCGGCCGGCGTCGGCCCATTCGACGCGATCGTCAACGTCTACTCGTCGTTCGGCTACGGGAAGACGATCCAGGACGACCTCGCGGTGCTGCGGACGTGGCGCGCGGCGCTGAAGCCGGGCGGCAGACTCGTGATGGAGCTGTCGGACCTGGAGCGCTCGCGCCACCGCCTCGGCCCGCTCGGCACCGTCGCCGACCGCGAGGACAACGGCGTCCACGAGCACCTCTACGTCGACCCGCAGACGAGCGTGCTGCACGTCAGGTACTCGTTCGGCGAGACGTCTCTCGATGTCGACACGCGCCTCTACGAGGCCGACGACCTGGTCTCGCTCGTGCGGCAGGCGGGCTTCGCCGAGATCGAGCGCTACGGCGGCTTCGACAGACACCCCAAGCAGCCCGAGGACCGGCTCGTGCTGACGGCGGTGGCGGCATGAGCGTTGCGGGGCGGGGCAGACGCGTCGCGGTCGTCGTCGACGCCTACTCGACCGGCGCGAGACTCGCGCCGCGCTTCATCGCCGAGGGGCTCGACGTCGTCCACGTCCAGAGCAACCCCGACGAGTCGCCGTTCTACCTCGACCGTCTGCGCCGGCAGGACTTCGTCGAGAACGTCGTCCACGACGGCGACCTGGAGGCGACCGCGGCGGCGGTGGCGAGGCACGATCCGAGCTTCGTCGTCGTCGGCTCCGAGCCGGGCGTGCTGCTGTCCGACGCGCTCAGCGAGCGGCTCGGGCTGCCGTCCAACGGCACGGAGCTGAGCCGCGCGCGCCGCGACAAGTCCGAGATGGCGGCGGCCGTGCGGCGCGCCGGTCTGCGTGCGGTCCAGGAGCTGAAGACCGGCGACGTCGAGGAGGCGATCGCGTGGGCTTCCGAGCGGGGCGACTGGCCCGTCGTCGTCAAGCCGCTCGACTCGGCCGGGACCGATGGCGTCTCGCTGTGCGAGACGCCCGACGCGATCCGCACCGCCTTCGCCGACGTGCTCGGCCGTCCCAACGCGCTCCAGGGCTCCAACGAGCAGCTGCTCGTGCAGGAACTGCTGCGCGGCACGCAGCTGTTCTGCGACTCGATCAGCTGGGACGGCGTCCACCACGTCTCCGAGGTCTGGCGCGACACGAAGATCCGCATCCAGGGCAACCTCGCCTACGACTTCGAGGAGCTGCTCGCCTACCGCGGCCCGCAGCAGGATCTCGTCGTGCCGTACGTCAAGGACGTGCTCGACGCACTCGGCATCAAGTACGGGCCGGCGCACACCGAGGTGATGCTGACCGCGGACGGACCGGTGCTGGTCGAGTCCGGCGCGCGCCTGCACGGCTCGATCCGCGACGACGTCGTCGACCGCTGCACGCCGTCGCACGTGACCGTCACGGTCGACGCCTACCTCGACCCGTCGACGGTCGCCGCACGCGCGTCGAGACCGTACGAGCTGGCGAACGCGTCCCGCTGCGTGATGCTGATCTCCCACCAGCGCGGCCGCGTCGTCTCCGACGCCGGCATGCGCGCGGTCGAGGCGCTGCCGTCGTACGCCGGCTCGATCTCGATGGCCGAGCCGGGCGACGAGATCACGCCGACGATCGACCTCTTCTCCTGCCCCGGGATGGTCTACCTCGTCGACCCCGACCGCGACGTGCTGAAGCGCGACTACGACCGCCTCCGCGAGCTGGAGCGCGGCGACGGCCTGTTCGAGGTCGAGCCGCTCGAACCGGCCGCCTCGGCGTAGCCGGCTTCCCGGCGATGACCTCGCCGCTGCTGGTGGAGCGGTTCGCCGCGCGCGCCGCCGCGACGCCCGGCGCCGTCGCATTGCGCGACGCGGCCGGGAGCGTGACGTACGGCGAGCTGGCGGCACGGGTGGAGGCGTGCGCACGCGGCGCCGCCGGCGTGGCGGGTGCCGCCGCGGTCGCCGGCTCGCGGCGGATCGCGCTGCTGCCGCGCTCGGACACGTCCTCGCTGGCGGTGGTGCTCGGCGCGATGCGCGCGGGCGTCAGCGTCGTCCTGCTCCACCGCCACCTGACCGCGCCGCAGCTCGACCACGCGCTGGAGGTCGCGGCGCCCGCCGTCGTCATCGCCTCCGGCCGCCTGCCGGTCGCGTTCGGCGAGCTGGGCGCGCGGGTGCCGGTGCTCGCGCCGGAGGAGCTGGCTTCCGCTGCGGCGTCGCCCACCCGACGCGCGGCGCCCGCGGATGAGCTGCTGGTCGGGCTGACGAGCGGCACGAGCGGGGAGCCGAAGCTGTTCGTGCGCGACCAGGCGTCGTGGGCGGCGACGCTCGATCGCTCCGACTCGGCGTTCGACGTGCGGCCGGGGGAGCGCGTGGCGGTGCCCGGCCCGCTCGACCACACGCACTTCCTCTACGGCGCGCTGCACGCGCTGACCCGCGGCGCGGCCGTCGACCTCCGTCCGCTCGCGCAGGTCTTCGCGGACGGCGAGCCGGTCCCGCACGCCTACCTCGTGCCGACGCTCGCGCACGACCTCGCCGACGCGCTCGGCGCGGCGCCGCGCGCCGAGGTCCGCACGATCGCCTCCTCCGCCGCGCCGTGGCCGGCGAGCGCGCGCGAGCGGCTCGCGCGGCTGCTGCCCGCCGCGACGATCGCGCACTTCTACGGCGCCTCCGAGCTGAGCTTCGTCACGCTCGACGGTCGCCCGTTCCCCGGCGTCGAGATCGAGCTGCGCGACGGCGGCGAGGTCCACGTCCGCAGCGACATGCTGTTCTCCGGATACCTCACGGCGGCCGGGCTCCGCGGCGGCCCCGACGCCGACGGCTGGTTCAGCGTCGGCGACGTCGGTTCGCTGACGGACGGCGTCCTGACGCTCGCCGGCCGCGGCAGCGACACGATCGTCAGCGGTGGCCTCAACGTCGAGCCGGCCGAGGTCGAGTCGGCGCTCGCCGCGCTGCCCGGCGTCGCCGAGGTCGCGTGCGTCGGCCTGCCCGACGAGCGGATGGGCGCGGTCCCGGTCGCGGTGCTCGTGCTCTCACCGGGCGCCGCCGCCCCGCCCCGCGCCGCGCTGCGGGCGCACGCCCGCGCGACGCTCCCGCAGCCGAGCCGCCCGCGCCGCGCCTACGTCGTCGACGCGCTCCCGCGCAGCCCGCGTGGGAAGCTGCTGCGCGACGAGCTGGCGCGCCGGCTCCTCGACGGCGCGGCGCGCGAGCTGGCCTGAACGACGAAGGGCCCGCTCGGCGAGCGGGCCCTTCGGTGAAGCTATCTGGCGGATGGATCGTCGTGCCTGACCAGGACGCAGGGAGCGACGTGGGCGCCAGCCCACGAGCGACCGAGGACGCCGTCAGGCGCGGCGAGGCACCGCCAGGCCTAGAGGTACGCGAGCGAGGTCGGAATCGCGGCCAGCTCGTCGCGGATCTTCAGCACGGCGGGGGCGATCGGGGAGTCCTCGCGCCAGCCGTACTGGTCGAGGATCGCCTGGACGTTCTCCTTCGACGGCGCCGAGACGACCTCGCGCTCGAGCGTCGCGGAGAGCGCGTGGACGCCCTCGATCACGCGGGCGGTCTCCCAGCTGATCGTGCCGTCGGCGGCGCAGTCGATGTAGCCGTTGCCGGCGAGGAAGCTCAGCTCGACGCAGGCGGCGCCGGCGTCGCTCCAGTTCCACGGGCCGCGGCGCAGGTAATGGAGCGCCTCCGCGAGGTAGACGGCGGCGAGGTCGTCGGCGCTGCAGCCAGCCAGCTCCAGCCAGGTCGGCGTGAACGACATCGCGGTGCCGAAGGCGTCCGCTATCGCCTCCTGCAGTGAGTACCACGGCTCGTGGCCGACGTCCTTGGGGCCGACCTTGCCGGCGCGCGGCGTCGTGACCGCGTGGGCGATGTCGTGGCCGCGCATCCAGGTGATCAGGACGGACGGGATGTCGACGTCGGGCGACGGCTTGTGACCGCTCAGCAGGCGATCGCCGAGCACCTTCGAGATGTGCTCGTAGCGCAGGCCGTAGACGTTGCGGAAGAGGATCGTCTTGTTCGACTTCTCGCCGAAGCCGGCGCCCTCGTCCTCGGGCAGGAAGTAACAGAAGTGCTTCGGGAAGGCGTTCGACTCGCCGCCCATCGTGATCAGATCGGTGATCTGCATCGCGAACGGGCTGTCGGCGACGACGTCGCTCGTGCCGGTGTGGCCGTTGACCTCGGCGAGGACGGCGGCGGACGAGGCGTCGAGGCCGGCGATCAGCTCGTTGCCCTGCTGGTGCGCGGCCGTGATGACGACCGAGTGCAGCGGCGTACGCGTCTTGTTGCGGAACGTGCAGACCGGCGAGGCGATGACCGACAGCTCCTGCGCGTCGGTCAGCGCGGCCTCGTCGTACGCGATCTCCTTGTCGTGCTTGAGCTCGCGCAGCGCGGTGGCACGACGGCGGATCAGGTCGGCCTGCTCGGGCGAGACCGGGTCGCTGTCAGCCAGCTCGTCCATCAGGTCGGCGGAGAGGCCGGCGATCACGCGGGCATGGGCCTCGTTGGTGAAGCTGCCGTCGAGCGCCTGCAGCGAGCGCAGCGCGTCGCCGAGGGCGGACAGCTGGCGCAGCTGTGGAAGCAGCGGCTCGACGTTCGCCGAGACCGAAGCAGCGAGGTCGACGGCCGTGATCGTGTGGTTGTCGCGCTCCGGCCAGATCAGCGGGGCGGGCGAGACGACGGTCGTGGACGTGCTGGAAGCGGTGGCAGACATGGGTGCGGTGATCTCCTGAAGTAAAGGGCTGACAGTCCGATGTGCGCCGCCGCTCGGTGGGGCTCTTCAGCCTCCCGCCACGAGCGCGGCGCGGTACATCACGAGTTGGACGCGACGAGCGTGCGTCTTCGAGACGAGGCGAAAAACCGTCTTCGCCCGGCGTCGGCCGCGGTGCGGCGCTCGATGTCAGCGGTGGTGATCACAGGCACAAGGAATACGACTTTAGCGAGGTGCACGGCTTCGCGATTTCCCCCGAAAGCGCGTCGCACCTGCGCAATGCACGCCCATGGTAGTGGAATCGCAGCCGTCAGTGCAAGGATCGGTCGCTCCCCGCAACACTTGAGTCACAGGTCGGGACCCGCGCTCGCGGGCACGGGAGTTGTGGTCCCCTCGTTCAGCAGCGACAGGTAGCTGTCGTAGACGTAGACGCGACCGCGCCGGCGTCCCGTCACCTCGCGAGCGATGCCCAGCTCCTCAAGTCGCGCGAACGCCTGGTAGACCGGCGGCTCGCTCCGGCCGATGCGCGCGGCGACGTCGGCCGGCCGACCGACGACGCCTGCGGTCAGCTCGTCGTGGACGCGGGCCGCCGTCGCCGCGCCGCGACCGAGCGCGTGGATGCGCCTGCGATCCGCCTCGATCAAGCTCACGAGACGGCGCGTCGTCTCGGTCGTCGACTGCGCCACCTCGGTGACGCCGTCGAGGAAGAAGACGAGCCAGTCCTCCCACGCGCCTTCGGTGCGGACGCGCTGCAGACGGTCGTAGTAGACGTCCCGGTGTTGCTTGAGGTAGAGGCTGAGGTAGAGCAGCGGCCGATCGATCACGCCTTCGGCGATCAGCAGAAGGGTGACGAGCAGCCGGCCGAGCCGCCCGTTGCCGTCGAGGAACGGGTGGATCGTCTCGAACTGAGCATGTGCGAGCGCGGCCTTGACGAGGGTCGGCGTCTGCACGGGATCGCCGTGCAGGAACCGTTCGAGCTTGCCCATCGCGGCTTCGGCCTCCTGCCACGGCGGCGGGACGAAGCGCGCCGTTCCAGGACGCGTCCCGCCAAGCCAGTTCTGCGACCGGCGGAACTCGCCAGGCTGGCGCTCGCCGCCGCGCGCACCGTCCATCAGGGTGTCGTGAACCTGCTTCAGCAGCCGATTGCTCAGTGGCAGTCCGCCGCGCAGCAGCTCGACGCCGCGGTAGGTGGCCGCGACGTAGTTCGACGCCTCCTGCGCGTCGCCGCTGGGGACGCTCGGCGCGACGTCGTGTTCGAACAGGAGCAGATCGGACAGCGACGACTGGGTGCCCTCGATCTGCGACGAGAGCACCGCTTCCTTGCGGACGTACGAGTAGAGGAAGATCTCGGGATCCGGCAGCAGGAGGGTGACGCCGTCCAGGCGCCCCAGTGCCTGGTTGGCGCGGTCGAGGCGCGCCTGGAGCTCGGCGTCGATCGCGAGCGGCGGGTCCGGCGGCAGCGGCGCCGGGAAGAAGGCAGCGAAGCCGTCTGGGCCGGACTGCTGCTCGACAACTCGTCCGGCGCGGTGGCTCGTCTGCTTGAGCTGGGGCATCGATCCGAAGGAACCTTTGGTAGCGAGAAGCGTTACTAAAGGATACGCAGCAAAGCCTTTCTTGGGTGCTGGTCTGGGAAGGGCTCGTTCAGAACCGCGTCCATCGGGGCCGACCGCTAGCTTGTGCCGCCGTGCGCTTGATCGTCGCCCGCTGTGAGGTCCGCTACACGGGCCGGCTCGACGCCCTCCTGCCGGAGGCGCTGCGGCTGATCGTGATCAAGTCGGACGGGTCGGTGATGGTCCACGCCGACCACGGCGGCTTCAAGCCCAGCAACTGGATGGTGGCGCCGACGACGATCGAGGAGTCGGCCGAGCACATCGTCGTGCGCAAGTTCGCCGGCAAGGAGGAGGACCGGCTCGACATCCGCGTCGTCGAGGTCGTCTCCGATGTCACGCACGACATGGGCGAGGCGGCGGCGCTGGAGAAGGACGGCGTCGAGGCCCACCTGCAGGAGCTGCTGGCCGACCAGCCGCACTGGTGCGGCGAGGGCTTCCGGCTCGTCCGGCGCGAGTGGCCGACCGACATCGGCCCCGTCGACCTGATGTGCCGCGACGAGGAGGACGGCTGGATCGCCGTCGAGATCAAGCGCGTCGGCACGATCGACGCGGTCGAGCAGCTCACCCGCTACCTGGAGCGGATCCGGCTCGACCCGGCGATGGACGTCTGCCGCGGCGTGCTCGCGGCGCAGTCGATCAAGCCGCAGGCGCGGGTTCTCGCGGAGGCACGCGGGATCGCCTGCGTCGAGGTCGACCTCGCGGTGCTGCGCGGCGAGCGCGAGCCCGACCTCACGCTGTTCGGCTGAGCGGCCACCTCCGTCAGGCCGGCGCGACCACGCGGTAGCGCTCGACGTAGTCGAGGTCCAGCTCCCAGCCGAGCCCGGGGGTATGGGGGAGCGTGATCGTCCCGTCGACGAGCGGCGGGCGGTTCGCGATCATGTTCCACCAGATCGGGTCGCGGTGGGGGTCGAAGCACTCGGCGTAGAGGCCGTGGGGGATCGAGGCGAGCAGGTGGGTGGAGACCTGCGGCTCCTCGTGGTGGCCCATCTGCACGTCGTAGGAGAGCGCCATGCCGGCGACGCGGCGCCACTCGGTCGGGCCGCCCGACCAGGAGGCGTCGAAGTTGCAGACGTCGATCGCGCCCTCGGCCATCAGGTCGCGGCAGCCGCCGGCGGAGAACTCGCTCTGCCCGGCGCAGACCCGCACGCCCGCCTTCATCCGCACGTCGCGCATCGCGCGGCGGTCGTTGTGCCACTGGCACGGCTCCTCGAACCAGTGCAGGTCGTCGCCCTCGACGAGGCGGGCGAACGCGATCGCGTCCTCCGGCGCCCACCCCTGGTTGGCGTCGGCGGCGAGGATGAAGTCCGGCCCAGCGGCGGCGCGCGCCTCCTTGAAGCGCTTCGCGTCGCTCGCGGGGTCGAGCCCGCCGACCTTGAACTTCATGCCGGCGAGGCCGCGCTCGCGCAGCTCGGCGACCTGCTCGGCGACGCTGATCGGGGAGTCGTAGTACCCGCCGATCGAGATCATCGGGAGCGTGTTGCGGAAGCCGCCCCAGAGGCGCCAGAGCGGCTGGCCGAGCGCCTTGCCGACGGCGTCCCAGATGGCGGTGTCGACGCAGGCGCAGGCGACGAGGCCGAGGCGGCGGTCGCGCAGGATGTTGAACGTGGTGGGACGGGCGCGCTGCCAGCAGCGCTCGGTCGCCATGCCGTCCTCGCCGATCAGCTGCGGCGCGATCTCGCGGTGGATGATCTCGTCGATCTCGAACAGGCCCGCGTCCTCGTCGCCGGCGTACGCCTCGCCGACGATCCCCTCCTCGGTGTGGACGCGCGTGACGATCGTCGAGCGGTGCGTCATCTGGTAGTGGCTGCCGCGGTACACCCGACCGAGGGGGACGCGGACCGGGATCGTCTCGATGCGGCTGATGGTGAGGCGCGACACCGTCGCCGTGGCAATGGTCTCTCCCGTGGAACTCACGCGCTTCCTTCTTGCGGCTGTTTCGGGGTGACGGGTCCGCCGGCGGCTCGTGCGCGACGGTCCCGGGAACGTTTCTAGAATCTACGCTACTCATGGCGCAGGGTGGTGCGTGCCTCGATCCCGGGGCCGTTCAGGCCCCGGGACAGAGCTGAGATCGCGGCGCGGCGTGTCGTCAGCCGTCGCAGATCGCCTTCTCGAGGACCGTGCGGCCGGACGGCTCGCTGGCATCGGTCGAGACCGTGTTGGTCACGATCGATGCGTGGCGCCCGTTGTCGCCGACCAGCGTCTCGGTGAAGTAGCCCGGCGAGGCGCCGTTGTGGCCCCAGGCCGTGCCGCAGGAGAGGTTGGCCTTGTAGATGCCGAGCCCGTATCCGTCCTTGATGCCGGGGAACGCGGTGCGCATCTGAGTCAGCGATGCGGCGGAGACGACCTGGCCGCTGAACAGCGCGCGGTAGAAGGTGACCGTGTCGTCGAGGGTCGAGATGATCGCGCCGGCCGGTCCGGCGAGCGAGGGCTCGAATATGTTCGAGATGTCGATCCACCCGGTCAGCGGCCCTATTCTGGTGCCGACGTAACCGTGCACCGCGGGCGGCCCGATCGACTTGTCGCCGGGGGCGGGGTAGCGCGTCTCGGTCAGGCCGAGCGGTCTGATGATCCGGTCGGTGATCTCGGTGCGGATCGACTGGCCGGTGACTCTCTCGATCAGCATCCCCAGGAGGATGTAATTGGTGTTGCTGTATCTGATCGAAGTGCCCGGTGCGAACCACGGCGCCTGTGACAGCGCGGCTCTGACCAGATCCGCCATCAGGTACGTCCCGTCGAGCTGCATTCTGGGGTTGTTGTCGGTGTAGTTCGGAATGCCGCTGCGGTGCTGCAGGAGCTGACGGACGGTGATCACTCTGCCGTCGTAGGGCGAGGTCAGCACGCCGGGGAGATACTGCTCGACCGTTCCGTCGAGGTCGACCAGTCTCTCGTCGACGAGCTGGAGGACCACGGAGGCGGTGTAGGTCTTGGTCTCGCTGCCGATCCGGAAGTGGTCGTCGGGGCCGATCCCGGTTCTCTCGTAGATGTTGCGGACGCCGCTCTGCAACGTCCACCGCGTCGTCGCGTCGCCGCCCATGACAGCGGCTCCGGGACCTCCGCTGTGCGGCTGCCAGGCAGAGAGCGCCGCTTGCGTGCTCTCGTGCGCCGCCTGGGCGGAGAGCGGCGTCATGGCTACCAGCCCGGTGACGAGGGCGAGCGCCGTTGCAAGCGCGGTCGCTCGCCGACGTCGCGGGCGCACGGAAGCCCGCAGATGCGGGGGACTGCCGGCCGCGCTGGGCCGGCGTGAGGAAGGCGGCGCGAGCGCCGACGCTGCGGGAGGACGCATAGGAGTCATCTCCTTGATCCGGGGACCCGACGACTGACTCGGGATTGCGGGACGTATAGCCGTCGAGCAGGCCGGGGTCAAGATGCCGGAACCGTTTCCGCAACTGTTAGCGGAAACGGTTCCACAAATGTTCCCGCAATCGCGCCCGGGCACGTGCGCGAGTGATCTCCGTGTGCTACTCTCGCAACCGTTTCCGGCATCGTTGCCTACTAGCGATTCCGGTATCGCTACCCGGATGGGGAGGAGGAACGTGTTCATTTGCATCTCGTCGCACGGCGGCCGTGGACACGCCGGTCGTGGAGTTCGCTTCGCGCGAGGACGATTCGATTTGGAGGTCTCTCGGTGAGCCCAAGAGCTATGGGGGTCAGCCGGATGCGGCGCTTGGCCGTGGCTGTCGGGGTGCTGGTCGTTGGCGTCGGCGCCGCGGGGTGCGGCGGCGAAAGCACGACGACGACGACCAGATCAGGCGGGGGAGCGAAGGTGCTGCGCTACGGCGTTCCCGCTTCGATCGTGGCCAGAGGCGTGAGCAATCCGGCCGTGATCCCGAGCACGGACGGACCGATCCTGAGCATCGCCTACGCCCCTCTGTTCCATGCCGCTCCGGACGGCAGAATCGAGCCGGCGCTGGCCGTCAGATGGCGCTACACCGATGACGACCAGAAGGTCTTCGAGTTCACCCTGCGCGAGGATGCGCGCTTCTCCGACGGGACCCCGGTCACCGCGGAAGCGGTGGTGGGTTCGCTCGAGTACTACTACAAGAGCAGAAACATCTACTCGGAGCTGCTGGGGAGAAACCCGAGGTTCGAGGCGGTCGACAGATGGACGGTGCGCGTCACGTTGACGGCGTCGCTGCCCAACCTGCCGTTCCTGTTCTCCGAGGCGAACGTCAACTGGGGCTTCGTGATGGCGCCGAAGGGAGTGGCGAATCCCAGACTGTTCACGAAGGCCACCTATGGCGCGGGGCCGTACAAGCTCGACTACTCGAAGTCGGTGCCCGGCGACCACTACACGTTCGTGCCGAACGAGTACTTCTACGACAGATCGGCGATCAAGTTCAAGGAGATCTACCTGAAGGCGTTCGCCGATCCGTCGGCAGCGCTGCAGGCGCAGCAGGCCGGTCAGATCGACGTCGGCTGGACGATGGACTCGTCGACGGCCGAAGCGGCCGAGTCGGCCGGTCTCGACGTCGTGTCTGCCCCATTCGCCGTTCTCTACATGACGATGAACGCGCGCAGAGGCACCGAGGCGCTTCGCGACGTCCGTGTGCGCCGGGCGCTGAACTACGCGATCGACCGCAAGGCGATCTCGAACGCGCTCTTCGGCAGATACGGCGTCCCGATGTCTCAGTTCACGGTTCCGCCGGACTCCAATCCCGGGTTGGAGAACGCGTACCCCTACGATCCGGAGAGAGCGCGCGCGCTGCTGGCCGAGGCGGGATACCCGAGAGGGTTCGAGTTCTCGATCAACACCGGCAAGGACGATCCCCAGGCGAAGGCCGTCGAGCTGGTGGCCAGCTACCTCGACAGAATCGGCGTCAAGTCGAACGTCAGAACGTTCCAGAACCGCGCGGGCTACCTCGACGCAGCGCTGTCGTTCAAGGACGACTCGGCGATCTTCGCCGGCGACGTCGGCGTGCCGACGACGATCGAGTACCCCAGCTACATCGGGCCGAGCAGCACGCTCGGCGGGGGCGACCCGGTCAACCCGAGAGTCAACGAGCTCTACGAGGCCGGTCTCAGAGCGAGCGACCCCTCCAGAGACTGGAAGGAGATGTGGGCGATCACGGTGAACGACGCCTGGTTCCTGCCGATATCGGGGTTCAGTGACCTCGCGTACGTGTCGGACGGGATCGGCGGGGTGCAGATGACCCCGGCCCGCCCGTACTCCTTCCCGACGGAGTGGTTCCCCAAGTAGGTCCGACGTTGACTGTCGTCTCAATCAAGATCGACGCCAGCACGAGGCCGATGGGATACGCCGCGCGGTTCGCGCACAACCCGTTTGTGCGCACCGTCGCGCGGCGCCTTCTCATGACCGTGCCGCTGCTCTTCTTCGTCACGGTGCTGAGCTTCGTGCTGTTGTCGCTCGCTCCCGGCGATGCAGCCCGGGAGATGCTCGGCGAGCGGGCCACGCCGGAGTCGCTGGCGGCGCTGCGCGACCAGCTCGGGCTCAACCAGCCGCTGCCGGAGCAGTACTGGCGCTGGTTGAGCAATGCGTTGCACGGCGACCTCGGCGTGTCGAGCGCCACCGGCCAGCCGGTGACGGATGCCGTCGTGCAACGCCTGCCGGTCACGCTGTGGGTCGTGCTCGGCACCATGATCGTGATGCCGGTCCTCGGCGTGGCGCTGGGTCTGTACAGCGCCGTGCGCGGCGGCGCACTCGACCGCATGCTCGGGCTGCTGTCGCTGGTCGGCTACGCGCTGCCGGCGTTCTGGCTCGGCTCGATCATGGTCGCGTTCTTCGCGGTCGACCTGGGGTGGTTCCCCGCAAGCGGCTATGTCTCCCCGTCGGATTCCGTGAGCGACTGGATCCGCTCGCTCATCCTGCCGGTCGCGGCGCTCTCGATCGGAGGCGTCGCGGTGTTCGCGAAGCAGACGCGCGACGCGATGCTGGACGTGCTCGCGAGCGAGCACGTCCGGCTGGCCTGGGCGCGGGGGGTGCCGCCGCGCTCGATCTATCTCCGCTACGCGCTGCGGAGCATCAGCCCGCTGCTGCTGACGCTGGTCGGCATCACGACGATCGGATTCCTCGCCGCGACGGTGTTCGTCGAGACGATCTTCGCGCTGCCGGGAATCGGCGCATACGTCGCCACCGGGGCGCAGCAGCAGGACGTGCCGGTGGTCCAGGGCACGACCGTGTTCTTCACGCTGATCGTCGTCGTCATCAACCTCGTGACCGATCTGGCGTACACGGCCCTCGACCCGCGGGTGCGGACGTCATGAGCACGACCGCCGATTCCCTCGCGGCCGCCACGGAACTGGCCGCCGCGCCGCGTCCGAACGAGGCGCCGCGCCTGTGGCGCCGGCTCGTTCGCCGCCCTGTGGCGGTGCTGTGCCTGCTCTTCCTCGCCGCGCTCGTGGTCGTCGCGATCGTCGCGCCGATCCTGCTGCCCGACGTCAGCACCCAGAAGGCCGGCGACCTGAACGCGCTGCGCCAGGGACCGAGTGCCGAGCACCTGCTCGGCACCGACAGCCTTGGGCGCGACGAGCTCGAACGCCTCCTCGTCGGCACGCGCGTCACGCTCCTCGCGGCGGTGGAGGCGCTCGTCGTCGCGTGCGGTCTCGCCATCCCGATCGGCATCCTCGCCGGCTACCGCGGCGGGCGGATCGATCGTGCCGTGGGGTGGTTCGTCGACCTCGGCCTCGCGCTGCCCGTGCTGATCATCGTGATCGTCGTCGTCTCGGTCTTCCAGGGCAGCACACTCGCGGCGATGATCGCGTTCGGCGTGCTCGGGGCGCCGGGCCAGATCCGTGTCATCCGGTCGGCGGTGCTGCCCGTTCGCGAGGAGCTCTACGTGGCGGCGGCACGAGTCACCGGCCTCTCGCGGATCTACATCATGCGGCACCACATCCTGCCGCGGATCAGCGGCCCGATCCTCGTGCAGGCGTCGCTCTTCGCCGGGGCCGTCGTCCTCGCACAGGCGGGCCTCGCGTTCCTGAACCTGCTCGGCGATCCGCCGGCCCCGAGCTGGGGCCAGATGATGAACGACGGGACGGAGAACATCGTCCAGCAGCCGTGGCTGATCTGGCCGCCCGGCATCGCGATGATGCTGACCGTCATGGCGTTCGGGTTCCTCGGGGACACGTTCCAGGAGGCGCTCTCGGAGAACTGGCGGGCGCCCGTCCGGCGCAAGCGCGGCCGGCGCATGCTCGACGGCCTCCGGGGCCACGGCCTCGTTCGCCTCCAGCCCGTACCCGCCGCGGGCGCGACCGGCGGCGAGCGCGCAGACGCGCTGCTCGTCGTCGACGATCTCACCGTCGAGCTGCCCTCGGCCGGCGGCCCGATCCCCGTCGTGCAGGGCGCGAGCTTCGAGATCGGGGAGGGAGAGACCGTCGGGATCGTCGGCGAGTCGGGCTGCGGCAAGACGATGACCGCGATGTCGATCCTCGGCCTCGTGCCCGGCAACGGGACGATCAGCCGCGGCGAGATCGTCTTCGACGGGCGCGACCTGGCGGCACTCGGAGAGGACGGGCTGCGGAAGGTGCGCGGGAAGGAGATCGGGCTGATCTCGCAGGAGCCGATGGTCAGCTTCAACCCGACGTTCCGCGTCGGCTGGCAGCTCGCGCACCTGATCCGCATCCACCACGGCGTCTCGCGCAAGGAGTCGCTCGACCGCGCGGTGGAGCTGCTCGGGCGCGTCCGCCTGAACGATCCCGCCGACGTCGCGCGCCGCTACCCGCACGAGCTCTCGGGCGGGATGGCGCAGCGCGTGTCGATCGCCGCGGCGTTGGCCGGCGATCCGAAGCTGCTGATCGCCGACGAGCCGACGACGGCGCTCGACGTGACCGTGCAGGCGGAGATCCTCGAGCTGCTGCGCGACCTCCAGCGCGAGCGCGGACTGGCGATCCTGCTCGTCACGCACGACTGGGGCGTGATCGCCGACCTCTGCGAGCGCGTCGTGGTGATGTACGCCGGCCAGGCGGTCGAGCGCGCCGCGACCGACGACCTCTTCGACCGACCGCTCCACCCGTACACCGCGGCGCTGCTCGCCGCGAACCCGACGGGCAGCGACGCCGGGCACGAGCTGCCGGCGATCGCCGGCAGCGTGCCCAAGCCCGGGGCGTGGCCGGCCGGCTGCCACTTCCACCTGCGCTGCGGCTACGCGACCTCCGAGTGCCGCACCGGCGCCGTGCCGCTCGCGCGACCGGGACAAGGCCGTGAGACACGGTGCATCCACTACCGAGCCCTCGCAGATGAAGACCACTGACGCCATGTCCGGCGACGCACCGCTGCTCGAGATCAACCAGCTCACCGTCGAGTTCCCGGGCGGCCGCCGTCAGCGCCCCGTTCGAGCCGTCGACGACGTGTCGCTCACGATCGGCGTCCGCGAGACGGTCGGCCTCGTCGGCGAGTCGGGCTCGGGCAAGTCGACGATCGGCCGCGCCGTCCTCGGGCTCGTGCCGGCCACCTCGGGGAAGGTCTCCTTCGCCAGCGCCGAGATCACGCACGCCCGCTACGCGGAGCGGCGGCGGCTGGGACGCGAGCTGCAGGTCATCTTCCAGGATCCCTACAGCTCGCTGAACCCCTCGCGGACGATCGGCCAGACGCTGACCGAGACGCTGCGCGCCCACACCCGGCCCGACCAGCGGGAAGCGGCCGCGCGGGTCAGCACGATGCTCGACCGGGTCGGGTTGTCGGCGGACGCGGCGCAGCGCTATCCCGCGCACTTCTCGGGCGGCCAGCGGCAGCGGATCGCGATCGCGCGGGCGCTGATGGCGCAGCCGAGCCTCGTCATCTGCGACGAGCCGACGAGCGCGCTCGACCTGTCGGTGCAGGCGCAGGTGCTGAACCTCCTGCGCGAGCTTCAGGACGAGCTCCACCTGAGCTACTTCTTCATCTCGCACGACCTCGCGGTCGTGCGGCACCTGTCGCACCGGATCATCGTCCTCTACAAGGGGCGGATCATGGAGCAGGGGTCCGCGGCCGAGGTGTACGAGAACCCGACCCACCCCTACACGCGCGCGCTCACCGAAGCGGCGCCGGTGCCGAATCCGCACGAGCAGCGTCGGCGGCGTGCGCAGAGACTGCGCCAGGCGCCGGTCGGCAGCCAGGAGCAGGACCCGGAGCACTCGTGCCCGTTCGCGCCACGGTGCCCGCACGCGATCGAGCGCTGCCGGACGAGCCGGCCGCCGCTCGAGCCGATGCCGGGCGGCGGGATGATCGCGTGTCACCGTTGGCAGGAGCTGCGAGACCCTCGCCTGGTGGCGCGGGTTCCGAGCGAGGCGATCGCGGCGAGACGCGAGACGTGACCAGCATGCGCGTCGAGCGACCGGCGACGGTCGACGCCGCCGGTCTGCACGGGCGCTTGGAGGAGCTCGTCGCCCGCTACGACGTGCCGGGAGCGTCGGTCGCCGTCCTCGCCGGCGGTCAGGTGGCCACGGCGGCCGCCGGCCTCCTGAACCTCGACACCGGCGTCGCCGCGACGGCCGACTCGCTGTTTCAGATCGGCTCGATCACGAAGCTCTACACGGCGACGCTGGTGATGCAGCTCGTCGACGAGGGCCGGATCGACCTCGACGCTCCCGCCGTCACCTACCTGCCCGAGCTGAAGCTGGCCGATCCCGAGGTCACCGCGGCGGTCACGGTCCGCCACCTGCTGTCGCACACCTCCGGGATCGCGGGCGACCACTTCCCCGACCTCGGACGGGGCGACGACGTCGTCGCCCGCTACGTCGCGAGCTGCGCCGAGCTCGGACAGACGCTGCCGCTCGGCGCGACGACGTCCTACTGCAACTCCGGCTTCGTGATCGCCGGGCGGATCGTCGAGCTGCTGACCGGACAGAGCTGGGACGACGCCTTGGCGAGCCGGCTCGTGGCGCCGCTCGGCGTCAGCCGCACGTTCACCCAGCCCGAGGACGTCCTGCGGTTCCGCTCCGCCCTCGGTCACATGGAGCAGGACGGCGAGCTGCGACCGGTGTCCCAATGGACCCTCCCGCGCGCGTGCGGGCCTGCGGGGCTGATCTGCGCCACCGCCGCCGACGTCGTCGCCTTCGCCCGGACGTACCTCGACGCCGGGCGCACGCCCGCGGGCGTGCAGCTGCTCTCCCCGGAGTCGGTCGCCGCGATGCTGGAACCGCGGGCGGCGCTGCCCGACACGTACACGATGGGCTCCCATTTCGGTCTCGGGTGGGCCGCGTTCGACGGGGTGCGCCCGCGTGTCTACGGCCACAACGGCGGCACGGTCGGGCAGGCTTCGTTCCTCCGCGTCGTTCCAGGCGCAGACGTCGCGATCGCCCTGCTGACGAACGGCGGCCACGCCGCGGACCTCTTCGACGGCCTCGTCCGGCCGCTGCTCGAGGAGGTCGCGGGCGTCGCCACGCCGCCTCCCCTCGAGCCTCCCAGCGTCGCGACCCACGTCGCGCTCGATCCGCACGCCGGGGTCTACGAGCGGCACGGTCAGCGCATCGAGGTCGAGCGGCGCGGTGCCGGGCTGACCGCCCGGCTGGTCAACACCGGTCCGCTGGCCGACGTGTTCCCCGACCCGGTCGAGCTCGAGCTCGTCGCCGTGCGCCCGGGCCTGTTCGCCACCCGCCAACCGGGCGAGAGGGCGTGGAACGCCATGGTCTTCCAGCGCCTGGAGGACGGCACTCCCTGCGTCCACTTCGCGCTCCGCGCGACGCCGAAGATCGCAGAGTCCTGAGCATTGCGACCGACGGATCGGAGCGAGTTGGAGATGAGCGACGTCACGTACCCCAAGCGCGTCGTCGTGACCGGCGCGGCGAGCGGCATCGGCAAGGCGACGGCGCTGATCCTGCGCGCACGCGGCAGCGAGGTCGTCGCGGTCGACGTCAACGAAGCGGGGCTGGCGGCGGCCGCCGCCGCCGGCTGTGAGACGGTCGTCTGCGACATCGCGCAGGAGGACGAACGCGCACGGCTCCACGCCGCCGCCGGCGAGGTCGACGGTCTCGTCAACGGAGCCGGGATCATCCGCGTGGTCGCGATCCCCGACGTGACCGACGCCGACTGGGACGCGATCTTCGCCGTCAACGTCAAGGCGCTGTTCTTCCTCGCGCGCGACTTCGGCCTCCGCATGGGCGAAGGCGCCGCGATCGTGAACGTCGCGTCGGTGTCCGCGAAGGACAACTCGACGACGGAGGTGCTCCCGTACGGGTCGTCGAAGGCGGCCGTCCACGCGATCACGCGTGGGCTGGCGAACCACCTCGGTCCGGCCGGCGTGCGCGTCAACGCCGTGCTGCCGGGCATCATCGACACGCCGATGCAGGACAACCTCGTCGTCGACATCGCCGCCATCCGCGGCGTCGATCCGGCGGCGCTCCACCGCCAGCGGCTGCAGACGATCGCGCTTCAGAACCGGGCCGGCTCGCCGGAGGACACCGCGGACGTGATCGCGTTCCTGCTCTCCAGCGCGGCGCGCTACGTCACCGGCCAGGCGCTCGCCGTCGACGGCGGCCAGATCATGCAGTAGCAGCCAGCTCAGTCGAAGACGGGCGACTCGAACGAGACGCCGACGAGCATCGCCACGACTTGGAACGTCTTGTACGAGGTCGCGAAGTCGTCCGAGCTCCACGTGACCGTCCCGGCCTCGACGCGCTCGACGCCGGGAACGAGCGCCGCCCGTCCCGCCGAGCTCGGGTTCGCGAACGTCGCCGACCAGCGGTAGGGGGGATCCGCGACCAGCGGCCGATGCGCGGTCGCGTCCTCGACCGCGGCTGCCGCCGCCGCTCGGATCGCAGCTTCGGTCTTCGCCGGAGGCAGGCAGAGCGCCGAATAGCGGTCGATCTGCTCCTTCACGGCCACGGTGCGGACGCCGGGGATGTAGCGCGTCGCATCCGCGCACGCCGCCTGATCGCCGGTCAAGAGTCCGACGCCGACGCCGAACGAGCCGGCGAGCATCGCGTTCATGCGGCCCTCGCTGCAGGTCTCGTCGTTGAGCGTGAGGTCGAGGAGGCCCTTGCCGAGGAACGTGTGGCTCAGGACGCCCACGGCGCCTGCCGGTGCGTGGTACCCGACGAGGAAGACGAGATCGATGCCGCGATCGATCCCCTCCATCATCACGTAGGTCGTGTGGTGGCCGACGATCAACTGTGCGCGCTCGTCGAGCTCCTCGATCAAGAGGTTGCGCATCGTGTTGTGGCCTTCGGTCACGATCACCTGCGCGTCGTCGGCCGCGTCGCATGCGCCCGCGATCGCCGCGTTGACGTCGCGCACGAAGAGCCGCCGGAAGCGCTCCCACGCGGCCGTGCCCGGGTGGACGTCCTCCGGAGCGGTGACTCCCGTGACGCCTTCCATGTCGGCCGAGATGAGCACGTTCATGCGTGTCGTCCTCCCTCGGTTTCGCATTCGGCGACGACCCGCTCGACGAGCACGTCGACCTCGTGTTCCTGCAGGGTCGTCGCCTGCAGCATGAGGAGGCCCTTGTCGATCCAGGCGTCCAAGCAGAAGATCCGCGGCGACCCCTCGCGCAGGTTCCGTGCGACCTCCGCGGCGCGCGGCGCTCCGCCGTCGCCCGCGAAGTCGACGACGACGTGGGGCCAGGTCGCCTCAGGCGGGGTGACGAGCGAGCAGCTCGCCCCCGTCATGCCATCGAGGCCGTCGAAGATCGCGCGGGCGATCGCGAGCGTGCGCGCCTGCTCGGCCGCGTGGTCCCGCTCGACGTAGTCCTCGAGCGCCGCGATCAGACCGGCGATCTCCTCGCGTCCGACCTTCAGCATCCGCCCGACCCCCTGGCGCGCCGGGCCGTTCGAGAAGGTCGGCGCCGCGGGCCCGAACGGGCCCGCCCACAGCGTCGGATGGATGTACATGTCCTGCTGCTGCAGCGTCGCCGAGAGCACGAGCTCGCGCCGGCCGGCGAGGAACCCGGACCCCGCCGGGCCGCCGATGCCCTTCCCGCCGCTGAACGCGACGAGATCGGCTCCCTCGCGGATGAACCGCGTCAGGTTCTCGGCCGGCGGAAGCGCTCCCGCCGCGTCGACGATGACCGGCAGGTCGTGTCGATGCGCGATCTCGGCGATCGTCTGAAGCGGCAGCACCTCCGTCGACAGGCCGGGGACGACGTAGAAGAACGCGCAGGTGCGATCGGTGATCGCGGCCTCGAACTCCCACGCTCGCGCACCCGGGTTGCTGGGCGTGCCGAGATAGCCGACCTCGACGAGTCTCGCGCCCGTCGCGCGGAGCACGTGGTCGTACGGGTTCCGGTGCGCTCGGTGCATGACGATCTCGTTCCGGAGGCCCTCCGTGTTCGGCAGGCGATCCATGGCGGCGATGTCGTCTCTCGCCATGCACGCTGCCGCGGAGAGGAACAGGCATGCGGCGGCTCCTGAGGCGACGCACCCCGCCTCGGCACCGGTGACGCGGGAGATGGTCTCGCTGGCGCGCGCCTGCAGCTCGTTGAGCGGGAAGAAGCGCTGCCCGGCCTCGATCATCGCCTCCTGGGCGGCCGCGCTGAGGAGGTTTCCTCCCAGCCGGCTCGCCGCGCCGTTCGCGTTGATCACCGGCGTCAGGCCGAGCCGTTCGAGAGCGGAGGGCTTCGTCACGAGACGAGCACCTTCTCGCTGCGGAACCCCTGGACGACCTCTTCGACCACCTCGATGCCCAGTCCCGGCCCCTGCGGTGGATGTACCCAGCCGTCGATCTGCTCGAAGGGCGTCACGACGAGGTCGTGCTGCATCGGGTTGCGGATCGGCTTGACCTCGAACAGCTTGCAGGCGGGCGAGCTGAACGAGATCGCGAGGCTCGCCGCCGTCACGATCGCCGACGACCAGGCGTGCGCGTTGGCCTGGCGGCGGTGCGCCTCGACCCGGTCGCAGACCTTCTTGAAGCCCGTGATCCCCTCGGCACGGCCGGGGTCGACGCCGAGGACGTCGACGGTGCCGGCGGCGAGGACCCGCTCGAACCCGGCGAGCGTCCACTCGCGCTCGCCGTAGGCGATGCGCGTCGAGGTCTTCGCCCGCAGGTTCGCGTAGCCCTCGGGATCCCACGCTCCCAGCGGCTCCTCGACCCACGTGAGGTGGTACTCCTCCATCGCCCGCATCCGCCGCACCGCGTCGGTCACGTCCCATCTGATCGCGATGCCGTTGTCGATCATCAGCATCTTGTCCTCGCCGATGCCCTCTCGCATCGCCCGCACGAACTCGACGTCGCGATCGTGGTCGTAGCCGAGGCGCGCGTCGCCGCGCTTCCCGAAGCCCGTCTTGACGCCCTGCAGCCCGCTCGACAGCCACCCCTGCGCCTCCTCGACCATCGCCGGGATCGACGAATGGTGGGCGTGGCAGGACGCGATCGCCGGCAGGCGCTCGTGCACCGGCCCGCCGAGCAGGTCGAGGACGCTCATGTTCGCCGCCTTGCCCTTGAGGTCCCAGAGCGCGATGTCGATCGCCGAGACGGCGTAGGACGCGATCCCGCCGCCGTATCCGTACCACCAGGCCTGGTCCTTGTTGCGGCGCCACAGCGCTTCCGTGTGCGTCGGGTCCTTGCCGACCAGCTGTTCGGCCATCGCCTCGATCACGTGCTTCGTCGCGAAGTTCGCCTCGGCGAACTGCGTGATCGACTCGCCCCAGCCGACCTGGCCGTCGTCGGCCGTGATCTTGCAGAGGCAGAGGTGGCGCAGCGCGTTGAAGTCGTTCGGCTCCGGATAGCTGACGGGGATCGCCTCGACCGCGTGGATGCGCATGTCGCTCAACCCTCCGAGCCGGCGGCGCGTCCGCGCAGGGACGATGAATCGACGTTCATGGGACCTCCCTGTGACTCGGCAACGATGGGGGCGACTGTATACGATTCGCGATCAGATTGGAACCGTTCCCGGAACCGTTGGGCGAGAAAGGGTTGCGCGTGGCTTGGAGTGTCGGATCGGCGAAGCTCGTCCCGGGTGCGAGGAGCTACCTCGAGCGCGTCCTCGCGGCCCCGCAGGTGTGGGAGGTCCCGCTCGCGGACGCCCGGCGCGGCTTCGAGGAGGAGGCGCTCGAGCTGTGGGGCGATCTGGACGCGGTCGCGGAGATCGTCGACCGCGACCTCGACGGGATCCGCGTCCGCGTCTACCGCCCCGTGAGCGACGCGGCGCTCCCGGCGGTGGTCTACCTGCACGGCGGCGGCTGGGTCCTCGGCACGGTCGATTCGTACGACCCGTTCTGCCGCGCCCTCGCCGCCCGCGCGCCCGCGGTCGTCGTCTCCGTCGACTACCGGCTCGCTCCCGAGCACCCGTTCCCGGCCGCGATCGACGACGCCTGGGCGGTGACGCGGTGGGTCGCGGGGCACGCGGCCGACGTGGGCGCGGATCCCGAGCGGCTCGTCGTCGCCGGCGACAGCGCCGGCGGCAACCTCGCCGCGGTCGTCGCGCTGCGGGCGCGCGACGGCGGCCTTCCGCTCGCGCTCCAGGCGCTGGCCTACCCCGTCACGGACGCGGATCTCGACTCGAGCGGCTACAGGCGGCTCGGCGAGGGGCTGAACCTGACGCGCGCGAAGATGGCGTGGTACTGGGCGCGCTATCTCGGCACGGCGGACGGGGCGGACCCGCACGCTTCGCCGCTGCGCGCCGACGACCTCGCGGGCGTCGCGCCCGCGCTGGTGCAGACGGCCGAGTACGACCCGCTCGCGGACGAGGCGGCCGCGTATGCGCAGCGGTTGCGCGCCGCCGGCGCCCGCGTGACGCTGACCCGGTACGACGGGCAGCTTCACGGCTTCCTGCGCCTGCGCAGATCCTGCCGCGAGCAGGTCGACGATGCGATCGCCGAGATCGCGTCAGCGGTCCGGTCAGCGCGGCCGGCGCCGCGCTGAGGAGCTACGTGCCCTCGGCCGGGCGGCCGAGGGCACGCTCACCGCCCCGGGGGTTGGAAGAGCTCGAGCGTGATGCCGTCGTGGATCCGCAGGTAGGCGACCTGCGCTCCGGAGTTCGGCCCGTCGTCCACCTCGACCGGTCCCTCCGGCACCAGCGGTCGCGCTCCCGCCGCGACGGCGGCGTGCCACGACGCGCGGGCGTCGTCGACCGCGAGGCACAGGTGGACGTTGCCCGGGTTCGCGGTGCCCTCGGCGAGCGCCTCCTTGCCCGCGACGTCGTAGTCGAGCAGCTCGAGCACGGTCCCGCCGGGGAGGTCCACGAACGCGACGTCGATTCGGACGCCGGGATAGCCGACGTGACGGCCGAGGTACGACCCCTTGAGCACCGTCCGCCAGCGCGGCTCGGTCCCGAGGAAGGCGCGCCAGAAGGTGAGGGCACCGTCGAGGTCGGCGACGCTCATGCCGACGTGATGGATGTTCGTCGCAGGTCCCGCGAAAGTGGTGGCTCCCATGAATCGAGACGATACCAGAATCGGTTCCGGAAATGCCGTGGGAACGCTTGGAGCGGGGGACGAGGGGCGCGGGAGGGCCGGGTGGTGGCGCGGAGCGGATGCACTGCGGCGGCGCAGCGCTACGGATGCACTGCGGCGGCGCGGCGCTGCGCGGACGCGCTCAGCGCGGTGCTGGCGCGCAGCTCGGCCGTGCCACGAACTCGGTCGGCAGCACGATCTCGCGTGGCGCGTCGGCGTTGCTGCCAGGCTCGAGGTCGGCGAGCAGCAGCTCGGCCGCGGCGTCGCCGACGGCGAAGCTGTCGCGGCGCACGACGGCGATCGGGGGATCGTGGAGCTCGGCGACGGCGAGGTCGTCGCAGCCGACGAAGGAGAGGTCCCCGCCGAGCCGCACGCCGGCTTCCCGCAAGCTCATCAGTGCGCCTTCCATGAGCATGTTGCCGCCGGCGATGATCGCGGTCGGGCGCGAGTCCTGCGCGAGGATCTCGAGGACGGCTCTGCGGCCGTGGTCGACGGAGAATCCGCCCGGATACGCCGTGTGCTCAGCGTCGGGAACGTTCGCGAGCGTCTCCTCGACGGCCTGTCGGCGCTCCCGGGCGGGTCGCTCGGGGCCGCCTGTGATGAGGGCGAAGCGGCGGTGGCCGAGCTCGAGCAGGTGCTCAGTCGCCGCGCGCATCCCCAGCGCGTGATCGAACGACGCCCCACGTGTCGTGACGCCGTCCGGAATGTCGCGATCGACAAGCACGATCGGGCACGCGAGCTGACGCAACGCGGCGACGACGTCAGGGTGGTGCTCGTCCACGAGCGAGAGGATCACGCCGTCGACGCGGCGCCGTTCGAGCAGCGAGATGTGCTCGATGTCGAGCTCCGCGTTTCCCTCGGAGTTCGTGAGCAGGAGCGAGTATCCGGCAGCGCGCAGCCGCTTCTCGGCGCCGGTGATGATCTCGGCGAGCACCGGGTTCGCGATGTCCGAGACGGCGAAGCCGACGGAGAGCGTCTTCCCGATGCGCAGGGCCTGAGCGAGGATGTCGGGCTGGTAGTTCAGCTCGTGAACGGCCTCCATCACCTTGCGCCGCATGCGCGGGCTCACGTCCGGGTGATCGGAGAGGACACGCGAGACCGACGACATGGCGACGCCGGCCCGCTCGGCCACCTCACGCATGCTCGGACGTGACGGCGCCCGTTCGTCCGTCTCTTCGGCCGCGTCGCGCGACGACGTTACCGGAATCGACTCCATGGGCTCCATGCGATGGAGTGTAGACGGACCGTCAGACCTTGCGTGCCGGCCGACACGGAGTCATCTTGTCAGCTGCGCGAGCTGCCCGCGGACCGGTTCGAGCCTTCCGCTCGCCGCGCTGCGGTACGCCGCGTCGAGGATCTCGACGGTGCGCGCTCCGAGCTCCGCCGGCGAGCAGTTCTCGACGTCCTTGCCGAGCGCCAGGTCGACGAGGGCGTGCGGCGGTCCGTCGCAGTCGTAGAAGAGCGCACCGGCCGCGAGGTCCGGCTTCGCCTCGAACCCGTCCTCGCGCCAGAGCCAGACGACGTCGCGGCCGAAGTCGACGACGAGCTCGCCCTCGGACCCGGTCACGCGGAGCTCGAGCTGGTGGCGATTCTCCAACGCTCCCAGGTGGGCCGAGGCGCCGGACATCGTCCCGATCGAGCCGTTCCCGAACTGGATCACGCACGCGTCGTGATGCTCGACCGGCGCGTCGAGCACGGCCTTCATCAGCGCGAACACCGCCGCGCCGCGCAGCCCCGTGAGCCAGAGCGCCGCACCGAGGGCATGCGAGAGCTGCGCGTGACCGTAGCCGCCGCCGTTGCGGGGGTCGGTCCACGTCTCCGGCTCGGGCGCGGTGTCCGGCCCGGCTTGTGGATACCCGCCGAGGTTGGCGAGCAGCTCGCGCGTTACCGACGACATCCGCAGGGACGACTCCTCGATCTCGCCGATGCCGTGCTCGTCCATCAGGCGCTTCGCTGCGCGCGCCGCCTGCATGTAGTTCCAGCCGAAGCTCACGACGAGGTGGAGACCGCGCTCGGTCGCGATCCGGTCGAGCTCCCACGCATGTGCGGGGTCGACGGTGAAGGGCTTCTCGCAGAGGACGTGCGCACCGGCCTCGAGGGCGGCCTTCGCGTGCTCGTAGTGGAAGCGGTGCGGGCTGGCGACGAGGCAGATGTCCATGCCGGCGTCGATCACGTCGCGGTAGTCCTCGCTCGCGACCTGGAAGCCCCAGTCGTCCTTGATCTTCGCGAGGACGTCCGCGCCCTTGCGGGCGACGCCGACGAACTCGACCTCGTCGGCGCGCTCTGCGAAGTTCGGCAGGTGCGACGTGACCGCCCATGCGCCCGCCCCGATCACTCCGAGTCGCAGCTTCGCCATCCCCAGGCTCCTTTGCCGTGTTTGGTGGTGCCACCGCCGAACCGACTCGTCCAGCGGTCTACTATACGATACCGGCACCGATTCCGGACAGCACTGGAGACCCCGATGGAACGCGTCTGCTTCACGTTCGAGATCCACCCTGGAACGGAGGCCGAGTACAAGCAGCGCCACGACGAGATCTGGCCCGAGCTGGTGGAGGCGATCAAGGACGCGGGCCACGCGAACTTCTCGCTCTTCCGACAGGGCACGACGATCATCGCCTACGTGGAGTGCGAGCCTGACGCGGCGACGGTGTTCGGCAAGATCGGCGCCACGCACGTCAACACGCGTTGGGCGGAATCGCTGAAGGACGTCATCGTGTCGCTCACCGACGAGAACGGCGAGCGCCGGCAGTTCGAGGAAGTGTGGCACCTGGATTGAGTGACACGAGCGCGGGTCCGGCTCGGGCGGGGGTGAATTGAGGGATGTCGCGTCGCGCTCGCGCGCACGTCGATCTCGGGGCGGTCGAGCGCAACGCGCGTCGGTTGCGTGGGTGCGCGGCGGCTGACGTGCTGCTGTGTGCGGTCGTCAAGGCCGACGGCTACGGTCACGGTGCGGTCGCTGTCGCGCGGGCGGCGCTCGCGGGCGGTGCGCGCTGGCTCGCGGTCGCGACCGCCGACGAGGCCGTCGCGTTGCGGCGTGAGCTGCCGGAGCCGCCGATCCTCGTGCTGGGTGCGTTGGACGAGCCGGATCTGGCTCGTGCGTTGGGTGTGGGTGCGGACGTCGTCGCGTGGACGCCGGAGTTCGTGCGGTGCGCGGAGGCGTTGGCAGGGAATGGCGGTGCGCGGCTGCATGTCAAGGTCGACACGGGCATGGGCCGGCTCGGCGCGCGGTCGCGCGAGGAGGCGCTCGCGCTCGCCGAGCTGATCGACAGGGTGGCGGGTGTGCGTCTGTGCGGGGTGATGACGCATTTCGCCACGGCCGATGCCGGCGATGCGCATTTCGCGGCGCAGTTGGCGAGCTTCTCCGCGATCGCGGGGGTGGTGCGGGCCAGGCATCCGGGCGTGCTCGTGCACGCCGCCAACAGCGCGGCGGTGCTGCGAGCGCCCGCGGCGCACTTCGACATGGTCCGTTGCGGCGTCGCGCTCTACGGGCTCGATCCGTTCCAGCGCGATCCGGCCGCCGCGCGGCTCGAGCCGGCGCTCGAGCTGCGGTCCTACGTCGCGCGCGTGGCGCGCGTCGAGCCCGGCGAGGCGGTCGGCTACGGGGCGCGCTTCCGCCCGTCCGCGCCGACGTGGGTCGCGACGGTCCCGATCGGCTACGCCGACGGCGTGCGCCGGACGACCGGCGGCGGCGTCGACGTGCTGATCGGCGGCAGGCGGCGTCCCCTGGCGGGCACCGTCAGCATGGACAGCCTCGGCGTCGACGCCGGGTCGCACGGCGACGTGCGCGCGGGCGACGAGGTCGTCCTGATCGGCGCCCGCGGCCGCGAACGGATCCTCGCCGAGGAACTCGCTGCCCGACACGGCACGATCAACTACGAGGTCCTCTGCGCGCTCGGCTCGCGCGTCGAGCGGGTCTACGAGCGCTGAGTCAGCGGGCCGGCACGACGGGGAGGTCGACGTACGCGGGCCGCTCGGCGTCGTGGAAGACGGTCTGCAGCGCCGGCGTCAGCTCGGCCGCGGCGGCGTCCTCGCTGTTGGGGTGGCGCGCGAAGCGCGGGAAGTTCGAGCTGGAGACCTGCACGCGCAGCCGATGGCCGGCTCCGAACAGCATGCTCGTCGCGCCGAGCTCGATCGTGAGCGTGACCGGCGTGCCGGGCGGGACCGGTTCCGCGCGCTCGCGCGAGTTGCGGTATCGCATCCGCAGGATCCCGTCGGTGACGCCGATCGCGCGGCCGTCCGGATGCACGTCGACGAGCTTGGCGGTCCAGTCGGTGTCCGGCGCGGAGCTGGCGACCGTGAGCGTGACGCGCACGGTCCCGGTCACCTCGGTGTCGTGCGCGAGCGGCTCGCCAGTGTACACGAGCACGTCGCCGCGGCGCTCGACCTCGCGCTGCTCGCGCGGGCCGGCGTAGCGGCCGAGGAAGGCGCCCGGCAGCAGCGTCGCCCCGCCGGTCGTCGGCACGGGGTTGCGCGGGTCGTAGAGGAAGACGTCCGACGGCGCCGTCGCGGACGGCGGCGCGGCGCGCAGGACGCCGTCGCCGTGCGCGCCGTTGGCGTGCCCGTCGCTGCACAGGTGCAGTCGCTCCGTGCGTGTGCGGGCGATTGGCCACGCGTCCTCGTCGCGCCAGCGGTCGGCGCCCATCACGAAGATCCGCACGGGCGGGGTCTCGAACGGCCGGCCGGCGAGCACATGCGCGAAGAAGTCGAGCTGGATCGCGGTCATGTCGAGCGCGAGCTGGCTCGCCCCGGGCCCGAAGTCCAGGTCGCCGACCACGTCGTGCGCGTTCCCGTGGGCCCAGGGGCCGACGAGCAGGCGCTGGCCCTCGCGGGCGGTCTGCGTCGCCGCGCCCTCGCGCAGGCCGGCGTAGTTGCGCAGCGTGCCGTCGATGAAGATGTCCGACCAGCCGCCGACGTGCAGCGCCGGCACGGCGATCGCGCCGTAGCGCTCGGAGATCGCTGTCGCGCGCCAGTAGGCGTCCCGCTCGGGGTGGGCGAGCCAGTCGAAGAAGGCGGGCGCCAGCTCGCGGAGCAGCGGGTGGTCGTCGAGCGGGAGACGCTCGTAGACCGTCCACGGATCGGCGAGCTGCCGTTCGAGCTCGGCCTCCATCTCCGCGACGTCCGCGCCGGCCGCGCGGCGCCGCGGCAGCGCGTCGGCGCCGAAGCCGAGCGACCACCAGGCGGTGAACCCGAGTTGCGGCACACCGCCCTGGTAGGACCACCCCTCGTAGTACTCCGAGCCGGTGACGTTCGGCACGATCGCACGCAGCGCGGGTGGCGCCTCGGTGGCGGCCAGCAGCTGCGTCGCTCCGACGTAGGAGGCGCCGTACATGCACACCTGTCCGTCGCTGAACGGCTGCTCGGCGATCCACGCGATCGTGTCGGCGCCGTCCTGCGCCTCGTGCGCGAACGGCTCGAGCTCGCCATCGGACTCGTAGCTGCCGCGCACGTCCTGCAGCACGACGGCGAAGCCGGCTTCGACGGCGCGCATCGGCTCGAGCCCGGCCAGGTGGGTGGTGACGAACGAGCTCGACTTGTCGTACGGAAGCCGCTGCAGCAGCGTCGGGTAGAGGCCGTCGCCGGCGGGCCGCCAGACGTCGGCGCGAAGGATCGTCCCGTCGCGCATCGGCACCGCGACGTTGCGCTCGACCTGTGCGCCGAAGCGCCGCCCGCCGAGCGCTCCCGTGTCCGTGCCCGTGTCCACCTCAGTGCTCATGCGATCCCTTTCAGATGCGGAAGATCCGCTCGGCGTTGCCGGAGAACAGCGCGACCTGCTCGTCGTGGCTGAAGTCGGAGAGGATTCCGGCGTAGGCGTCGACGACGGCGCCGTAGGAGCTGAACAACTTGTCGACGGGCCAGTTGGTGCCCATCACGCAGCGCTCCGCGCCGAACGCCTCGATGCAGTGCAGCACCCAGGGCCGGATCGAGTCGACGGTCCATTCGAAGTCGCCCATCCCGAGCCCCGAGATCTTGCAGACGACGTTCTCAGCCTCGGCGAGCTTCCGGATCCCCGACTTCCAGTCGGCGAAGTACGCGTCTGTGCGCTCGCGCGGGAAGCCGGCGTGGTCGACCGCGACGATCGCGTCGGGATGACGTCCGGCGAGGTCGCGCGCCTTCGGCATGTCCTGCCAGAAGCACTCGATGTCGCAGACGAGGCCTCGTGCGGCGAGCTTGGAGAGGCCGCGCTCGAAGGCTGGGTCGGTGAGG
Organism: Conexibacter woesei DSM 14684; assembly: GCF_000025265.1. Lineage (GTDB taxonomy): Bacteria > Actinomycetota > Thermoleophilia > Solirubrobacterales > Solirubrobacteraceae > Conexibacter > Conexibacter woesei. The sequence continues at coordinate 1,086,884 of NC_013739.1, forward strand.
AAGTCGCCGTTGGAGAAGTCGCGGATGCCGCGCATCAGCGGCGAGGCCTCCACGTGCTGTTCGAGCACGCGGTCGACGTCGGGATCCTTGAGGTCGGCGTAGGCGACGATCGCGTGGGGGAGGCCGGTGCTGTCGGCCTGCTCCTGCAGCCAGCGCGTCTCGTCGACCGGGTCCGCGGTCCCGATCGCGGCCTGCACGTGAACGGTCTTGGTGACGTTGTCCTCCGCGGTCTCGCGACGGAACTCCTCGGCCGCGTACAGCGGGAACTTGATCGCGTCGATGTTGCCGAGGATCGGGTGGTCGACACCTGGCGCCAGCCACGAGTACGTCAGGCGCGGGTCGCCGAGGTCCCAGAAGTGGATGTGGGCGTCGACGAACGCGAGCTGGGCCATGGTTCTCCTCCGTCAGCGTCGGGTTGGGTGCGGTGTAGCGGGAATCTATTGCGGAATCGTTGCCAGCGTCGTGGCCGAGGCGCTACGGTTCCGTTCTTCCCAGTCCTGGAAAGGTTTCTACAATCGTTTTGCATCGTTGTCGAGCCGATCGGGTCCCGCACATCCCCCCACCGCTGGAGATCCTCGGATGAACGTAGTGCTGCTGCCTGGAGACGGCGTCGGGCCCGAGGTGATGGCCGAGGCGCGCAAGGCACTCGACGCGCTCGAGCTCGGGATCGCCTGGACGGACGTGCCGTGGGGCTCGGCCTGGTGGGCCGAGCACGGGACGATGATGCCCGCCGACGCGATCGACGTCCTGCGCGGTCACGACGCGATCCTGATGGGCGCCGTCGGCGACCCTGCCGTGCCGGACGACGAGGCGCTCTGGGGCCTGATCCTGAAGATCCGCCAGGAGCTGGACCTGTGGGTCAACGTGCGCCCGGCGCGCCTGCTGGAGGGGATTCCCGGACCGCTCGCCGGACGCGCCCCGCACGACGTCGACATGGTCTTCGTGCGCGAGAACAGCGAGGGCGAGTACGCCGGCGTCGGCGGGCGCGTGCACCGCGGCTTCGGGCACGACGTGGCGATCGAGTCCTCGGTCTTCACGCGCCGCGGCTGCGAGCGGGTGATCCGCTACGCGTTCGGGATGGCGTCCGCGCGCAAGGGCGTGCTGGTGAACGCGACGAAGTCGAACGCCTCGCGCTTCGGCTTTCCCTTCTGGGACGAGATCGTCGCCGAGGTCGGCGCGGAGTTCCCCGGCGTCGTGGTCGACAGAATGCTCGTCGACGCGCTCTCGGCGCGGTTGATCCGCGACCCCGGCTCGGTCGACGTCGTCGTCGCCTCCAACCTCTTCGGCGACATCCTCACCGACATCGCCGCCGCGCTGCAGGGCGGCATGGGGATGGCGGCGAGCGCGAACCTCTCGCCGGGTGGCGGCGTGCCGGCGCTGTTCGAGCCGGTCCACGGATCGGCGCCCGACATCGCCGGGCGCGGGATCGCCAACCCCGTCGGCGCGATCTGGTCCGCGGCGCTGATGCTCGAGCAGCTCGGTGCGGGGGAGGGGTCGCGGCGGCTGATGGACGCGCTGGAGACGGTCTGCCGTCGTGGCCCTCGCACGCGCGACGTCGGCGGCACGGCCACGACGGCGGAGGTCGGCGACGCGGTCGTCGCGGCGCTCGCGGCACAGCCGCTGCCGGCGGAGGACGCCGGCGCGCGCCGTCAGCTGCTCGCATCCGCCGATGCGCGCGGAGCGCTGCGATGAGCAACCGCGGCGCGGCTCGCAGACCGCGGATCTTGGTGATGCGAGGGCGTCTTGATACCGTGAGGAACCGATACCAGGATCGAACCCGAAAGCCCAGGTGAGCGTCATTTCAGCCGTTGCATCCCCTGCCGCGTCAGCCGTCCGGGCAGCCAACGCGCGATGACCTGGTCGCTCGGACTGGAGGATCGCGGCGTCGTCGTGACGGGCGGCGCCGGCGGCATCGGACGCGAGGTCGCGGCGGCGTTCGCCGCGGCCGGCGCGCGTGTCGCCGTCGTCGACGTCGAGCAGGAGCGCAGCGCGGAGGTCGTCGCCGGGCTGGAGCGCCCCGAGCGTCACCTCGCGATCGGCGCCGACCTGGCGGACATCTCCGGCCACGAGGCGCTGCTGCGACGGGTCCTCGACGAGTTCGGCCGCTTCGACGCACTCGCGCACCTCGCCGCGGTGCTGCGCCGGCGCGCATCGGTCGAGGACATCACCGAGGAGGACTGGGACGTCCAGCTCGACGTCAACCTCAAGGCCACGTTCTTCCTCGACCGCGCGGCGGCGCGCCTCTTCCGCGAGCAGGGCCGCGGCGGGCGGATCATCAACTTCACCTCGCAGGGCTGGTGGAGCGGCGGCTTCGGCGGGTCGGTCGTCTACTCGGCCAGCAAGGGCGGGATCGTCTCGATGAGCCGCGGGCTCGCGCGCACGTTCGCGCCCGACGGGATCACGGTCAACACGATCGCCCCAGGTGCCGCCGACACGGAGATGATGCGCAGCGGCTCCAGCGACGAGGACCTCGCCGCGTTCGTCCAGATGATCCCGGCCGGCCGCATGGCACGACCCGACGAGCTCGCCGGCATCGTCCTCTTCCTCGCCTCCGACCACGCCTCCTACATCACCGGGGCGACGGTGAACGTGAGCGGCGGCCAGCTCATGTACTGAGCGCGGCTGGCCCCACCTTCGACCCACCCGACTGGAGATACCGACCAAGCATGACGACCAAGACCGAAGCTTCACGCCGGCCGGCCGGCGTCTCGCTCGAGGAGCAGCTCGACTGGCTGCGGACGATGCTCGAGATCCGCTTCTTCGAAGACCACTGCCACCGCCTCTTCGCGCGCGGCCTCGTGCGCGGCTCGACCCATCTCTGCCAGGGGCAGGAGGGGATCGAGGTCGGCGCCTGCCGCGCGCTGCGCGTGACCGACAAGATGGCCTGCACCTACCGCGGCCACGGCGCGGTGCTGGCGAAGGGCGCGCCGCTGGACCGCAGCTTCGGCGAGATCCTCGGGAAGGGCGAAGGGCTCTGCGGCGGCAAGGGCGGGTCGATGCACCTGACCGACCTGAGCGTCGGCGCGATCGGTTCGTTCGCGATCGTCGGAGCGCACCTGCCGATCGTCCTCGGCACCGCCTTCGCGGCCCAGTACGAGGAGCGCGACGAGGTCAGCCTCTGCTTCTTCGGCGACGGCTCGACGAACATCGGCGGCTTCCACGAGGCGCTGAACATGGCGGCGGTCTGGAAGCTGCCGGCGATCTTCGTCTGCGAGAACAACCTCTACGGCGAGTACTCGCCGCTCGCGCTGACGACGCCGATCGAGCGCCTCGCCGACCGCGCGGCCTCCTACGGGATGCCCGGAGTGCAGATCGACGGCAACGACATCGGGGTCGCGTACGAGACGGTCGCGGAGGCCGTCGCGCGCGCTCGCGCCGGCGAGGGCCCGACGCTGATCGAGGCGCTGACGTACCGCCAGAAGGGCCACTCGCGCTCGGATCCGGCGAGCTACCGGCCCGAGGGCGAGCTCGAGCGCTGGCTCGAGCGCGACCCGATCACCCTGCTGGAGCGCGCGCTGATCGACGGCGGCATCGAGCAGGCGCGCTGCGACGAGCTGCGCGAGACGGCGGAGCGCACCGTCGACGAAGCGCTCGAGCGGGCGATGAGCTGGCCCGATCCCCGGCCCGAATCGCGACTGGAGGACGTGCTGGCATGAGCGCGACGATCGACCAGACCACCACGGTCACGTACAAGCAGGCGATCACGCGGGCGCTGGCCGACGCGATGGAGGAGGACGCGCGCGTCTGCCTCTTCGGCGAGGACGTCGCGGCGGCGGGCGGCGTCTTCAAGGTCACCGACGGGCTCCACGAGCGCTTTGGCGAACGGCGCGTGCGCGACACGCCGATCGCTGAGCAGGCGATCATCGGCACCGCGATCGGCGCGGGTCTGTCCGGCCTGCGTCCCGTCGCCGAGATCATGTTCGCCGACTTCGCCGGCGTCTGCTTCGACGGGATCGCCAACGAGCTGGCCAAGTACCGCTACATGACCGGCGGGCAGGCCGCGATGCCGGTGACCGTCCGGCTCGGCAACGGCGCCGGCGGCGGCTTCGGTGCGCAGCACTCGCAGTCGGTCGAGAACTGGTTCCTCAACGTGCCGGGTCTGAAGATGGTCGCGCCGGCGACGCCGGCTGACGCATACGGGCTGCTGCGGGCGGCGATTCGCGATCCCGACCCGGTCCTCTACTTCGAGCACAAGAACCTCTACGGCGCGAGAGGCGAGCTGGCGGCGGACCCCGAGATCCCGCCGATCGGCAAGGCGGCCGTGGTGCGCGCTGGTACCGACGTGACGCTGGTGGCCACGCAGCTGATGCGGCTGCGCGCCGAGGAGGCGGCCGAGCTGCTGGCGCGCGAGGGCACCTCGGTCGAGCTGATCGACCCGCGCACGATCGCCCCGCTCGACGTCGAGACGATCGCCGCCTCGCTGGCGCGCACGAACCGCCTCGTCGTCGCGCAGGAGTGCAGCCACGCGGGCAGTTGGGGCGCCTCGCTGGTCTCGAGCCTGGTCGCCGAGCACTTCGAGTCGCTCGACGCGCCGCCGCTGGTCGTGAGCGGCGAGGAGACCCCGATCCCCTACGCGACTCCGTTGGAGGCGCTGTGGATCCCAAGCGTCGAGCGGATCGCCGACGGCGTGCGCCGGGCGCTCGCGTCCTGACCGCGATGCCCGAGCATCGGACGAGCTGGTGCGCGCCGACGCCGAGATCGTCGACCGCACGCTCATGACGCTGACGCTCACGTGCGACCGCCGGATCCTCTACGGCGCGGACGCCGCTCGCTTCCTCGCCGAGATCAAACAGCTGATCGAAGCGCCGCTGGACATGACGCTGTGAGCCAGCTCGACCGCTAGCTGTAGTTCCTGAGGAGGTTGTTCATCCGGGCCTCCTTGGAGGCTGACAGGTGCTCAAGCCAGTCAGTCCCAAGGAGGACACCGGATGAAGTTGCACGCTAACGCGCCTCTCGGCCCGAAGGGCCGTGAGCGGATGGTGCTTCGGGTGGTCGAGCAGGGGTGGTCGATCGCGGAGGCCGCGCAAGCGGCCGGAGTGAGCGACCGCACCTGCTCGAAGTGGATCGGCCGCTACCGGGCCGAGGGCTCGATGGGGTTGGTCGACCGGGCCTCGACCCCGAAGCGCAGCCCGACGCGCACGCCCGAGGACCGGGTCCAGTTGATCGCTGCGTTGCGCCGGTTGCGGATGACCGCTGCCGAGATCGCCCTCTGCCTGGGAATGGCGCTTTCGACCGTCTCAGCGGTCCTGCGGCGGATCAATCTCGGCAAGCGCTCTCGGCTGGACCCGCCCGAGCCACCCAACCGCTACGAGCGAGCCCGACCGGGCGAGCTGTTGCACATCGACGTCAAGAAGCTCGGCCGCATCCATGGCGGCGCCGGGCACCGCGTCACCGGCCGCAAGAGCGGGATGCATCGCGCGCGAGGGGCGGGCTGGGACTACGTTCACGTCTGCGTCGACGACGCGACTCGCCTGGCCTACGTCGAGGTCTTGCCCGACGAAAGAGGAACGACGGTCGCTGGGTTCTTGCGCCGCGCGATCCGCCACTATCGCCGCCACGGAATCACCGTCGAGCGCGTGATGACCGACAACGGCTCGGGCTACCGATCAACGCTGCACGCGATCGCTTGCCGTCTTCAAGGCGTCCGACACCTCCGCACCCGGCCCTACCGGCCCCGCACCAACGGAAAAGCTGAGCGGTTCATCCGCACGATGATCGAGGGCTGGGCCTACGGCGCGATCTACGCCTCAAGCGCAGAACGCACCGCAGCCCTTGACGGCTGGCTCTTCACCTACAACCATCGCCGCCCACACGGCTCCCTCAGCCACAAGCCCCCGGCAGCCCGCCTCCGCGAGCTGAACAACCTCCCTAGCTCTTACAGCTAGCTCGCCGCGCGCTCGGTCCCGAAGAGGGCGGTCAGCTCGGGGCGCGAGGCGACGCCCGTCTTGGCGAAGATCGCCTTGACGTGGTCGCGCAGCGTGTGGCGGGAGATCGCCAACCGCTCCGCGACGGCGTCGGTCGTGAGGCCGGTCACGAGCAGCTCGGTGACGTTGCGCTCGCGCTCGGTCAGGCCGTAGAGCGCGTGCAGCAGCGGCACCAGCTCGGCGCGTCCGGCCGGCTCCAGCACGAGCGCCGTGCGCGCGGCGCCGCCGTCGGCGGCGTTGAGCACGTCGCCGCGCACGAGCAGCCAGCCGTCGCCGGGGATCGGCAGCCGCAGCCGCGCGGGACGCAGGTCGCGCGCGCTGCGCGCGAACGCCTGCGCGTGCTCGGCGACGAGCGCGAGCGGCGTCGGCAGGTACTCGCCGTCGTGCGGCGAGGGGATCCGCGTGAGCCACTGCTGCGCGTCCGCGGTCGACGCCTCGATACGGCTGTCGCCGTCGACGATCAGCATGCCGGCGCCGCCGGTCGCCGGCGCGACGAGCGGCGTGCGGCCGAGCGCGGCGCGCAGCCCGCGGCCGAGGTGCCCGGCGACCGAGGCGACGAAGCGGACCTCCTCGGGCGTGAACGCCGGCGCGTCGGTCGCGCGCGCCAGCGTCGCGGTGCCCCAGGTCGCGTCGCCGCTGCGGGCGAGCAGCCGCAGCTCGTCGTCGAGGCCCTGCGGCGCGAGCAGCGCGCGGTGCCGCGCGCTCGTCGCGAGGTCTCCGCCGGTCGCCCCGGACAGCGAGGCGGCGGCCGCGCCGGCGCGGTCGAGCTGGTCGAACAGGTTGACGTCGTCGCCCGCCAGCTCGTGGCGGATCGTCTCCAGCACCACGGCGCAGTCGAGCAGCACGCCTTCGACGACGGCCTCGTCGGTCTCCAGCAGCGTCTCCGGGTCGGTCAGCGCCCACGTGGCGCGGTCGTACGGGACGACGCGGCGGACGCGCTCGGCGACCTCGTGGATCAGCTCGCGCGGCTCCAGCTGCGCGTCGGCGAGCGCCGCGATCGTCTCGCGCGCGGTCGCAGCTCTCGTTCCCATGACGGCGGGCTTCGGCATGCGTCGAGCGTAGCGGGGGCGTCCGCGGGCGCACATCCCCCACTTGCGGGGGGTGGCAGGACCCCCTCGGCGCGGGATGGGAACGGCGTCCGCTCGGCGCGAACATCGCCGTCCGGCTTCCGACCCGAAACGAGACCCGATGCAACCGACACCTTCGACCACCCCATCCGCACGCGAGCCGGCCGATCCGCGCCGCTGGTGGCTGCTCACGCTCGTCGCGATCGCCGAGCTGATGATCATCCTCGACATCTACATCGTCAACATCGCGCTGCCGTCTGCCCAGAGCGCGCTGGAGATACCCGACGCGAGCCGCCACTGGGTCGTGACGGCGTACGCGATCACCTTCGGTGGACTGCTGCTGCTCGGCGGTCGCGTCGGCGACTACTGGGGCCGCAAGCGCACGTTCACGTTGTCGCTTGTCGGCTTCGGCGTCGCGTCGGCGCTCGGCGGCGCCGCCTGGTCGCCTGAGCTGCTGTTCGCGGCCCGCGCGCTGCAGGGCGTCTTCGCCGCGCTGATGGCGCCGGCGATCCTGTCACTGCTGTTCGTCACGTTCACCGACCCGCGCGAGCGAGCGAAGGCGTTCGGCGTCTGGGGCGCGGTCGCCGGCACCGGCAGCGCGATCGGCCTGCTGCTCGGCGGCGTCTTCACCGAGTACGCCTCGTGGCGCTGGACGCTGCTCGTCAACGTCCCGGTCGCGGTCGCGCTCGCCGTCGCCGCATGGTGGATCGTCAGGGAGAGCCGCACCGACGGCGAGACGCGCTACGACATCCCGGGCGCGCTGACCTCGACGCTCGGCGTGACCGCGCTCGTCTACGGCTTCACCCGCGCCGAGAGCGACGGCTGGGGCGCCCCGGTCACGCTCGCGCTGCTGGCCGCCGGCGTCGCGCTGATCGTCGCGTTCGTCGCGATCGAGCGGCGCTCGGCGAACCCGCTGCTGCCGCTGCGTGTGCTGACCGATCGCAACCGCGCCGGCTCGTTCGCCGCGAACGCGCTGTTCGCGGGGGCGATCTTCTCCTACGGCGTCTTCCTCGTGTATTACCTGCAGGGCAGCCGCGGCTACTCGGCGATCGAGTCCGGTCTCGCGATCCTGCCGCTCACGCTGGCTGCGATCGCGTTCGTCTCGATCGGCGCACGCCTGCTGCCGCGCGTCGGGCCGCGGCCGCTGACGGTCGGCGGCTTCGCGATCGGCGCCGTCGGGCTCGGCTGGCTGGCGTTGATCGGCGAGGACACGTCCTACATGGCGGTCGTCTTCCCCGGGCTCGTCCTGCTCGGCATCGCGGCTGGGCTGGTGTGGCCGGTGCTGAGCAACACGGCGCTCGTCGGCGTGCAGCCGCGCGACGCCGGCGCGGCGAGCGGGATGGTGAGCGTCGCCCAGCAGCTCGGCGGCGCGCTCACGGTCGCGTTCCTCAACACGCTCGCGGCGAGCATCGCCGAGGGGCGGGTCGAGCGCGACGGCGACGCCGCGCTCGCCGCGGGCCTGATCGACGGCTACGCGGCGACGTTCGCGGTCGGCGGCGGGCTGATGCTGCTCGGCGCGGTCGTCTCGCTGCTGACGATCACGCGCCGGCTGCCGGCGTCCGAGCAGGACGCCGAGCTGCCGGACCCCGAGCTGCCGGCCGTGAACGAGGAGCCGGCCGTCGCCGGCGCGCGGGCGGCGTGACGCCGCTCCGCGCCTCAGCCGGGCTCGCCGTGCGCGGTCGCGATCAGCGACCGCGCACCGCCGCGGTCGCGGTGCTCGCAGAGGTAGATCCCCTGCCAGGTGCCGAGCGCGAGCCGGCCTCCGGCGATCGGCAGCGTCAGCGACGGTCCGAGCAGGCTCGCCTTGACGTGCGCGGGCATGTCGTCGTCACCCTCCGCGGTGTGGGTCCAGTACGGCGCGCGCTCCGGGACCGCCTGGTCGAACCACGCCTCGAAGTCGCGCCGCACGCTGGGGTCGGCGTTCTCGTTGAGCGCGAGCGACGCGGACGTGTGGAGGATGTGGAGGTGGAGCAGGCCGGCGCTCAGCTCGCGCAGCTCCGGCAGCGCCGCGACGATCTCGCGCGTGATCAGGTGGAAACCGCGCGGATGGGGCTCGACGCGCAGCTGTCGCTGGATCCACATCGGCTGGACGCTAGCGCGTCGTCAGTCCAGGAGCCGAGCGATGCGCATGTCGACCCGCTCGCCGCGGAACGGGACGCCCTCCGCCTCCAGCAGCGCGCGCTGGCGCGCGCCCATCGCGAGCGAGCCGTCGGCCCGCACGATCCGGTGCCAGGGGACGTCGGCGTCGGTCCCCGCGAGCACGGTGCCGGCGAACCGCGGCGCACCGGGGGAGACGTCGCCGTAGGTGCGAACGAATCCCTCGGGGGTGGCGCGGACGCGCGCGAGCACGCGCGCGACGTTCTCAGACGACCTTCTCATGCCGCCAGAGTAGCGTCGCGACACTATCTCGACCAATACGGTCGGGAATAGTGCTATGGTGCTGCGGGATGGCAAATAGGGCAAAGTCGATCGCTTATCGGACGAATCGAGGGAGCAGGTCCGGGGACGCCTCGACGAGCAGCGATCGGCTTTGCCCGTCCTTCCCCCACAGGAGCGTGTGCCGATGAGCCTCGAAGAGATCCTCGCGCCCAGTGCGGCGCGACCCCGCCCGGCCGCGGCCGTGTCCGACCTCGCCGAGCGCCTCGGCTGGCTCGACGGCGCCGCGCTCGAGGATCGCACGCGCTGGTTCCGCGAGGGCGACAACGTCACCGCGCTCCACGCTCGCAGCGACGGCCGGCCGACGCGCCTCGTCGGCCTCACCTGGATCGACGGCTACCAGGGCGTCCTGTCGCTCCCCGGCACGGGGATCGCCGAACCGGCGCAGCTCGCGGGCCGCCGCCTCGGGTTGCCGCGGCGCGACGACGGGCAGCCGATCGACGTGCAGCGCGCCGAGGCCAGCCGTGGCTTCCACGCCGCCACCGCGCTCGCGTGCCTCTTCTCCGACGAGTTCGAGTACGCCGACGTCGCGGTCGAGCGCGCGCGCGGCGACGAGGAACCCTACGCGGCCGAGGCGGCGGCGCTGCTGCACGGCGAGGTCGACGCGATCTACGTCGCCGGCCGCGCCGGTCGCGCGCTCGCCGACAGGATCGGCGCCGTCGAGGTCGTCGACCTCGGCGCGCACCTCGACCCGGCGGTGCGCGTCAACGCGACGACGCCGGCGGCGCTGACCGTCGACGAGCGGACGCTCGCACGCGAGCCCGACCGCGTCGTCACGCTGCTCGCCGCGCTGCTGCGCGCCGGCGCCTGGGCCGAGACGCACGAGGACGCGGTTCGCGCCGCCTACGGCCGTCGCGGGATCGAGCAGCAGCTCCACATCGACCTCTCGACGCACAAGCTCGCCGCGCTCGGCGCGCAGAAGGACTTCCTGCTGACGCACGGCTTCCTCACCGCGGACGTCGACACGGCGGCATGGGCCGATCCCGGCCCGCTGGCGGCGGCGCGGGAGCGCGTCGCGAACGAGTCGCGCCGCTAGCGCTCGCCCGGCAGCTTCACCGGGTACATCCCGACGGGGCGGGAGAGGTCGAGCGCGGTCTCGACGATGCGGCGCTGCTCGGCGGCGTGGGCCGCCGGGTAGCCCTCGGCGGTCGAGGCGCGCTCGGGCCGGCCGATGTAGCCGAAGTTCAGGTCGCGCGGGAGGATCTGCATCAGGCGCGGCGACATGTGCGCGCGGGCGCCCATGTTGCGCGGCTCCTCCTGCAGCCACACGACCTCTCTGAGGTTCGGGTAGCGGTTCACCAGCTCCATCACCTGCGCCTGCGGGAACGGGTAGAGCAGCTCGATGCGGGCGATCGAGACGCCGTCGTTGTCGGCGCGCAGCTCGCTGTTGACGAGGTCGTAGTAGACCTTGCCGGTGCAGAGGATCAGGCGCGTGACCTTCTGCTCGTCGACGCGCGGCTCCGCCAGCACGGGGAAGAACTGCGTGTCGGACAGATGCTCGATGCGGTTCGTCGCCTGCGGCAGGCGCAGCAGCGACTTCGGCGTCATCACGATCAGCGGGCGCTGCTTGGCGATCTTCGCCTGGCGCCGCAGCAGGTGGAAGTACTGCGCCGGCGTCGACGGGTATGCGACGCGGATGTTGCCCTCCGCCGCGAGCTGGAGGAAGCGCTCCAGGCGTGCGGAGGAGTGCTCCGGGCCCGAGCCTTCGTAGGCGTGCGGGAGCAGCAGCGTCAGGCGGCTCGACTGGCCCCACTTCGCGAGGCCGGAGACGATGAACTGGTCGATGATGACCTGGGCGCTGTTGGCGAAGTCGCCGAACTGGCCCTCCCACAGCACGAGCGTCTCAGGACCCTCTTGCGAGTACCCGTACTCGAAGCCCATCGCCGCGATCTCCGACAGCGGCGAGTTGTGCAGCTCCATCGGCGCGAGCGCGTCGGGCAGGTTCTGGACGGGGCAGTACTCCTGGCCCGTCTTCGGGTCGTGCAGAACGAGGTGGCGCTGGGAAAAGGTCCCGCGCTCGGCGTCCTGGCCGGTGAGGCGGATCGGCGTGCCCTCGGTCAGCAGCGAGGCGAACGCCAGCTGCTCGGCCTGCGCCCACGTGATGCCGCCGTCGGCGCCGACGGCCTCGCGGCGCTGATCCAGCGAGCGCACCAGCTTCGGGTGGATCGTGAAGCCCTCCGGCACGCGCAGGAGGTCGTCGTTGAGTCTGCGCAGGCGGTCGGCGTCGACGGCCGTGGGGACCTCCGGGGAGGGCGTGCGGTCGAGCTTGTACTCGCCGGTGCCCTGCTCGACCGGGCTGGCGGCCGCGAGCCGCGCCTTCAGCTCCTGGTGCTGCTCGGTCAGCTTCTGCCAGACCTCGTTCGTGATCGCGTCGACGTCGTCCTGCGTCACGACCCCGGCATCGACGAGCTGCTTGCCGAACAGCTGCGGCATCGTCGGATGTCTTCTGATTCTCGTGTACATCTCCGGCTGCGTGTACGCCGGCTCGTCCGCCTCGTTGTGACCGAAGCGGCGGTACCCGATCAGGTCGATGACGACGTCGTGGCCGAACTCCTGCCGGTAGGCGTGCGCGAGGCGCACCGCCGCGACGCTGGCGGCGACGTCGTCGGCGTTGACGTGGATGATCGGGACGTCGAAGCCCTTCGCCATGTCCGACGCCCAGCGCGTCGAGCGCGCGTCGTCCGGGTCGGTGGTGAAGCCGACCTGGTTGTTCTGGATCAGGTGGATCGTGCCGCCGACCGTGTAGCCGTCGAGCGCCTGCAGGTTGAACGTCTCCGCCACGACGCCCTGGCCGGGGAAGGCGGCGTCGCCGTGGAGGACGATCGGGAAGGCGGCGTTGGTGTCCTGGTGGGCATGCGGGCCCTGGCGCGTCGTCTGCGCGGCGCGTGTGGCGCCGGTCGCGACGGGCGCGACGTACTCCAGGTGCGACGGGTTCGACTCGAGGCGGACGACGATCTCCTCGCCGCCGGCGACCTCGAACGAGCCGCGCGCGCCATGGTGGTACTTGACGTCGCCGGTGCCGCCGTCCGGGATCGAGGTGATCACGTCGAGCGTCGAGACGCCCTCGAACTCGGCGAAGATCGAGCCGTAGGAGCGGCGCAGGTTGTGCGCCAGCACGTTGAGGCGGCCGCGGTGGGCCATGCCGATGACGACCTCGCGGCCGCCGCGCGTCGCGGCGAGCCTGACCAGCTCGTCGATCATCGGGACCGTCATGTCGAGGCCCTCGATCGAGAACTGCTTCTGCCCGAGGTACGCCTTGTGCATGAAGCGCTCGAACGCGTCGACCTCGATCAGGCGGCGCAGCAGCGTCTTCTGCTCGTCGGCCGTGAGCGGCTTGCGGAACGCGCCGGTCTCGATCTTCTCGCGCAGCCAGACGCGCTGGCGGTGCGAGGAGATGTGCTCGATCTCGTACGCGATCGTGCCGCAGTAGGTCTCGCGCAGATGCGGGAGCGCGTCGGCGAAGGTCGCGCCCGGGACGCCCATCCGCATGATGCGGGCGGGGATCTGCGCCATCAGCTCCGGCGTCAGGCCGAGCGGCTCGGGATCGAGGCCGGAGTCGCCGACCGGCTCGGAGCCGAGCGGGTCCAGCCGCGCGGCGAGGTGGCCGTGCGTGCGGTGTGCCTTCAGCAGCGACACCGCCGCCTGGACGGCCTGCAGCAGCTCCTCGCTCGGCGGCGCGCCGACGGCGGCCGGTGCGGCGGCGGCAGGAGCGGCGAGCGCGGCCTGCGCCGCGGGCGCCGGCGGGGGCGGAAGCGCGGGCAGCTCGGCGCCGAGGTCCTTGAAGACGGTCTCGTAGAAGCCGTCCTCACCCTGGAGCAGCTGCTCGATCCGCTGCAGGAAGCGCCCAGACTCGGCGCCCTGGATGATCCGGTGGTCGTACGTCGAGGTCATCGACATGACCTTCTCGGCGCCGATCAGCTCGCCGATCGCGCCGAGCCCGACGGGGTAGGCGATCGAGCCGGTCGCGACGATCGTGCCCTGGCCGACCATCAGCCGCGGGACCGACGCGACGGTGCCGATGCCGCCGGGGTTCGTCAGCGTGACGTTGCCGCCGGTCAGGTCGTCGGCCGTCAGCGAGTTCGTGCGCGCCTTCTCGACGAGCGCGTTGTACGCGTCGAGGAAGCCCTTGAACGAGAGCGTGTCGGCGCCTCTGATGACCGGCACCATCAGCGTGCGGCTGCCGTCCTTCTTCTCGACGTCGACGGCGAGGCCGAGGTTGACGGCACCGTCGTCGACGCGGTGCGGCTTGCCGTCGATCTCGGCGAAGTGGTGGGCCATCACCGGCAGATCCTCGCCGGCCTTCGCGATCGCGTAGGCGATCAGGTGCGTGAACGAGACCTTGATGCCGGCGGCCTTCAGCTGCTTGCGGCGCGCGTCGAGCGTCGTCACCGTCAGCGTCCGGAACGAGGTCGCCGTCGGGATCGAGCGCGACTCGTCCATGTATCTGGCGAGCATCGCCGCGCCGCCCTTGATCAGCGTCGAGCCGGCGGGCTTGTCGGCGGTCGCGGCCTTGCCGTTGGTCGACGCGCCACCGTTCTTGGCGGCGGTCAGGACGTCGTCCTTGACGACGCGGCCGGCGCGGCCGGAGCCGGCGACGCGGTCGAGCTGGACGCCGAGCGCGGCAGCGACGCGGCGGGCGACCGGGGAGGCGTTGCCGCTGGTGTCGACCGCGGTGGAGGCGGGGGCGGCGGCGGATGCGGTCGCGCCGTCGGCGCTCGGCGCGGCGGCGGGAGCGGCGCCGCCTGTGGTTCCCGTCATGCGTGCGAGCACCTGGCCGACCGTGACGGTGTCACCGGCGGCGGCGAGGATCTCCGTGACGGTGCCGCTCGCGGGCGAGGGGACCTCGGCGTCGACCTTGTCGGTCGAGATCTCGACGATCGTCTCGTCCTCGGCGATCGTGCCGCCGGGCTCGACGTGCCATTCGAGGATCACGCCCTCGTTGACCGACTCGCCCATCTGCGGCATGACGATCTCGATCTCGGTCGCCTCCGTCGTGGTGGAGGCGGAGGGCCCGGGCTCGTCGGCCGGAGCGGCAGGAGCCGCCGGGGCGGCCGCGCCGTCGCTCGGCGCGATCTCGGCGATGACGGCGCCGACGGCGACGGTGTCACCCTCGGCGGCGAGGATTCTGATGACGGTGCCGGTGATCGGCGCGGGCACTTCGGCGTCGACCTTGTCCGTCGAGATCTCGACGAGCGTTTCGTCGGCCTCGATGGTGTCGCCCTCGGCCTTGTGCCATTCGAGGACGACGCCTTCGTTGACCGACTCTCCCATCTGGGGGAGGACGACTTGGACTGTGGTGTCCACCGACATCTCGTTGTCTGACAATAGCGATTCGTCGCGGGGAAGCACGTCCCGGTTATCGACGCGCCGCTAGGACGGTTGAGCGCCGCCCGCCGCAGCGCCTGCGCGCCGCCTCCGATGCTCCTCCCAGAGGAACCCGGCGGTGCCCGCGAACGGCCCCAGACCGCCGATCACGGCGACCACGACCGCGAGCCAGAACGGGATCGTGCGTCGCCGCGCGGCGACGATGCAGAGCAGCGACATGCCGATCCAGAGCAGGCCGTGCGCCCAGCCGAAGATCAGCGTGACGGTCTCGTTCTCGGGTCCGAGGAAGAAGACGAGCACGACGGCGTAGACGCCGGAGTGCACGAACGACAGGATCTCCAGGAAGCGGAACGACGGGAAACGTGAAAAGCGGCGGCCTGCGGCCTTGCTTTCCATCCGAAGAACTCGCCTGGCGGCTCGCTCTTCGGCCTCGCTCGGCACGGCCTTGACCCTCATGCGAGCAGCGTCGCCATCCGCCGCACCGTGTCGTCGGCCTCCTGCGGCCACGCTTCGACGTCCGCCGGCCACCAGGCGTGCGCGTCGTGCTCGTCGTCGGGGACGGCCTCGGCGCCCGGCGGGAGCCAGGCGAGCCCGACGAGGAACGCGAGCCCGTTCGGCGTCGCGGCGAGCGCCTCGACGGTGAGCCGCTCGGGCACGAGCGACCACTCCTCCTCCAGCTCGCGCGTCATCGCGTCGACCGGCGACTCGCCGACCTCCACCGCGCCGGCCGCGCCGAGCGTCCAGCGGCCGGTCCAGGAGGCGAGCCACGGCGCGCGGCGGCCGGCGAGCCAGCGGCCGTCGGCGGCGCGCACGACACAGAGGACCGAGACGCTGCGCGTCGCCTCGCTGCCGACGAGCCGCAGCGACCAGCGCGCCGGCTGCAGCTCCAGCTGCAGGCCGCCGTCGCGCTGCTCGAACGCGGCGAGCCGCGCGGCGAGGCCGTCGTGGCTCGGCGAGCCGCGCTCGCGCAGCGCCGCGAGCGCCTCGTCGGCGGCGGCCTCGTCCTCGGCGCACGGTTCGAACGGCTCCTCGCGCCAGACGCACGTCACCTGGTCGGGCGACCAGGGTCCGCGCGCGAGCATGTCGTGGGTGACGGCCACGGACTGAAGGCTAGATGGTTGATGGCGTGGCCGGCGTGGTCGGATGTGCGTGGATCGTGGATGCCGGGCGTCGCCCGCCGAGCCGACATCGTGGCAGCGCCACTCGTGGGCTCGGCGGGTGGCGATCCGGCGCCGCGAGGCGCGTGCAGACGGCCGTGCCGGTCGCGTCATCGACCATCTGGTTCGTCACCGGCCACGACGGCGGACTTAGACTCGCGCGATGCCACGCGAACGCAACCACTGGGGATGGGGCTGGGCGGACGAGGCGCTGTCGGAGGCGCAGGTGCGGGAGGCAGCCGGCGGGCTCGCGCAGCACCTCGGCTTCGGTTCGGCGGAGGCCGAGCGGGCCGTCCCGCTGGAGGCGGTCGAGCTGCCCGCGCCGCGGCTCGCGCCGCCGCGCGCGGGCGCCGACGCGGCGCTCGCCGGCCTGTTCGCCGACGACCGCGCCTCGCGCGTGCGCCACACGTACGGGCGCGCGTACCGCGACGTCGTGCGCGGCTTCCGCGGCGACTTCGAGCACGCGCCCGACCTCGTCGCGCGCCCACGCGAGGAGCACGACGTCGCGCGCGTGCTGGAGTGGGCGGCCGGCGCCGGAGCGGCGGTGATCCCGTTCGGCGGCGGCACGAGCGTCGTCGGCGGGGTGGAGGCGCGCGTCGGGGCCGGCTATGCCGGCGTCGTCTCGCTCGACCTGACCGCGCTCGACCGCGTGCTCGAAGTCGACGCCGTCTCGCGCGCCGCGCGCGTACAGGGCGGCGTGCTCGGCCCCGACTTGGAGGCGCAGCTCGCGCCGCACGGTCTGACGCTGCGCCACTTCCCGCAGTCGTTCCAGTTCTCGACGCTCGGCGGCTGGATCGTGACGCGCGCGGGCGGCCACTTCGCGACGTTGCAGACGCACATCGACGACCTCGTCGAGTCGGTCCGCGCGATCGCGCCGAGCGGCGCGTGGGAGTCCCGCCGGCTGCCGGGCTCCGGCGCCGGCCCGAGCCCCGACCGCCTGCTGCTCGGCTCGGAGGGGACGCTCGGCGTCGTCACCGAGGCGTGGGTGCGCGTGCGGCCCAAGCCGGTCCACCGCGCCGGCCGCGCGGTCCGCTTCGGCTCGTTCGCCGACGGCGCGGAGGCCGTCCGCGCGCTCGCGCAGTCCGGCCTGCATCCCGAGAACTGCCGTCTGATCGACGCGCGCGAGGCGGCGCTGACGTTCGCCGGCGACGGCTCCTGCGCGCTGCTCGTGCTCGGCTTCGAGTCCGCGCATGAGCCGGTCGACGCGCGGCTGGAGAGCGCGCTCGCGCTCTGTCGCGCGGCCGGCGGGAGCTGGGAGGAGCGCGCGGAGGGCGCGCGCGGCGGCGCGGTCGGCAGCTGGCGCGAGGCGTTCCTGCGCGCGCCGTACGTGCGCGACGTGCTCGTCGCGATGGGGGTGCTGTCGGAGACGTTCGAGACCGCGATCACGTGGGACCGCTTCGCGGCGTTCGTCGAGACCGTGCGCGGCGCGGTGCAGGAGGCGGTGCGCGAGCAGTGCGGCGACGGGCTCGTCACCTGCCGCGTGACGCACGCCTACCCGGATGGCGCGGCGCCGTACTTCACCGTCGTCGCGCCGGTGAAGCGCGGCGAGGAGGTCGACCGCTGGGACGCGATCAAGCGCGTCGCGGGCGACGCGATCCTCGCCTCCGGCGGGACGATCACGCACCACCACGCCGTCGGCCGCGACCACCGGCCGTGGTACGACGCGCAGCGGCCCGACCCGTTCGCCGCCGCGCTGCGGGGCGCGAAGGCGGCGGTCGACCCGGCCGGGATCCTCAACCCCGGCGTGCTGATCGACCCGCTGCGGGCGCCAGCCGAGGCGCCGCTCGCGCCGCCCGCCGACTAGCCTGCGGGCGATGGCCACCGTGTCGATCGCGATCCTCGGCCCCGGCGGAGTCGGCGGCTTCCTCGCCGCCGCGCTCGCGCGCGCGGGCACGGCTGACGTGACGGTCGTCGCGCGCGAGCCGACGGCGGCGCTGATCGCGCGCGACGGGATCGCCGTCGAGAGCGTGCGGCTGGGGGACTTCGTCGCGCGCCCGGCGGCGGTGCCGCAGCTCGCCGCGACGGTCGACGTGCTGCTCGTCGCGACGAAGGCGGCCGGGCTCGACGCCGCGCTCGCGCGCGTCGACGCCGAGCCCGCGCTGGTCGTCCCGCTGCTGAACGGGCTCGACCACGTCGCACGGCTGCGCGAGCGCTTCGGCCCGCGCGCGGTCGCCGGCACGATCCGGATCGAGGCCGACCGGCCGCAGCCGGGCCGCGTCGTGCAGACGAGCAGATTCCTGTTCGTCGACGTCGCCTCCGACGACCCCGGCCCGCGGCCGCGGATCGACGCGCTCGCCGCGGCGCTCGACGGGGCCGGCGTGCCGGTGCGGATCGGCAGCAGCGAGGCGCAGGTGCTGTGGAGCAAGCTCGTGCGGCTCAACTCGCTCGCGTGCGTGACGAGCGCGTACGACGCGCCGCTCGGCAAGATCCGCGACGACCCCGAGCGGCGGCCGGTGCTGGAGGCGTGCGTGCGCGAGACGGCCGCCGTCGCGTGCGCCGCCGGCGCCGCGATCGATCCCGAGCGGACGCTCGCGGAGCTCGGCGAGGCGCACGCGACCCTGGGAAGCTCGATGCGGCGCGACATCGCCGCGGGGCGCCCGCCGGAGCTCGACGCGATCGCCGGTGCGGTGCTGCGGGCAGGCGGCCGGCTCGGCGTGGCGTGTCCGACGGTCGCCGAGCTGGCACGGCAGATCGCTGTGCGTGCTGGGGTTCCGGCGCCCGCGGCGGCGTAACCTACTTCCGGGTCGGTCCTTCAAACGCTCGGCGTCAGGATCCTGACACGAGACGTTGCCGCTGAGTGCTCACCAGTCAAGGATTCTTTCGCGGTTCAGGCGGCTGAATCTGCGTCATACGGACATCAATATTCAGTTCTGAACGTTTGGTCCTTGGGCTTGAACGGGATCGTCGCTGCGCCAAGCATGCGCAGCGATGACAGCCTCGCTGCCGCCGCTCCATTCGCCCCGGATCACACGATCGCATTTCCCCCGGCGATCGTCGCGACGCCTCGCGCACGCCCCGTTCCCAACGCGCGAGCACGCTGGCTCGGCCGCACCTCCCGCGGCGGCCGTCGCTTGCTAGCGAAGGGCGACACGGTGCACGAGCGCTGCAGGGCGGCCCTGGCGGGTTGCGAACTCGCCAGGCCCGCTCTCAGCAGCGGCTGCCGTACATCCCCCCGTGTACGGCAGCCCGCTGTCATCCCCGTCCGTATCCGGTCGCAACGGTCGAGCTGACCTGGATGGCCCACCAGCCAGCCGGTGACGCGATCGACGCGCGAGTCGTCAAGGCGCTGTCGCATCCGACGCGCGTCCGCATCCTCGACCTGTTGCAGGAACGCGAGCTGGCCAGCCCGGTCGAGCTGTCGCAGGAGCTCGGCGTCCCGCTCGGCACCGTCAGCTACCACGTCAGACGGCTCGAGCAGCTCGGCTTCATCGAGCTGGCGAGCCGCACGCAGCGGCGCGGCGCGATCGAGCACCACTACCGTGCGCGCGCCGCGCTCGACCTGCCGCGCCGCCAGCGCCGTCGCGGCGGGGCCGCGACGGCGACGACGCCGGCGGAGCTGGCCGCGCGAACGCTCGACGAGGCGCAGACGGCGCTCGCGCGCGGCGGCTTCGACGCGGTCGAGGCGCGCGCCGACAGTCGCGCGCTGCAGCTCGACGCGCGCGGGCTGAGGCAGGCGCTCGCGGCGCTGGAGAGATGGTCGGCGCGCGTCGAGAGAGTCGAGCGCGCGAGCGCCCGGCGGCTGGCGAAGGCCGACGGCACGGGCCGCGCCGCGCGTCAGACGACGACGCTCGTCACGCTGGTGCCGAGCAGCGGCGACTAGGGGCCGCGCGCCGCTCGCGCTCGCGCGACGCGCGGCGCCCGCGCGCTGCCGCGTCAGTCGCCCGCGCGCGTGCCGTCAGCCGCGCTCGCGCGCTGCGCTGCCGCGCGCGTCAGCCGAACTCGCGGCGCTCGACGGAGCCGCCGCCGACGGAGACCTGCTCGGTCGCGACCGCGTCGACGACCTCTTCCTCGACCTCTTCGACCTCTTCGTCGTGCTGGCCGTCGCAGAGCACGCGGAAGTTGCCCGTCACGCCGCTGTCGGCGTGGATCGTGATGCCGGGCAGGACCTCCTCGCCCTCGTCGAAGCCGAGGCGCTCGAGGTCGAAGTGGGCGAGGCCGATGCCGTACGCGTTGTGCGTCGGGTTCTCGCGGTCATGGGCGGCGATCGCCTGGGCGAAGCGCTGGAGGTTCTTGGCGATCTTGCTCGTGTCGGCCATGCTCACCGCAGGGTAGCGCGCTCCGCGGGGTCGGCGCTAGGCCGGTCCGACCTTCTCGATGATCTCGATCCGGTACCCGTCCGGATCGCGCACGAAGCAGAGGCGGGAGCCGCCCTCGCGGACCCGGTAAGGCGCCTTCTCGGGGGCGATCCCCTGCTCGGCGAGCCGGCCGAGCGTCGCGTCGAGGTCGCTCGCGGTGATCGCGATGTGGCCGTAGCCGGTCCCGATGTCGTACGGCTCGTCGCGCCCGACGTTGTACGTCAGCTCCAGCCGCGGACCGCCGTCGCCCTCATCGCCCGGCATGTTCATGAAGACGTTGATCGCCTCGTCGCGGATCGGCGCGCGCCGGACCTCCTCGAAGCCGAGCGCCTCGTAGAACTTGACCGACCGCTCGATCTCGAAGATCCGGTAGCAGGTGTGGATGAGGGGCATCAGGTCAGACTAGCCGTTGGGCACCGCCGTTTAAGCTGAACCCATGATCATCGAACGCACCATGTCCGACGGCTTCCTGACGAACACATACCTCGTCGCCGACGGCCCGGACGGGTCGGCGGTGCTGATCGACGCCGGTGGCGGCCTGGAGCCGCTGCTCGACGCGATCGAGCGCGAGCGGCTGACGCTCACGACGATCCTGCTGACGCACCACCACGGCGACCACGTCCAGGAGCTGGACCGGGTGCTGGAGCGCTTCCCCGGCACGCCGGTGCTGATCCACGAGCTGGAGCAGGAGCTGGTCCCGCAGGCGACCGGGACGATCGTCCCGGGCGAGCCGATCCCCGTCGGCGGGCTGCGGATCGACCCGCTGCACACGCCCGGCCACACCCTCGGGATGGTCTCGCTGCTCGTCAGCGACGGCCACCAGCAGGCGCTCTTCACCGGCGACACGCTGTTCAAGGGCTCGGTCGGCGGCGTGCGCGCCCCCGGCCACACGACCTACGAGGACATCAAGTCCTCGATCATGGACAAGCTGCTTCAGTTCCCGCCCGACACGCCGATCCACCCGGGCCACACGGACCCGACGACGGTCGGGGCCGAGAAGGAGGAGAACCGCTTCGTGCGGATCTGGCGCGGCCTCGACCCCGAGGGCTCCGAGCCGTGCACGGCGCTCGGCGAGCCGGCGACGCTCGTCCTGCTCGGCGACGACTACGACGGCGGCCACAAGGCGTGGATCCGCTGGCCCGACGGCAGAGACGACATCGTCCCCGGCTCGAAGGTGGAGACACAGGGCTAGCCCGCCGCGTCGCCGCCACGCCTAGGATCTATCCGGATGGCGCGCGACAGAATCCCGACCTCCCGCGTGCAGCGGACGGCGCGCATCGGCAGTCTCGCGGCGAGACAGGCGATGCGCCAGGCGGGCACGCGGGCGGCCAACGTCGCGCGTTCGAGAGAGGGCGCGCAGGCGGCGCTGGAGAAGCGCCACGTCGAGGCGGCCGAGCAGATCGTCACCGCGCTCGGCTCGATGAAGGGCGCGGCGATGAAGCTCGGCCAGGTGATGTCGTTCCTCGACGTCGGGCTGGTGCCGGAGGAGTACCGCGAGGAGTTCCAGGCGAAGCTCGCGAAGCTGCGCGACGCGGCCCCGAAGGTCGCGTTCAAGGACATGCGCAAGGTGATCGAGGAGGAGCTGGACGACGACCTCGGCGAGGTCTTCGCGTCGTTCGACGAGGAGCCGATCGCGGCCGCCTCGATCGGCCAGGTCTACCGCGCGACGCTCCACGACGGGCGCGACGTGGCGGTCAAGGTCCAGTACCCGGGCGTCGCCGCCGCCGTGCGCGCCGACATGGCGAACCTCGGCCTGATCATGCGGCTGATCAAGCGGCTCGCTCCGGGGATCGACGCGAAGGGCGTCGCGGAGGAGATCCGCCTGCGGATCGACGAGGAGCTGGATTACGAGCTGGAGGCGCAGAACCAGCGCTCGCTCGCGCGGATCTTCCGCGGCCACCCGTTCATCGTCGTGCCGGACGTCGTCACGAGGTTGTCGCGCGAGCGCGTGATCGTGATGGAGTTCGTCGAGGGGACCGGCTTCGAGGTGCTCAAGAGAGGGTCTCCGGAGGAGCGCGACCGGCTCGGCGAGATCGTCTTCCGCTTCTTCATGGGCTGCCTCTACCGCCACCACCAGTTCTCGGGCGACCCGCACCCCGGCAACTTCCTGCTGCAGGACGACGGCAGAGTCGCCTTCCTCGACTTCGGGCTGTTCAAGCGGATGGCGCCGGAGGCGGTCGAGTTCGAGCTGGCGTGCCAGCGGGCGGTGTCCGAGGGCGACGCGGAGGAGCTGCACCGGCTGCTCGGCTCCTCGGGCTTCCTGCCCCACCCGGAGAAGGTCGACCCCGAGTCGGTGATGTCGTACGTCGCCGACTCGATCTGGTGGTACACGGTCGACGAGGAGGTGCAGCTGACGCCCGAGATCGCGACGCACATCGTGATCGAGTCCTCGGACATGCGCTCCTCTCATTTCCGTGAGATGCGCCACCAGGACATACGTCCCGAGCACCTCTTCGGGCGCCGTATGGAGATGCTCACACTCGCCGTCCTCTCGCAGCTGCGCGCGAAGGGCAACTGGCACCTGATAGCGCGTGAGTGGATGTACGGCGAGCCGCCGGTGACCGAGCTCGGGCGCGAGGAGGCGGAGTTCTATGGGGCGCGGGCTGCTTCGTCCTGAGGGTTCTGGGGTTTCGAACGACGGCAGCGAGGGGGTGCGGGATCGGCCGCGGCGAGCGCAGCTCGTGGCGCTTGCTCGGCTGTTGGGGCTCGGGGCCTTCGTCGTGGCGCTGTTTGTCGTCGCTGCCTCCGTGTTCGGGCTCTCCTCCGAGGGGGTGCGGGACGCGGTCGACGGAGTCGGGCCGCTGGCGCCGCTCGTCTTCGTCGTCGTCTCCGCGGGGCTGACGGTCGCGTGCGTTCCCGGGCCGCTGCTGGCCGGGGCGTCCGGGCTGCTGTTCGGCACCGCGCTCGGGACGCCGACCGCGATCGTCGCCGCGACGCTCGGCGCCACCGCGGCCGCGTTCATCTCCCGCCGCTTCGGCGCGAGCGCGCTCGACGACCTCTCCGGCAGACGCATCACCGCACTGCAGGACTGGATCGCCGCGCGCGGCTTCCTCGCGGTCCTCTACGCGCGGATCCTGCCGGCGGTCCCGTACAGCCTCGTCAACTACGCGGCCGGGCTCACGCGCGTCCCGCTCGCCGTCTTCGCGCTCGCGACCGCGATCGGCTGCGCCCCGCGCGCGTTCGCCTACGTCGCGCTCGGTGGCAGCCTCGACGACCTCGGCTCGCCCGAGGCGATCGTCGCCTTCTCCGTGCTGGTCGCGATGGCGCTCGTCGGACTGCTGTTCGCCGCACGCGACGTCAGGACCGCGCGACGACGCGCCTGAGCTGCGCGCGCACCGCCGCCGGGCGGTGGACGACGTCGTGGTGGGTGAAGCGCAGCACCGTCCAGCCCGCCGCCGTCAGCGCGTTCGCCTTCTCGCGGTCGCGCTGGAAGGCGCGGCGGTGGCGGTGGAACTCCCACCCGTCCAGCTCGACCGCGACCCGCGCCGCGTGCCAGACCGCGTCGACCTCCAGCCCGTCGACGATCGCGTTCGTGTGCGGGCGCGGCAGGTCCCTCCAGGCGCCGTCGAACAGCGCGAGGAAACGCTGCTCCAGCTCTCTGCGCGTCAGTTCGAGCCCGTGCGCGCGGTGCTGCGCGAGGACGTCGGCAAGCCGCGCGTTGCCCGGCCCGGCGCGGTGGCGCAGCCGCTCGAGTGCGCCCTCGATCCCGCGCACGTCGACGCGGTGGATCCGCTCCGCCTCGGCGAGCGCCTTCGCGAGGTGGTCGCGCGGGACGAGGCAGGCGAGGTCGACGAGCGTGCGCGCGAGGCTGGTGACCGGAACCGCGCCGAGCCGCGTGACGTCGGCGGGCGTGAGGACGGTCGTGCGGTGGACGCGGATCCGCGCCGTGCTCTTGACCCGCCGCGCGGTCGAGACGTCGGTCTGGCGATGGTCTCCCGGCCGGAGCCCGTACAGGCATGCCGCGTCGCGATGGCTCAGCACCGCGCCGGGCCCGACCGCCAAGACCGCAGCGAGGTAGTGCCCCTCGCGGCGCAGCTGGCGGTGCCCGACGGCGTAGACCCCGCGGTGCAGGCGGGTCAGCGAGCCGTTCGCGACGCGGGCCTTCAGCATCGCGCGCGTGACGCCCTCCGCTGCGAGCTGCCGCCGAGCCACCACACCGAGCTGGCGATTTGCCAGCTCTGTGAGGACCACATCCGGATGAGGTGCATTCTCGGGTCGTCTGACGACCCGAGAATGCGAGGGTTCGGTGAGCACCGGGCGATCGTGGCACCGACCACGCGCGCGGCTCTACACGCGTTTGCGTCTAAACGGTCTCGACCTGGAACAAACTGGTTGTTCCTGGCTTGCCTGACGGCAGGCCGGCGGTGATGCCGATGCGGTCGCCGGGCTTGACCCAGCCGAGCTCGACGGCGCGGCGGCCGGCGTCCCTGATCAGCTCCTCGGTTATCTCGTGGCGGCGCATCGACGCGGCCTCGACGCCCCACATCAGGCCACAGCGGCGGACGGTCTCCTTGCCGGGGGAGAGCGCGTAGATCGGGACGTTCGGGCGGTGCGCGGAGATCAGCCGCGCGGAGCGACCGGAGAGCGTCGGGATCACGAGCGCGGCGAGACCGAGCTCGCGCGCGGCCTCGCAGGCGCTGTGCGCGACGGTGTAGGCGGGATCGCGCGCGTCGCGGCGGACGCGGCTGTCGTTCCACTGCTCGTAGGGCAGCTCGCGCTCGGTCCGCTCGGCGATCGTCGCCATCGTTCTGACGACGAGCACCGGGTGCGCGCCGACGGCCGTCTCCTGCGAGAGCATGACGGCGTCGGTGCCGTCGAAGATCGCGTTCGCGACGTCGGTCACCTCGGCGCGCGTCGGGCGCGAGGAGGTGATCATCGAGTCGAGCATCTGCGTCGCGGTGATCGCGGGGCGCGCGAGGCGGCCGGCGATTCTCAGCAGCTGCTTCTGCACGACCGGCACGTCCTCGATCGGCAGCTCGATGCCGAGGTCGCCGCGGGCGACCATCAGGCAGTCGGCGGCACGGATGATCTCCACCGCGTTCTCGACAGCCTGCGGCTTCTCGATCTTCGCGATGAGCGGAAGCCTGGTGTGCTTGCGCACTTCGACGACGTCGGACGGCTCGCGCACGAACGACAGCGCGACGAGGTCGACGCCGATCGACTCGCCGAACTCGAGCAGCTCGAGGTCGCGCTTGGGGACGGCCGGGAGGCCTCTCGTCGAGCCGGGGATGTTGAGGCCCTGGCGCGAGGCGACCGGGCCGCCCGTCTCGATCACCGTGTCGACCTCGCCGGTGTCGGTGCGGACGCCCTTGACGGCGAGGCGGATGCGGCCGTCCGCGAGGTAGACGACGTCGCCGTCCTCGACCGCGTCGGGCAGGCCGGCCCAGCTGACGCAGATCGCGTCCACGTCGCCCTCGCCCTCGCTGCCGCAGCGCAGCGTCAGCTTGTCGCCGACGCGCAGGTCGACGTGATCGTTCTTGAGCGAGCCGATCCGCAGCTTCGGACCGGGGAGGTCCTGCAGGATCGCGACCTGGCGACCGGCGCGGCTGGCGGCCTGGCGGACGAGCTGGACGTTCTCCTCGTGCTCGTCTCTGGAGCCGTGCGAGAAGTTCAGGCGGGCGACGTCGAGACCGGCCTCCACCATGCGAACGAGCACTTCGGGATCACGGGAGGCGGGCCCGATGGTGGCAACGATCTTGGTGCGACGCACGGGGATCACCGTAGCGGGTGCGCGATCCGGACCTTGGTCTCGACGCGTGAACTGGCGCTGTTCCAGACGTTTGGGTGGTACGGCGTCGCCGATCGGGGGTGTCGCTCGCGCCGAGCGGGAATGACTAACGTGTTGGATCGAGTTCAACATGTCGAACGGCGCTGGAGGGACGGTGGACGAGCCGGTGAGGGACCTCGTGGTGCGCGGCTGCGACGTGCTCGTGGAGCCGGGCGACCTGCGTGAGCAGGTCGACCTGGTGCTCGCGGGCGAGCGCGTGGCGGCGGTGGGCGTGGGCGCGGCGGGCGTGGGCGGCAGTGCGGCGGGCGCGGGGGCGCGGGAGCTGGACGGGCGCGGGCTGCTCGCGATCCCGGGGCTCGTCAACGCTCACACGCACTCGCCCGAGAACTGCCTGCGCGGCGTCGGCGAGGGGCTGGGGCTGGAGCCGTGGCTGATGACGATGTTCGGCGCGGGCGGCGACCTCGACGCAGAGGCGCACGAGGTCACGGTGCTCGCCGGCGCGGCGGAGATGCTGCGCAACGGCACGACCTCCGTGATCGACCACCTCTGGATGACGCCGCCGTCGCCCCGCGCGCTCGACGCCGCGCTGCGCGCGTACGCGGCGAGCGGGATGCGCGCGACCGTCGCGCCGCTGATGGAGGACCGCGACGTCACCGACCAGCTCGCGGCGCAGCTCGGGCTCGACGTCTCCGCCGGTCTCGTCACCGCGCTGCCGGAGGCGCTCGGGACGACCGAGCTGCTCGCCGTCCTGCGCCACGCGTTCGAGACCTGGCACGGCGCGGAGGACGGCCGGCTGCGGATCCTCGCCGGCCCCGGCGGCGTGCAGTGGGCGAGCGACGAGCTGCTGCTCGGCAGCGCGGAGCTGGCGGCGCGTCACGGCGGCGGCGTCCACATCCACCTGCTGGAGACGACCGTGCAGGCCGCCGCCTGCCGCGCCGCGTTCGGCCGCAGCGGGCTGCAGCGGCTCGCCGACCTCGGGCTCGTCGGCCCCGGCCTGTCGCTGCCGCACAGCGTCTGGATCGAGGCCGCCGACGTCGAGACGATCGCGGCCGGCGGCGCGACCGTCGTCCACAATCCCGCTGCGAACACGCGCCTCGGCAGCGGGCGCGCGCCGATCGCCGCGCTCCTGCGCGCGGGCGCGCACGTCGCGCTCGGGACCGACGGCTCCGCGTCCTCCGACAACCAGTCGGTCTGGGACGCGATGAAGCTCGCCGCGCTGATCCACAACGACGCCGACGCGGACGTGTGGGTCGGGAGCGCGGAGGTGCTGCGGATGGCGACGACCGGCGGCGTCCGCGTGATGGCGCGCGGTGGGGGCGGTGCCGCGGGCGCGACCGCCGACGGCCTCGGGACGCTCCGCCCGGGCGCACCGGCCGACTTCGCGCTGCTCGACCGCCGTGTCAGCGGCCTCGCGGGCGCCTTCGCGCTGGAGCCGAGCCTCGTCCTGTCCGAGGACGGGCGGGCGGTCCGCCACGTCTTCGTCGCCGGCCGCCAGCTCGTCGCCGACGGTCGCTGCCTGACGATCGACGAGGCCGACGTCAACGGCCGGCTGCGCGAGCTGGCGCAGCGGCGCGCCCGCGACGCCGACCCGCTGCCGGCGGCCGTCGCGCGGGCCGTCGGGCAGATGCGCGCGCTCCGTCAGGCGCTCGCCGAGCGCGGCCCTTGACTTGCGCGTGGGCCGTGGCGTATGTTCCTGGAACAGTTCAGAGAAGGAAACCGAGTTCAAGATGTTGACCAAGTTCACCGTGCAGGACCCGCTCGAGCGCGAGCAGCTGGGAGAGGTCGAGCTGACCGACCCGGCTGCCGTCCAGGGCATCGTGGATGCCGCGCGCGCCGCTCAGGGCGCGTGGGCGCGCACGCCGCTCGCCGAGCGGGCCGACCGGCTCGAGGCCGCCGCCGACGCGCTGCGGCCCGAGATCGAGACGCTCGGTGAGCTGCTCTCGCGCGAGTCCGGCAAGCCGCTCGCGCAGGCTCAGTTCGAGGTCCGCGTGACCGTCGCGCTGCTGGCCGACAACGCCCGCGTCGGCCGCCGCTGGGAGGGCCGCGTCCTGCCGACCGAGGGCCTCGGCGGCACCGCGCGCGACCTCGCCTTCACGCGCCGCGAGCCGCTCGGCGTCGTCGGCGCGATCCTGCCGTTCAACTTCCCCGTCGAGCTGTTCGTCGAGAAGGCCGCCGCCGCGCTGGTCGGCGGCAACGCGGTCATCTCGAAGGCGCCGATCGAGGCACCGCTCGTCGTCTCGCGCTTTCACCGCGCGCTCGTCGAGGCCGGCATCCCGGCTGCGGTCACGCCACTGCTGCACGGCGACCGCGACGTCGGCATCGCGCTCGCGAACGCGCGCGGCGTCGACGCGATCTCGCTGACCGGCTCGACCGCCGCCGGCATCGCTGTCGCGCAGGCCGGCGCGCCGACGCTGCGTCACCTCCACCTCGAGCTGGGCGGCAACAACGCCGCGCTCGTGCTGAAGGACGCCGACCTCGACCTCGTCACGGAGGAGCTGGCCTACGGCCGCCTGCTGATGAACGGGCAGGCGTGCTCGGCCAGCAAGCGCGTGCTCGTCCACCCCGACCTGCACGACGAGCTGGCCGACCGGCTCGCGGCCGTCGTCGACCGCCAGGTCGTCGGTCCGTCGGTCGACCCGGCGACGACGGTCGGCCCCCTCATCCACGCTGCAGCGGCGCAGCGCGTCACCGAACAGGTGGAGCGCGCGGTCGCGCAGGGCGCACGGCGCGTCCGCGGCGGGGACGTCTCACGCGACGGAGCCCTCCTGCCCCCATCGCTCCTCGCCGACGTCCCCGTCGCGGCGGCCGTCGCCACCGACGACGAGATCTTCGGACCCGTCTTCGTCCTGATCAAGGCCTGCGACGAGCGCGAGGCGGTCGCGCTCGCGAACGCCTCCTCCTTCGGCCTGATGTCGAGCGTCTTCAGCCGCGACGTGCAGCTCGCGCTCGCGGTCGCCGAGCGCCTGGAGGCCGGCGGCGTCGTGATCAACGGCACCGACAACTACCGCCCGCCGATCATCCCCTTCGGCGGCGTGAAGCTGTCCGGCAGCGGGCGCGAGGGGCTCGGCTACACGATCGACGAGCTGACGCGCGAGAAGACGATCGTCCTGCGCCGCTTCCGGCGCGACCTCCCCGGCGAGGAAGGAGCCAGCGCATGAGCGAGAGAAGCGGCGAGAGGTACCGCGTTCCGGCGGTCGTCGCGGCGGCGTCGATCCTCGACGCGATCGCGCGAGCGCCCGACGGCATGACGCACACCGAGCTGGTCAAGCAGCTCGAGCTGTCGAAGTCGAGCGCCCACAACCTGCTCAGCACGCTCGAATCGCTCGGCTGGGTGCGCCGCGACCCGCGCGGTCGCGCGTACCGCCTCGGCGGCGGGCTCGTGCGGCTCGGCGCCTTCGCGATCCGCCAGGTCGACGCGCTCGCGCTCGCGACCGAGCGCACGCACGAGATCGCCGGCGAGCACCACCTGACCGTCATCGCGGCGCAGCCGCTCGGGCGCGGCGAGGTGGAGGTCGTCTCCGTCGCCTACCCCGACGACGTCCACGTCGGGATCGCGCTCGGCACCCGCTACGGCTGGTTCGACGGCGCCGTCGGCAAGTGCCTGCTGGCGCTCGAGCCGCCGGCCGACGCGGAGCAGCTCGTGCACGAGCGCGCGCGGCAGATCCCGGCCCACACCGAGCGCACGCTGACCGATCCCGAGGCGCTGATCGCCGACGTCGAGCACGTGCGTGACGTCGGCTACGGCGCCAGCATCGGCGAGTACCGGCACAACAACGCGGTCGCCGTGCCGGTGCGCGACGCAAAGGGGGCGCTGGCGGCGCTGTTGATCGCCATCGGCTTCCCCGACCAGTTGACCCGAGAGGCGATCCCGTCGATCGGCCACGTCCTGCGGGACGTCGCGGACGCGATCACCGCCGAGTGCGGTGGCCGCGCGCCCGCCGGACGAGATGCGCAGGACCCCCAGAACGTCGCCGAACCGGCGGCCAAGGAGCACAGCAGATGAGTGAACCCCGTGAAGTCGACCTGAAGATCGTCGGCGGCACCGTCGTCACCCCGACCGGCACGCGTCGCGCGGGCATCGCGGTCGACGGCGGCAAGATCGTCGCGATCGGCGACGACAGCCTGCTGCCGCCGGCTCGCAAGACGCACGACGCGACCGGTCTTCATGTCATTCCGGGCCTGGTCGACACCGAGGCGCACCCCGGCTGCTACGTGCCGCTGAGAGACGACCTCGCGACCGAGTCGATCGCCGCCGTCACCGCCGGCGTCACGACCTGGGGCATCCACGCGCCGCAGACGCGCATGGGCCAGCCGAACTTCGTCGAGTACGTCCAGAAGGAGGACGTCGGGTCCTTCCACGACTCGATGCCGCACTTCATCGACGCGGTCGAGAGCGACTCCGCGATCGACGTCTTCGCGACGTACATGATGGAGACCGACCAGCAGGCGCGCGAGATCCCCGAGTACGCCAAGGAGTACGGCGTCACCTCGTTCAAGCTCTACCTGCAGGCGATGAGCCCCGAGGCGGAGCCGAACTGGCCGGGCCGCCGCGCGGGCCTCGGCGCCGGCTTCGACGACGGCGTCGTCTACCAGGTGATGGAGAACACGGCCGCGCTCGGCTACCCGGGCGTCGTCGCGATGCACTGCGAGAACTGGGAGATCGCGCGCATCTTCGACGAGCGTCTGAGAGCGCAGGGCCGCACCGACTGGGCGACCTGGTCGGACCGCTCGCCGCACTTCCTGGAGGCGCAGCACCTGCGTCAGTACGGCCACTTCGCCGAGTACCTCGGCTGCCCGATCTACGTCCAGCACGCGACGACGCCGGAGACCTACAGAGAGATCCTCGACCTGCGCGGCCGCGGCGTCACCTGCTACGCGCAGACCGGCCCGCACTGGCTCCACTTCGGCAAGGAGGAGCACAACGCCTGGCGGATCAACGTCCCGCTGCGCTCGCGCGAGAACAACCCGAACATCTGGCGCGCGCTGCGTGACGGCGTGATCAACGCCGTCGGCTCCGACCACGTCGTGATCTGGGGCGACCCCTCCTACGAGAACTCGTACAACGAGAACATCTGGGAGCTGCGCACCGGCTTCACCTCGCGCGTCGAGATGCTGCTTCCGGTCATGCTGGAGGGCGTCCACCAGGGCGAGCTGTCGCTCGAGCGCCTCGTCCAGGTCGCCTGCGAGAACCCGGCGAAGATCTTCGGCGTGTGGGGCCAGAAGGGCGCGCTCGACGTCGGCTTCGACGCCGACATCGTGCTCGTCGACCTCGACAAGGAGGTCGCCGTCGACAACTCGATCGTGCAGACGCGCTCGGGCTGGACGGTGCTCGACGGCAGAACGATCCACGGCTGGTCGGTCGCGACGTTCCTGCGCGGCAAGCAGATGTCGAAGTGGGAGGACGGCGCGCCGAAGGCCGAGTTCATCGGCGACGCGGACGGCGAGTACCTGCGCCGCGTGCCAGGCGGCGACCGCCCGGGCGTCCTCGAGGAGGTCTGACGATGCCGGTCTGGGACGACGTCCTCCCGGAGGAGGACCGCCTCGTCTTCGAGGCCGCGGGCTGGGGCAAGGACGTGGGCTTCGGCGCGCGTCCCGCGCTCCTCGTCGTCGACGTGATCTACAACTTCGTCGGCGACAAGCCGGAGCCGATCCTGAAGTCGATCGAGAAGTGGCGCTACTCGTGCGGCGAGCGCGGCTGGGAGGGCGTCAAGCACCTCCAGCGGCTGATCGCGGCCGCGCGCGAGCAGCAGATCCCGATCATCTACACGGGCATGGACCGCCGTCCCGACGGCTTCGACCAGGGCGCGTGGAACTGGAAGAGCCACCGCTCCGGCGAGGCGTCCGACATCAGAGGCTCGCTCGGCAACGAGGTCGTCGCCGAGGTCGCGCCGCAGCCGGAGGACATCTACTTCGTCAAGGACAAGCCGAGCGCGTTCCACGGGACGCACCTGCTCGACTACCTGATCTACCTCGGCGTCGACACGGTCATCACGACCGGCACGACGACGAGCGGCTGCGTGCGGGCGACCGCGGTCGACGCGACGCAGTACAACTACCGCTCGATCGTCCCGGAGGAGTGCGTCTGGGACCGCTCGATGATCTCGCACAAGGTCAACCTGCTCGACATCCAGATGAAGTACGGCGACGTGAAGTCGACCGACGACGTGATCGCGTACTTCAGATCGCTGCCGCAGCGTCCCTGCGGCGAGCGGACGCCGACCGGCGTCGCGAACACGGAGCAGGAGGTGCCGCGGTGAGCCTCGACATCCGCAAGGTCGTGACCGTCGTCGAGGACACGTTCCACGACGGTGGCCGCGGCGACGACGGCGGCACGCTGCGCAAGGTCGCAGTCGCCGTGGTGCTGAAGAACCCGTATGCCGGCAGACCGTACAGCGATGACCTCTCGCTGCTGATCGACCCCAGCGACGAGCTGGGGAAGCTGATCGGCGAGCGCTGCGCGGAGGCGGCCGGCGGACCGGTCGAGAGCCACGGCAAGGCCGTCGTCGTCGGCACCGCCGGCGAGGGCGAGCACGGCAACGCGACGAAGACGACGCGCTTCGGCGATCCGTTCCGCGCGGCGTTCGGCGGTGGCAAAGCGTGGCTGCCGTCGACCACGAAGCGCGCCGGCACCGGCTGCACGATCGACGTGCCGCTCTGCTTCAAGGACGAGATCTGGGTCCGCTCCCACTACGACACGATCACGATCAAGATCGAGGACGCGCCGGCGTCGGACGAGATCGTCCTGGTCGGCGCGGTCGCGACGCGCGGGCGGCTCAACGCGCGGCTCGGCGGCGTCTCGAAGGCGGACGCGCTGGCGAGACAGGAGGCCGGCGCATGATGGTCGGCCCCGCACCGCGCTCGCACGACACGCTCGTCGAGGAGATCGTCGTCCCCGCCTGCGAGGCGCGCGCCGTCGAGGTGCGCGCCGGGCAGGTCCTCCAGGTCGTCGACCTGGAGGGCCAGCAGGTCGGCGACCTCGTCGCCTACCGGCTCGCCGACCCGACCGAGGTCTTCAGCGCCGGTCACACGATCTCCGCGCTGACGAGAATGGTCCCGCAGGTCGGCGACGAGCTGTTCTCCAACCACCGCCGCCCGCTGTTCCGGATCCTCTTCGACGACGTCGGCTCGCACGACCTGATCGTGCCCTGCTGCGACCCGGAGCGGTACTCGCGCGACTACGGCGTGCACGACCACGGTTCCTGCCTCGCCTCGCTGGAGAGAGCGGTCGCCGAGAGCGGGCGCGACTGGCCGGTGCGTGGCGAGACGGCGTGGAACGTCTTCATGAACAACAGACACGAGAACGGGAGAATCGTCACGTACGAGCCGCCGCATCGGGCCGGCTCGTCGATCGACCTCGAAGTGCTCGACGACCTGCTCGTCGTGCTGTCGGCCTGCCCGCAGGACCTCAGTCCGTGCAACGCGTACGCGCCGACGTCGATGGCGCTGCGCGTCTGGGAGCCCGACGCGTGAGAGCGGCGGTCGCCGAGGTCGCCCGGATCGTCGCGGGCGCGCGGCTGGTGGACGCGTTCGGACACGTCTCCGCGCGCGTCCCCGGCGGCTTTCTGCTGACCTCGACCGACCCGCTCGGAACGCAGTCGGCGCGCTCCGTCCACGCGCTCGACGCCGCCGGCGCGGTGCTCGATCAGGGCACCGCCGGCGGCGTGCCGCTGGAGGCGCCGCTGCACGCGGCGATCTACGCTGCCCGCCCGGACGTCGGCGCGATCTGCCGCACCCACTCGCCCGCCGCGGTCGCGTGGGGCGTGCGCGGCGCGGTGCCGCCGCTGCTGCACGGCCTCGGCGGCCTCGCCGGCGAGGTCGCGGCGTGGGGCGGCGACGTCGACCTCGTCGTCTCGGACGCGCAGGGCGAGGCGGTCGCCGCCGCGCTCGGCGCGGCAGACTGCCTGCTCGTGCAGGCGAACGGAAACGTCGCGACCGGCGCGACGCTGAACCAGGCGGCGGTGCGCGCCTGGTACCTGGAAGAACGGGCGCGGATCGCCCTCGAGGCCGGCCTGGAGGCCTCACCACTGACCGACCTCGACGCACGAGCCCGCCACTTCGCCGCCGAGGAGGCGCGCGCGTGGCGGTGGCTCCAGGAGAGCTATGCCTGACGTGATCGTCATCGGGGCGGGCCACAACGGCCTGACCTGCGCCTGCTATCTCGCCCGTGCCGGGCTCGACGTGCTCGTGCTCGAGCAGTCGGACACGGTCGGCGGGTGCATCAACACGCGCGACCTGCCGGACGGCCGCGGCCGCCTCGAGCTGGGCGCCTACGAGCACGGCGGGATCCGCGGCAGCGGCGTCGCCGCCGACCTGGAGCTGGAGACCCGCCACGGGCTGCGCTTCCACCTGCGCGACGAGGTCACGCTCGGCCCCGCCGACGACGGCGCGCGGATCGCCTTCCACAACGGGCTGGAGGAGACGCTGGAGCTGCTGCGCCCGGTCGTCGGCCCCTCCGAGACCGACGCCTACGCGCGCTTCGCGGCGTGGGCGACCGCCGGCATGAAGCTCGTCGGCTCGCTCGACTCCGGCCCGCCGCCGTCGTTCGGCCAGCTCGCCGCCGCCGCGCAGGCGACGCTCGGCGCCGAGGCGGCGCCGTTCATGCAGACGCTGCTCGGCTCCGCCTCCGCGGTGCTGCGCGCGACCTTCGAGGACGAGCGGCTGATGGCGCCGATGGCGCACTGGGCCGGCCACTCGCAGCAGTCGCCGCTGGACCCCGGCACCGGCGGCGGCGGGCTGATGCTCGCCGCATTCCACGGCGCGCCGGCGGCGCGCCCGGCCGGCGGCTCGCGCGCGACCGTCGAGGCGCTCGTTCGCTGCCTGGAGGCGGCCGGCGGCCGCGTCGTCTGCGACGCGGCGGTCTCGGCGGTCGAGGTCAGCGGCGGCCGCGCGAGCGCGGTGATCGCCGGCGGCGAGCGCCACGTCGCCACGCGCGGCGTCGTCTCCGCGATCGACGCGCGGCGGCTGCTCGGGTCGGGCGGCCTGGTCGCGCAGGAGCACGTCCCGGACCGGCTCAAGCGCGAGCTGAGACGCGTCCACTCCGGGCTGCGCAACGTCTCGGAGCTGAAGGTCGACGCCGTCATCGACACGCTGCCGCAGGTCGAGCCGGCCGGCTTCGACCGCGCCTTCATGCTGTCGGCGAACACGATCACGGACATCGAGCAAGCGTTCGCGAGCGTGCAGCTCGGCGAGCTGGCGAGACGGCCGCCGGTGATGATCGCGTTCCCGTCGACGCTGGAGTCCGGCTGGGCGCCGGAGGGCAAGGCGGTCGCGTGGATCTCGACGTTCGTCCCGTGGCGGCCGGCCGACGGCGCCTGGGACGAGGCGAAGCTGGAGGCAGCCGCCGACCACGCGTGGTCGGTCGCCGAGAGAGCGCTCGGCGCCAGAATGGGCGTCGTCGAGCGGCGCATCACCGGCCCCGTCTCCTGGGTCGCCCGCCACGGCAACGCCAACGCCAACCCCAACCACATCGAGATGAGCATCGACCAGCTGCTCGGGTTCCGCCCGACTCCCTCGCTGTCCGGCTACAAGACGCCGATCGACGGCCTCTTCCTGACCGGCGCCGGCACCCATCCGGGCGGCGGCATCACCGGCGTCCCCGGACGGAACGCCGCCCAGGTCGCGCTGGCGTCGCTCGGCGTCGGGTCGCGCGGCGCGCGGCTCGCCCGCCGCGCGCGCGAGCGCAGCGCACTGGTGCGCGACGCCTGGAAGGCGACGCGCGAGCTGCGGAGCGCGTCCTGATGCCCGGCGCGCTGCCGAGCAACGGCGAGGGTCCGGTCGACCCGCTCGCGCTGCTGACGGCCTACCAGCACTCCGCCGTGCTCGCCTCGGCGGTCACGAGCGGGATCGCCGACGCGCTCGCCGCCGGCGTCGAGGGCTCGCGCGGCCCCGACGCGGTCGGCGCCGGGCGGACCGTCGCCGAGGTCGCCGCGGCGGCCGGCACCGACCCGCGCGCGACGCGGATCATGCTCTCCGCGCTCGTCGCGATCGGCCTCGCGACGCGCGCCGACGGCGCGAACGCCGGAGCGGGCGTCGAGGACGAGACGCGCTTCGCGCTGAGCGAGGCGGGCGCGGTGCTCGCGAGCGACCATCCGCAGACGCTCGCCTGGATCGTCCGCAAGGAGTGGTTCTTCTACGGCGTCTGGAACGAGCTGCCGTCCGCGCTCGCCGACGGGCACGCCCGCGTCGGTCCGTGGCGCGAGCGGGTCGACGCCGACCGTGCGACCGCGTTCGGCTTCCTGCGCGCGCTCGACGACCTCGCCGCGCGGTTTGGCGGCGAGCTGGCGGAGGCGGCGGCGGAGGCCCTGCCGGCGGGCGGCGGCTCGGCTGCGGCCGGCGGCTCGCCGCTGCGCCTGCTCG
Organism: Conexibacter woesei DSM 14684; assembly: GCF_000025265.1. Lineage (GTDB taxonomy): Bacteria > Actinomycetota > Thermoleophilia > Solirubrobacterales > Solirubrobacteraceae > Conexibacter > Conexibacter woesei. Next base: position 1,123,172 of record NC_013739.1, read on the forward strand.
ACGTCGGCGGCGGCGCCGGCTCGCACGCGGCGCGGCTGGTGGGGCTGCGGCCAGACGTGCAGCCGACCGTGCTCGACCTGCCGCAGGTCGCGCCGATCCTCGGCGAGCGCCACCCGGAGGTCCCGTTCACGGCCGGCGACCTCGCCGCGCCGCGCTTCGGCCGGCCGGAGGGGGAGACGTGGGACGCGATCCTGCTCGCGAACATCCTCCACGACCACACGCCCGAGCGGAACGCCGCGCTCGTGGCGGAGGCGGCCGGCCTGCTCGCCCCCGGCGGCACGCTGCTGCTCTACGAGTGGATCCCGAACCCCGACACGACGGCGCCCGACCTGCCGCTGTTCGCGGTGATGATGATGGTCGAGAACGAGGGCGGCGACGCGTACGCCGAGGCGGAGCACCGCGCCTGGCTCGACGCCGCCGGCCTGACCGGCGTCGAGATCCGGCGCGGCTACGGCCCGATCGCCGTCGTCAGCGCACGGAAGCCGTAGCCGGCAGCGGGTACGCGACGCCCGTCAGCTCCTCCGACACGCTCCACAGGCGCGCGGCGACGGCCTCGTCTCTCGACGCGGCGTTGCCGCGCACCACTTCGGGGTGGCCGCGCTGCTCGGCGAAGCCGTCGGGGCCGATGAAGTCGCCGCCGGCGACGCTGGGCGCGGTCGCGGCGTAGAGCGTCGGCAGCGCGCCCATCTCGGCGGACTGGGCGAAGAGCGCGTTGGTCGCCTTCATGATCACGCGGTCGACCGTCGGCGCGGCGGCCGACTGGAGGTGCGTCGCGGCGTAGCCGGGATGCGCGGCGACGCTGAGGAGGCCTGATCCGGCCGCTCTGAGGCGGCGGTCGAGCTCGAACGCGAACATCAGGTTGGCGAGCTTCGACTGCCCGTACGCGCGCCAGCGGTTGTAGCTGCGCTCGCGCTGGAGGTCGTCGAAGTCGATCGCGCCGAATCTGTGCGCGCCGCTGGAGAGCGTCACGACCCGCGCGCCGTCCTGCGCCCGCAGCTGCTCGATCAGCAGTCCGGTGAGCGCGAAGTGGCCGAGGTGGTTGGTGCCGAGCTGCAGCTCGAAGCCGTCCGCCGTCGTACGCCGCGGCGGCGCCATCACGCCGGCGTTGTTGACGAGCAGGTCGAGCCGGTCGTGCTCGCCGGTGAAGCGCTCGGCGAAGTCGCGCACGGAGGCGAGGCTGCCGAGGTCGAGCGCGGCGACCTCGATGGTCGCCTGCGGCGCGGCGCCGCGGATCTCGCGCGCCGCGGCCTCGCCCTTCGCCGTGTCGCGGCAGGCGAGCACGACGTGCGCGCCGCTGCGCCCCAGCTCCTTCGCCGTGATCAGACCGAGGCCGCTGTTGGCGCCGGTCACGACCGCCAGTCGGCCGCTCTGGTCGGGGATCTGGTCTGCCGTCCACTTGCTGCTCATCGTGATCGCTCCCGTACGTGCAATGTAATGGCCTCTCACAATGTATGTGACGCTCGCTTACATTGCAAGCGCCCGCTATCGTGGCAGGCGATGGCGAGCCGGGCGAGAACGAAGCGCTACCACCACGGCGACCTGCCGGCGGCGCTCGTCGACGCGACGCTGGAGCTGATCGGCGAGCAGGGTCTGCAGGGCTTCTCGGTCGCTGAGGCGGCACGGCGCACGAACGTCAGCCCCGCCGCGCCGTACCGTCACTTCAGCGACCGCGACGAGTTGCTCGCCGCCGCCGCGACGCGCGCGGCGGAGGAGCTGCGGGAGCGGTTCACCGCCGCGACCGCCGCACACGCGAAGCCGCCTGAGCGCCTCGCCGCCGCGGCTGCCGCCTACGTGCGCTTCGCGGCCGAGCGCAGAGCGATGTTCGAGGTGCTGTTCGGCGCCGGCCTGGAGAAGGCGCGCTATCCGCGCCTGGAGGCGGCGACGAGCGGCCTGATGGCCGACCTCGTCGAGGTCGCGCAGGCGCTCGCGCCGGGACGCGACGCGGAGGCGGCGTGGTCGCTCGTGCTCGCGATGGCCGCGCTCGCGCAGGGCCACGCGACGCTGCTGATCGACCACGCCTTCGGCGCCGGCGCCTGCGACGAGGTGGTCGACGAGGCCGAGCGCCGCGTCGCCGCCGCGACCCGCGCGCTCGTGCGGGGCCGCGGCGTGCTGTTCGCCGAGCTGGGCTTCGCACCCGGCTGACGCGGGACGGCCGCCGTGTCGGCGGCCGCCCCGGGGTTCCACCTCCTACCGGCGCACGTCGACCGTCACGGTGCGCGTGACGTTGCGGCCGCCGACGTCGAGGCGGACCTGCACGCGGTGGCGCCCGAGCTGGGCGCCGCGCCCGATCCGCAGCCGGAGCCGCAGCGTGCGGCCCTCGCCCGCCTTCAGCGACGCGATCCGGACCGCCTTCGGCTGCGCGATCCGCAGCCCGCCCGGCACCCGCACGGTCGCGGTCGCTCGCGCGATCGCGCCGCCGGTCGTGTTGCGCAGCTCGAACGGCAGGCTCACCGTGCGCCCGCGGCGGGCGGCGAGCTGCGACCGGCTCGCGGCGAAGACGATCGACCCGTCCGCGCCCCTGTCGCCTCTGTCGCCCTTCGGCCCCGCGCTCCCGGGCGTGCCGCCGTCGCCGCGGTCGCCCTTGGCACCGGGATCGCCCTTCGGCCCGGCCGCCCCGGCGTCGCCCTTCGGCCCGCCCGCGCCCGCGTCGCCCTTCGCGCCGGCGTCGCCTCTGTCGCCCTTCGGCCCGTTCGCGCCGTCCTCACCGCCCGGTCCCGCGGGGCCGGCCGGCCCGGTCGGACCCGTCGGACCCGCCGGCAGCGTCGTGCTGGTGCCCGTCAGCGCGACCGCCGCCGCGCCGCCCGCGACGTTCGCCTTCAGCACCAGCCGCGCCGTCGACGTCGCGCTCTCGCGCGCCGGCGCGAAGCGGACGAGCACGCGGCAGCTCGCGTCGGGACCCAGCTCCTTCCCGGCGCACGCGTCGGCGGCGATCAGGAAGTCGCCGTCGGCGACCGCCGCGTCCGCCTCCACGCCGACGGAGCCGATTCTCAGCCGCTGCGCGCCGGCGTTTCTGACCGTCACCGCCTGCGCCGGGCCGATCGTCCCGGCCGCCTGAGCGGGGAACGCCGGCGCCGCCGCGACGGCGTCAGCGCCGACCGCGCCGGTGAGCGAGAAGACGTCGATGCGCGACTTCTTCAGCCGCACGTCGCTGATGTCCTTGTTGTCCTGCCCGTCGTACAGCTCGTCGTAGCCCTGGTCCATCACGAGCCGCAGCGCGGCGTTCGGAGCGAGCACGTCCGGCAGCGTGCCGATCGCCTCCCACGTGCCCTGCCCGTCGGAGAACGACTCGGCGCTCGGCGGCAGCGCGGTCGTCAGCTTGACCGGCTTGTCCTCGCGGTGGCCCGACCAGCTCCACAGCGCCTGCTCGACGCCGAGCGCGCCTCTCTTGGCGGCGAGGATCAGGAACTGGTCGGCCGCGTTCTTGCGCAGCTCGCGGATCGTCATCCCCTCGAGGTCGAGCAGGATCGGGTCGGCGAACGTCGCCTTCGGCGCCTCGCCCGTCGCCAGCAGGGCGACGTTGGTGACCGGGACGATCACCGCGCGGTCGCCGTCGGGCGTCGTGACGAGCGGCGAGCGGAAGCCGAGGTAGAGCGTTTTCGTCGAGCCCGGCGCCATGTCGGCGCCCTCGATGTTGAAGCCGTTTCTGGCGTCCGGCAGCACGCCGCTCTGGGTCCCGGCGGCGAAGCCGAGGCGGTTCGCGTTCGCCTGGTCCCAGGCGACGAGGTCGGTCCGCAGGTTGCCGTAGATACCGGTGCGGGTCAGTGTCGTGTCGGCGCCCTCGCCGGCGACTCTCGTCGCGATCAGCGTGTGGCGCGAGGTCTCGAGGCTGCCGCTCTTCTTGTTGCCATGCGAGCCGAGCCAATAGATGACGTCGCCGTTGCGGGCGGACGACTCGTAGTCGATCTCGCCGCCGCCGGTCGCCGCCGGGCCGATGTTGAACGATCTCACCGGTTCGCCGGTGACGTCGTCGCGGTAGAGCCGGATGTCGTCTCTCTCGTCGTCGGCGACGAGCAGGTGGCCGCCGCCGGCGGAGATCGCCGAGGACGAGTCGCCGCTGCCCTGCAGGGCGCGGCTCGTCGGCGTCGTCGCTCTGGAGGCCGAGTAGGTCATCGTCGTCGTCGCGCTCTTGCCCTCCAGGCCGGTGACTCTCAGCGTCACGGTCGCGTGGCCGCGCCCGGTCGGTGCGAAGGAGACGGTGCGGGTCGCGCCGGTGCCGCTCACGGCGATGCCGCTCGTCGGCACGACGGCGGGGTTGGACGACGTCGCCTCGACCGTCAGCTCGCTCGGCGAGGCCGGGTCGCCGTACTCGTCGAGCTGCTCGATCGTCGCTCTGATCGCCGGGTTCGTCGCGTCGCCGATCACGCCCGACTGCGTCGGGACGCTGGCGGCGATCGTCGGGGTCGCGGCGCCGGTCGGGCTTCTCGTCGAGACGATCCCGACCGCGATCGGGCTGACGGTCTGTCCCGGCAGCGCCAGTCTCGCCGTCTGCACGACCGAGCGCGTCGGCAGGTCGACGACGCCGAGCGTGCCGAGGCCGAAGTTGCCGACGACCGCCGTTCTCCCGCGCGGCGTCAGCGCGAGGCCGCGCGTGTTGGTGCGGCTGCCGAGCGCGGTCTCGGTCAGCGTGCCGCTCACCAGGTCGACGTCGATGATGAGGTTCGGGTCGACGGTGTTGCTGCGCGTCGCGTAGAGGGTTCTGCCGTCCGGACCGACGGCGATGCCCTCCGGGCCGAACGCGGTCAGCGCGCCGATCCCGACGATCGGGCCGGCGGTTCTGGTGGCGGTGTCGAACGGGACGACGCCGAGGTTGCCCGTGCCCGTCGCGGTGCGGGTCTGCGCGGCGTAGAGCGTCGTGCCGTCTCTGGTGATGGCGAGCCGGCCGAGCGTGCCGGGGATCGCCAGTCTCGCGCCGGCCGTGCCGGTCGCGAGGTCGACGGGCAGCACGCCGGTGCTGCCGGCGATCACGTAGGCGGTGCTCCCGTCGGGCGAGATCACCGGGCTGCTGACGGCGGTGTCGCCGAGCGGGATCGGCGTGCCGATCGCCGGCGTCGGCCCGCTGAGGTCGATCGGCAGCAGCGTGGTGCCGGCGGTGACGTAGAGCGTCTGGCCGTTCGGCGCGATCGCGCCGCCGCCGGCCGCTCTCAACGCCGTGCCCGTGATTCTCGTCAGCGCCGTGCCGGTCGCGACGTCGATCGGCGTGACCGACGTGCCCTCCATCAGGCTCTGTGAGATCGCGTAGACGGTTCTCCCGTCAGGTGCTGGGACGATCGCGAGCGGGCCGTAGCCGACTGTGATCGCGGGTCTCGCGGTCGCGGTGCCGAGGTCGAACGGGACGACCAGTCCGCTGCTGGGGCCGCCGCTGACGAAGGCGGTCGAGGCCGAGGCGCCGGAGGCGCCCGCGCCGCCGAGGAGCGCGGCCGCGAGCCCGGCGGCCGCGAGCGGGACAGAAACGCGCATCAACTACTCCGATGTAGACGCTATGACCGCGCGACTCTCGCAAGCGCCATGGTGCCAATTCGTGATCAGGCTGGGGAGCCGATGTGAACGTCTCGGTCGCCGTTCACGACCGTTCACACGGCCGCGTGCGGATCAGGTCCAGTCGGCGACGAGCGGGACGTGGTCGGAGGGTCTGGAGCCCTTCCGGTAGTCGCGCTCGATCCCGACCCGCGTCAGCCGCTCAGCGAGGTCAGGGCTCGCGAGGATCAGGTCGATCCGCAGGCCGAGGCCGCGATGGAAATGGCCCTGGCGGTAGTCCCACCAGGTGTAGCCGACGTCGTCGGGGTGCAGCTGCCGGTAGGCGTCGAGCAGGCCGGCCTGCTCGACCGCTCTCAGCGCGGTGCGCTCGGCGGCGCTCGTGTGGGTCGAGGTCGCGAAGACGGCCGGGTCGTAGACGTCGAGGTCGCTCGGCGCGACGTTCATGTCGCCGGCGACGACGAGCGGCAGCGGCGCGCCGGCGTCGTCGCCGCGCAGCTCCCCGACGCGGCGCGCCATCGCGTCGAGGAACTCCAGCTTCGCCGCGTACCACTCGCTCTCCAGCTCGCGGCCGTTGGGGACGTAGACGCTCGCGACCCGCAGCTCGCCGCCGACGGTCGCCTCGATCCAGCGCGACTCGTCCTGCGCCGGCTCGCCGGGCAGGCCGACCGCGGGGTCGGCCACGCCCAGCTCCGTGCGCGCGACGATCGCGACACCCGCCCAGCGTCCGCCGCTGTGGTCGGCCGCGACGTAGCCGGCCGCCGCCAGCTCGGCGTGCGGGAAGGCGGCCGCGTCGGTCTTCGTCTCCTGCAGGCAGAGCACGTCGGGTCTGTGCTCGGCGAGGAACTCGAGCACGCGCGGGAGGCGCACTCTCAGCGAGTTGACGTTCCAGGTGACGAGGCGCACGGTCCGGGAGGCTAGCGTGCGCGGCTCATCTGCACGGCGTCCACGGCAGGTCGAGCAGGTCGTACGACTGCTTGATCACGTTGAACCCGGGCCGGCGTCAAGCCAGCGGGTTGTCCGCCGCGAAGATCCGCATCGGAAGACCGTGGCTGCAGGTCGCGTCCTTCAGGTGCTCCATGCCGAGCTTGCGCATCACGCCGATCGACGCCGTGTTCGCCGGCCGCACGAACGCGACCAGCCGCGCCAGCCGCAGCTCGCCGAAGGCGTGGTCGCGCACGGCGAGCGCGGCCTCCGTCGCGTAGCCGCTGCCCCAGTGGCGGCGCGCCAGCCGCCAGCCGATCTCCACGTCCCCCGGCCGCACCCCCGGCTGGCCGGCTCGCATGACGCCCGCGAAGCCGGCGACCTCGCCGCTGTCGCGCAGCACCGCTGCGCGCAGGCCGTAGCCGTGGTCCTCCCAGTGGGCGGCGAAGCGCGCGAGCTGTGTCGCGGCCTGCTCGCGCGTGAGCGCGGCACCGTCGCCGATGTGGCGCATCACCTCTGGATCGGAGGAGATCGCCGCATATGCGTCGAGGTCGTGCGCGTCGTCGCGCCACGGGCGCAGCTCCAGCCGCTCGGTCAGGAGCGGGGCGGTGAGGTCGGGCGGCGTCATCAGTACGCGGTCGAGCGGGCTCGCGGGCGCGGGACGGCCTTGTAGCGCGCGCCGCCGCCTCTCGTCCACAGCGTCTGGTCGACGAGCTGCGGCGTGAGGTCGGGGCGGGCGGCGGCGATCAGCTCGGCGACCTGGATCGCGCCGGCGCGCATCTCGACCTCCTCCGGGCTGTCGTGCGCGATCAGCTCGCCGCGCTCGATCCGAGCGACGAGCGCCGGCTCGAAGCGCAGCACGCCGTCGAGCCGCAGCACGTGCGGGATCAGGTTGTCGGCGAACAGCGTCAGCCGGCCGGCGTCGCCGAACGTCGCGGCGCCGGCCAGCGCGAGGTCGGAGGCGGCGACCTGGGCGCGCTTGAACAGCGGGATCTCGCGGCCGTCGTAGCGCGAGACGTCCGCGAAGCAGTCCCAGCGAGCCAGCTCCTCGACCAGTGCGACGGCCGAGCCGCCGGCCGCCTGCACCGGCCCGAGGAAGCGGCCGCCGTGGTCGTCGGCGACGTGCGCGCCGAGGTCGTTCAGCGAGCGTGCGAACAGCGCCATCAGCTCGTGCGCGGGATCCTGGCCGAGCACCGCGGCGACGGTCGCGGCGTCGATCGTGCGCAGCTCCCGCGCGCTCCACGCGCCGTGCGCGCGGAAGCGGTCGCGCACGCCGAGCGCGACGGTGAAGTAGCCCGAGCGCCCGTCGCGCTTGCGGATCGTCGGGAACCAGCCGGAGCCGAAGTTGATCGCGTCGAGCGTCAGGAAGAACGCGGCGCGCGTCTCCGCCGGACCGTCGACGACGTGCGCCTCGGCGTCGAGGCCGGGCAGCTCCGCGCGCGGCGGCAGTGCCGCAGCGTACGCCGCGATCGCGTCCTCCTCGACGACGACGTGGCGGGCGCGGCCCGCGACCCAGGCGGCGGCGGAGCGGATGTCGTCGACGATCGCCACGGCGGCCGATCGTAGTGAACGGGCATCCGGAACCTCCGCCCACCGGGGCTGAGCGAGCGTCAGGCGGCTCGCGCCGCGCTGGCCGCCTGCGCCTCGTGCGCGAGCAGCCAGCGCTTCACGTCGAGGCCGTAGGCGAAGCCGCCGAGCGTCCCGTCGCTGCGCAGCGCACGGTGACAGGGGACGAACAGCGCGGCGCGGTTCGTCGCGCAGGCGGTGCCGGCGGCGCGGATCGCGGCCGGCCGGCCGCTGCTCGCCGCGAGCTGCGAGTAGGTGCGCGACTCGCCGGCCGGGATCGCGCGCAGCTCGTCCCACGCGCGGTTCGTGAACGGACCGCTCGACTGCGCGACGGGCACGGCGTCGATCGCCGCGAGGTCGCCGTCGTGGTAGTCGCGCACGGCGCGCGTGAACGGTCCGAGGTCGCGGCGGCGGGCGAGCGTGCCCGCGTCGAGTTCGGCGGCGACGGAGGGCAGCCGGGCCGCGCCGATCACGGCGAGCAGCGCGTCGGCGTCGGCGCTCCAGCCGCTCGCGACGACGGCGTCGTCGCTCACGACGACGGTGAAGGGGCCGGCCGGAGTCGGGATGGTGGCGGTGGAAGTCATCTGCTTTCGTCTCCTTCTGAGAGGGTCGCCCACAGGTGCAGTGCGGCATACGCGCGCCACGGCCGCCAGCGCTCCGCGATCGCCGCGACGGCGCGTGCGTCGTGCGGCTGGTCGAGGCGGGCGAAGGCGTGGCGGATGCCGAGGTCGGTGGCGGGGAAGGCGTCGGGGTCGCCGAGCGCGCGCATCGCGACGTACTCGGCCGTCCACGGTCCGATGCCGGGCAGCGCGAGCAGCCGCGCGCGCGTCTCGTCGCGGTCGGCGCCGGGGTCGAGCCGGATCTCGCCGCCGGCGAGCGCGGCGCAGAGGCCGACGAGCGCGCGCCCACGCGCTCGCGGCATCGGCAGCCGCTCGGGGTCGACGGCCGCGAGCGCGGCCGCGGTCGGGAAGGCGTGGGTGAGCGGAGCGGCGGGCGGCGCGGCGCCGTCCCCCTGCGCGGCTTCGGTCGGGGCGCAGCTCGGGAGCGCGTCGGCGAGCGGGGCGCCGTGCGCGAGCGCGAGCCGGCCGGCGAGCGTGCGGGCGCCGCCGACGGAGACCTGCTGCCCGAGCACGGCGCGGACGGCCAGCTCGGCGCCGTCGACCGCGCCGGGGACGCGCAGCCCCGGCGTGCGGCGCACGAGCGGGCCGAGCAGCTGGTCCCCACCGAGCGCCTCGGCGACCGCGTGCGGGTCGGCGTCGAGGTCGAGCAGGCGGCGGCAGCGCTGCACGGCGGCGGCGAGATCGCGCATGTCGGCGAGCCGCAGCGTGCAGTCGACGTGCTCGGCCTGCGGCGTGAGCGCCACGACGCCGGCGCCGTGCGGGAGCGCGAGGACGCGGCGGTAGGTCGTGCCGTCGGCGTCGACCCACTCGACCCCCGGCACCGCCCTCATCGCGAGGAAGGCGAGCAGTCCGGCGCCGTCGAGCGGCGGCCGGTGGCGCAGCCGCAGCGTGATCGCGCCGCCGGCGGGCGCGCCGCCCGCGCCGCGCGCGCCCGCTGCCCCGGTCGCGCCGGCCCCACCCGCGCCGCTCGCCTCCGCTCCGAACGCGCTCTTGCGGCGCAGCTCGGTCGGCGTCGTCGCGAACACCTCGCGGACGGTGTCGTTGAACTGGCGGATCGACGGGAAGCCGGCCGCGAACGCGACCTCGGTGAAGGGGAGCGCGGAGGTCTCGATCAGCAGCCGCGCGGTGTGCGCGCGCTGGGCGCGGGCGAGTGCGAGCGGCCCTGCGCCGAGCTCGGCGACGAGCTGGCGATGCAGGTGGCGCTCGCTGAAGCCGAGCTGGTGCGCGAGCCCCGCGACGCCGTCGCGGTCGACGCTGCCGTCCGCGATCAGCCGCATCGCGCGGCCGACGACGTCGGCGCGCACGTTCCACTCCGGCGAGCCCGGAGAGGCGTCGGGCCGGCAGCGCTTGCAGGCGCGGAAGCCGGCGCGCTGCGCGGCCGCAGCGCTCGGGAGGAAGCGGACGTTCGCCCGCTTCGGGGTCACGGCCGGACAGCTCGGCCGGCAGTAGATGCCCGTCGTCTTGACGGCGGTGACGAAGCGGCCGTCGAAGCGGCCGTCCTTCGACGAGACGGCGCGATAGCAATGTTCGAAGTCCTCGATCACGCCACTGATGATGGCGCGGTCGGCGGGCAGCGACTAGAGGATTTCGGACATCGACGTCCGGGCGCTGCGATCGAGCGACCAGACGCCGTCGCGCTCGACGTGCGGGAGCGCATCGAGGTCCGCGTCGACCAGTCTCAGATCACCGTAGCGCGTGACGACCGTGTGGTACTCGCCCAGCTCGCCGGCTGGGTGGAACAGCGCCGGGTCGGTCAGCCCGTGCTCGACCAGCAGCTCCCGCCCGGCCTGCCGGCCGAGGAACCCCGGGCGGTAGTGGTCGGCGCGCATGCCGGTGACGTTCGCGACGACGTCGTGCTCGGCGATGAAGTCGAGCACCGCCCCCGGGTCGGGGTCGCCGGCGAACGGCGTCACCAGCTCGACCCCTGCCGCCTCCGTCGCGCTACGCAGCCACGGCTCGATCACGAGGTCGCCCGTCACGATCCGCGTCACCCCGTCGCGCGCGAGCGCGGTGAGCGCCGCGCGGTACGCCGCCTCCCAGCCCTCGCGCGGGATCTCGACCAGCTCGTGCGACAACTGGAGCGCGGCGGCCTGCTGGGTCATCCACTCCAAGGGATGACAGCGGAACGCCGCCGGCTCGCCGGCCGGGACCGCCGTCACCAGCCGCGTCGCCGGATCGGCGAGCGCACCGCTGCGCAGCGCCGCGGCGAAGCAGTCCTTCCCGCCGCTCCAGAGGACCACGTCGCTCATCCGTGGCATGCTCCCACGTCTGCGGAGAGCGGGCCGCACCGCCCTCCGCACGACGTTCCGTCGCTCACGTCACGGTAGCGTGACCGTGATGGCTGGCGATAGCGTCATTGTGCCGTTGACTGCGACGGCTCCGGCCATCGGACAGACTATGGGGTTCGTTAGTCTCTGTGTGAGGTCGGCGTTGAACAATAGTATGCTGTCAATTCTTAGTGTTCTTCCGTCTGAGTCGGCCCCGAAGCGTCCGATCCATAGGCACGTTATTCCGCCGGGGAGGACAGCTAGTATCGGAATCACGACTAGCTTGTGCATGAGCGCGCCGGATAGGTTGGCGATGAACAGCTGAGACGGAAGACCACCTATCGTCACCGTGGCGCCTACCGTGCAGCCGGTTGCAGTGGCTCTGGTGAGGGACCCGAACACTTGTCCGGCCGAGTACGTCCCGGCAGTTATCGATTCGACCATGGTGACGTTGCAGGTGACCGTCGCCAGGCTCGATCTGAACGTGAGGCTTCCCGTCGCAGTGACCGTCCCGCTGGGTCTCACCGTTATGGCGGAAGCGGCCGTGACGCTGCTGAGCGTCGCGAAGACCGCTACGGCGGCGGCGAGCACAAGGCGATGCTTCGACTTCGACATCGTCGATTCTCCTCGTTGACAAGACCCGCTGCGCTCACGCGCACGGATCGCAGTTTCCGGGCAGCATTTCGCCGGCATCCCCCTTCCCCCGAAAGACGTAAAGTAAGTGTAATGACTGAGGCGTGCGCGGGCAAGGGTCCGGAACGCACCGGTGGGCGGCCATGCGGCCGCCCACCGGTAGGCGCTGCGATGCGGTACGGGCTCAGCGCAGCGAGAGCTTCGCGCTGCGCCCGCCCGCGATGAGCGTGTAGGAGCCCTTCGTCAGGCGCATGCGCGCTCTCAGCGTCACGCGGCCCTTGGAGGAGACCGTGCCGCGCGCGATCGTTCTGCCGCCGTGCCGGAGCTGCGCGCTCTTGGAGCGGGCGCTGGCGTACGCGACCGAGCAGCGGACCGTCTTGCTGCCGGCCAGTCTGCACGTCACCTTCGCGTCGCGGCCGGCCGGTCCCTGCGGTCCGGCCGCGCCGTCCTTGCCGTTGGCGCCCGGAGCGCCGCTGACGCCTGGCGCGCCGTTGGCGCCGTTGGAACCCGGAGCGCCGTTGGAGCCCGCAGCGCCGGTCGCGCCCACACCGCCGTCGCGACCGTCACGGCCGTCGGTCCCGTTCGACCCGTTCGTTCCCGCGACGCCGGGCGCGCCCGGCGCGCCGGCCGGACCGGCGACGCCCGGACCCGCGACTCTGCTCGGCGTCATGCCGTTGAGGACGTGGAAGATGTCCGTCTGGTCGATCGTGCCCTGGATGTTCGCCGCCTGCGGGCCGGACGCCCACACCGGCACCTGCGCGCCCGTGTGCGCCTGCGAGCCGCCTGCGGCCGGGCCGTCGCCGGTGTCGGCGGTGCCGTACGCGACGCGCATCGGCGCACCGTCGACCGTCTGGACGGTCGCGTAGGCGGCGCTCGTCGCCGGTCTCGACGAGGCGCTGATGATCTGCGACGTGTGCGAGTGGTCGGCCGTCACGACGATCAGCGTGTCGGGGTTGTTGCGCTGGAACTCCTGCGCGACGCCGACCGCCTCGTCGAGCGCGAGCAGCTCGCCGATCTGCCCGCAGAGGTCCGCGGCGTGATCGCGCTTGTCGATCGATGCGCCCTCGACCTGCAGCACGAAGCCTCTGTCGTCGTCCTTCAGCAGGTCGATCGCCTTCTGCGTCATCGCGGCGAGCGACGGCTCGCCCGCCGGGCGGTTCGTCTCCTGACAGCGAGTCGCGTCGCTGCCGCCGTTGACGTTCGGGTCGACGCCGCCTCTGGCGTAGAAGGCGTCGGTGCGGGCGTAGAGCGGTCTGAACTCGGTCGTCATGTTGCTGCCGGTGAAGAGGCCGAGCAGCTTCTCGCCCGGTGCGAGCGATCTGACGCCGGCGAGCCCGGCCGCGTCGGTGACGTATCTGTAGCCTCTCGCCGCCGCGTAGTCGACGACGGTCGGGTTGCTCGCCTCGTCGACTCTCTGCAGGTAGCGGTTGCGACCGCCGCCGAGGTAGAGGTCGAAGCCCTCGTCGACCTGCTGCTCGGCGATCGAGCCGAGGCCGTTCGGCTTCGCCTCCGCCGGGCAGATGCTGCGCGCGTCTCTCGGGCCCTGGCAGGCGCGCTGCGAGATGTGCGAGCTGGGACCGGCCGGCGTCGCGTCGGTGATCTCGGCCGTCGAGACATTGCCCGTCGCCTTGCCGAGGTCACGCGCGATCTCCATGAACGTGCGGTAGCCGGCATTGGAGCCGGGGACGTTGTCGGCGGTCGAGGGACCCTGCGAGAGGCGGCCGTCCTGAGTGCGCTTGCCGGTCGACCACGCGGTCGCGGTCGGCGCCGAGTCGCCGGCGTAGTTCGGCTGGTAGCTGGGGCCGGGGCCGGGGCGCAGCACGTAGTGCAGCGAGCTGCCGCGGAACGGCAGCGCGTCCATGTTGAGGCGGCCGGCGGCGCCCTTGCCGTAGTAGCGGCCGATCGTGACCTCCGAGTCGCCCATGCCGTCGCCGATCAGCAGGATCACGTTTCTCGGCTTCGACGGGTCGATCTTCGCGGCCAGCGACGCCGAGCGGTCGTCGTCGCCGCCGGCGCCGATCGCGACACCGCCGGCGACCATCGCTCCGGTCACGCCCATCAGGGCGATCGCGGAGAGGGCACGTCTGTTCATGCGAGGGCCTCTCGTGAGGATGGGGACGTTCGCGGGCAGCGTGTCCGCGTCGGCCCTCGATCTCGTGAAGCGGCGGTGTACGAGACGTGAACGTCTCGTCAACGGCTCAGCTGAAGCGGCCGTTCTCCTGGATCACGACGCCGTCGGCGGTCAGACGACCGCCGCGGCGCAGGTCGCAGATCAGGTCCCAGTGGACCGCGCTCTCGTTGACGCCGCCGGTCTCGGGATAGCTGCGGCCGAGCGCCAGGTGGACGGTGCCGCCGATCTTCTCGTCGAACAGGATCGCGCCGATCGGGCGCGTGATGCCGAAGTTCGTGCCGATCCCGATCTCGCCGAGGCGGCGGGCGCCGGGGTCGGTCGCGAGCGTGCGGTCGAGATACGCCTGGCCGCGGCCGGCGCGGGCCGACGCGACCTCGCCGTCGCGGAACGTCAGCTCCACGTCCTCGACGTCGACGCCGCCGGGGCTCGACGGCACCGTGAAGCGGATCGTGCCGTTGGCGCTCGTCTCGTGCGGCCCGGTGAAGACCTCGCCGCTGGGCATGTTGCGCTTGCCGTCGGAGTTGACCCACGTGCGGCCGCCGACGTCGAGCACGAGGTCGGTCCCGTCCGCCTCGATCCGCAGCTGCCGCGCGCCGCGCAGGCGCTCGATCAGCTCCGCCTGGAACGTGCCCAGCTCACGCCACGCTGCGGCGGGATCGTCGCGGTCGAGGAACAGCGCCCCGCGCACGAACGCGGCGAAGCCGTCGAAGCCCATCCCGGCTTGCTGCGCGCCGGCCGGCGTCGGCCACAGCGTGCCGCACCAGCGCTTCTGCATCCGCAGCTCGGTCAGCGGCGCGCGGGCGCGGGTGGCACGCGAGAGCCGCGCGGGGTCGACGTCGGCGAGCGCGCGCGTGTTCTCCGGCGCCTGGATCGTCAGGAACGCGTCCGCCTGCGCCGCCTCGGCGTGCGCGAGCGAGCCGAAGCCGTCGAGCTGCGCGTCGCGGGCGTGGGCGTAGAAGTCCTCGTCGATCCCGGGCAGCGTCGCGCGCAGCAGCGGCCACGCCTCGCGCGCCAGGATCGCCCGCTGGAGCGCGCGCAGCAGCGGCGCCGCAAGCGTCGTCGAGCGCACGAGCACCTGCTGGCCCGGCTGCACGTCGAGGCAGTAGCCGGCGAGCAGCTCCGCCATCGCGTCGGGATCCGGTCCCGTCCCCCCGACCGTCACGGCGCGCTCATGTCCGGGAACCACTCCGCCAGGTGCTCGCGCAGCACGTCGCGGATCCAGCGGCGCTCGTCCTGGGAGGCGAAGCGGTAGCGCTGCAGCAGCTCCTTCTGCTTCGCGATCGGCACGCCGGCGATCGTCCAGCTGACCGCGAGCCGCTCGAACAGGAACTCGACGGCGCGCTGCCAGGCGTCCTCCTGCGACAGCGGTGACCCGCTGACCACCGCGGCGTACTGCTGCCGCGTCGCGGGCGTCAGCGCGCCGCGCAGGGTCAGGACGTTGCCGTCCGCGTCGGTGTAGTCCGACGTCGGCGCGGCGAGCTTGTCGCGCTGGCGGCTGCGGCGGCCCATCGCCGCACAGGCTACTGCGCGGCGGCTCGCTCCAACTGCGCCGCGACGTCGCCGGTCAGCGGCTTGGCGTGGCCCGACCACGCCGTCGCGGGCTTGAGCGCGGCGAGCTTGCGCATCGACTCGCGCGCCTGCGCGGTGTCGTGGTTGAACGCCTCGTGCGGGACGCGCAGCGCGCCGGCGATCCCGGTCTGCGGGTCGAGCGTGTAGAAGCAGTCGCTCACGAGCGCGAGCCGGTCGGATTCGCGCCAGAGGCCGATCAGGCCGGGCGCGTGACCGGGCAGGTGGACGACGCGGAAGCCGGCGACCTCGTCGCCCTCCTCGACGGTGCCGGCGATCTCGACCGGGCCGCCGTCCCACTGCGGCAGCAGCCGGCCGAGCAGGACGCGCCCGTGCAGGTCGAGCTTGGAGAAGTCGAAGTAGTGGGAGCCGCCGTCGCCCTCCGCGTCGGGCCGCTCGGCCGGGTGGCACCAGACCTCGGCGTCGATGCCGGCGGCGGCGCCGCGGTGGTCGGGGTGGCCGTGGCCGAGCACGATTCTCCGGATCCCGCCCATCTGCGCGCCGATCGCCGCGAGCGCGCTCGTCATCGAGCGGACGCCCGCGTCGAACATCACGACGCCGTCGCCGTCCTCGATCAGGTAGACGTTCATCTCCTTGCGCGGCAGGCCGCCTCTGACGACCCAGACGCCGTCGGCGATCCGCTCGGGGTCGCTGGCGGCGAGCTTGAGGGCGAGCTTCGTGCGGACGTTGACGAGCTTCGCCATCGACCGCTCCTGGCCGGACCCTCTCGGCGGCAGCACGCCGATCTGCCGCGCGACGTCGGCGCCGTCGAGGTACGCGTCGTTGCCGACGACGAGCCCGTCGGCGACGCGCACCACGTCGACGCCCTCGATCGCGATCCGCGCGCCGTTCGGCTCGAACTCCTGAAAGCGGCCGGGGCCGGCGAACGTGCCCCGCGCGCGCCAGCGGACCGCGCAGCGATCGTCCTCGGAGGTCGTCGAGACGACCTCGAACGTGAAGTCGGGAAAGGCGCCGAACAGCTCGGCGAAGTAGACGCGGATGCCGTCCGGGGCGATCAGCTCGGCCTGGCCGTGGAGGACGTCGAGCGCGCCCGGCTTCCAGCAGGCGACCATCGCGTCGAGGTCGCGCGCGGTGACGGCGGCGAAGTATCTGCGTGCGACCTGCTCGGTCGTCTCGGCTGTGGCTCTCGCGGCTGACCCCATCGCTCACTCTCCTCGCTCTGCGACTGGCTGGACGGCCAGCCTACCTTCTGCCGCGATCTGGAGCATCGCAATCGCGCCACGCGTGTCCGCCGCTCGCCTATATGGTGGGCCGTGCATGTCCGAACCGGTGCGCAAGCGGGAGCTGGGTCGCGGGGAGCGCGTGCTGTCGGGGCTGTGGCGCCTGCGCCTGCCGCTTCCATGGCCGGGCGTCCCGCACTGCAACGCATGGGCGATCAGAGCCGGCGACGGGATCGTCCTGGTCGACTGCGGCATGCACGAAGAGGGCTCGATGGAGCAGCTCGAACGGGCGATGGCGATGGTCAACCTGTCGGTCGACGACGTCAGACTGCTCGTCTGCACGCACGCCCACACCGACCACTACGGCCAGGCCGCGACGATCGTCGAGCGGACCGGCTGCGAGCTGTGGATGCACCCGAACTACGAGCATGCGACGCGCTCGATCGAGGATCCCGCCCAAGCGCTCCAGCGGCGGCTGGAGATCGGCCGCACGAGCGGCGTGCCCGAGCTGGTGCTGCGCCGCTACGCGGAGATCGCGAAGGAGCAGGAGCCGGGCATCGCGAGCGTGATCGCGCCCGACCTCGCGCTGCTGCCGGGGATCGAGGTCGAGACCGACCTCGGCTTCTGGAGCGTCGTCGAGACGCCCGGCCATGCGCCGTCGCACGTCTGCCTCTACCAGCCCGAGCGCCGCATCCTGATCTCGGGCGACCACCTGCTCGGCCGCATCTCGCTCTACTTCGACTACGGCTGGACGCCCGACCCGGTCGGCGAGTTCCTGCGCTCGCTCGACGCGATCGAGGCGCTCGACCCGCTGCCGCGCCTCTGCATCGCCGGTCACGCGCGGCCGTTCACCGACGTGCAGGCGCACGTCGAGGCCAACCGCGAGCTGGTCGCGCAGCGGGTCGCGGCGGCGGCCGTCGCGATCGAAGGGGCGCCGCTGACGGCGTACGAGGTCGTCCCCTACGTGCACGGGAGAGACGCGATCCACGCGGCCGCCTGGCTGCTCGCCGAGACGCTCTGCTACCTGCGTCACCTCGAGGCGATCGGCGCCGCGCGCCGCGAGCCCGGCGATCCGGAGCGCTGGGTCGCGGTGTGAACGCCGAGCGCTGCGGCCTGCGGCCTTGCGGTCGGCTGGAACACCTCGCCAGAGGCTCGGTCTTCCGGGCCGGAGGGCTTCCGTGATCGACACGCTCACTTCTACGCTGCGCGAGTTCTACCGCGCGGAGGCGCCCGCCTCGCCCGGCGGGCGCGTGCTGGAGCTGGACGGGGTGACCGCGTTCGTGACGCCGACGGCGCCGACGCAGTCGATCCTCAACTGCGTCGTCTTCGACGACCATGCCGCGCTCGCCGACGGGCTCGAACCGCTCGCGAGCGCCTACCGCGACGCCGCGGTCACGCACTGGATGGTCTGGACGCTTCCGGACGACGCGGTCGGCACGGCGCTGATGCGCGACGCCGGCCACATCCTGGAGTACGAGCCGATGGGGATGGCGCTCGCGCTCGACGAGCTGCGCGAGCCGGGGGAGGGGCCGCCGTTCGCGCTCGACCGCGCACCCCACCCGGTCGAGATCACGATTCTCAACGAGCGTGCCAACGGCGAGCCGCCCGGCTCCTTCGGGACGGCCTTCGCCGGGCTCCGCGAACCGTGCTTCCACCGCTACCTGGCGCGCGTCGAGGACCACCCGGCGGCATGCCTGGTGACATTCGACCACGGCGACAACTGCATGATCCAGTGGGTCGCGACGGATCCGCGCTACCAGCGCCGCCGGCTCGCTGGCCGGCTGCTGCACGCGGCGCTCTTGGACGCCCGCGGGCGTGGGATGCGGACCTCGACGTTGGAGTCGAGCTATGAGGGGCAGCGGCTCTACGAGGGACTCGGCTATCGGCCGCTCGGCCGCCTCGGGATGTGGCTGACGGGCGATTCGCCGCCCGAGCTGCCCTAGAATCCTCCGTCACATGCGCATCGACGAGATCATCGCGGCCGGCGGAGACCCGGTCTTCTCCTTTGAGTTCTTCCCGCCCAAGACCGAGGAAGGCGAGGCGAGACTGTTCGCCGCGCTGGAGGCGCTGCGGCCGTTGGAGCCGGCGTTCGTCTCGGTCACCTGGGGAGCGGGCGGCTCGACCCGCGCGAAGACGATCGACATCGTCTCCAGAATCCGCGCGAACCACGACCTCGAGGCGATGGCGCACTTCACGTGCGTCGGCGCGACGACCGACGATCTGCGCGGCGACGTCGCGCGGATGCGCGACGCCGGGATCGAGAACGTGCTGGCCCTGCGCGGCGACCCGCCGCAGGGCGAGACGACGTTCGTCGCGACCGAGGGCGGGCTCTCGTATTCGAGCGAGCTGACCGCGCTCGTCGGCGAGACGTATCCCGAGGCATGCCTCGTCGGCGCCTGCTATCCGGAGGTGCACTCCGAGGCGGCCGACCGCGAGTCCGACCTCGCGCACCTGAAGGCGAAGGTCGACGCCGGCGTGCGCGTGCTGATCACGCAGCTGTTCTTCGACAACGCCGCCTACTACCGCTTCGTCGCGGACGCGCGCGCGGCCGGGATCGACGTCCCGATCGTGCCGGGGATCATGCCGATCATCTCGACGGCGGGCATCAAGCGGATGACCTCGCTGTGCGGCGCGAAGATCCCGCCGGCGCTGCTCGCGGCGCTGGAGCAGCGCGGCGACGACGCCGAGGCGGTCGCCGAGCTGGGCGTCGCCTACGCGACGCTCCAGTGCGCCGAGCTGCTCGCCAACGGCGCGCCCGGCATCCACTTCTACACGATCAACCGCTCGCCGGCGACGCGCGCGATCCTCTCGGCGCTGCGGCTGCAGCGGCCGTGGGACGCGAGCGCGGGCACCGAGCCCGCGCTGCGCGTCCTCGCCGGCTGACGTCAGCCGCCGACTCCCGGGATCGTCGGAACGCACGGCGGCGTTCTCGCGGTCGCGGGGTCGAGCGCGTTGAGCGTCAGGCGCAGCGCGCGGCGGTCGTAGGCGACGCCGAGGTGCTCGGTGAAGTTGATGATGCAGCCGCTCTGCAGCGTGATGTTCGTCGCGCCGCTGAGGAAGCCGTTCGTGTACGGGGTGACGACCTCGTCGTAGATCGAGGCGATCACCGTGTAGTTGACGCCGGCTATCGTGTCGCCGCCCGCGTCGAGCGTTCTGTTGAACGTCGAGCCCTGGCGCTGGTCCTCGAGCGCCGGACCGCCCGCTCTCAGCACCGCGGAGGCGCCGGGGATGAATCTCGCGAGCGTCGAGAGGCCGAGCAGCGTCGTGCCGTGGTTTGACGGCGTCAGGCCGACGAGCGTGTGGACCTTCGCGGCGCCGCCGAGGAACTTGATGTACCAGCGCGGCATCATCCCGCCTTGGGAGTGGCCGACGACGTCGACCTCTCTCGCGCCGGTCGCGGCGAGCACGCCGTCGACGAACGTCGACAGCTGTCTGGCGGAGTCCGGGATCGGCCCGAGCCCGAGGTAGGGGCCGGGCAGCCAGGCGCCGTAGTTGAGCGCGAAGACGCAGTAGCCGTTGTTCTTCAGCAGCGGCGAGAGTGCGCGCCAGTTGACGTTCTTGTTCTCGACCGTGCCGTGGACGAGCACGACGGGCCGCGGATGCGCGGCGCTCGGTCTGCAGCCGTAGTCGTTCGCGCCCGGCGGGTCGTCGTTCGGCGCGAACGTCCCGATCGCGAGCGCGGTCGGGAAGTTGTAGACGACGGGCAGATCGGCCCGAGCGGCCGGCGCGACGAGCGCGGCGAACAGCAGCACGACCACGGCGGCGCACACAGCGCCGATGCTGCCGCGGCGCAGGCGCGCGGCAGGCGACGAGATCCCCATCTCGTTCCTTTCGTTTGTTGACGGTCTCCCCCGACGTCGCGCAGCAGATCCGATTGATCAGCAGAAATCAAGTACAATCGAGCCGTGTCTGTAACACGGTTGCGTTCATCTGTGGCGAATGTCAGAGAACAGACCGGCTGCGGGCGCTATTCCGGATCCGCCGCGGCGGCCTTCGCACCCGGCGGAGGCTCGGGTCTGAGCGCGTGCGCGACGAGCGTTCTGCCGTCACGGACGTAGCGCACGTCGACGTTGTCGTGCTTGCGATACGTGCCTATGCCCCACGCGCCCCAGAACCAGCGCCAGAAGCCGAGCCTGCCCTCCTGCGCCAGCGCGCGCTTGAACAGCAGCACGTCGTCGACGACCTCGTAGTCGACGCCCTGCTGCTGCACGACGCCGTTGACGAAGACCTCGATCGGCGGCCTGACGCCGGCCGGAAGCTGTACGCGCCATCGCTCCATCCCGCCGCCAGCGTACCCTCCTCGCCGTGACCCATGTCGACGGCGACATCTCCTATCGCGTCCGGCGCTCCGATCGCGCGCGCCGGGTGCGGGTGCGGGTGGACGGCACGACCGGCATCGAAGTCGTGCTCCCGCGGCGCGCTCCCGAGCGCGAGGCGGCGGCCGCGGTGCGGCAGCTGCGGCCGTGGATCGAGCGGCGCGTCGCGGAGCTGGAGCGCACGCGCGCGCTCGTCGCGGCGCGCGGCGCGAGCGTGCCGTACCTCGGCGAGACGCTGCGGCTCGTCCCCGAGCGGGAGCGGACGCGCGTCCACCGCCGCGACGACCTGCTGCTCGTCCCCGCCGGCGACCACCGCGAGGCGGTCGAGCGCTGGTTCCGGCGCCGCGCGCAGGAGGAGATCGCGCCGCGGCTGGACCACGCGACCGCGGTCGCCGGGACCGAGTACTCGAAGCTGACGATCCGCGGCCAGAGAACCCGCTGGGCGAGCTGCTCCACCAACGGCGGGATGAGCTTCAACTGGCGCCTGCTGATGGCGCCCGCGCCGGTGCTCGACTACGTCGTCTGGCACGAGGTCTGCCACCTCGAGGTGATGGACCACTCGCCGCGCTTCTGGGCGCTCCTCGCCAGCCGCTGGCCCGACTACCGCGCCCACTCGGCGTGGCTGCGTCGTCACGGGGCGACGCTCGTGCTGTGAGCGCGGCCGTCGCGGCCGCTCCCCGCGTCGCGGTGGTCGGTCACGTCGAGTGGCTCGACATGGCGATCGTCGAGCGGCTCCCGCGCGCCGGCGAGATCGTGACGGCGTCCGAGCACCTCTCCGTCGCGGCCGGCGGCGGGGCCGTCGCCGCCGTCCAGATGCGCAAGCTCGCCGGTGGCGCGGACTTCTTCACCGCGCTCGGCGAGGACCGGCTCGGCGCGCGCAGCCTCGCGGAGCTGCGCGACGAGCAGGGGCTCGCCGTCCACACGACGGTCCACCCGCGCGCCCAGCGCCGCGCCTTCACGCACCTCGACGCGAGCGCCGAGCGGACGATCACGGTGCTCGGCGAGCGGCTGGTGCCGCACGGCGCCGATCCGCTGCCGTGGGAGCTGCTCGACGGCGCCGACGGCGTCTACTTCACCGGCGGCGACGCGGGTGCGGCCCGCGCCGCCCGGCGCGCCCGCGTCCTCGTCGCGACGGCGCGGGCGCCCGAGGGCCTGCTGGCGGCCGGCGTCGTGCCCGACGTGCTGATCGCGAGCGAAAGGGACGAGAAGGAGAGCGCCGGCGTGGCGGCGTTCGGCCCCGGTCCGCGCTGGACGGTCCTCACGCGCGGCGCCGACGGCGGCCGCTGGATCGGCGCGGACGGCAGCAGCGGGACGTGGGCGGCCGCGACGCCGCCCGCGCCGGCGGTCGACGCGTACGGCTGCGGCGACTCCTTCGCCGGGGCGCTCGCGTACGGCCTCGGCGCCGGCCTCACGCTCGCGGAGGCGCTCGCGCTCGCGGCCCGCTGCGGCGCCTGGTGCCTCACCGGCCGCGGCCCGTACGCCGCGCAGCTGACGCGCGAGCGGCTCGACGTGCGCGAGCGCGGCGGCGCCCCGCTCTAGCTGCTGGCTGGCGGTCAGCGCGCCGAGCGGTGCGGCGTACGGCCGCCGTGCCTACCCCGCGCCGGCCGCTCTACCCCGAGGTGGCCGCTCTACCCCGAGGTGGCCGCTTCGAGCACGCGGCGCAGCGCGGCGAGCGCCGACTCGCCGTCCTCGCGCGCGACGACGCTGCGGCGCAGTCGCCCGGTCCACGCCTCGGCGGAGCCGTCGCCGCGCACGTCGACGCCGGCGCGGACGCTCGGCATGAAGCGCTCGGGACCGCTCAGCTCGGCGCGCGCCGCGACCTGCGCGACCGGTTCGAACTGGCGCGAGCGGACGTCGATCGTCTGGCGCTCCGGGCGCGTGGAGAGCGCCAGCACGCTCGCCTGCAGCGCGTCGAGCGCCTCCTCCAGCGAGGCGAAGCTGTCGCGCTGGACGCGCGGTCCGTCGCGTACGACGAGGCGGTAGCGGTCGCCCATGCGGGCGAGCCTATCCGCCCGCGCCACGCTCGCGCCGCTGCGCCTGCCCTACGCCGCCTTCAGCTCGTACAGCAGCTCGCCCGAGCCGTCGCTCCACCGCGCGTACTCGAGCCTGCGGGAGATGCGGGCGAGGACGGCGCGCACGGCGGTGTTCTCGTGCAGGACGGTCGCGGAGAAGTGGCGGATGCCGCGTTCGACGGCCGCGTCGGCCAGCTGCTCGGCGATCTCGCTGCCGAGCCCGAGCCCCTGGAACTCGTCGGCGATCACGATCGCGAATTCGGCGGTGTCGGGGCGATCCCTGCGGCGTATGAAGCGGCCGACGCCGAGCGTCGCGTCGGGGAGCTCGTCGGCGACGGCGACGAGCGCGACGTGATCGCGGTCGTCGACCTCGGTCAGGTAGCGCAGCTCGGCCGCGGTCAGGCGCGGCTTCGGCATCAGGTAGCGCAGCCGCTGCGTCTCGGGCGACATCAGCTCGTGGCCTCTGGCCAGCCGCTGCTTGTCGTCGGGACGGATCGGCCGGACGGTTATCGCGAGTCCGTTGTGAAGCGTGGGGGACATCGTTCGTCAGCATACGAACTGATGTTCCCGTCGACTGTGCCGGCGATCACACCGCCAGCGGACGCCGGCCCCGGGTGGGCCGGCGTGGTGGAACTGCGACTAGCTGCGCCTAGCGCTGGCTCATCGGGACGTAGTCGCGCTCGCGACCGCCCGTGTAGATCTGGCGCGGACGCGCGATCTTCTGCTCTCTGTCGTCGATCATCTCCAGCCACTGGGCGATCCATCCGCTCGTGCGGCCGATCGCGAACAGGACCGGGAACATCTCGACTGGCATGCCGAGCGCCTCGTAGATCAGGCCCGAGTAGAAGTCGACGTTCGGGTACAGCTTGCGCGAGACGAAGTACTCGTCCTCCAGCGCGATCTTCTCCAGCTCCAGCGCGACGTCGAGGTACGGGTTGGTGCCCGTCACCTCGAACACGTCCTGCGCCGCTCTCTTGATGATCTTCGCGCGCGGGTCGTAGTTCTTGTAGACGCGGTGGCCGAAGCCCATCAGGCGCTCGTTGCCCGCCTTCACGCCCTCGACGAACTCGGGGATTCTGTCGACCGTCTGGATCCGCCGCAGCATCCGCAGGACGGCCTCGTTGGCGCCGCCGTGAAGCGGGCCGTAGAGCGCGCCGACGCCGGCCGCGACCGACGAGTACGGGTCGACCTGGGAGGAGCCGACCGAGCGGACCGCGCTCGTCGAGCAGTTCTGCTCGTGGTCGGCGTGCAGGATGAAGAGGACGTCGAGCGCTCTCTCGATCCGCGGGTCCGGCTGGTACTTCAGCTCGGCGATCTTGTAGACCATCGAGAGGAAGTTGCCGGCGTAGCTGAGGTCGTTGTCGGGATAGACGTACGGCATCCCGCGGTTGTGGCGGTAGGCGAACGCGGCCAGCGTCGGCATCTTCGCGATCAGGCGCACGATCTGCGCATAGCGCAGGTCGACGTCCTTGATCTGCGTCGCCTCGGGATAGAAGGTCGAGAGCGCTCCCACCGACGCGAGCAGCATCCCCATCGGATGCGCGTCGTAGCGGAAGCCCTGCATGAACTCCTTCACGTTCTCGTGCACGAACGTGTGGGTGGTGATCTCGTGCGTCCAGACGTCCAGCTGCGGCTGCGTCGGCAGCTCGCCGTGGACGAGCAGGTAGGCGACCTCGAGGTAGGTCGATCTCTCGGCCAGCTGCTCGATCGGGTAGCCGCGGTACTCGAGGATGCCTCTGTCGCCGTCGATGTACGTGATCGACGATCGACACGACGCGGTGTTCATGAACGCCGGGTCGTAGGTCATGAGCCCGAAGTCGTCGTCGTTGACCTTGATTCTGCGAAGGTCGATGCTGCGGATCGTCTCGTCCTCGATCGGAACCTCGTACTGACGACCCGTACGGTTGTCCGTGATCGAGAGCGTGTTGCTCGCCTGGGCTACGCCTCCAGCGGCGCCCTGCCCTGTCGTGTCCGTGCTCATGGCTCTCCCTTGGCGCATTCTTTCTTTTCGCACTCGTTTTACCGGATCGGACCGTCCGGCCTCTTGCCGAGGCGTGAAGCGAGCAGGGAAAACTGTGCCCGGAGCGGGCGGCAGCCGCGTCAGGAGGCGGTCGTGATCGCCGTCGCCATCGTGGCTGCGGCGAGCACGAGGGTGCCGCCGATCACCACGCGGCCGACGCCTTCGCCCTCGGCGAAGGCGGGGCGGACGACGCCGATCGCGCCGACCAGGACGGCCCACCCGGCGAGCACGGCACCGGTGACGTAGAACGCCGTCTTGTTGCCGTGCTCGGTCGAATGCTCGATCGCGAAAACCAGGAAAGCAAGCATTGCGGCGAGCCTAACCGATTCGACAGCGGCGGGGGGAGAGTTCCCTACGCGCGAGCGCCGTAGCGGCTCTCGGTCGCCTCGCGCTGGCCCTGGTAGTGGCTGCCGAGCTCCTCGCTGCCGTACGGCCGCAGGGCGGGCGCGTCGAGCGTCATGAACGACAGCTGCGCGATCAGCAGGCCGGGGTAGAGCTTGATCGGAACGCGTGTGAGGTTGTTCAGCTCGAGCGTCAGCGTGCCCTTCCAGCCCGGGTCGCAGAAGCCGGCGGTCGCGTGGACGATCAGGCCGAGGCGGCCGAGCGACGACTTACCCTCGATGCGGGCGACGATGTCGTCGGGCAGCTCGACCCATTCGAGCGTCCGGCCGAGGCAGAACTCGCCGGGGTGGATCACGAACGATTCGTCCTCCTCGACCTTCACCTCCTCGGTCAGGTTCGCCGGCATCTCACGCAGGTCGATCGACGTCACGCGGTGGTTGTTGAACACGCGGAAGGTGTCCCCGAGGCGCAGGTCGACGCTCGCCGGCTGCACGAGCGCGGGGTCCCACGGGTCGATTCTGATGCGGCCCTCCTCGACGAGACGCGTGATCGTCCCGTCGGAGAGCACCGAGGTCGCGGTCGGCGTCATGCGGCCGAAGTGTGCCACTCCGCGCGGCGAAGCGGCGTTGTCGGCGCATGCCGGTCGTGCTTCCGTTGCGTTCTACCTAGACGGCCAACAAGCGCTGAGCGCCTGCGTGCCGGAAACCGGTACGTGCTGTACGAGGACGGCTGGGCTTGGCAGTCTCCGCTTTTTGGTGTGCTTGATTTCGTTCGCTGGGAGGCGCCGAAATGGCAACGACGACGGTGGCTGTGCGCCGGTCGATGACCGCGCGGGAGTTCTTGACGACCTCGGAGGGGCAGGCGCTGCTGGCTCAGCCGGGCACGCAGTTCTTCGGCAGCATCGGCTCGATCCTCGACATGATCGACATGATCGAGAAGCTGATCGGCAGCGGCGGGTCGATGCCGGGCATCGACCTGGAGGAGCTGCTGGCCGACTACGAGCGGATGCTCAGAGAGCTGCTCGACGGCCAGAGAGGCATAAGAGACGGGATCGACAGAATAGGCAGAGACATCGGCGGGATCGACACCGATCTCGACGAGCTCAAGGATCTGATCGAGAGAGCCAACGCGGGGGACGAGGCAGCCATGCAGCTGCTGCGGCAGATCCTCTACGAGCAGCGCAAGTACGCCGAGGAGCTGAAGAGACAGCTGGCGGGGATCGGCAACCAGCTCGATCACATGTGGGCGGACATGGGCGCCTGGTTCGGGCAGACCCTCCATGGGCTCGACGGGCTGAGCAGAGCGATGGCGCTGGTCCTGCACAGACTGGCGGCGATCGAGGCGATGCTGAGAGCCGTGCTGGCCGAGCTTGCCGAGTTGCACGACCGTGTCGACTGGATCGCGGTCGTGGGGATGACGTCCGAGGCGGAGATGCGGATCGGCCACCACAGCGTCGCGATGCTCGAGGTCCACGTGACGCCCGAGGAACCCGCGACGGACTCCGCCAACGGGGACGAGCCCGAGCCCCCACGGCTGGCGGTCGACAGCGACGAGCTGCGGCGGTGGGCACAGTCAGCCGCCGACGAGAACGACGGCCTGCCGTTCGCGCTCTATGCACTGCACCGCGCCCTGGTCGGCGACACCGTCCTCGGCAAGCCGATGATGGACGTCTTCTGCCGCCTGCTGGCCCACGACAGAAGAGCGACCTACCTCGACGCCGGCAGCTACTACACGAAGCTGGCAGCCACCCAGGCGCAGGGCGTCGCGATGCTCGGCAAAGCCCGCCAGGTGCTCAGCCTGCCGAGCGCCGACCTCGCGTCCCTGCTGCAGGAGCGCTTCGTCGCGCAGACGGCCGCGGTCAAGGCGTCCTTGGAGGAGGTGTACGGAACGTCGGAGTGGAACAACTTCAACCCGCTCGACCCGATGGCCGGAACCGCCCTCAGATACGCGGACATCACCACGGAGGAGAAGCCGACCCGCTACTTCGTCGTGAGAGACAACCGCGAGGTCCTCTCCTCGATGTCGCTGGAGCCCGTCGGCGGCGCCGGCGGCTTCTACGTCGGCACGCCCGTGCCCGGAACGTGGTCCGTCGACCCGGACAGCGTCGAGAAGCGGACCGCCTTCGCCGACGGCAGAGCGTACGCCAGCAACGCCGAGTTCTTCATGCGGACGGGCGGACTGGTCGGCAGAGCCTATTCCCACCACATGCGCTGCTACTCGCACCCGTACATCTTCGAACCCGAGTACGCGCTCGTCGGACTCAAGTTCTCCACCGTCGAGAAGGCGCTCCTGTGCGAACCGCTCGTCGCCCGCTACGACCCCGAGACCGGCACCACCTCCTTCGACGGCAGAAGCGGCGGCATCTGGAAAGCGACCAGCGACGCCGAGCTCAGACCAGTCGAGCTGTGGTTCGGCGAAACCACCACCGAGCCGGTGCCGACCACCGCCCTGAAGACCCGTCGGTATGCCAGAAGCCCCTCCGAGATCTCACCGAAGATCATCCGCGGATTCAGGTTCTTCTTCGAGCAACGCGCGCTCGGGCCCCACAGAGCCCACGAGACGTGGGCCGCGTTCGGCTACCTCGACGGCAACTTCGAGGAGCAGACGATGATCCCCAACGACCCGCCCTCAACCGACCTCACGTACGAGCCGGTCAGACTGCCCTGACCCCAGCTAGTGCTCGCGCGAGCGGAAGCGCGTCACCTGCGTGCGCGTGCGCGCCGGCGGGGCGGGCATCGCGTCGCCGTGCGGGCCGCGGTTGCGCGGGTGGGGCGAGAACGGCGGGCGCGGATGGCGCGGATCGCGCTGCGCGACGACCTTCGAGCCGCCGTCGCCGCCCTGGGATTCGCCCGCGTCGTCGGGCGTCTGGCGGATCGCCCACCAGACGAGCCAGAGCAAGAGCCCGATCGGGATCTTGAGCACCAGCATCAACCACACGAATCCCCATCCCATGGAGCCTCCGATGCTACCTCTCCCCGTGCCCGGCGTCACGCCGTATTGCGGATCAGCGGATCTGAGGCCCGTGCCGGGCGTCCGCCCGCAGCGCGAGCGCCAGCTCGAAGCGGGCGTCGGGGTCGTCGAGCGCGTCGCCGAACCGCTCGCGCAGGCGCGCGAGGCGGTAGCGGACCGTCTGCGGGTGGAGGTGGAGGAGGCGGGCGATCTCGCGCGGTCTGCCGGGATGGGCCAGCCAGGCGGCGAGCGTCTCGGACAGCATCAGCGCGCGCGCCGGCGGGAGGCCGTCGAGCGGGGCGAGCCGCCGCGTGGCGAGCGCGGAGGCTGCGCCGGGGTCGGCGTGGACGACGAGCGCGGCGAGATGGTCCTCCCATCGCAGCGCGCGATCGGCCGGCAGCGCGCCGGCGGCGGCGAGCGCCGCGAGCCGGCGCGCGCCGGCGAGCGAGTCCGGCGCGCGCGCGGGCGGGACGGCGGGGCCGAGCGCGAGCGGTATTCCCGCTTCGAGCAGCGCCTCCGCGTCCCGCTCCGCGACGGCGGCGAGCGCGGCGCCGTCGACGTGCCCGAGCAGGACCGCGTCGGCGTCGAGCGACCGCGCCGCCGCGCCGACGCCCGCGCTTGCGCCGCCGGCGCCGCCGAGGCCGCCGCCCGCGCCACCGGCGACGCCGCCCGCGCCCACGCCGCCCGCGCCCACGCCGCCCGCGCCCGCGCCGCCGCCGCCCGCTCCGCCCGCCTCTGCCGGCAGCAGCACCGCGACGCGCAGCCGCTCCGGCAGCGGCCAGTGGGCGGCGGTCGCGAGCGACTCGGC
Source organism: Conexibacter woesei DSM 14684 (assembly GCF_000025265.1). Taxonomy (GTDB): domain Bacteria; phylum Actinomycetota; class Thermoleophilia; order Solirubrobacterales; family Solirubrobacteraceae; genus Conexibacter; species Conexibacter woesei. The sequence continues at coordinate 1,151,979 of NC_013739.1, forward strand.
GGCGGCCGTGTCGTCGCCGCCGGCGACCAGCGCGGCGAGCAGCGCCTGGCGCTCGCGCGCCCGCGCCCCGCCGGCAGCCGCCGCGTCTCGTGCGAAGCCCTCGAACGAGTTCGCCGTCAGCTCGTCGACGTAGGCGAGCGAGGCGGTCGCGAGCGTCATCACCACCTCGCTCGGGACGTCGTGCTCGGCGATGTACGCGGCGACGTGCCGCCAGCCGACCTGGGCGCCGACGCGATAGCCGGCGAGCAGCACCTCGACGGGCAGGCCGGCGCCGGACGCCGCGCTCGCGAGCGCGACCTGGCGCGGCGCGTCCCCGGGCGCCTCGGCGCCCTCGAGGATCGCGATGAAGCGCTCGTGGGTGACGGTGATCCCCTCCAGCATCAGCGCCGGCTCCAGCAGCGCGACGACCTCGGGCTGCTCACGGCGCAGCCGCTCCTCTGTCTCGGCGACGAGCGCGGGCAGCTCAGCGCGCAGCCGCGCTCCGATCGCTCTCAGAGCTTTGTGATGAAGGCTGCTCGGGATTTCGTGTCGCACGGGCCTTGAGCGTCGACGTTGTCGTACGTAGCGTCGCAGAGATGCTCTCCGAACTCGACGCCGACACGCCCACCGCCGCCTACCGCGCCGCCGCCGAGGCCGGCGACGTGGAGGCCGCCGTCGCCTGCGTTGCGCCCGACGTGACGCTGAAGTCGCCGATCACCGACTCGTTCGCGTTCCACGGCCGCGACCAGTTCCGCGTGCTGATGGAGGACGTCTTCGCGGTGCTGGAGGACCGCCGCTACGTCGCCGACGTCGGCGACGACCGCACGCGCATGCTGAAGGGCACCGGCCGCGTGAACGGGATCGCGATCGAGGAGGCGTTCCTCGTGACCCTGAACGGAGACGGGCTGATCGAGCGCGTCGAGCTGTTCGTGCGGCCGCTGCCCGGCCTCACGGCGCTCGCCGCCGCGCTCGGCCCGCGCGTCGCGCGGCGCCGCTCCCGCTCCCGCGCGATCGCGGTCGCCGCGATGATCAAGCCGCTGGCGTTCATGACGCGCAGCGGCGAGGGGATCGGGGCGCGCCTGGCGCGCCCCTGACCCGACCGGCCGCTACGCCCGCAGCGCGACCGGCGCGTCGACGAAGTGGGTGATGCGCTGCAGCTCGCCGACCCGCTCGGTGACCTCCTCGCGCGTCAGCCGCGCGACGCGCTCGGTGCCGAACTCCTCGACGTTGTAGGAGGCGATCGCGGTCCCGTACGCCATCGCGCGGCAGAGCGTCTGATGAGAGAGGTCGTCGCCGCCGTGCGCGGCGAGGTAGCCGACGAAGCCGCCGGCGAACGAGTCGCCCGCGCCGGTCGGGTCGTTGACCGTCTCCAGCGGGTACGCCGGCAGGCCGAAGAAGCCCTCGTCGGTCAGCAGCGCGGCGCCGTACTCGCCCTGCTTGGCGACGACGACCCTGGGGCCGAGCGCGCGGATCTCGCGGGCGGCCTGGACGAGGTTCGCCTTGCCCGTCAGCTGGCGGATCTCAGCGTCGTTGAGAAGGACGCAGTCGACCGTCTCGATCGTCTTGATCAGCGAGTCCTTCGCCGTCTCGATCCACAGGTTCATCGAGTCGAGCGCGACGAATCTCGCGTTCGACTGCTCGCGCACGCCGCGCTGCACGTCCGGCTGGATGTTCGCCAGGAACAGCACGTCGGCGTCCTTCGACTCCTGCGACAGCTTCGGCTCGAACGTGCCGAAGACGCCGAGGCGGGTGTCGTCGGTGTGCGCGGTGTTGAGGTCGTACTCGTAGTGCGCGCGCCAGAAGAACGTCTCGCCGCCGGGGACGTGCTCGACGTCGTCGGTGTTCGTCCCGCGCGTGCGCAGGACGGCGTACTCGGCCTCGCCGAAGTCGTCGCCGACCGGGCCCACGACGCGCACGTCGGTGAAGAACGACGAGGCGAGCGAGAAGTGGACCGCGGCGCCGCCGAGCATCTTCTCGCGGGTGCCGAACGGCGTGGTGACGGCGTCGAACGCGATCGAGCCAACGACGGTGAGGGACATGGAGTGGGCGAGCTTTCGGTCGGGAACGGTGCATGGACAGGGTACCGGCGGTCAGCGCGCGCGGCCTCCTCTAGCCTCCGCCGCATGCGTGCGATCCAGCTGCAGGAGTTCGGCGGACCGGAGCTGCTGCAGCTCGTCGAGCTGCCGGCGCCGGCCCCGGGGGACGGCGAGGTGCTGATCGAGGTGAGCCGCGCCGGGCTCAACTTCGCCGACACCCACCAGCGCACGAACTCCTACCTCGCGAAGGCCGAGGTTCCGCTCGTTCCGGGCGTCGAGGTCGCCGGCACGCGGACCGACACGGGCGAGCGCGTCGTCGCGATCTGCGGCAACGGCGGCTACGCCGAGTACGCGACCGCGCCGGCCGCGCTGACCTTCCCGATCCCCGACGGGATCGACGACGGCACCGCGCTCGCGCTGCTGATCCAGGGCCTCACCGCCTGGCACCTGTACAAGACCTGCGCCCGCGTCCAGCCGGGCGAGTCGGTCGTCGTCCACTCGGCCGCCGGCGGCGTCGGCTCGCTCGCGGTGCAGCTCGGCCGGCCGCTCGGCGCCGGCCGCGTGATCGCCTCCGCCTCGACCGAGGAGAAGCGCGCGCTGGCGCTGGAGCTGGGCGCCGACGTCGCGATCGACGGCGCGGCCGAGGGGCTGACGGAGCGGCTGATCGAGGCGAACGAGGGCAGACCGGTCGACGCCGTCTTCGAGATGGCGGGCGGGGCCGTCTTCGACGCCTCCTTCGACGCGCTCGCCCACTTCGGCCGGATCGTCGCGTACGGGATCGCGACGCGCGAGCAGAACGAGATCCGCACCGGCAAGCTGATGAAGACCTCGCGCACCGTCGCCGGCTTCTGGTTCACGCACTGCCTCGGCCGGCCCGAGATGGTCGACGCGGCGCTGGCCGACCTCTACGCCCGTGCTGCGCGCGGAGAGCTGCGCGCGGTCGTCGGGGCGACCTATCCGCTGGCCGACGCCGCGCAGGCCCAGATCGACCTCGCGGAGCGGCGGACGACCGGCAAGCTGCTGCTCGACCCGCGTGCATAGCGCGCCCGCGTGAGACGCCTACGTGCGGGACCGCACAGCTTTGTGTGTCCGACACGACTAACCTGAGGGGAACGTGACTACTTTCGCCGATCTCGGCCTTTCCGCGCCGGTGCTCGAAGCACTCCGCGACGTCGGCTACGAGAACCCCAGCCCCATCCAGGAGCAGGCCATCCCGCCGCTGCTCGCCGGCAACGACATGATCGGCCAGGCGCAGACCGGCTCTGGCAAGACCGCGGCGTTCGGGCTGCCGCTGATGGAGTACGTCGATCCCAGCGACCGCGACGTGCAGGCGCTCGTGCTGACGCCGACGCGCGAGCTGTGCATCCAGGTGACCCAGGCGCTGCGCTCCTACGGCGCGCGCAAGGGCATCGACGTCGTCGCCGTCTTCGGCGGCGCACCGATCCGCTCCCAGCAGGCGCAGCTGCGCGCCGGCGGCCAGATCGTCGTCGGCACCGTCGGCCGCGTGAAGGACCTCATCTCGCGCCACTCGCTGATGCTTCACGGCACGCGCTTCGTCGTGCTCGACGAGGCCGACGAGATGCTCGACCTCGGCTTCCTCGAGGACGTCGAGAAGATCCTCGCGCTGACGCCCGGCAGCCGCCAGACCGCGCTCTTCAGCGCGACGATGCCGCCGGAGATCAGAAAGCTCTCCGAGCGCTACCTCTACAACCCGGTCCACGTGAAGGTGAGAGCGGCGACGCTCACCGTCGACACGGTCGAGCAGTTCTCGCTCGAGATGTCCCAGCGCGACAAGCCCGACATGCTCGGCACGGTGCTGGAGTCCGAGAAGCCCGACCAGGCGATCGTCTTCGTCCGCACGAAGATCCGCTGCGACCAGCTCTACCGCACGCTGCGCGACCGCGGCATGAACGTCAAGGCGCTGCACGGCGACATGAGCCAGGGCCAGCGCGACGGCGTGATGCTGTCGTTCAAGTCCGGCCGCCTGCCGATCCTCGTCGCGACCGACGTCGCCGCCCGCGGCCTCGACATCTCCTCGGTCACGCACGTCGTCAACTTCGACGTGCCGACCTCGCCTGACGTCTACGTCCACCGCATCGGGCGCACCGGTCGCGTCGGCCGCTCCGGCCGCGCGATCACGTTCTACGACTCGAAGCAGAAGCGCGACATCGAGGCGATCGAGCGGCACACGAGAACGCCGATGGCGCCGTGGACCGCCGGTGCGCGCGTGGCGGCGCTCAGAGTCGAGGTCAAGCCCAAGCGCCACGAGTCCAAGCCGCACGACGCGGCCCCCACCAACGGCGACCGCGCCGCGACGGACGGCGCGCGCACGCGGCTCGTCGTCGCCGGCGGCCTCGCGCAGGGGATCGAGCCGAAGGATCTGATCCACGCGATCACGTCGGCTGCCGGCCTCGACGGCGAGTCGGTCCGCAACATCCGCGTGCTGGAGCAGTTCGCCTTCCTCGACGTCCCCGCCGCCGACGCCGCGCGCGTCGTCGAGCAGGTCGAAGGCACCGACGTCGACGGCCACCGCCTTCGGCTCGAGCCCGTCCGGGCGTAGTGCCCAGACGCAGCGCCGGAATCCTGCTGTTCAGGCGCCGCGACGGTGAGCCGGAGGTGCTGCTGGTGCACCCCGGCGGCCCTTTCTGGGCGAAGAAGGACGACGGCGCCTGGTCGCTGCCGAAGGGCGAGCACGACGACGCCGAGGACGCCGTCGTCGCGGCCCGGCGCGAGTTCTTCGAGGAGCTCGGCAGCAGGCTCCCGGCGGGCAGGATCACGCCGCTGGGCGAGGTCAGACAGAAGGGCGGCAAGCTCGTCGCCGCGTGGGCGGTCGAGGGCGACCTCGACGCGTCGGCGATCAGGAGCAACAGCTTCGAGCTGGAGTGGCCGCCGCGCTCAGGCCGTCTCCAGCGGTTCCCCGAGGTCGATCGCGCGGGCTGGTTCGGGCTCGACGCGGCACGCGTCAAGCTGCTCCCGGCGCAGGTGCCGTTCATCGACCGCATCGCCGAGCTGCTGGACGCGCGGTGAGGGCCTACCAAGGTCGCTCCGCGACGTAGACCATCGGCCGATGACCCGGCCGGCGCCACTCGCGAGAGTGGCGCCATGCACGAGCAGAAGATCAGCCGGGCGCGGTTCCTGGCAGCGGCCGCGGCGGCGGGGGTCGCGGCTGCGACGAGCGCGAACGGCGCGGGCGCGGCTCGGCCCCGCGGGCTGACGTATCGCGGCGTCGGGTACGAGGTCGCCGACGGCGCGACGCCCCACACGGGCTGGAACGCCGCGCGGATGCGTGCCGACTTGGGCGCGATCGCGGACGAGCTGCACGCCAGCTCCGTCTCGGTCTACGGTGACGGCGTCGAGCGGCTTGCCAGGACGGCTGCGCAGGCGGCCGATCGCGGCCTGCACGTCTCGCTCCAGCCGCGGCTGGCCGACGTTCCGCAGCGGGAGATCCTCGACCACCTGGCGGAGACCGGACGGCACGCCGAGCAGCTGCGACGCGACGGCGCGGACGTGGAGCTCAGCGTCGGCGCCGAGTTCATGCTGTTCGTCCCCGGCATCGTGCCTGGAGGCGACGCGCTCGAGCGGGTCGACAGTCTGCTCACCGGGAGATTCGACCACGCGAGGATGCAGCGGCGCCTCGACCGCTTCGTCGCGGAGGCGGCGGCCGTCGGCCGCTCCGTCTTCGGCGGTGCGCTGACGTACGGCGCAGCGCACGACGACCGCGTCGACTGGAGCCTGTTCGACGTCGTCAGCGTCAACTACTACGCCGACTTCGCTCGCCGCGCCGCTCATGTCCGCGCGCTGGCGCGGCACCGGCGCTGGGGCAAGCCGGTGGCGATCTCGGAGTTCGGCACCTGCACCTACGCGGGGGCGCCGCGGCGCGGAGGGATGGGCTGGAACGTGGTCGACTACTCCACGAATCCGGAGCGGATCGCCGCGCGTCTGGTCCGCAGCGAACGCTCGCAGGCGGAGTACATCGCGAGGATGCTCGACCTGTTCGAGTCGATCGGGCTGCATGCGGCGACCGTCTACAACTTCGTCACCCCCGACGCCCCGCACCGCCGCGATCCGCGCTACGACCTCGACCTCGCGAGCTACGCGATCGTCAAGCCGATCTGGAGGACGCGCGAGCGGCCGACGGCCGGCTGGCACTGGGAGCGCAAGGAGGCGTTCCGCGCCGTCGCCCGGCACTACGCGCGATTTGGGGTGTAATGTCGAACGCATGTCACAGGCAACCATGCACACCAGCCACGGCGCGATCGTGATCGAGCTGTTCGACGAGGACGCGCCCAAGACCGTCGAGAACTTCCGCAGACTGTCGGGCGACGGCTTCTACGACGGGCTCGTCTTCCACCGCGTGATCAGAGACTTCATGATCCAAGGCGGCTGTCCCGAGGGCACCGGCACCGGTGGTCCGGGCTACAAGTTCGAGGACGAGTTCAACGACCACAAGGTCGTCCGCGGCGCGCTCGCGATGGCGAACGCCGGCCCGAACACCAACGGCTCGCAGTTCTTCCTCGTGACCGTCGACGCCGCCCCCTGGCTCGACGGCAAGCACACCGTCTTCGGGAAGATCGTCGACGGGATGGACGCGGTCGACGCGATCGAGGGCCTGGAGACCGACGCCCGCGACCGCCCGGTCGAGCCCGCCGGAATCGAGCGCATCGAGCTGAGCGAGTAGCGGCCGCACGCACTCGCGCGGCATCGGCCGCGCGAAGCCGTGCAATTTGCGCCAGGACGCGCGGGACTCGCCTCCCGCGCGTCGAAACTGGCGGCGATGCGCTCCTGGTCGCCCGCAGTCGCCGTTCTCGCAGCCGCGCTGCCGTTCGCCGCGCAGGCGGCAGCGGCCGCGCCCGCGCCCGGCGGGCAGTTGCAGCGCTCGACCGCGGTCGGCGTCAGCGCCCGCGAGTTCCGCCTCACGCCGTATCGCACCCGCGTGCCCGCGGGCGAGGTGCGCTTCAACCTGACGAACTTCGGCGAGGACGCGCACGACCTCGTCGTGCGCAGCGCGAGCGGGCGCGTCGTGGGCCGCTCCGCCGAAGTCAGAGCGGGCTCTCGCACGGTCCTGCGCGTGCGGCTGCGGCGTGGCAGCTTCCGCCTCAGCTGCGACGTCGCCGACCACGCCCGGCGCGGCATGCGCGCGACGCTGAAGGCCGTCCGCTGATGGCGAGACGGCGGCGCAGCGCCCCCGGCCGCACGCGCCGGCCGGTCTCCAACGGCGGTTGGACCGAGGCGCACGTCCACCGCCTCTTCTGGCGTGCGGGCTTCGGCGCGACCGCTGCGGAGGCGCGCACGTGGGCGCGCCGTGGCCGCGCGGCGACGCTCGACTTCATCGTCAAGGGGCCGCCCGGCGGGCCCCGTCTGATCGGCCCCGAGCCGCACGACGAGGGGCGGCGTCTGGATCCTGTCAACGAGTGGGGCGACGACGTGCTGTGGTGGCTGGACCGGATGATCCGCAGCAACCGGCCGCTGGTCGAGAAGATGACGCTCTTCTGGCACGACCACTTCGCGACGGCCGATCAGGACACGCCGCTGATGCTCGCGCAGAACCGCCTCTTCCGCCGCCACGCGCTCGGCGCCTTCCGGCCGCTGCTGCGGGAGGTCACGCGCGACCCGGCGATGCAGCTGTGGCTGTCGCTGGCGGACTCGACCAAGGACCACCCGAACGAGAACTACGCGCGCGAGCTGATGGAGCTGTTCACGCTCGGCGGCGGCTACAGCGAGCGCGACGTGCGCCAGGCAGCGCGGGCGCTGACGGGCTTCCGCTCGAAGTGGGGCGATCGCGGGCTGGAGTGGATCCGCTACGACGCTGACGAGCACGACAGGGGCGTCAAGCGGATCCTCGGCAGAAGCGGCCGCTTCGACGTCGACGGCGTGCTCGACCTCGTCTGCGACCACCCGCGCCACGCGCCGTTCCTCGTCACGAAGCTGTGGGAGTTCTTCGTCGCGACGCCGCCGAGCGGCGCGACGGTGCGCGCGCTGGCGGCGACCTACCGCCGCGCGGGCTTGCGGGTCGAGCCCGTCGTCCGCCAGATCCTCGACCACCCGACGCTCTACCGCGATCTCGACGCGCCCGATCTCGTCAAGTGGCCGGTCGTCTACGTCGCGGGCGCGATGCGGATGACCGGCAGCCACGTCACGCACGGATATCCGGTCTGGATGCTCAGCACGATGGGTCAGCAGCTGTTCCGCCCGCCGAGCGTCGCCGGCTGGGACTGGGGCGCGAAGTGGATGTCGTCGAACGCGATGCGCCAGCGCTTCGCGTTCGCCAACTACGTCGTCGCCGAGGGCCGGCCGAGAGTCCGCAGAGGCGCGTACAAGGCGACGCTGAGACCACAGCGCGCGGTCGAGCTTGCGATCGCCGCGGTCGGCTCGCCGCCCGTCTCGCCGCGCACGCGGCGCGTGCTGACGCAGCTCGCCGCGACCTGGTTCGACGACCTGCCGCGCTCGTGGCGCGACGACGCCGGCTGGCGCGCCGAGTCGCTGCAGCGCGCGCTGCGCCACCTGCTGATCGCCGGCCCGGAGGCCCAGCTCTGCTGATGCGACCCGATCGACCCGTCCACAAGGGCTGCGACGACTTCCGCCAGACGAGCGCCGGCATCCGCGACCGCTGGCTGGAGGGCGGCGGCGGGCTGACCCGCCGCGAGGTGATCGGCGCCGGCCTCGGCGGCGCGCTGGCGATCTGGGCCGGGCGCGAGATGGGCGCCGGCGACGTGCTCGCCGCGGCCGAGGCGCAGGCGGCGAGCGCGCCGGGCGCGCCCGTGCTCGTGACCGTCTTCCTGCCGGGCGGCTGCGACCTGCTCGACACGCTGATCCCGGTCGGCCAGTACGGCCGCTACGCCGACCTGCGGCCCGGCACCAAGCTCGGCGACCCGCCGCTGCTCGGCGCGACCGGGCTCGCCGTCCACCCGGCGCTCGCGGAGGGGTTGAACGGCGGTGTGAAGGGGCTGTTCGAGGCCGGCAAGGTCGGCTTCCTGCCCGGGATCGACTACGCCAACCCCGACCTCTCGCACTTCCACTCGCGCCACTTCTGGGAGACGGGGCTGATCACCGACCGCGCCGCCGCCGGCTGGCTCGGGCGCTGGCTCGACCGCAACGGCTCGCGCGAGAACCCGCTCCAGGGGCTGACGCTCGGCTCGACGCTGTCGCCGGTGCTGAGCACTGCCACCGCGCCGGTCGCGGCGCTCGAGTCGCCGCGCGACGTCGGGCTGGACATCTGGGGCGTCGACGAGAAGCCGCACCGGCGGATGCTGGCGGCGTGGGAGCAGCTCGCAGCGGGCGGCGACCGCCGCGCCGGGCCGGCCGCGGTGCGCGAGGCGTCGCTGCTGGCGAAGCGCGTCGGCGACCGGCTGGCGCCGTACGCGGAGCAGGACGGCAAGGACCCGCTCGCGCCGTCGGTCGCCTACCCCGAGGAGGACGGCTTCGGCCAGCGGCTCTCGCGGATCGCGGCGCTGATCGCGCAGCCGCTCGGCGTGCGCGTCGTCGCGGTCCAGGCCGACGGCGAGTTCGACACGCACGACAACCAGCCGGAGGACCTCGCCGCGGGCCTCAGATCGGTCTCGCAGTCGCTCTCCGCGTTCCAGGCCGACCTGGAGGCGCGCGGCGTCGCCGACCGCGTGCTGACGCTGGTGTGGTCGGAGTTCGGCCGCCGGCCGAAGGGCAACGAGTCGTCCGGCACGGACCACGGCGCAGGCGGGATCGCCTGGGTCCAGGGCACGCGCGCCGCGTCCGGGATCCTGACCGACTACCCGAGCCTGACATCGCTCGATCGCGACGACAACCTGCGCGTCACCGTCGACTTCCGCAAGGTCTACGCCTCGCTGATCGAGGGCTGGCTGGGGACCGCCGCCGACGACGTGATCCCGCGCGCGGGCGCCTACGGCCGGCTCGCGCTGTCGCGTTAGCGGTCGGGCTGCGGCGCCGGGCCGTCGCCGTCGTCCTGCTGTGCGAGCGCCGCGAGCAGCAGCTCGCGCGCGACCGGCGCCGCGGTCTCGCCGCCCGCGCCCGAGCCGGACAGCACGACGCCGACGGCGACGCGCGGCGTATCGCCGTCGTCGTCGCCGCCGCCGCCGCCGGCCGGCGCGTAGGCGACGAACCACGCGTCGGTGTCGGTCGGGTCGTCCTCGTCGGTGCAGGTGCCGGCCTCGACCTCCTCGGGCGGGCACGTCTGCGTCGCGCGCAGCTCCGCGGTGCCGGTCTTGCCCGCGACCGGGACGCCGTCGATCGCCGCCGCGCCGCCGGTCCCGTCCTCGACGACGGCGCGCATCGCGCGCTGCACGACTCGCGCAACGGCGGGCGTCGTCGCGCGGCGGGGCGGCGCGGGCGCGGCGGCCGCGTCGACCGTCAGCCGCGGTCGCACGCCGTCGCGGGCGATCGTCGTGGCGACGCTCGCCATCTGCAGCGCGCTCGCGACGACCTTGCCCTGGCCGATCGCGTTCGAGCCGACGGCGAGCGGGTCGTCGTCGGAGCCGGTCGCCGGGAACGCCGACGTCGCCGCGCCCCCAAGGTCCGACGGCGCGTTGAAGCCGAACCGCTCCGCGACCGCCGCCAGCCGCTGCGGGCCGGCGGCGACGCCGAGCGGCGCGAAGACCGAGTTGCACGAGTGCGCGAAGCTCTCCACCAGCGTGCCGCCGCAGCGCTCGCCGTTCGCGTTCTGCAGCGGCGCGCCGCCGAGCAGCGCCTGCTGCTCGTACGGATACGTCGACTCCTCCGTCGCGGCGCTCGACTCCAGCGCCGCGACGAGCGTGAGGATCTTGAACGTCGAGCCGGGCGGGCCGAGGCCAGAGAACGGCGTGCCGGCGAAGCCGAGCACCGCGCCGTCGCGCGGATCGACCGCGACCGCGCCGCCCGGCCGCCCCGCGAGCGCGTCGGCCGCCGCCCGCACGACGGATGGAACGATCGTCGTCGTGACCGCGGCCGGCGCGCTCGGCAGCCGCTGCGCGAGCACGCGGCGACCGGCGAGCAGCTCGCCGCCGGGCGTGCCGGTGAGGCGGTCGTCGAGCGCGCGTTCGAGGCCGTTGAGTCCGACCGCGGCGGTGCTCGGCACGCCGCGCGCCTGCAACGCCAGCAGGCGCGCCGGCTCCGGCTCTCCCAGCACGCCGACCGTCTGGCCGGCGACGTCGGCGACCGCCGCGTCCGGCGCGCGCTCCGGGCCGGCCGCGAGCACCGAGCCGTCGGCGGCGAGCAGGCTCGCGCGCGGCGCCAGCCGCGTCCGCGCCGACAGCCGCTCGCCGTGCCGCAGGCCCGGGAAGACGAGCTGCGGGCTCCAGCGCACACGGGGCGCGTCGCCGTCGTCGAGCGGGAGCGTCAGCGTCGCGGCGACGGAGCCGAACGCGTGCGTCGGCACGCGCAGCCGCAAACGCACCGCGTGCTCGCTCGCGCTCACGTCGTCGGCTGGCCCGATCCGCGGGGCGGTCGCGATCCGCAGCGCGGTGCGGTGGAGGTGGGCGAAACGCGCGGCCGGCGTCGCACGGCGCGCCGCCGGCGTCAGCAGCGCGTGCATCGCGGCGTAGTCGCCGTGCTGCCACGCGCGCACGTAGGCGCGGCCGAGCGCGACCCGCTCGGCCTCGCCGCCGTCGCCGCGCAGCAGCACGACGGCGCCCGCGCAGAGCAGCAGCGGGACGAGCAGCAGCAGCGCGCGACGGCGCCAGAAGACCGCGCGCGGCGGCGCGGCTCTGCGAGAGGTTCGGCGGGGCGTCGTCATCGCGGGCTCGCCTCCACGTCGCGGTGGTGCCCGCCGTTCCCCCCTCCGCGCCGGGGCGCGGAACTGGCCAGCTGGCCAAACGTCGCTCCGGCTTCGGTAGGGTGGATGTCCAGGACGAGCGACCGAACCGAAGAGGAGAGGGTCATGGCGAGTGTCGAGCAGGCGCCGGCGGCCGCGCAGGGCGGCACCGGCATCCCCGTTGAGAACCCGGCCACCGGCGAGACGATCACGACCGTCCCGACGCTCGGCCGCGAGGACGTGCACGAGCTGGTCGCGCGCGCTCGCGCCGCCCAGCCGGCGTGGGACGCCATCGGCTTCGACGAGCGTGGCCGCGTGCTGCGGCGCGCGCAGAAGTGGGTCACCGACAACGCTGAGCGCATCATCGCGACGATCGTCTCCGAGACGGGCAAGACCTACGAGGACGCTCAGCTCGCCGAGATCATGTACGCCGCCGCGGCGTTCGGCTTCTGGGCCAAGGAGGCGCCGGCGTTCCTCGCCGACGAGCCGATGAAGTCCGCGAACCCGCTCGTGAAGGGCAAGAAGCTCGTCGTCCGCTACCGCCCGGTCGGCGTCGTCGGCGTGATCGGCCCGTGGAACTTCCCGCTGACGAACTCGTTCGGCGACTGCATCCCCGCGCTCGCCGCTGGCAACGCCGTGATCCTGAAGCCGAGCGAGGTGACGCCGCTGACCTCGCTGCTGATGGCCGAGGGGCTGAGAGCGGCGGGTCTGCCGGAGGACGTCTTCCAGGTCGCCACCGGTGACGGCGCCACCGGCGCCGCGTTGATCGACGAGGTCGACTTCGTCATGTTCACCGGCTCGACGAAGACCGGCAAGAAGGTCATGGAGCGTGCCGCCAAGACGCTGACGCCGGTCGGGCTGGAGCTGGGCGGCAAGGACCCGATGATCGTGCTGGCCGACGCCGACGTCGACCGCGCCGCCAACGCGGCCGCCTATTACTCGATGAACAACGGCGGCCAAGTCTGCATCTCGATCGAGCGCGTCTACGTCGAGGCGCCGGTCTACGACCAGTTCGTCGCGAAGGTGACCGAGAGAGTCAAGAGCCTGCGCCAGGGCCGCTCCGACGGTCCCGGCTCGATCGACGTCGGCGCCGTGACGTTCCCGCCGCAGCTCGACATCATCGACAAGCACGTCAGAGACGCCGTCAGAAAGGGCGCGCGCGTGCTGACCGGCGGCAGAGCCGGGAACGGCCCGGGGATGTTCTACGAGCCGACCGTGCTCGTCGACGTCGACCACTCGATGTCGTGCATGACAGAGGAGACGTTCGGCCCGACGCTGCCGATCATGAGAGTCGGCGACGCCGAGGAGGCGTTGCGGCTCGCGAACGACTCCCCGTACGGTCTGCAGGCGTCGGTCTGGACGAAGGACACGCGCCGCGGCGAGCAGCTGGCGCGCCGCGTCGAGGCGGGCGCCGTCTGCGTCAACGACGCGCAGGTCAACTACACGGCGCTGGAGCTGCCGATGGGCGGCTGGAAGTCCTCGGGCCTCGGCACGCGCCACGGCGCCGGAGGGATCCGCAAGTACACCCAGCAGCAGACGCTGCTCGTGACCCGCTTCGCCGGCAAGAGAGACCCGCACATGTTCCCGTACAAACGGCGCACGACGCTGCTGCTGGGGAAGCTGACGAGACTGCTCTACGGTCGCGGCAAGCGCGACTGAGGGTCCCGCTCAGCGCACACGGAAGAGGGTGAGTCTCCCGCGCCAGCGGGTGTCGTAGGCGACACCCTCCTCCGTGCCCTGCGCGCGCATGTCGACCTTCAGCTCGTAGCCCTTGCCCGGCTTGACGCGGCTGAGGGATCTCAGCTCCAGCTCGGTGTTTCTGCCCTTGTTCGCCGCCATCCCGAACGTCCACGCCGGCGCGTTGTCGGGGCACTTGATCGGGGGTGCGATGACGGTGAAGTTGAAGTGCACGATCTTGTCGGTCACCGCGATCGTGACGGGCAGTCTCCCGGAGTTGTAGTCCTCCGGTGTCGTCAGGCTGCAGTCCCAGCTGCGGTCGATCTCTCTGATCACCGCATTGCTCTGTCCGCTGTAGCGGGCGGGCCGGAACACGGTCGTGAACAGGCGCGGGTTCGCCTTCGACGCGGGTGCGAGCGAGAACGTCGGGCTGTTCTGGAGGTTGCCGCCCCGGTAGCTGGCGGTGCCGGTGTAGCCGCGGTCCTCCTCGGTGAATCTCATCGTGCCGTCGAGCGTGACGGCGATGATCTTCCAGACGGAGGCTCTCGGCGGCGCTCTTCTCGCGGCGAGGGCGGGGGAGGGGAGGAGCGGGAGCAGCGCGGCGCAGGCGAGCGCCGCGGGCAGACGGAGGCGTCGTGTCATGCCGGCAACGATGCGCCGCGCGCGCGGTGTGCGCCAGCACCGTTCGGGGGAATCCCCTATGTCTTTCGTCGCGGCCGCGACGTGCGCGCGTGCGTCAGCGCCGCACGCAGGCGGGGATGTCGAGCGCTCTCCACAGCTCGTTCTCGTCCTGCACGATCGGTTCGAGCTGGCGCTGGAGCTGGCGGAAGGAGTCGATCACGTCGCCGTCGCGGCGGATCTCCTGCTCGGTTCTGGTGATCAGCGCGACCTGCTCGACGCCGAGCGCGACGGCGCGCTCGTAGCGGTCGCGCAGGTCCTCGGGCGCCTTGAGCCTGCCGAGGTCGGTCAGCGCCGGGCGCATGTAGGCGAGTCCCTCGCCGAGGAAGCGCGCGCCGCCGGCGGGCGCGTTGGGCACGGCGACTCTGTCGGTCGCGACCGTCGCGTCGTGGCAGATCGCCGCCGCCTGCTTGCGCAGCTGCTCGGGGCTGAGGCTGTCGTCGCCGCAGCCGCGCACGAGCAGGAACAGCAGCAGGAGCACGACGACGCACGCGCCGATCAGCACGGCGCGGTTCGGGATGGCGGCGCGGCTCGGCATGAAGCGGCGGAGCCTAGCGCCCGGCGCCGCGTGCCAGCTCCCAGGCGCGCTCGGCGAGCTTCGGCACGCCGGTGTCCAGCAGCGCGAAGAACGGGTCGTCGGTGGTGCCGGCGAGCAGGCGTCTGTAGGAGCCTTCGAGGAAGACGGCGGCCTTCCACAGCGCCAGCGCCTGGTACCAGTCGACGTCGCCCATCGAGCGGCCGGAGCGCTCCTCGTAGCGGGCGATCAGCTCCCCGCGCAGTGGGAACCCGGGCTCGCTCGTGACCGCGCCGAGCGCGAAGACCGTCCCGACCTCCTCGTCGCCGGGTTGCGCCCACGTCGCGGCAAGGTAGCCGACGTCGGCGAGCGGGTCGCCGATCGTCGCCAGCTCCCAGTCGAAGATCGCGACGATCCGGGCCGGGTCGCGCGCGTCGCGCGCACCGGCGACCATCACGTTCCCGAGCCGGTAGTCGCCGTGCACGATCGTCGCGGGGCCGGACTGCGGCACGTGCGCGGCGAGCCAGCGCGTGACGCGGTCGAGCGCCTCGACCTCGCGCGTCTTGTTGTGCTCCCACAGTCCCGCGAAGCGCCGCAGCTGGCGCTCGAGGTAGCCGGTCGGCTTGCCGTAGCCGGTCAGCCCGCACTCGCGCCAGTCGACGGCGTGGACCTCGACGAGCGCGTCGACGAGCTGCTCGCCGACGCGGCGGCGCTCCTCCTCGGCGTCGAGGACGGGCGGGACGGCGTGCATCAGCACCTCGCCCTCGACCTTCTCCATCACGTAGAAGGGCGCGCCGATCACGGTCTCGTCCGCGCAGGTCGCGAGCACGCGCGGCGTGCGCGCGGCGGTCGGCTCGACGGCGCGCAGCAGCTGCGCTTCGCGCAGCACGTCGTGCGCGGACGGCGGCAGCGGCGGGCGCGGCGGGCGGCGCAGCACCAGCTCGGCGCCGTCGAGGCGGATCAGGTAGGTGACGTTCGAGTGGCCCTCGCCGACCGGCTCGGCGTGCAGCGGTCCGGAGCCGAGGCCGTGCGCGTCGAGGAAGGCGGCGAGCGGCTCGCGGATCAGCAGCGGCGGCAGGCCGAGCGCGGCGGCCTCGGCGTGCGTGTCGACGATCGCGCTGCTCACGTCCCGAACGCTATGCGACGGGCGGGCGCGGCGGCGCCGCTACGCCGGGCGTGCGGACACGCCCGGCGGGGCCGCGGGGACGATCATGCGACGGCTAGGCCGCCGTCAGGAGGTTGCCGTCGGCGACGACGGCGTCGAAGCCTGCGACCTGCAGCTGGGCGGGGTCGCCGACCATGCCGACGACCGAGGCGCCCGTCGCCAGCTCGGTCGAGGTGAGCAGCGTGGCGAGCCGGTCGCGCCTGGCGGCCGCGGTGCGCGTCTCGCTCCAGGACCAGGCCGGGTCCTCGGCCGCGATCAACACGGTGACATGGTGAGGTTGGTATGCAGCGGCGGAGGCGACGAGCTCTGCGTCGTGTCCCTCAGGCCCTGCGATGAGGAGGATGTCAGTCATCATGACCGCCAGTCTGGTCAGCGGCCGTTAAGCCGCCATAACGGGTGGGGAACGCCGTTGTAAAGGGATGTAACGGCACTATTAACCGCCTTACGGAGCGGGAGTTGCGGTCGGATCAGCGGACGACGATCGACTCCGTCATCGCTACCGGATGCAAACCGCAGAAGATGCGGTAGGTGCCGGTTCGGGTGAAGCGCTGGGTGAACGTCCCGCGGTCGAGGTTCTTGGAGCCGAACCCGAGCGGGCCGGAGGCGAGCGTGACGTTGTGGATCTCGCCGCCGTCGTCGAACCGCCAGCGCAGACTGCTGCCCTTTCTGAGCGCGATGTTCGGGCGCGAGAAGGAGAAGCGGCTGACGTTCACCGTCGCGCCGCTTCTGAGCGCGACGCGTCTGCCCGGCGGCTTGGCGATCGTCACCGCTCTCCCGCTGTCGGGGTCGAGCCCCGTCAGCGGAACGGTGAAGCGCGGCGGCGTTGCACGGCCCGGCGGCCGCGGCGAGTACGTCGCGTCGCGCGGGAGCGGCGCGCACGGGTCGGTGACGGCGGGGTCGGGCGCGACGTAGACGACCGAGATCCCCATCACACGCGT
The DNA here is from genome assembly GCF_000025265.1 of Conexibacter woesei DSM 14684. GTDB lineage: Bacteria > Actinomycetota > Thermoleophilia > Solirubrobacterales > Solirubrobacteraceae > Conexibacter > Conexibacter woesei. The sequence continues at coordinate 1,168,684 of NC_013739.1, forward strand.
GTGCGGCAGCGCCGCGTCGTAGGTCGAGTTGAGCTTCAGCTTCGAGCCGGCGGCGACCGGGATCCCCGTCGGCGACTCCATCGTCGTCACGTTGATCGGCCCTGGCTCGTGCAGGATCGGCCGCACGTTGTAGAAGGGGTGTCTCGGCGAGCCCCACGTCGGCAGGAAGCGCGCGACCTCGCGGTCCTGGCACGTCGGCTGGGTGATCGAGAGGCTCTGCCCGCCGCCGTGGACGTGCCCGCTGCCCGCGACCATGCGCCCGGCGGCGGGGATCGTCCACTCGCCGGAGCGCGTGTGCAGCGCGCCTGTCCGCTCGCCGCCGGGCACGTTGTAGATCGGGTCGGTCATGCAGTTGACGACGTCGAGCCAGTAGGGGGTGACCTCCTGCAGCTGGACGCCGGTGGCGACCGTCATCTCGTACTGGATGTATGCCTCGTCGGGCAGCTGGCGGTGATTCATCAGCATCCAGGTGAGGAGCCACGTGTCGTCTCTCTCGACCGGGTAGCCGTAGCCCGGCGGCAGGTGCATCTCGGCGCGCTCTTCGCCGGCTGCGTAGAAACGTTCGGCGAGCGCCGGCAGCGTGTCGCGCGAGTTCCACATCGTGAACGTCCCGCACGTCTTGTCCCGGCGCGGTCTGGCCGCGTTGCCGGCGTTGAGGAAGACGATGTGGTGGAGCATCACGCGCGAGATCGGCAGCGGTCTGCCCGCGCGGTCGACGACGTTCACTCTCATGTCGGTGACGTAGCCGTCGACGCCGGCCGTCGGCGCGCCGAACGAGCTCTCCTGTCGCACCTCGTAGCCGCCGATCTTGATCGGCCCGAACGTTCTCGTCACCGTCTGCGTGGCGGCGGACGCCGCTGCGGCCGACAGCAGCGTCAGCGTCAGCGTCAGCGCAAGGATGCAGGTCGACCGGCCGCGTGCCACAGCTCCACCTCTCGTACGGGCTCTCCTCGCGAGCCAGCATACGCCGACCGACTAGCCTGGTGTGCACGATGCCCGAGCTGCCCGAGGTCGAGATCACCGCGCGACTGCTGAGCGAGGGCGTCGCCGGCGCCCGCGTCGAGTCGACGCTGGCGCCCGGCATCAACGCGCTGAAGACGTTCGACCCGCCGTTGCACGCGCTCGACGGCACGACGTTGACCGGCGTCAGCCGCCGCGGCAAGCACCTCGTCGTCGAGTCCGACGCCGGGCTCGTGCTGCTGATCCACCTGATGTCCGCCGGCCGGCTCCAGCTGTACGAGAAGCGCGCCGGCCTGCGCGACAGAACGTCGCGGATCCTGCTGCGGCTCGACGGCGACCGCGAGCTGCGGCTGCGCGAGTTCGGCACCAAGCAGGCGGCGTGGGCGAAGCTGCTGCGCGCCGAGGAGCTGGACGCTGAGGAGGCCGTCGCGACGCTCGGGCCGCAGGCGTGGCCGGACCCGCCGCCGTTCGGTCCGCTGCTGGCGAAGGCGCGGCCGCTGCACACGCTCCTGCGCGACCAGCGCACGATCGCCGGGATCGGCCGCTCGTGGGTCGACGAGATCCTGTGGGAGGCGAGACTGTCGCCGTTCAAGCGCGGCAGAGACCTCAGCGAGGAGGAGGCGGAGCGACTGCGTGCCGCGACCGTCGCGATCCTCGGCGGCGCGATCGCGCACTACGAGGAGGCGTTGGCGCTGCCGCTGCCCGACAAGCTCCCGCTGCCGCTGAGAGTCCACCGCAGACAGGGCGAGCCGTGCCCGCGCTGCGGTGCCGAGCTGAAGGCCGTCCACTACGAGGACTACGTGATCGCGTACTGCCCGGTCGAGCAGACCGACGGCAAGGTGCTCAAGGACCGCCGCCTCTCGCGCCTGTTGAAGTAGTCGCTTGCGCACCGCAGTCCGGCGCTGCTATGAACCGTCTTACTGAGCGATCTCGAGGGACGGGGAGACGGACATGAGCACGGAGCTTGCACCCGGCGCGCACGACGCCGCGATCACGCGTTTCAGCAGCACCGCGATGACCGAGCTGAGCCCGATGCTCACCGGAATGCCGTGGATCGACGGCTTCCAGATCGGCGCCGGGGTCGACGCGATCACCGGCGGCATCACCGGCTCGGCGATCGAGCGCTCCGCCGTCGAGGAGGCGAGAACGAAGACGTCGAGCGAGCACTACGCGTTCGTCCAGAGCCAGCGTGACCTCAGCAACGAGATAGAGGTCGCCGCCTCCGGCAGATACAACATCGAGGGCGTCACTGTGAGCGCCTCGGTCGAGTACCTGACGAAGGTCCACTACTCCGAGCTGGCCGTCACGCTGATCGTCCGCTACGAGTCCCACTGCGTCGACTACGACCGCCCGACGGCGGTCGTGCTGACCGACAAGGCGAGAGCGCTGCTCGCCGACCCGGCGAGATTCCGCCACGCCTACGGCGACTACTTCGTTGCGGGCGGCCGCCGCGCCTCGCGCTTCACCGCGGTCTACACCTGCCAGTCGCAGACGGTCGACCAGATGCAGGACTTCAAGTCGAGAATCGGCGCGAACATGCCCGACGTCTTCAGCGCCGAGGGCAGCGCGCGCTTCAAGCAGACGGCGGCGAGCAGCAACGTCAGCATCTCGACGCACGTCTTCATGGAGGGCTACGACGGCACGGCGCCCAACGGGCCCTGGACGCCGGAGAAGGTCATAGACGCGCTCGGCTGGTTCAAGCAGCACGAGAAGGGCGTCTACCTGTCCGCGCTGCTGCAGCACTACAGCACGATCGAGCCGTCCTACCCGCGCACGATCGACGTCGCGCCGCAGGCGTTCGCCGAGCTGCGCCGGCTCTACCTGTCGGTCTGGGACGTGCGCGCGCAGTACGACTCCTGCCCGCGCCACTACCAGGAGCAGCTGACCGGCGAGTTCCGCACGCTCACGACCGGGCTGGAGGCGAACCAGGCGACGCTCGCGACCGACGTGCAGGAGCGCGGCGCGACGCAGAGCCGCGCCGACCTGCTCGGCGCGAGACTGAAGGGCGTCTTCGACCGGCTGGAGTTCTACCTGCGCGTGAAGCAGGCAGTCGCGGGCGAGCCGGCCAAGGACCACGCGATCGAGGAGGGCACGGGGCAGCAGTCGTGGCCGTACGGCTACCGCGTCTGGTCCAAGAGCAACGCGGTCGTGATCCATCGCCACGACTCGCGCTACGAGGAGAAGTGGCAGATCGGCTGGCGCGAGGCGAACATCGGCTTCAGCGACCCGAACGCGATCGTCGTCGGCTGGGAGGTCGTCTCCGACTGGGGCGACGGCACGAACGGGCAGTGGTGGAAGACGACCGACCAGAACCTGCTGCAGGACCGCGCCTGGGTCCACGTCAAGTCGCAGTACGACCGCGGTTGCGCGTGGACGATCGTCGTCTCCTACGTGGATGCGGCGGACTACCAGTTCTGACACGCCGCAAGCCATACTGACGGGATGATCGAGACCGGAGCCAAGGCACCCCAGTTCACCCTCCCCGACCAGGACGGAAACGACGTCAGCCTGTCTGACTACGCCGGCAAGACCGTCGTCCTCTACTTCTACCCGAAGGCCGACACGCCCGGCTGCACGACGCAGGCGTGCGGCGTCCGCGACCACCTGCCGAACTACACCGAGGCAGGCGCGGTCGTGATCGGCATCTCGCCCGACCCGCACACGAGAGTGAAGAGATTCGCCGACAAGTTCGGCCTCGACTTCACCCTCCTCGGCGACGCCGACCACGCCGTCTGCGAGGCGTACGGCACGTGGGCGGAGAAGAGCATGTACGGCAAGAAGTACTGGGGCGCGCTGCGCGCGACGTTCATCATCGACGGCGACGGCACCGTCGTCCACGTGATCCCGAGAGTCTCGCCCAGAACCCACGACGACGAGGTGCTGAAGGCGCTGGAGCAGCTGGCGGCGGCGTAGGGCTCTGCCTCCGGAGCGAGAGGTCGCGGGTTCGAACCCCGCCCCGTCCGTCGGCAGTGAATGCGGGCCACCACGGGGGCTGGATGTTGCCGATCGAGCAGGAAGCCCGAGCGCCTAGCTTTTCGGATGTTCCGATGCAGGAGCGCGAGCGGGTCCACGCCGATGCGTTCGACTGAGCGCAGCGTCAGGTTGCGCTCGCCGCGTTCAAGGCCGCCCAGATAGCCCGGTGAACGCCAACAACTTCGGCGGTGGCTTCCTGGCTGTACCCGCGGGCCTCACGAATGGCGCGCAGGTGCGATACATGTGCTTGTACATATATATGTCTACGTGTATGTTCTCGCCGTGGTCGACACCGTGCAGCGGCGATTGATGGCGATCTCGGAGCCGAACCGCTTCCGGATCGTCGAGTTGCTCCGGGATGGTCCGCAGTCGGTCGGCGGCATCGTCGACAGTCTTGGCATGGGCCAGCCGCAGGTGTCCCGGCATCTGCGGTTGCTCGCCGATGCGGGCGTGGTCGAGGTGACGAAGCAGGCGCAGCAGCGGATCTACCGGGTGCGTCCGGAATCGATGCGCGAGCTGAGCGACTGGACACAGCGATTCGCCGGCCTGTGGTCAGAACGGATGGACCGCTTCGGCTCCTTCCTCGAGGAGACGGAACAGTGAGGAGCCAGGACATGCCTGAGGACGGCATCGTGATCGACAGATCACGCAACACCATCCGCATCAGCCGCACCTACGCCGCCAGTGTGGACCGGGCGTGGTGGGCATGGACCGACGCCGAGGCGATCGCGCAGTGGTGGGGTCCGGCAGGCTGGGCCGCGACCGTGTACGAAATGGACGTTCGCCCGGGCGGCCGCTGGCGCTTTGAGATCGCGGCGGCCGACGGGTCGGCCGAACCGGTCCGCGGCCTCGCCACCTACGGCCTCGTCGTCCCGCACGTCGAACTGGCCTACGAGGACACCTTCGCCGACGAGGCGTGGCAACCCGACGGCACCGGCACCTTCCCGACCTCGGTCACCTTCGCCTCGGCCGGCACCGGTTGCCGCGTCGAGGTCGAGGCGAGCTTCCCCGACCTCCACGCACTGCGGCAGGCGGTCGAGTTGCAGATGGCCGAGGGCTATGCCGAGGCTCTTGGCCGGCTCGACGACCTGCTCAGAACACCCCAGGGAGACAAGATCATGCAGACCATCACCTCCACCGACGGCACCACGATCGCCTACGAGAAGACCGGTTCCGGTCCGGCGATCATCGTGATCAGCAACGTCGCCGAGGACCACACTGGCGTCGCCGGCCTGGCCAAGACCCTGTCCGAGCACTTCACGGTGATCAGCTTCGATCGCCGCGGCCGCGGCGCCAGCGGCGACCCGCAGCCCTACGACCCCGCCCGCGAACTCGACGACATCGCCGCACTGATCGACATCGCGGGCGGCTCCGCGGCCCTCACCAGCGGTTCCGGCGGCTGCGCGATCACGCTCGACGCGGCTAGCGCGCTGGGCGACAGCGTGACAGGGCTTTACCTCTACGAGCCGCCGTTCATCGTGGACGACTCCCGGCCGCCGGCGCCCACCGACTACATCGAACACGTCGAAGAGCTGGTCGCGGCCGACAGGCGCAGCGAGGCCGTCGAATACGTCATGACCGAGATGATCGGCGTCCCCGCCGAGTACATCGAACCGATGAAGCAGGACCCATCCTGGAACGAGATGGCCCGCTACGCCCACACCTACGCCTACGAAGGCCGAATCCTCCACGGACTCATGGACGGCACCCCCCTGCCTGCCGACCGCTGGTCGATCAACGCGCCGATCGCGGTCGCCGTCGGCGGAAATAGCGAGTCCTACTTCCGCGTAAGCGCCAACGCGTTGGCCGCGCTCCTTCCGAACGTCACGGTACTGACCCTGCCCGACCAGGATCACGGCGCGTTCTGGGCAGCACCGGAACCGATCACCGAGCAGATCCGCGAGTTCCTGCTCAGCTGACGGGCACGAACGGGCGCTCCTTCTGGTCCTTGCTGGAGACGCGAACCGCGATGATCACCCGAGGCCGTCCCATGCTTTCTGTATCGGCCATAGTGCACCCCCTTTGAATCTCGCCATGGACGGCAAGAAGTACTGGGGCGCCCTGCGCGCGACGTTCATCATCGACGGCACTGTCGTCCACGTGATCCGAGAGTCTCGCCCAGAACCCACGACGACGAGGTGCTGAAGGCGCTGGAGCAGCTGGCGGCTGCGTAGGCGGTGGTGGGCGATACCCTGATCGGTATGGCCCATCAGATTCGCCTCGATCTCGATGACGAAGCCGCTGCTCGACTGGCGGCTCTGGCGGAGCGTGCGCACGCGCAACAGGACGATCTGGCGGTGACGCTGCTTTCGGAGGCGTTGGCGCAGATCGAGCGGGAGCCGGTCGACATGGCGTCGGTGCTCGATCGCGTTCCCGGCTCTTGGGAGCGGATGCGGCTCGGGCGCGAGCAGGCTGGCCGCGGCGAGACGATCGGTCTCAACGAGCTGTAGATGCCGGAGATCCGGGTGGCTGCTGCGGCGGCCGAGGACCTGCGCGAGCTGATCCTGACGCATGAGCTGCCGCCGGACACGCCGCAGCGTGTCGCTGGACGCTTGAGTCCGCTGCGCCGGTTTCCGAAGCTCGGGCCTGCGCTCGACGGGCGGTGGGCTGGCACGCGGTACGTGCTTGGCCCGTGGTCGTGGCTCGTGATCGTCTACGAGTACGACGCATCGGCGGACGTTGTCACCGTCCTCACGATGCGTGACGCGCGTCGGGTCGACGCGCCGACGAGCAGCTAGCCTTCTTGTGACGCCCCGGTCCCGCCTAGGACTCCCGCAAAGGGGAGTTATGCGGCCGGGGCTTTGCATTTGGCGGGGTGCATCGCTCGCACGCCGTTGCGCTCCGCGTGTAGGACCCCGGGCTGCCAGGTACCGCAAGAAGGTTCGGGGCGCCCTGTGCGCGACGTTCATCACCGTCGTCCACGTCATTCCGAGTTGGCGGTGGCGTAGGCCCGACCGCACAGCCTGTCTGCTTCTGCGATACGAGGCGGTGGATCTGCTAGAAGTCTGCGCATAGGCAGCCGGCCGCGTCGCGGCCGGTACATCAGGAGGGGAGACGACGATGTCCTTTGGGGAACTGCCGCGGTTGCGGCGACGCTTCGCCGTGCTGTGTTCGATCACCGTCGCTGCGACGGCAGCGACGGTGATCGCCGCGAATCCGGCGCGCGCGGCCGAGAGCGACTACGTCGCGCTCGGCGATTCCTATGCTGCGGGCTCGCTGGTGCTGCCGGCCGACAGCAGCTCGCCGTTGTGCCTGCGGTCGCTTGTCAATTATCCGCGCCTGACGGCCAGAGCGCTCGGCCTGTCGCTGACGGACGTGACGTGCGGCGGCGCGACGACGGATCACATGACGACGAGTCAGTACCCCGGCGTCAGACCGCAGTTCGACGCGCTCAGAGCCGACACCGAGATCGTGACGCTCGGGATCGGCGGCAACGACAACCTGCTCTTCCTCGGGGCGATCGCCAGCTGCGGCGCGCTCGGCCTGGCCAATCCGCTGACGATCCTGGACGTCGGCGCGCCGTGCCGCGACCTGCTCGGCGCCACGCACAACGCCAGCGCGGACGCGATCAAGGACAGAATCTCGGCGAACGTCAGAGGCATCCAGGCCCACTCGCCGGACGCGCGGATCTTCGTCGTCGGCTACCCCGACCTGCTGCCGCAGAGAGGGCGCTGTTTCCCGAGCCTGCCACTGACCTCCGGCGACGTCGCGTTCCTGGACCAGCTCAACAGACGCCTCAACAGATCGGTGCAGGCGGCTGCCGCGGAGAACGGGGCGACCTACGTCGACCTGTACACGCCCAGCATCGGCCACGACGTCTGCAAGAGACCGTCGGTCCGCTGGGTCGAGCCGCTGATCCCCGCGCAGATCACCGCTCCGGTGCATCCCAACGCCACAGGTCTCGCCGCCGCCGCCAGCACGGTGACCGCCGCGATGGTGGCCGCCGGAATCTGACCGGCCCTTCGCGGCCGTTCTGCCTTGGTGACCTAGACGTTCACCAAGGCAGGACGACGCGCACGCGAGGGGTCGGTGCGCCCTAACGGCGCTGTCTCAGCGCAGCCTGCGCCTCTCGAACGTCGCGCTCGAACGCCGATCTTCCCGGGCGGGCGGAGGCGGCGACAGCGCCACCCGTCGACGCGCAGATTGCCTGCACACTCACGTCCACGTCGATCGAGCTGTCGTTCAGGAAGAACCCTCCGACGAACGTCCCATACGCCTTGACGAATCCGGCCCAGCCGATGCTCGCGTTGAAGCCGGTGCCGATGACGACCTTCCCCGCCGGGCAGTTCGCGGTAGGGGCACCGTCCGCTCCACCGGACGGGATTCGTTTCGAAGCACCGTCCACGGCCTGGACGCCAGCAAGGCCGGCTGGCCCCGCGGGGCCAGTTGCGCCGGTTGGTCCGGCTGCGCCCTGCGGCCCAGTCGTCCCGCGTTCGCCGCTCGGCCCCTGTCTGCCTCTGAGCGCCCGTCTGGCTGCGCCAGACAGATCGGCCAGGCCGATCGACCCGTTTCTGATGTCTTTGCCGCCGATGAGTCTCGTCGCAGCATAGGCACCGCCAGTGGTGGCGAACACCAGTGCGATGACGGCGACGATCATCGCGGGCGACGTCGCCGCCCGAAGCTTGTTGATCACTACAGCCTCCCCGATCAGTGTGGCGAAGCTATCGATCGTAATCCGGCGCATTGCCGCTTTGCGTCGGTTGCCCCACACCCGCGCCCGGGCGGTCCCGTGTGCCGGACCGCGGTTCTAGACTGACCGGCGTGCCCGTCAGCCTGACTCTCCTCGACGGCGTGCGCTGGAACGGGACGGCGGTCGTCGGCGACCGGTCCAAGGCGCTGCTCGCCGCACTCGCCGCCGCCCCCGGCCGGACGGTGCGGTCCGAGCGGCTGGTCGATCTGATCTGGGGGGAGGAGCCGCTGGCGAACGCGACCAAGGGACTGCAGGTCGTCGTCTCGCGGACGCGCACGGCCTGCGGCGCCGACGCGATCGTGCGCGACGGCGAGGGCTATCGGCTGGGGCTGCCGCCGGCCGCGGTCGACAGCTCGCGGCTGGCCGGCGCGGTCGCCGCGGCGCGCGCGGCGCTCGACGGCGATCCTGTCGCCGCGGCCGAGCTGGCGCGCGAGGCGCTGGCGCTCGGCGCGGCGCTCGCCTCGGTCGGTCCGCACGAGCCGGGGCCGCTGGCCGAGCTCCGGCGCGGCGCGGCCGGCGACTTGGCGGCGGCGCGGCAGCTGCTGGCGCAGGCCTCCAGCCGGACCGGCGCCCACGCCGACGCGCTGCCCGCACTCGAAGAAGCGCTCGCCGCGGTCGGCGACGACGAGTCGCTGCTGGCCGACCTGCTGCGCAGCGAGGCGGTCGTGCGCGGCCCCGGCGCGGCGCTCGACCGCTTCGAGCGCCACCGCCGCGACCTCCTCGACCGGCTCGGGACCAACCCCGGCGAAGCGCTCCAGCGCGTCCACCGCGACCTGCTGGCGCTCGACCGGCCGGTCCGTCGCGGCGTCCGTCACGACGCGACCGCGCTGCTCGGCCGCGACGGCGACGTCGAACGGCTGCGGGCGCTGCTGTCCAGCGCGCGGGTGGTCTCGATCGTCGGACCGGGCGGCCTCGGCAAGACGCGGCTCGCGCACGTGCTCGCGCGCGACGCGAGTCAGCCGGTGGTGCACGTCGTCGAGCTGGTCGGCGTCACCGCGCCCGAGGACCTGGTGAGCGAGGTCGGCTCGGTGCTCGGCGTGCGTGACTCCGTCAGCAGCCGCCGGACGCTGACGCCCGAGCAGCGTGCCGACGTCCGCGCCCGGATCGCCCAGCGGCTCGGGCAGGGCCCGGGCCTGCTCGTCCTCGACAACTGCGAGCACCTGATCGCGGCGGTCGCCGAGCTGGTCGCGTTCCTCGTCTCCGCCGCCCCCGACCTGCGCGTGCTGACGACGACCCGCGCGCCGCTGGCGATCGCCGCCGAGCGCGTCTACCCGCTCGACGTGCTGCTGCCGGCCGACGCGGTCGAGCTGTTCCGCCAGCGCGCGGTCGCCGCCCGGCCGGGTGTGCAGCTGGACGACGTCGTGGTCGAGAACGTCGTGGTCCGGCTCGACGGACTGCCGCTCGCGATCGAGCTGGCGGCGGCGAAGGTCCGCGTGATGGGCGTCGAGGAGATCGACCGCCGGCTGAGCGATCGCTTCGCGCTGCTGCGGGGCGGCGACCGCAGCGCGCCGGACCGCCACCAGACGCTGCTGGCGGTGATCGACTGGTCGTGGAACCTGCTCGGCGAGCAGGAGCGGCGGGCGCTGCGACGACTCGCCCTGTTCCACGACGGCTTCACGCTCGAGGCGGCGGACGCCGTCCTCGGCGACGGTGCGCTCGACGCCGTCCAGAACCTGGTCGACCAGTCGCTGCTGAGCGTCAGCGAGTCGCCGGCGGGCGTCCGCTGCCGGATGCTGGAGACGGTCCGCGAGTTCGGGCGGCTGCGGCTGGCGCAGGCTGGCGAGGAGGCGGAGGCGCGCGCAGCGCTGCGCCGGTGGGCGACCGCATATGGCCGGCGCCACGGCGAGCGGCTCTTCAGTACCGGCCAGTTCGACGCGATCGACGCGATCGCCGCGGAGGAGAGCAACCTCGCCGACGAGCTGCGCGACGCGCTCGCCGGCCGCGACGTCGAGACGGTCGTCCGGCTCGTCGCCTCGCTCGGCGCGTTCTGGGCGATCCGCGGCGACCACGGCCGCGTGATGGTCCTGACCGAGCCGATCGCCGACGTCGTGCGCGACTGGTCCCCGCCGCCGCGGCTGGAGGACGCGACGCGGGCGGCGATGTCGATCACGCTCAGCAACGCGATGATCTCGGTCGAGACGCACACCGGCCCGCTCCGCGAGCTGCTGCGCCGGCTCGGCCCCGGCGAGAGCGACCGGCGGCTGGCGGCGACGACGCGGGTCATGCTCGACTACGACCCAGCCGACGCGCCGGCGTTTCTCCACCGGCTCGAGGCGCATAGCGAGGACCCCGACCGCTACGTCGCGCTGACTGCGCTGCAGTGGCTCAGCCATGCCCGCGAGAACGGCGGCGACCCGACCGGGGCGGTCGAGGCGGCCACGCACGCGGTCACACGCGCGCGTGAGGAGGACGGCCCGTGGTCGACCGCGATCCTGCGAACGCAGCTGGCGGCGCTGACGATGCAGCTGGGCGACCGCGACGCCGGGAAGGTGCATGCCCAGGCCGCGCTGCCGGTGCTGGTGCGGCTCGGTGCCAAGGACGACGAGATCCAGCTGCGGTCGCTGCTGGTGCTGTGCGCTCTCGCCGAGCAGCAGTTCGACGAGGCGAAGGCCGAGATCGAGCGGATCGACCGGATCGAGGACCCCGAGACGACGTTCAGCGGCATGAGCGTGGTCCAGGTCGGGGGTGCCGAGCTGCAGTTGGCCCGCGGCGATCGCGCCGGCGGCCTGCTGGCCTACCGTCGCGCGGCCGAGCGGATGCGCGGGCTGCGGTTTCCAGGCGTGGACCCGACCGGCCTGGAGCCGTGGGCGCTGTTCGGGACGGCGACGGCGCTGACCGCGCACGCGCAGTACGCGTCCGCGCCCGCGGAGGAAGCGGCGGGACGAGCCCTGTTCGAAGCGTGTCGCAGCGGGACGGTGCGGATCCTGAACCCCGCCGATCCGCACCTCGACTACCCGGTCGCCGGCATGCTGCTGTTCGCGCTCGGCAGCTGGGGGCTGCTGCGCGATGCGACGCGGGTCGACGACGCGGCGCGGCTGCTGGCGCTGGCGGAGCGGTTCGCCTACAACCGCACGATCCCGACGATGGCGTGGGAGCGGATCGCGCCCAGCGTGGAGGAGCGGGCTCCGGGCCGGCTCGCGGAGGTCCGCGCGGAGCTCGGCGACCGCCGCGCGCCCGAGCTGCTCGACGCGGCACGGGGCCTGGTCGAGCAGCTCGGCGGCTGAGTTACAGGTGCCGCTTGTAGCTGCGGACCGACAGCGGCGCGAAGATCGCGATCACCACCAGGCCGGCGAGGAGCGTCCAGCCGACTTCGCTGCTGATCGTGGCGTGGTTGGCGAGGTCGCGGGTGGCCGAGACGAGGTGCGAGACCGGGTTGACGTTCACGAACGTCTGCAACCAGCCGGGCAGCGTGTCGACGGGCACGAACGCGTTGGAGAGGAACGTCAGCGGGAACAGGATCATCATCGACATCCCTTGGACGCTCTGCGCGCTGCGGGCGAGCGTGCCGATCCAGGTGAAGATCCACGCGATCGCCCAGCCGGTGAAGATCGCCAGCACGATCGCGCCGAGGACGCCGAGGACGCCGCCGTCGGGGCGGTAGCCGAGGAGGATGCCCATCGCGAACGTCAGCGTCGCGGCGATCAGGTACCGGATCAGATCGGCGACCATCGGCCCGGCGAGCGGGGCGATGCGGGCGATCGGCAGCGACTTGAAGCGGTCGAACACCCCCTTGTCCATGTCCTCACGCAACTGGACGCCGGTGGCCATGCAGGTCGTGAGGACCGTCTGCGCGACGATGCCCGGGATCATCAGCGGCAGGTAGGCCTTGACGTCGCCCGAGATCGCGCCGCCGAAGACGTAGGCGAACATCGCGGTGAACAGCAGCGGCTGGATCGTGACGTCGAAGAACTGCTCCGGGTTGCGGCGCATCTTCTTCAGCGCCCGCCAGGCCATCGAGAGCGTCTGGCTGACGGTCTCGCGGAAGCTGTTGCGCGCGCGTGCGCGAGCAACAGCGGCGGCGGGATCGACGGCAGGCGGTGCCGCCGGGGAGGCCGGCCGCGGGTCGAGGGTGACGGTGCTCATCGGGCGACCTCCATTGCGGGCTCGTCGTCGGTTGTGCTCGGCTCGTCGTGGTCCTGGCCGGTGTCGTGGCCGGTGAGCGCCAGGAAGACCTCGTCGAGCGTCGGCTTGGCGACGCTGACCGAGGTGATCCCGACACCGGCCGTGCGCAGGCCGATCAGGACGTCGGCGGCGCGGTCGGCGACGTCGAGGGCGACGTTCATCCGGCCGGACTCGGGCGTCAGGACGGGCTCTTCGCCGAGCACGCGGCGGACGACGTAGGTCGCCAGCGCCTGATCGGCGTCGCCTGCGAGCTCGAGCTGGAGCGTCGACTCGCCGACGGAGGTCTTCAGCTCGTCGGGCGTGCCCTCGGCGACCTTGCGGCCCCTGTCGATGACGGCGACGCGGTCGGCCAGCTGGTCGGCCTCGTCGAGGTACTGCGTCGTCAGCAGGACGGTGCAGCCGTCGGCGACGAGGCCGCGGATCGTGTCCCACATCTGCCCGCGCGTGCGGGGGTCGAGACCGGTGGTCGGCTCGTCGAGGAAGATCAGCGGCGGACGGGTGATCAGGCTGGCGGCGAGGTCGAGGCGCCGCCGCATGCCGCCGGAGAACTGCGAGATCGTCTTGCCGGCGGCGTCCTCCAGCCCGAACTGGCCGAGCAGGCGGGCGGCGGTCGAGCGCGCGTCGGCCGAGCGCAGGCCTTGCAGACGGCCGAACAGCCACAGGTTCTCCGTCGCGGTCAGGTTCTCGTCGACCGATGCGTACTGCCCGGTCACGCCGAGCAGCTGACGGATCCGATGCGGTTCGCGAGCGACGTCGACGCCGAAGATCTCGGCCCGCCCCGCGTCGATCGAGAGCAGGGTCGCGAGCATCTTCAGCATCGTCGTCTTGCCGGCTCCGTTGGGTCCGAGGACGCCGAAGATCTCGCCTTGGCGGACTTCGAGGTCGATGCCGTCGACGGCGCGGAAGTCGCTGAAGATCTTGACGAGGCCTGTGGCTTGGACGGCGGCTGCCATCGCGTGCTCCTTCGAAAGCTGGGAACGAGGTGCACAGCACGCTAGGCGGCGGCAGTTTCAGCGCGGCTTCACGGGATTTCGCTGCGGGGCGAACATCGGTGAGGGAGATCGGGGACCTCCCCGACGCGCACTGAGGAGGGCGGGCATACGGTCGTCGGCGTCGGACGACCTGCCCTCCGAAACACGCAGAGGAGTTGATGCACGATGACGCGCACAGCAGCGTCGCGAGCACGTTGGACCCTTGGAATCACCGGCGCCGCGCTGTTCATGACAGCGCTCGACAGCCTCGTCGTCGGCGTCGCGCTGCACTCGATCCGGATGGACCTCGGCGGCTCGCTCGAGGCGCTCGAATGGACTGTCAACGCCTACACGCTGGCGTTCGCCGTGCTGCTCGTCACCGGCGCCGCGCTCGGGGACCGCTTCGGGCGCAAGCGGATGTTCATCGTCGGCGTCGGCCTCTTCACCGTCGCCAGCGCCGGCGCCGCGCTCGCGCCGAGCGTCGGGGCGCTGATCGCTGCACGAGCCCTCCAGGGACTCGGCGCGGCGATCCTCACGCCGCTCACGCTGACGCTCGTCAGCGAGGCGTTCCCGGCCGAGAAGCGCGCCGCGGCGCTCGGCATCTGGGGCGGCATCAGCGGCCTCGGCGTCGCGATCGGCCCGTTCGTCGGCGGCGCCGTCGTCGAGGGGATCTCGTGGCACTGGATCTTCTGGGCGAACGTCCCGATCGGCCTCGCGCTGATCCCGCTCGCGAGCGCCAAGCTCACGGAGTCGCACGGCCCGGACCGCGAGCTGGACCTGCGCGGCCTCGCGCTCGTCAGCAGCGGCCTGCTGGCGCTGACGCTCGGGCTCGTGCGCGGAGAGTCGCACGGCTGGACGAGCCCGCAGGTGCTCGCGCCGCTGCTCGCGGGCGCGGCGCTGCTCGTCGCGTTCGTCGCCTGGGAGCGCCGTGCGCCGTCGCCGATGCTGCCGCTGCGGCTGTTCCGCTCGCGCGCGTTCAGCGCCGCCAACGGGCTCTCGTTCGCGATGTTCTTCGGCGCCTTCGGCGCGATCTTCCTGATGAGCCAGTACTTCCAGATGGCGCAGGGCGTCGGGCCGTTCGAGGCCGGCGCGCGGACGCTGCCGTGGACGGCGATGCCGATGCTCGTCGCGCCGCTCGCGGGCGTGCTCGCGACCCGCTTCGGGACGCGGCCCGTGATGGCCGTCGGCCTCGCGCTGCAGGCCGTCGGGATGGCGTGGATGGCGACCGTCGTCGGCGTCGATACGCCGTACGCCGAGCTGATCGGCCCGTTCGCGATCACCGGCGTCGGGATGGCGCTCGTCTTCCCGACCGCTCCGGAAGCGGTGCTCGCGTCGGTGCGCCCGAGCGAGGAGGGCAAGGCGTCGGGCGCGACGAACGCGATCCGCGAGCTGGGCGCGGTGCTCGGCGTCGCGGTGCTCGCCTCGGTGTTCGCCGCCAACGGCGGCTACGCGAGCGCGCAGGCGTTCGTCGACGGGCTCGTCCCCGCGCTGCCGATCGCCGCCGTCGTGCTCGCCGTCGGCGCCGTGCTGGCGCTGCTGACGCCGCGCAAGGCCGCGCCCGCCGCCGCTGCCGCCGCTGCGCCGGCCGCCGCGGCCGCCGCGGCCGCGGCCGCCGAGCCCGGCGCCGTGCCCGTGCCGGCGACCGCGCGCGCCTGAGCCGCCACGGAGCCCGCACCCGGCCCAGGCGCCGGGTGCGGGCTGAGCGCTCACGTACACTGCGCCCGCGATGGCTGAGCGCACCTACGCCAAGGGCCTGCACGACGTCGGCGCATCGACGTACGCCTATCTCCAGCCGAACGGGTCGTGGGGGTGGAGCAACGCGGGGCTGATCGCCGACGGCGACGCGACGCTGCTCGTCGACACGCTGTTCGACCTGCGCCTGACGCGCGAGATGCTCGACGCGATGCGTCGCGCCGTGCCCGCCGCCGCGGCGATCGACGTGCTCGTCAACACGCACGGCGACCCCGACCACACGTTCGGCAACCAGCTCGTCGGCGACGCGCAGATCGTCGCGACCGCGCGCGCCGCCGAGGAGATGCTCGCGGGCGCGACGCCGGCGGCGCTGCAGGAGCTGCTCGCGCAGGCGCCGCGGATGGGCGTCGCCGGCGACTACGTCAGCGACGCGTTCGGCGCGTTCGACTTCTCCGACGTGCGGCTCGTGCCGCCGTCGCGCACGTTCGGCGGCGAGCTGGCCCTGACCGTCGGCGACCTGGAGGTCCAGCTGATCGAGCTGGGGCCGGCGCACACGGGCGGCGACGCGGTCGTGCACGTGCCCGCACAGCGGGTCGTGTTTGCCGGCGACGTGCTGTTCGCCGGCGTCCACCCGGTCACGTGGGACGGATCGGTCGGCGGCTGGATCGCGGCGTGCGAGCGGCTGCTCGCGCTCGACGTCGACGCGATCGTGCCGGGCCACGGACCTATCGCCGGCAAGGACGACGTGCGCGCGCTGCGCGACTACCTCGCGCACGTGCAGGCGGAGGCGGTCGCCGGCTGGCGCGCCCAGCTGCCGGCGCACGAGGTCGCGCGGCGGATCGAGCTGGCGCCGTACGCCGGCTGGTGCAACCCGGAGCGCGTCGTCACGACCGTCGACGCCGTCTACCGCGAGCGCGCCGGCGAGGGTGAGCGCGCGGACCAGATCGCGCTGATCGCGGAGATGGGAAGGGTGGCCGGCTGAGCGGTGGACACTGACGCGCCCGACACGCTGCTGGAGCGCCGTGACGAGCTGGCGGCGCTGCGCGCGGCGCTCGCGCAGGCGCGGGCGGGACGCGGCGGCGTGACGATCGTGGAGGCGCCCGCGGGCCTCGGCAAGACGAGCCTGCTGCGCGCCGCCGCCGAGCTCGCCGTCGCGGACGGCTTCACCTGCCTGCGCGCCCGCGCGACCGTGCTCGAGCGCGACTTCGCCTACGGCTGCGTGCGGCAGCTGCTCGAACCGACCGTCGCGCGCGCCGCGGAGGAGCGGCGCGCGGCGCTGTTCACGGGCGCGGCCGGGCAGGCGGCGCCGCTGTTCGCGCCGGTGGCGGGCGGCGAGACCGCCTCCGCCGTGGGCGGCGACGCGGCGATGCTGCACGGGCTCTACTGGCTGCTCGCCGACCTCGCCGAGGAAGGGCCGCTCGCGCTGCTGGTCGACGACGCGCACTGGGCCGACAGCGACTCGTTGCGCTTCCTCGCCTACCTCGCGCCGCGGCTCGACGGGCTCGCGCTCGCGGTCGTGCTCGGCAGCCGCCCCGGCGAGGGCGACACGGTCGAGCTGGCGCGCCTCGCCGCCGCCCCCGAGGCGACGACCGTCCGCCCGCGGCCGCTGAGCGAGGCAGCGACCGCGACGCTGTGCGAGCGCCGCCTCGGCGGTCCGGTCGCGCCGGCGTTCGCCGCCGCCTGCCGCGAGGCGACGGGCGGCAACCCTTTCTACGTCGAGGCGCTGCTGCGCGAGACGGCGGAGGCGGGGCTGCCGGCCGGCGGCGACGGCGCCGCGCGCGTCGCACGGCTCGGGCCGTCCGTCGTCGCCCAGGCGGTGCTGCTGCGCCTGTCCGAACAGCCGCCGGCCGCGACCGCGCTCGTGCGCGCGCTGGCGGTGCTCGGTGACGGCGCCGCGGTCGGCGAGGCGGCGCAGCTCGCGGAGCTGGGCGAGCAGGATGCCGCGAACGCGGCCGACCTGCTCGTCGCGCTCGGGCTGCTGCAGGCCGCTCCGCGGCTGGAGTTCGCGCACCCGATCGTGCGCGAGGCGGTCTACGCCGACATCGGCGCGAGCGCCCGCGCCGTCGCGCACGCGCGGGCGGCCGCCGTGCTGGCCGAGCGCGGCGCCGCCGACGAACGGATCGCCGCGCAGGTCGCGGCGGCCGAGCCGGCCGGCGACGCGGCGCGCGTCGCGCTGCTGCTGCGCGTCGCGGACGACGCGCTCGCGCGCGGTGCGCCGGCCGCGGCCGGCGCGTGGCTGCGGCGCGCGCTGGCGGAGCCGCCGCGGGAGCCGCAGCGGACCGAGGTGCTGCTCGGACTCGGGCTCGCCGAGCACCGCGTCGGCGCGCCGGCGGCGGTCGAGCACCTGGCCGCCGCGAGCGCGACGCTGAACGAGCCGGCGCAGCTCGCGACCGCCGTGCGCCAGCTCGCCAACGCGCTGACCGTGGCGGGCGAGGCCGATCGCGCGGTCGCGGCGCTGACGTCGGCGATCGAGGTCATCGAGCCGCAGGACCGCGAGCTGGCGCTGCTGCTGGAGGCGGAGCTCGCCTCGCACGCCTTGCAGGCGAGCCCGGCGGCCGCCGCACCGGTCCGCAGACGACTCGAACGGCTCGCCGTGCTCGACGGCGGCACCGCGCGCGAGCGGCTCGTGCTCGCGAGCGTCGCCTTCCAGCGGGCGCGCGCGGCCGACTCGGCGGACGCGGCGGCGGCGCTGCTGGAGGGCGTGCTGCGCGGCGGGCTGCTCGACGCGCCGGGGCTCGACATGGTCGGCCCGTTCTACGACGTCGTGATCGGGCTGCTCGCGACCGACGCGCTCGACCTCGTCGCCGAACAGCTCGAGCGCGCGCTGGCGGACGCGCACGTGCGCGCGACGATCCCGGCGACCGCTTACCTGACCGGCCGCCGCGGCTGGGTCGCGCTGCGGCGCGGCGACGTCAGCCGCGCCGAGGCCGACGGGCGCACCGCCGTCGAGCTGCTGCGCGGCCACGGGATCGGCCTCGGGCTGCCGTTCGCCACCGCGCTGCTCGTCCAGGCGCTCGTCGAGGGCGGAGAGCTGGAGCAGGCGCGGCGGGCGTCGGACGCAGCCGGCGCGCTGGCCGACGGCGATCCCGCCGCCGGGATCCCGCCGGGGCTGACGAGCAACTTCCTGCTGGAGGCGCGCGCCTCGCTGCTGCTCGCGTCGCGGCGCCCAGAGGAGGCGCTCGCCGCGCTGCGCGAGTTCGGCCGGCGCGACGAGCTGTGGGGCGGCGCCAACCCGCTCGCCTCCCGCTGGCGCGCTCGCGCGGCGCTCGCGCTGACGGCGCTCGGCGAACGCGACGAGGCGGTCGCGCTCGCCGCGGAGGATCTGGAGCGCGCACGCCGTTGGGGCGCGGCGAGCGGGATCGGGACCGCGCTGCGGGCGCTCGCGCTGGCCGGCGACGGCGGCGAGGCGGCGCCGCGGCTGCGTGAGGCGGTCGCCGCGCTGGAGCGCGCGCCGGCGCGACTGGAGCACGCCCGTGCGCTCGTCGACCTGGGCGCCGCGCTGCGGCGCGGCAACCAGCGCGCGCAGGCGCGCACGGCGCTCGAGCAGGGCGTCGCGCTCGCCGCTCGGCTCGGCGCGCGCGAGCTGGCCGAGCGCGGACGCACCGAGCTGCGTGCGGCCGGCGGTCGCAGCAGCGACCCGCATGGCCACGGCGTCGAGCAGCTGACCGCCGCCGAGCGGCGCGTCGCGGAGCTGGCGGCGGGCGGGCGCAGCAACCCCGAGATCGCGCAGGAGCTGTTCGTGACGCGCAAGACGGTCGAGACGCACCTCGGCCACGTCTACCGCAAGCTCGACGTTGCCGGCCGCGGCGACCTCGCGGCGCTGCTGACCGAGCCGGGCTGACGTTCAGGGACCGATCTCGGGGTGCTCCCCGACGCGCGCGGGGCGGGGCGGATCTAGCGTCCTGCACATGGACGAGGACACCGCCGCCACCGCCGACCGCGTGCTCGTCGTGCAGCTGGAGCTGCACCTCGACCGGCAGCCGTTGACCGGCCGTCTGCGCCGCGCGGGCGGCGCCGAGCACGCGTTCGTCGGCTGGCTGGGGTTCCTCGAGGCGCTGCGCCGCGTGGACGGCGCCGCCGACGCCGACGACCCGAACGACAGGAGGCAGCGATGAGCAGCCAGACGACGATCGACGCCCGCCCGGAAGCCGCGCCGGCGGTGGTCATGCACACGACGCGCGACGGCCTCGTGCTCGGCGGCGCGACCGTCGCGATGGGGCTGCTGGCCGGCCTCTTCTACAGCTACGCGGTCTCCGTGATGCCGGGCCTGCACGGCGCGGCCGACCTGACGGTCGTGGACGCGATGCAGAACGTCAACCGCGCGATCGAGAACCCGGTCTTCTTCGCGACCTTCCTCGGCGGCCCGGCGCTGGCGTTGTGGGCGCTGGTCGACGAGCGCCGCCGCGGCACGCGCGCCGGCACCCGCTGGGTCGCCGCCGGCGCCGGGCTCGCGGTCGCCACGCTCGCGATCACGTTCGCGTTCAACATCCCGCTCAACGACGCGCTCGACGCCGCCGGCGATCCGTCGAGAATCGCCGACGTGGCGAAGGTGCGCGACGACTTCGAGACGCCGTGGGTGATCTGGAACGTCGTCCGCACGGTCACGGTGGTCGCCTCGTTCGCCTGCCTCACGCGCGCGCTCTTCCTGCGCCCGCGCCGGCCCGCACGGTAGGACCGGCGTGGCGGCGGTCCGGCGAGGCTAGGTTTGCGGGCGCAGCCGCGGCGCGCAGGCACGCGGGAGACCCCGGGCGACGGAGGAATCGATGGCTGACGGAATCGGCGCAGCGTCCTCGCAGGTGGCGGCGGCGAACGACGCGCTGCGGCGCGAGCTGCCGTTCGGGGACCGCGAGGACTTCGAGGACGCGCGGCGCGGCTTCGTCGCGACGAGCGATCCGCTGCGGATCGAGGCGGCCGACGGCCGCACGATCTGGGACATGGAGCGGTACGCCTTCACGCACGGCGACGCGCCGCCGACGGCGAACCCGAGCCTCTGGCGTCAGGCGCAGCTGCTGAGCATCCATGGCCTGTTCGAGGTCGCGCCCGGCTTCTACCAGGTACGCGGCTTCGATCTCTCCAACATGCACCTGATAGAGGGCGAGACGGGCGTGATCGTCTCCGACCCGCTGATCTCGACCGAGGCGGCGGCCGCCGCGCTCGCGCTCTACCGAGCGCATCGCGGCGACCGTCCGGTCACCGGCCTGATCTACAGCCACAGCCACATCGACCACTTCGGCGGCTCGCGCGGCATCCTCTCCGACGAGCAGGTCGCCGCCGGACGCGTGCCGGTGATCGCGCCGTCGGGCTTCCTCGAGCACGCCGTCAGCGAGAACGTCTACGCCGGCACCGCGATGGGCCGCCGCGCCGGATACATGTTCGGCGCGCTGCTCGAACCGGGCCCCGCCGGCCAGCTGACCGCCGGGCTCGGCCCGACCACCTCGACCGGCACCGTGACGCTGATCCCGCCGACGCAGCACGTCGTCGAGACCGGGCAGGAGGAGGTCGTCGACGGCGTCCGCTTCGTCTTCCAGCTCACGCCCGGCACCGAAGCCCCGTCGGAGATGAACTTCTACTTCCCCGACCACAAGGTCCTGTTCGTCGCGGAGAACGCGAGCCACACGCTCCACAACACCCTCACGCTGCGCGGCGCGCTGGTGCGCGACCCGCGCATCTGGGCGCACTACCTGAACGAGACGATCGAGCGGTTCGGGCGCGACGCGGACGTGCTGTTCGCCTGCCACCACTGGCCGCGCTGGGGGACCGAGCGGATCGTCGACTACCTCTCCAAGCAACGCGACCTGTACGGCTACCTGCACGACCAGACGCTGCGCCTGCTCAACCAGGGCTGGACGGGGATCGAGATCGCCGAGCGGTTCGAGCTGCCGCCGAGCCTCGACCAGGCGTGGCACTGTCGCGGCTACTACGGGTCCGTCAGTCATAACGTCAAGGCGGTCTACCAGCGCTACATGGGCTGGTTCGACGGCAACCCTGCGCACCTGTGGGAGCACACGACGACGGAGGCGTCCACGCGCTACGTCGACTTCATGGGCGGCGCCGAGGCGGTGCTCGCGAAGGCGCGCGAGTCGTTCGACGCCGGCGACTTCCGCTGGGTCGCCCAGGTCGTCAACCACGTCGTCTTCGCCGAGCCGGACAACCGCGCGGCGAAGGAGCTGCAGGCCGCGGCGCTGGAGCAGCTCGGCTACGGCGCCGAGAACGGCACCTGGCGCAACTTCTTCCTGACCGGCGCCAAGGAGCTGCGCGAGGGGACGCTCGGCACGCCGACGACGACCGTCGCCGCCGACATCATCGTCCACCTCTCGCTCGATCAGCTGCTCGACTCGCTCGCGATCCGCCTCGACGGGCCGCGGGCGTGGAACGAACGGATCGTGATCAACTGGACGGTCGGCGAGCAGACGTGCGTGACGCGGCTGGAGAACGGCGTCCTGAGCCATCTGCTCGACCGGCACGCCGACGCGCCCGACGCGACGATCGAGATCCCGCGCGCGGGGCTGGACAAGATCCTGCTCGGCGTCGCGAGCCCGGCGGACCTCGTCGCCGCCGGCGAGCTGCGAATCGGCGGAGATGCGTCGGCGCTCGTGACGCTGCTCGGTCTCTTCGACGCGCCCGACCCGGACTTCGCGATCGTCACGCCCTGACCGGCCGCGTTTGCAAACGCCGCCGTGTACCGAGTCGTCGCGCGGTACGCTATGCCTGATCGCGGCGGCGCGACGCGGCGACTACCGTACGGGGAGGACCACGGCTATGACGGGGCGAGGCACAAGTGGATGGCGACGGGCCGCGTGCGCTGCGAGCGTTGCTGCCGCGGCGCTCGCGACGACAGTGGGACCCGGCGCAGGCGGCGCGACGGCGCAGCCGACCGCGAACGCGGCACGGACGCTCAACATCACCGAGGCGGTGAACCTGCGGCTGGTCAGAAAATCGGGCTCGACGCTGTACCAGCGCGGCACGGCGACGGGGACCCTGCCGGGCACCGTCACCGCCCGCTTCGAGGTCAGCGTGACACGGGTGACGGGCTCGGTGACGTTCTATCCGAGCAGCGGCGGCTCGCTGACGGTCAACGTCTCCGGGCGCCCGACCTCCGCCGGCACAGTCGCCGAGTTCTCCGGCACGATGGCGGTTCGCAGCGGCACCGGGCGCTACGCCCGCGCGGTCGGGAGCGGCACCTTCACCGGCAGCGTCAACCGCCGCTCGTGGGCGACGACCGTCAACGCGCGTGCGCGTCTGACCTACTGAGGCGGCCTCCCATCGGATCCTTCCAGCGCGCGCGTCGCGCCACGACTGCGCTGATCGCGACGCTCGTCGTCGTCAGCGCGGCACAGGCGGACGCCCGCGGCGCGCAGCCGCTGCGGCTGACTGCCGCGTTCGACCGCGACGCCGTGCTCGGCAGCACCACCCCGCTGCACCTCGGCCTGCGCGTCGACCTGAGATCGCGGCCGTCGCCGGTCGCCCGGATCGCGATGCGCTATCCGCGGAGCCTCGGCGTGACGACGAGCGGCCTCGGGCTCGCGGCGTGCCACCGCACGCTGGCCGAGTTCACCGAGGTCGTGATCGACGGCCTCGGTCTCGCCGGCTGCCCGCGCAACTCGGTGATGGCGCGCGGCCGGGCGCTCGGCGAGGTCCGTCTGGGCGGGGAGCCCGTCTTCCGCGAGGAGGGAACCGTCACCGTGCTGGCGGGCCCGATTCACGAGGGACGTATGGGGCTCGTAGGGATGGTCGACGGTCTGCACCCGGTCGGTGCGAAGCTCGTCTACGAGGGCCAGGTGCTTCCGGCCGCGTGGCCGTACGGCGGGGCGCTCACGATCGGCGTGCGCCAGCTGCCTGCTCGCTACGAGGCCGAGATCGCGCTCGACGCGATCACGTTCTCCGTCGGCTCGGACGACATCCTCTACCACGAGCGCGTCGGCGGCCGTACCGTCGCCTACCGCCCCGGCGGGCTGCTGCTGCCGGACCGCTGCCCGCGCGGCGGGTTCCCGTTCGACGCCGCCGTCACGTTTCTCGACGGCGGGCATGAGCGGGCGGCGGTGCGGGTGCCGTGCCCGCGCAGACGAGGTCGGTCTCCCGCCGCTGCCGATGGCTGATCCGCTGCGCGGAGAGCTCGTGACGT
Organism: Conexibacter woesei DSM 14684; assembly: GCF_000025265.1. GTDB lineage: Bacteria > Actinomycetota > Thermoleophilia > Solirubrobacterales > Solirubrobacteraceae > Conexibacter > Conexibacter woesei. Next base: position 1,192,214 of record NC_013739.1, read on the forward strand.
TGCGCGTCGCCGGCGAGCGGGACGTCGCCGCGCTGTTGGCGATCGTCAGCGAGCCGGTCGTCGCGCAGCGTTGGGGCGAGCACGACGAGGAGCGTGTGCGAGAGGACCTGATCGGCGACGACGCCTGCTTCGCGATCGTCGCCGACGGCGAGGTCGTGGGCTGGATCGGCGCCGACGAGGAGGACGACCCCGACTACAGACACGTCGGCATCGACCTGTTCCTGACGGCGCGCCTGCACTCGCGCGGCCTCGGCCGCGACGCGATCCGGGCGCTCGTTCGCCACTACGCCGATCGCGGCCACCACCGCTTCACGATCGACCCGGCCGCCGACAACGAGCCGGCGATCCGCGCCTACACGGCGGTCGGCTTCAAGCCGGTCGGGCGGATGCGCGCCTACGAGCGCGCTCCCGACGGCAGCTGGCACGACGGCCTGCTGATGGACCTGCTGATCGACGAGCTGGTCGAGTAGGCCGGCGTCGGCGCGGGCTCGCCCGCGGCCCGGAGGTGCCGCGCGCTAGCTGTAGTTCCTGAGGAGGTTGTTCATCCGGGCCTCCTTGGAGGCTGACAGGTGCTCAAGCCAGTCAGTCCCAAGGAGGACACCGGATGAAGTTGCACGCTAACGCGCCTCTCGGCCCGAAGGGCCGTGAGCGGATGGTGCTTCGGGTGGTCGAGCAGGGGTGGTCGATCGCGGAGGCCGCGCAAGCGGCCGGAGTGAGCGACCGCACCTGCTCGAAGTGGATCGGCCGCTACCGGGCCGAGGGCTCGATGGGGTTGGTCGACCGGGCCTCGACCCCGAAGCGCAGCCCGACGCGCACGCCCGAGGACCGGGTCCAGTTGATCGCTGCGTTGCGCCGGTTGCGGATGACCGCTGCCGAGATCGCCCTCTGCCTGGGAATGGCGCTTTCGACCGTCTCAGCGGTCCTGCGGCGGATCAATCTCGGCAAGCGCTCTCGGCTGGACCCGCCCGAGCCACCCAACCGCTACGAGCGAGCCCGACCGGGCGAGCTGTTGCACATCGACGTCAAGAAGCTCGGCCGCATCCATGGCGGCGCCGGGCACCGCGTCACCGGCCGCAAGAGCGGGATGCATCGCGCGCGAGGGGCGGGCTGGGACTACGTTCACGTCTGCGTCGACGACGCGACTCGCCTGGCCTACGTCGAGGTCTTGCCCGACGAAAGAGGAACGACGGTCGCTGGGTTCTTGCGCCGCGCGATCCGCCACTATCGCCGCCACGGAATCACCGTCGAGCGCGTGATGACCGACAACGGCTCGGGCTACCGATCAACGCTGCACGCGATCGCTTGCCGTCTTCAAGGCGTCCGACACCTCCGCACCCGGCCCTACCGGCCCCGCACCAACGGAAAAGCTGAGCGGTTCATCCGCACGATGATCGAGGGCTGGGCCTACGGCGCGATCTACGCCTCAAGCGCAGAACGCACCGCAGCCCTTGACGGCTGGCTCTTCACCTACAACCATCGCCGCCCACACGGCTCCCTCAGCCACAAGCCCCCGGCAGCCCGCCTCCGCGAGCTGAACAACCTCCCTAGCTCTTACAGCTAGCGGCGCTTCTTGCGCTTGCGTCGCGACGTCGCGGAGCTGGGCCCGTCGGAGTCCGGCTCGTCGCCGTCCTCGTCGTCGGAGACCGCGTCGATCGTCGCCGGCTCCTGCTCGGACGACGGCGTGCCACCGCGGCGTGCCTCGGCGGCACGCACGCGCTGCTCGCGCACCTCCGCGGCGCTCGGCCACGGGACTGCCTCGCCGAGTCTCCAGGCCGGCGGCTCTCTCGCCTTGTTGAAGCCCCAGATGAGCGCGGCGAGCGCGCCGAGCCAGAAGATCTGGACGATCGGCAGCGGCACGAGCGGCAGCACGAAGAGCGCGGCGGCGATCACGCCGAGGTAGCCCATGAAGCGCGTCAGCAGGCCGACGCGCATCGCGCCGAGCGAGATCATGATGAGGCCGAACGCGAGCGCCAGCTGCGGGATGATCCCGAGGTAGCGCGGGATGCTGTAGTCCGAGGACGTCAGCAGCTTGCGCGCCTCCTCGTACGTCTGCGTGCTGTCGTTCGCGAAGTGCGACAGCTTCGTCGCGAGCACGACCTGGATCACGATCCCGACGACCGCGAGGCCGATGCCGCCGATCCACGGCAGCGGGCGGACCCACGACTGGATCGCGCCCTCGCTGCGGTTGCGCGAGGCGCGGAACATGAAGTCGAGCACGTACGCGATGCCGATCGAGCCGAGCAGCGAGCAGACCGCGCTGATCGCCAGCCCCGCCTGGTTGCTGTTGCGGTAGAGCAGCGAGGCGGGCAGGTTGTCGGGCTCGTCCTGCAGCACGAGCACGCCGACTATCGCGGCGGCGAGGGTCAGGAGCGCAGCGAGAGCGGCAACGATGGCCACGCGCGGGCGCTCTCGCGTCTCCGCTTCGAGGAAGTCGTTCGTGGCCATGTGCCGCACATGCTAACCGTGCGGTTGCTCCGGCGGCTCCCGGTGCCGCGCCGAGCCCATACACTCACCCGATGGGCAACGGCGCGATCGCCGTCTATGGCGCGACGGGCTACACGGGAACGCTCGTCGCACACGAGCTGCGCCGCCGCGGACTCGACGCGATCCTGGCCGGCCGCGACGCCGGCAAGCTGGCGCGGCTCTCCGATCGGCTCGGCGGCGCGCTGCCGACGCGCGCGGTCGAGCTGGACGACCGCGACGGGCTGCGCCACCTGTTCGGCGACTGCTCGGTCGTGATCGACTGCGCCGGCCCGTTCGTCCGCTACGGCGAGCCGATCGTGCGCGCCGCGGTGGAGACCGGGACGCACTACGTCGACACGACCGGCGAGCAGCCGTACATCCAGTTCCTGCACGAGCGCTTCGAGGACGCCGCGCGCGCGGCGGAGGTCGCGGTCGTGCCGGCGATGGGCTTCGACTACGTCCCCGGCGACCTGATCGCCCACCTCGCCGCGCAGGGCGTCGAGCCGCTCGGCGACCTCGTGATCGCGTACGCGACGCAGGGCGTGCAGCCGACCCGCGGCACGACGCGCACCGCGATCGGCCAGGCGCGCGACGGCGGGGAGGTCTACGAGGACGGCGCCTGGCGGCGCGCGCCGCTGCGCACGCCGCGCGCCCGCTTCCCGTTCCCGCCGCCGGTCGGCCCGCAGCCGGTCATGCGCTATCCCTCCGGCGAGGTCGCGATGGTCCCGCGCCACGTCCGCACCCGCAGGCTGACGACGCTGATGACGGTCGAGACGTTCGTCGGCAGCGCCGCCGCCGCGCCGCTCGTCCCGCTGCTCGTGCCGGCCTTCACGCTCGCGCTGCGCACGCCGCTGCACGGGCTGGTCCAGGCGGCTGTCGACCGCATGCCCGAGGGGCCGCCGGAGCAGCAGCGCCGCGCCGCGCGCTTCACGATCGTCGCGGTGGCGCACGGCGAGGACGGGCGCGTGCGCCGCGGCGTCGTGCGCGGCGAGGACGTCTATGGGCTGACGGCGGTGACGGCGGTCGAGGGCGCCGCGCGGATGCAGGCCGGCGGCTACGACCGCGCCGGTGTGCTCAGCGCCGCGAGCGCCTACGACCCCGTCAGCTTCCTCGACGCGCTCGCGCCCGCCGGCGTGACGTACGCCGTCGACCCGCTCTAGTGCCGTGTCCGGTGACGTTTGCCTTGGGCTGGCGACGAGGACAAGCCAGACCTGGCAAACGTTGCCTGACACGGCACTAGCTCGCGCCGAGCAGATCGCGCAGGGCACCGAGCGGGCTCTCGGCCTCGATCCGGCGCCCGGCGGGCAGCAGCTCGGCGAGCACGTCGGCGCTCTCGACCAGATGCGGCGCGGTCGCGGTCGCGGTGACGACCGCGACCGGCACCGTGACTGCGCGCAGCTCGCGGCGCGTGACCGGCCAGCTCGCGAGCCCGCCGAAGTCGGCGAAGAAGGCGCGGTGGGCCGCTCTCACGCGCTCGTCGGCGCCGGGCCGCCACGCCGCGACCGCGGCCGCCGGGCCGCCGTCGCGCAACGCGGCCTCCAGCAGGCCGCGCTGGTCGGACAGGACCGCGGCGGCCGTCGGGGAGAACTGGTTCAACGGCGGTGCGACCAGGACGGCGCCGTGCAGCAGCGCGGGCAGCCGCACGAGCAGGTCGAGCACGACGAGCGCGCCGAAGCCCTCGCCGACCGCGACGGCGTCGCCGCGCGCCGCGCCGAGCGCGCTCAGCAGCGCGCGGGCGTCCTCGGACTGCTCCTGGACCGTCGTCCGCTCGTACGGCTCGGGCGCGCCGCTGTCGCCGTAGCCGCGGCGGTCGTAGGCGATCGTCCGCACGCCCTCGCCGAGCGCGTCCGTCAGGCCCGTCCACGCGCGCGCGTCGGCGGCGAGGTCGTGCACGAGCAGCAGGGGCGCGCCGGTCCCACGCGCGGTCGCCGACAGCTCGACACCGGCCCCTTCGACACGTTCGGTCATGCCGCGCAGCGTAGTGCCACCGAGCGGGGAGTAGCATCAGGGGCATGGAAGGATTCGGAGGACTTTTCGGCGATCCGGACGAGCTGCAGCGAAAGATGGCTGAGTTCGCGGACCAGATGCAGGGTGCCCAGAGACTCGCGTGGGCCGACAACGCGATCAAGCTGGCGGTCGACCTGACGATGGCGGCGATCAACCGCGTCAACATCCAGGGCTCGACCGAGGAGCAGGCGCAGCAGATTCGCAGCGTGATGGCGGTCGTCTTCCCAGAGGCCGTCACGCTCGTGCGCGAGGCGCGCGAGGGGCTGCAGTAGCGACGTCCGCAGTGCGCGCCGTGCGGGAGCGTTTCCCGCGCGGCGCCGTGCGCGGCGGTCCGGCCGGTCGGAGCTGGCGCGCGAAAGCGGCTCGGTAGGCTCCAGGCCATGAGCATTCCCGGCATCCCTGCACAGCGCAACGGCGAGCCGCTGCGCTGCCCGACGTGCGGCACGCGGCTGATCGAGGTCGAGCGGGCCGACGTCCTGATCGACGCCTGCCCCGACTGTCGCGGCGTGTGGCTCGACCGCGGCGAGCTGGACAAGATCCTCGTCTACGAGCGCCGCGCCGCGTCCGGCGATCCCGACGACGACTTCCTGCGCGAGGTCGAGGGCCGTCGCGAGCAGCCGCGCGACCGTCCCCGCGAGGAGCCGCGCCACGACCAGCGCGACCACCGCGGCTCCTACGACAAGGACTACAAGAAGCGCAAGAAGCGCAAGAGCATCCTCGAAGAGCTGCTCGACTTCTAGTCGCGAGCCGCCCTCAGCCGATCGCGGGCGCCTGCGGGAGCCGGGCGAGGGCGGCGTCCATGTCAGCCTCCGAGAACTCCGGGTCCTCCAGCTCGCCCGCGAGGTACGCGTCGTAGGCGGACAGGTCGAAGTGGCCGTGTCCCGAGAGCCCGAGCAGGATCACGCGCGGCTCGCCGGCCTCGCGCGCGGCGAGCGCCTCCTCGACGGTCGCGCGGATCGCGTGCGCCGGCTCGGGACCGGGGACGATCCCCTCGGTGCGCGCGAACTGGAGCGCGGCGGCGAAGGCGTCGTTCTGTCTGAACGCGCGCGCCTCGACGATCCCGGCCCGCACGAGCGCGCTGACGAGCGGCGAGTCGCCGTGGTAGCGCAGGCCGCCCGAGTGCACCGGCGGCGGTACGAAGTCGTGCCCGAGCGTGTACATCGGCATCAGCGGCGTCAGCCCGACCGTGTCGCCGAAGTCGTAGCGGTAGGCGCCGCGCGTGAGCGTCGGACAGGCGGCCGGCTCGGCCGCGAGGAAGCGGGTGCGCGCGCCGTCGCGCAGCACGCGCCGGATGAACGGGAACGCGAGGCCCGCGAAGTTCGAGCCGCCGCCGACGCAGCCGACGACGACGTCCGGCGCCTCGCCGGCCAGCTCCAGTTGCGCGATCGCCTCCTGGCCGATCACCGTCTGGTGGAGGCAGACGTGATTCAGCACCGAGCCGAGCGAGTAGTTCGCCGCGGGGTCTCTCGCCGCCACCTCCACCGCCTCGGAGATCGCGATCCCGAGCGAGCCGCTCGCGTGCGCGGCCTGCGCGCGGCCGGCGTCGGTCAGCTGCGACGGCGAGCGGTGGACCGACGCGCCCCACGTCTGCATCATCGAGCGGCGGTACGGCTTCTGGTCATACGAGGAGCCGACCATCCAGACCTCGCACTCGAGGCCGAACAGCGAGCACGCGAACGCCAGCGAGCTGCCCCACTGGCCGGCGCCGGTCTCGGTCGTCAGCTTGCGCACCCCGGCCTGCGCGTTCTCGTACGCCTGCGCGACCGCGCTGTTGGGCTTGTGCGAGCCGGCCGGCGAGACGCCCTCGTACTTGACGTAGATGTGCGCCGGCGTGTCGAGCGCGCGCTCCAGCCGCCGCGCGCGGAACAGCGGCGTCGGCCGCCACAGCTTGTACGCCTCGCGCACCTGCTCGGGGAGCTCGACGTCGGGCTCGCCGGAGACCTCCTGGGCGATGATCGCCGGCGGGAAGATCGCGGCGAGGTCGTCGGGTCCGGCAGGCTCGAGCGTGCCGGGGTGCAGGGGCGGCAGCGGCGGCTCGGGCAGGTCCGGCACCAGGTTCACCCAGTGCGTCGGAATGTCCCGCTCCTGAAGCGGGAACGTCGTCGAAGCCGCGCTCATACTGCCTCCGATCCCGGTGCGTGCAGAGGGCCGATCCTAGTGCGCCCGCGCACGCGAGCGTGACGTTTCGCCAGGCGGAAATGCGTACCCGGCCGAGGCCGGGTACAAGTTACGCGGGGCACGCCCGCACGAGGCACTAGAGAGGATGGAGATGGCAGACACCGCAGCAGGAGATTCCGGCACGTCGCTCGAGCAGCGGCTCGACGCGATGCTCGAGATCGAGCGCTTCGACCCGTCGCAGCAGTTCCGCGAGCAGGCGCTGCTGAGCGATCCGGCGGTCTACGAGCGGGCCGCGCGCGACCCGCAGGGGTGGTGGGCCGAGCAGGCCGAGGCGCTCGACTGGTTCGAGCGCTGGGACACGGTCCTCGACGACTCCGAGCCGCCGTTCTACAAGTGGTTCACCGGCGGCAAGCTGAACGTCTCGTACAACTGCCTCGACCGCCACGTCGACGCCGGCCGCGGCGATCGCGTCGCCTACCACTGGCGCGGCGAGGAAGGCGAGCGGCGCGACGTCACGTACGCCGAGCTGCACCGCGACGTGCAGCGCTTCGCCAACGCGCTGAAGGACCTCGGCGTGCAGCAGGGCGACGTCGTCGGGATCTACCTGCCGATGATCCCCGAGGTCGTCGTCGCGATGCTCGCCTGCGCCCGCATCGGCGCGCCGCACAACGTCGTCTTCGGCGGCTTCAGCGCCGAGTCGGTCAAGGAGCGGATGGAGTTCTCCGAGGCGAAGGTGCTGGTGACCGTCGACGGCGCCCGCCGCAAGGGCAAGACGGCGCCGATCAAGGCGACGGTCGACGAGCATATGGGTGATCTCGCGTCGCTGAAGACGGTCGTGGTCGTCAGACACGCCCGGCTCGACGGCGTGCCGATGACGGCCGGCAGAGACGTCTGGTTCGACGAGGTCTGCGCGGCCGCTGCGGCCGACTGCCCGGCCGAGCCGCTCGACGCCGAGCACCCGCTGTTCATCCTCTACACGTCCGGCTCGACCGCCTCGCCGAAGGGGATCCTGCACACGACCGGCGGCTACCTGACCGGCGTCGCGGCGACGCACAGATACGTCTTCGACCTCAAGCCCGACGAGGACGTCTGGTGGTGCGCGGCCGACGTCGGCTGGATCACCGGCCACTCCTACATCGTCTACGGCCCGCTCGCCAACGGCGCCACGTCGGTGATGTGGGAGGGCGCGCCCGACTATCCCCACAAGGGGATCTGGTGGGAGGTCGCCGAGGAGACCAGAGCGACGCTGCTGTACGCCGCGCCGACGGCGATCCGCACGTTCATGAAGTGGGGTCACGAGATCCCGGAGAGATACGACCTCTCCGCGCTGCGGCTGCTCGGCTCCGTTGGCGAGCCGATCAACCCGAAGGCGTGGCTCTGGTACCACCAGGTGATCGGCGGCGGCCGCTGCCCGATCGTCGACACGTGGTGGCAGACGGAGACCGGCGCGATCATGATCACGCCGCTGCCGGGGATCACCTCGACCAAGCCCGGCTCCGCGACGACGCCGTTCCCGGGCGTCGCCGCCGAGGTCGTCGGCGAGGGCGACGGCGAGCCGATCGACAGCGGCCAGGGCCTGCTGGTGCTGACGCAGCCGTGGCCGTCGATGCTGCGCACGCTCTACAAGGAGGATGAGCGCTTCGTCGAGACGTACTTCGCGCGCTTCGGCAAGGAGCGCTACCTCGTCGGCGACGCCGCGCGCAGGGACAGAGACGGCTACCTCTGGATCATCGGGCGGATCGACGACGTCGTGAACGTCTCCGGCCACCGCCTCTCCACGGCCGAGGTCGAGTCGGCGATCGTCGCCCACGAGAAGGTCGCCGAGGCGGCCGTGATCGGTCAGTCCGACGAGGACACCGGCCAGGCGATCTGCGCGTTCGTGACGCTCAACGGCGAGATCGAGGGGACCGACGAGCTGATCGCCGAGATCGGCGCCGTCGTCGCCGAGCGGATCGGCAAGTTCGCGCGCCCGAAGCGGATCATCTGGGCCGACGACCTGCCGAAGACGCGCTCGGGCAAGATCATGCGCCGCCTTCTGCGCGACATCGCCGAGGGCCGCGCCCTGGGCGACGTCACGACGCTGCGCGACCCGAGCGTGATGGCGTCGCTGGAGAGCCAGATCAAGGACGCCCAGTCGAGCGAGCAGTGACGCAGTAGGCTCGCTCGTGCGTGGGGGTGGGCGGCCGCGACGCGGCCGCCCGCTCCTGGTCCGAGACGAGAGGGAGAGGCCGATGGCGTCGTCGTACGAGCAGGCATGCGCCGAGCACCGCTGGCAGGTGCCCGAGCGCTACAACATCGCGTACGACGTCTGCGACAAGCACCCGCCCGGCAAGCTCGCGATGATCCACGAGGACTTCCGCGGGACCGTCCGCGAGGTGTTGTGGGGGGAGCTGCAGGAGCTGTCCAACCGCTTCGCGAGCGTGCTGCGGACGGCGGGCGTCGAGCGCGGCGATCGCGTCTCGATGCTGCTGCCGGCGACGCCCGAGACCGCCGCCGCCTTCCTCGGCACGTGGAAGTGCGGCGCGATCCTGCTGTCGATGTCGGTCCTCTACGGCGACGAGGGGATCCGCCACCGGCTGACCGACTCGCGCGCCCGCGTGCTCGTGACGAACGCGGAGAACGCCGGCCGGATAGACCGCTCGCTCGTCGAGCAGGTGCTCGTCCTCGACGCGGACCTGCTGGCGACCGGCGCGCAGCAGTTCGAGGCGGTCGACACCGCCGCCGACGATCCGGCCCAGCTCTACTACACCTCCGGCACGACCGGGCTGGCGAAGGGGATCGTCCACGCGCACCGCTACCTGCTCGCGCACGAGGAGTTCGTCTACTGCCACGAGGTGCAGGAGGGCGAGCGCTTCCACGGGATGGGCGAGTGGGCGTGGGCGGCCGGGATCGCGCCGCTGCTCGGCCCGTGGCGCTACGGCGCGGTCCAGCTCGTCTACCAGCGCGAGGGCGGCTTCGACCCGCACAAGCAGCTCGACTTCCTCTCCCGCCATGAGGTCACGAACGTCTTCACGACGCCGACGGCGATGCGCTCGATGATGGCGATCGGGGACGCGGGAACGCGCTATCCGCAGCGCTTCCGTCGCGTCTGCAGCGCCGGCGAGCCGCTCAACCCGGAGGCGATCCGCTGGTTCCGCGAGCAGTACGGCGTCACCGTGCTCGACTACTACGGCCTCTCGGAGTCGTACCCGCTCGTCGCCAACTACCCGTTCATGGAGGTCCGCGAAGGCTCGATGGGCCGGCCGATGCCCGGCTGGGAGGTGGCGATCCTCGACGAGGACGAGCGGCCGGTGGCACGCGGCGAGCGCGGCGAGATCTGCCTGCGCGCGCGGACGAACCCGCACTACCCGCTCGGCTACTGGGAGAAGCCCGAGGCGAGCGCGGAGACGTTCGGCGGCGAGTGGTTCCACACCAAGGACGCCGCCTCCGAGGACCCCGACGGCTACTACTGGTACGAGGGCCGCGCCGACGACGTGATCATCGCCGCCGGCTACCGGATCGGCCCGTTCGAGGTCGAGTCGGTCTGCCTCGAGCACCCGGCCGTCGCCGAGGCCGCCGTCGTCGCCTCGCCCGACGAGCGCCGCGGCAACGTCGTGAAGGCGTTCGTCGTGCTGGCCGAAGGGCACGCGCCGGCGGACGCGCTCGCGGACGAGATCAAGGCGTTCGTGCGCGACCGCCTCTCCGCGTACGCGTACCCGCGCCGGATCGAGTTCGTCGACGGACTGCCGAAGACGCTGACGGGGAAGATCCGCCGCATCGAGCTGCGCCAGCTCGAGCTCGAACGCGCGAGAGCGGAGTAGCACGAGGGAGGCTCCCGATTCGCTTGGCTGCGCGATGCGGCAGCGTCGCGCAGCCACGTCCACCCAGCATCAGGAGCCCCCATGGCACCACGCGCCCGTGCGCTCGCCGCCGCAGCGCTCGCAGCCGCCCTCGCCGCCCCGCCCGCGGCAGCGCAGGCGCAGACCAGACATCGCTACGACGCTCGCTTCGACGTCAAGGTCTACCTGCGCACCTCGGAGGCGACCGAGGTCGGCAAGGTCACGCGCGAGCAGACGACCAGCTTCAGGGTCAGCGGCACCGTCAAGGGGATGGAGTTCGTCGACGGGAAGCTGGTGACGTCGAGAACCGCCAACGGCGTGGTCACCGGCGAGGTGAGCGCGACCGAGCGCCACGTGAACAACTGGGAGAACCCGCCGCTCGTCCGCACGTGCGGCAACGGCGACTTCACGACGACCGGCATCTCGATGATGTACCCGCTCGCCGTGTTCGACCCGCAGGCAGGGCCGCTGACGGTCGTGCTGATCCCGTTCACGTCGGTCGAGCACAGACTCGTCTGCAACATCGAGACCCCGCAGCTGATCGGCTTCGGCGCGAGAATGCACGGGCCGAGGACGAGAACACGGGCCGATGACCACTTCCGCGTCACGTTCACGATCCCGAGAGACGACTTTGGCGACCACACGCTGGATTTGAAGGTCGCGCATCACAGCGAGTCGATCGAGACCTGCCCGGGTCGCAGTGACAAGCCGGACCTGAGAGCGTGCGTCAGCGACGTGCGCGGCACGGTCAGACTGACGCGCACGTTCATGACGAGACTGGAGCCGGACGACGACCTGCTCGCGCCGTTGACGCCGGTGAAGGCGAGCGTCGACAGAAGAGCGAGAAGAGCGGAGGTCAAGGTCAGGTGCCCGAACGGCTGCGGGGTGCGGATCCGCATCTTCCTGCCGCCCAGAAGAGGCAGAGGCAGACTCGGGCGGGCGGCGGCCGCCGACACGCTCGCCACGCGCTCGGTGAGACTCGGCCCTGACAGAGCGGCGCGGACGGTCGAGGTGGCGATCCCGCCCGCCGCCCGCCCGCGGATCCTGGCGGCTGGGATGGTGCTGTTCGACGTCTCGCTCGACCCGCCGAGCGGCAGAACCGTCCGCCGCACGCTGCCCGCGATCCCCGGGCGCTAGATGGTTGGCTAGGAGCCGGCGGCCTGGCGGCGCACCGACGGCAGGTGCGGCGCCAGGCGCCACGCCAGCTCGCCGATCGCGAGGCCGGCGACGATCCCGAGTGCGCTCCAGCCGGCGCGCTCGAGCGCGATCCCGGCGCCCTGGTAGTCGACCGCGCTGACCGTCAGCAGCGCGGTCGGCGTCAGCATGACGACGAGCCAGAAGTAGCCGCGCGAGAAGAGCGCGAAGAGACCGAAGGCGGCGAGCCCCTGCGCGGCGACCATCAGCCATTCCTGGCCGGTGAGGACGGTCAGCAGCGCGATCGCGATCGTCCCGAGGAGCGTGCCGGCGGCGCGTTGCACCGCCCGCACGCTGCTGGCGTGCTCGTCGGGCTGCAGCACCGCCAGCACGGTCAGCGGGACCCAGTAGCCGTGCTCCAGGTCGAGCACGCGGTAGAGCAGCGTCGTGGCGGCGACGACGCTCGCGAGCCGCAGCGCGTGGGCGCGCAGCAGCCGGTCGTGCGCGAACGTGTCGCGCAGCTGCTCCAAGCGGCTGGGGCCGGTGCTGGGCGGGGCGGGTGGCGACGCGTTGCGCGCGTAGGCGAGCACCATCAGCACGACGCCGACGGCCGACCCGGCGAGGAACCACAGCGTCCGCTCGCCGGCGTCGAGCGAGCCGGCCGGGATCCCGTTCGTGATCGTGAAGATCGCGCAGACGACGAAGCCGGTCAGGCCGCCGTCGGGGCCGAACGTGCGCAGCGACGTCGCCACCGCCACGACGACGAACGCGGCGACCACGGAGGCCGCGACGCTCGGCTGCACGAGCGTCGCGAGCGCGACCGAGACGCAGCACAGCAGCGCGGCGGCGACGCCCCACCCGAGCCGCTCGCGCAACGGCCCGCGCGGGACCGCGAGGGCGGCGTTGAGCCCGCCGAAGCAGGCGGTCACGCCGATCGCGGGCTCGCCGAGGGCGATGCCGAGCGCGAGCGGCCCGCACGCGGCGAGCGCGCCGGCGAGGCCGGCGATCGCGTCGACGCCGGCGCGCTCGACTCCGAACGCCTCGCTCCAGAGCGAGCCGGCGCCCGCCACGTGCCTCCTACTCCGCGTTCGCCGCGGCGCGTTTCGCCTCGGTGCGCATCTCGGAGAGGATGCGCTCCAGGCGCGGCTCGGCGGTGCGGTCGACGTGCGTCATCGCGGCGCCGACGGCGGGGTGGACGGCGGCGATCTGCGCGTGCAGCTCGTGCGCGACGGCGCGGTAGCTGGGGTGGCCCTCGCGGCCGGAGCGCAGCTCGATCAGCTGCATGGCCGCGCGCGCGTTCATGTCGAGCACGTAGCGGATGCGGTAGCCGAGGCAGACGGCGTACGGCGCGGCGTCGTGGAGGCCGCGCGCCGCGAGCCGCTCGTACTCCGCGCGCGAGATCTCCAGCGCGCGGCGATAGGCGTCGCCTGCGCCCGCCAGCTCGACCTCGTCGGGCACCTCGGCGCCGAGCGCCGGCGTGAGCCCCTGCCACTGGACGGTCAGCAGGCGGTGGCGCTGGAGGTCGCGGAAGGCGCCGTAGTCGGAGACGATCTCGAAGCGGTAGCGCAGCGCCTCGAAGCCGCGCCCCGGGCGGTGGCGGCGGTTCTCGCGCGCGCCGACGAGGTCGCGCAGCAGCGCGGCGCGCTGCTCGTCGTCGAGACCCGCGACAGTCGCGCGAGTGCGCTCCTCCGGCGCCCCTGCGGCCTCGAACAGCAGCGCGGCGAGCAGGTCGTCCTCGTCGCCGTCGATCCGCAGCAGCCTGACGGAGGCGCCGTGCGCGCCCTCGTGCTCGTCGAGCCCGAGCCGCCGCGCCCAGCTGCGGCCGGCGTCGGCGCGCGTGCGCAGGTGCTCGACCCAGGCGCCGCCGCGATCGGGCCGCTCGACGCGCGCGACGAAGCTGGGGATCGTCGACTGGACCGCCTCCAGCAGCATCCGCCCGTAGCGCTGCGCCTCCGGCAGCGGGTGCGCGAGCAGGTGGAGGATCAGCTGCTCGTACGTCTGGCCGGTCGCGAAGACGCCCATGTGCGACAGCGAGGCGGCCGGCAGCAGCCCGCGCAGCAGGTCGAGCGCCTTCGCCTTGATCGCGCGGGCGTGCGCGGCCTCCGACTCGCCCTCGCCGCGCGGGAAGCGCTCCGCAACCGAGGCGGTCACGACCGGGATCGCGGCCGAGTAGATCGCGAACAGCTCGTCCATCGCCGCGACGTACTCGGGGCCCAGCTCGGCGTCGCGGTAGTAGCGGAAGCCGCCGCCCGGCATCGGCGCGTCGTAGGCGATGTAGCGCGTCGACTGCTCCAGGTAGGCGCCGAGCCGCGGGCGCTGGAGCACCTTCGTGAGGACGTTGGAGACCCACTCGCAGGCGACGTGCGCGCCGCCGAGCTGCGCGACCGAGTCGTCGCCGAAGCCAAGGAAGATTCTCTCGTACAGCTGCGCGGCGCGGGCGCCCTCGCCCGGATCCTCCCAGCCCTCCGGGACCGGCGGGACGGAGTCGGCGAACTCGTCGAGGAACAGGCGGCGCAGCGTGCCCGGGTAGCGCGAGTAGCGCGCGAACAGCGCGCCCTTGACCGTCTCCGGCAGGTTGCGCAGCGCGAAGACGGGGCCGTCGAGGTCGCTGAAGTGGGGGGCCAGGCGCGCGCGCTCGGCGTCGGTGAAGCTCTCGTGCGGGTAGTCCATGGGGGCCGGCGATCCTAGCGCGGGGCCAGGACGCGCCATCGGGACGCGCCCCTAGGACGCGGCGGGGATGACCGCCGGCGCGCCGGCTTCGACGAGCACTCGCGGGAGGGCGATCGAGCCGTCGTCCTGCTGCCCGTTCTCCAGCAGCGCGATGATCGTGCGGCCGACGGCGACCGCGGTGCCGTTGAGCGTGTGCAGCGTGACCGGCTTCTTCGCGTCCGTGGGCCGGTAGCGGATGTCGAGCCGGCGGGCCTGGAAGTCGGTCGTGTTCGACGCTGACGTCAGCTCGCGGTATCTGCCCTGGCCTGGCAGCCACGCCTCGTTGTCGTACTTCTTCGCGGCCGAGGCGCCGAGGTCGTCGACGGCGATGTTGACGACGCGGTACGGGATCTCCAGCTCCTGCAGGATCGACTCCTCGATCCCGAGGATCCGCTCGTGCTCGGCCGCCGACTGCTCGGGCGTCACGAACGCGAACATCTCGACCTTGTCGAACTGGTGCACGCGGAAGATCCCGCGCGTGTCTCTGCCGGCCGCACCGGCCTCGCGGCGGAAGCAGGGGGAGAAGCCGGCGTAGCGGCGCGGCAGCTCCTCCTCGGCGAGGATCTCGCCCTGGTGCAGCGAGGCGAGCGCGACCTCGGAGGTGCCGGCGAGGTAGAGGTCGTCCTCGGGCAGGTGGTAGATCTGCTGCTCTGTGTCGGGCAGCATGCCGGTCCCGAACAGCGCCTGCTCGCGCACGAGCACCGGCGGGATGACGGGCTCGAAGCCCTCGCCGCGCAGCTTCTCCATCGCGTAGCGCACGAGCGCCAGCTCCAGCATCACGAGGTCGCCGCGCAGGTAGGCGAAGCGTGAGCCGGACAGGCGCGCGCCGCGCTCCATGTCGATCCGCTCGCCGGCCAGCTCGAGATGGTCCTTGCCGGTCTTCGTCGCGTCGCCGACGGTGCGCACAACCGTGTCCTGCGGGGCGGCGTCGTCGAGCGGGGTGTTCGGCAGCGTCGCGAGCAGCTCGTCGAGCTCGCGCTTGACCGCCGTCTGCGCGTCGGAGAGGGCGCGGCCGCGGGCGGCCAGCTCGCTCATCGCGGCGTGCTCCTCGGGCGTCGGCGCGCCGCGCCGGCCGCGGCTCAGCTGGTTCTGCTCGGCCTGGATCTCCTCCAGCTGCACGGTCTGCTCGCGCCAGCGCTCATCGAGCGCGAGCAGTCTGTCGATCGCGTCCGCGGCGACATCGCCGCGCCGTGCGAGCGCGGCGCGCACGGCGTCAGGCTCGCGGCGGATCAGTCTGAGGTCGAGCACGCCTCAGTCCGAGCGGTCAGTTGTCGCCGGCGTCGGTCTGTTCCGACTCTTCCGCGAGCGCCTCGGGCGATCTCTCGGAAGTGCACTGGTAGCCGTTGGCCTCGTCGCCCGTGCCCTCTGGTCGAGGGCCGGCGTCCACACCGGCGTACTTGGCGATGAACTCGGCCAGCTCTCTCGCACGCTCGCCGACGACGATGTTCGCCGGCATCACGGCACCGGAGAAGCCACCGTTCTGGATCGCGTAGAGCACGCGCTGGACGCATTCGTGACGGACGTCGAAGTTCGGTCCGTCGGTCCGCTCGCGCGTTCTGATGTTCGCGGCGGAGCCGCGCGTGCCGGCCTTGCCGAACGTGTGGCAGCCGGCGCAGCGCTCCTTGAAGACCTCGGCCGAGGCGAACTCGGGGCTCGACTTCGAGACTTCGATCTTCTGCTCGCCACAGGCGGCGAGAGTGAGCGAGACGGCCACTGCGGCGGCCAGAAGGGTGATCGACTTCGGAAGGCGCATCATGCGGTCGGGGACTATACGGAAGAATCCCGCCGCGATGCCCCCAGTCCCCCTCCGCCACCTCCTCGCCGCCGTCGCCGTCGCCGCCCTGCTCGCCGCGGGCGGCTGCGGATCGGGGCAGAAGACCACTGTCGACGACGACCGGCCGGTCGCGATCGCGATGTCCGAGTTCCGCCTCTCGCCGCAGGACCTGCGCCTGCCGGAGGGCAGACGGACGCTGGAGGTCCGCAACGAGGGGACGATGGTGCACCGCTTCGAGATCCGCAGCGCGGACGGGACCAGACGGTTCGTGCTCGGCGCGCCGCTGAAGCCGGGCGCCTCCGAGCGGCTGGCGGTCGACCTGCCGCGCGGCGACTACGTGATGCGCTGCGCGCAGGAGCGCCACAACACGCTCGGCGAGCACGGCACGCTGTCGGTCGACTGACACGAGCGCGCGCCGCCTCGCACGCGCGACAATGGGATCGTGAAGGAGTTCGCCGCACGGCGGCGAAAGCATGAGGCAGTCCCGGCGCCGGCCGAGACGATCTTCACGTTCGATCGTCCTCAACGGCGGCAACCACAGAGGGTCGGTGCCGGGACCCTCTGCTTCCTCACGACCCGCCGCGCTGCATCCCTCGGCAGCGCGGCCGGGTCATGCTCAGATCGCGCCGGCCTCGCTCGCCGCCCGCAGCGCCAGCAGCACGACGACGAAGCAGGAGATCGTCATCACGCCGATCTCGCGCCGGACGATCGACAGCACGACGACGCGCTGGTCCTCGGGCGGCAGCTCGCCGACCTCCTGCGAGGAGGAGAAGCCGCGCCCCGCGAGGATCGTGTCGGCCGAGCCGATCCGCAGCTGCTCGGCGATGAACGAGACGGCAAGCGGCAACACGCCATAGATGATGTGAAGGTCACCGTCAGCGGAGTGACCGAGCACCAGCAGCAGCGCACCGAGCAGCACCTGCACGACGATCGCCACCTGCCCGGCACGCAGCAGCCGCCAGAACAGCAGGCTGGGTTCGACGCGCACCCAATACCAGGCGCCGACGACGCCGGCGGCGAGATTGAGCACGACCACGAGGACGCCGAGGATCAGGTGAAGGGTGGGCATCTTGCGCCTTTCAGCACGAGCAATTCGAGGCTTTAAGCACTAAGTAACACGTTGTTACAAGCTTCTACGGACTGGTGATATAACCACCACGCTGTGCTCACCACCTACGGTCCCGCCATCGTCTTCGTCGTGCTCGGTGCCCTCATCGGCACCGTGTTCGTGCTTGCCGGAAGCCTCCTCGGGCCCAAGCGCGCAGGAACCACCCGCGAAGCGCAAGTCACTCCTTACGAATGTGGTCTGCCCTCCGAGGTGAGAGGCAACTTCCGCTTCGGGATCAGCTTCTACCTGATCGCGATGCTGTTCATCCTCTTCGACATCGAGGTCATCTTCCTCTACCCGATCGCCGTGCAGCTGAAGGCGTTCGGGACCTTCGCGCTGGTGGAGACGATCGTCTTCATCACGCTGCTGATGGTGGCCTTCGTGTACGTCTGGCGCCGAGGTGCGCTCGAATGGAAATAACGCGAGCCAAGCTCGGCCAGCCCGCCGCCGAAGGCGGAGGCGAGGAATTCCGCATCCAGCAGCAGCGCGCGCGCGACATGCTCCGCGGCGATCTGACCGACAGAGAGCTGGAGCAGTACGTCGAGGAGCGCGTCCTCACCACGACGCTCGACAAGGTGACCGCGTGGGCGCGCGGCAACTCGATGTTCCCGGCGACGTTCGGCCTCGCCTGCTGCGCGATCGAGATGATGTCGCTGCCGGGCGCGCGCTTGGACATCGGCCGCTTCGGCTTCGAGGCGTTCCGCGCCTCCCCGCGCCAGGCCGACATGCTGATCCTGTCCGGTCGCGTCTCGATCAAGATGGCGCCGATCGTCCGCCGCATCTACGACCAGATGCTCGAGCCGCGCTGGGCGATCTCGATGGGCGCCTGCTGCTCCTCGATGGGCGTCTTCAACAACTACGCGCTCGTCCCGGCCGACAAGTTCATGCCGATCGACGTCCACGTCCCCGGCTGTCCGCCGCGGCCGGAGGCGCTCGCGCACGCGATCCTCAAGCTCCGCTCCAAGGTCCACGGCAACCCGCCCGCCGGCTGGCGCGAGCGCTACGAGGCGGTCGGCACCGAGGAGGTCGTCGGCGCCGCGGACCGCCCGGGCGTCAACGCGATCAACGTCTTCCAGAGCGGGGAGACCCAAGGTGCCTGACGCGACCGGTCTGGAGCTGATCGCTCAGGACCTGCGTCAGAAGCATCCCGACGCCGTCCTCGACACGCTCCACTTCCGCGGCGAGGCGACGCTGATCGTCGAGCCCGCGCGTGCGCGCGACGTGCTGATCGTGCTGCGCGAGAAGGGCTATCGCTTCCTCGCCAGCCTCCACGGGGTCGACTACTACCCCGAGGAGCCGCGCCTGTCGGTGCACTACCAGCTGCTCGACATGGACACCGTCGACCGCATCGCGGTGAAGGTGCGGATGCCGCTCGACGACGCGCACGTCCCCTCCGTCGTTGACCTGTGGCCGGGCGCCAACCACCCCGAGCGCGAGGTCTTCGACATGTTCGGCGTCGTCTTCGACGGCCACCCCGACATGCGCCGCATCCTGATGCCCGAGGACTACGAGGGCCATCCGCAGCGCCGCGACTTCCCGATCGGCGGCGAGCCGGTCATCTTCACGTACAACGAGGACAAGATCCCGGGGTGGACGCAATGAGCGCCCTGAGCGACTACCGCAGACGCGAGGAGTCGATCTCGTACTCCGCCGAGCCCGCCGGCATGGGGCTCGAGCAGGAGCTGATGACGGTCAACATGGGCCCGCACCACCCGTCCACGCACGGGGTGCTGCGCCTGATCCTCACGCTCGAAGGCGAGATGGTCCGCGACGTCAAGCCGATCATCGGCTACGTCCATACCGGCATCGAGAAGACGGCCGAGCAGAAGGCGTACTGGAAGGTCATCCCCGTCGTCGAGCGGATGGACTACCTCTCCTACTACTTCAACGCGTACGCCTTCTGCGGCGCGGTCGAGAAGCTGCTCGAGGTCGACGTCCCCAAGCGCGCGCAGTACCTCCGTGTGATCCACATGGAGCTCAACCGGATCATGTCCCACCTCGTCTGGCTCGGCACGAGCTGCATCGACCTCGGCGCGATCGGCGTCTGGTGGTACTGCTTCCGCGAGCGCGAGCAGGTGCTCGACCTGTTCGAGATGTCGTCCGGCCAGCGCATGCACACGCGCTACTTCCAGGTCGGCGGCGTCATAGAGGACATCCCGCGCGGCTGGACCGAGCGCGTCAAGAGATTCACCAAGACGATGCGCGAGCGCTCCGAGCAGTACTCGGCGCTGCTGGACAGAAACGAGATCTTCCTCCAGCGCATGCGCCACACCGGCACCGTCGACGAGGAGACGCTGCTGGGCCTCGGCGTCACCGGTCCGCTGCTGCGCGCGACCGGCAACCCGTGGGACCTGCGCAAGGCCGCGCCGTACTGCTCCTACGACGACTTCAGATTCCGCATCCCGGTCGGGACCGAGGGCGACAACTACGACCGCTATCGCGTCCGCCACGCCGAGATCCTCGAGTCGTGCGCGATCATCGACCAGGCGATCGACGGCCTGCCCGAGGGCCCCTTCATCACCGAGGACCGCAAGGTCGCGCTGCCGCCGCGCCACGAGCTGGCGACGTCGATGGAGGCGCTGATCCACCACTTCAAGCTCGTCACCGAGGGCTTCCGCGTGCCGCCGGGCGAGGTCTACCACCCGATCGAGTCGCCGCGCGGCGAGCTGGGCTGCTTCGTCCGCTCCGACGGCTCCTCGAAGCCCGCGCGCGTGCACATGCGCGACCCCTCGTTCGTGAATCTGCAGGCGACCGCGGCGGCCACGCGCGACACCTACATCGCGGATCTCGTCGCGACGCTCGCGATGCTCGATCCGATCCTCGGAGGAGTGGACCGCTGATGGCTGAGCAGTCTTCGGCCGTGGCTCGGTACGGCCACGGCTCGCGCATCCCTGGCTGGGACGACGCGGTCGACCTGAGCAAGGACCCGGCGGTCATCCCCGACCCCGCTACGACGCCCGTCCCGGCCGAGCTGCGCACGCAGATCGAGGCCGCGATGGCGAAGTACCCGAACTTCCGCTCGGCCGCGATCCCGGCGCTGCACGCGGCGCAGGACCTGCACGGCTGGTGCTCGCCGGAGGCGATCGAGCAGGTCGCCTGCGTCATGCGCCTCACGCCCGGCTACCTGACCGCGGTCGCGACCTTCTACGACATGTTCGAGATGAAGCCGGTGGGCCGCCACCGCGTCTACGTCTGCACGAACATCTCGTGTTCGCTGCGCGGCGCCGACAGCGTGCTCGCGGCGGTCCAGGACGCGGCCGGCGACGACGCCGACTTCAACGTCCGTCCGTTCGAGTGCCTCGGCGCCTGCGACATCGCGCCGATGGCGTCGGTCAACGGCGAGTTCGTCGGCCCGCTCGACCTGGCCGACGCCGAGCAGCTCGTCGCGGACCTGAGAGAGGGCCGCGAGGTCCTGCCCGCCAAGCAGCTGTCCCGGCGCGCCTGCGCCGATCCAGGAGCGAAGGACGCCGACGCATGAGCAAGCACATTCTGTTCGACCGCATCGACGAGCCCGGCCTCGACACGATCGAGGTCTACAAGGCGCGCGGCGGTTACCAGTCGCTGGAGAAGGCGCTCAGAATGACGCCCGAGGAGGTCCTCCAGAACCTGCTCGACTCCGGCCTGCGCGGCCGCGGCGGCGCCGGCTTCGCGATGGGCAAGAAGGTCTCCTTCCTGCCGAGAGGCTCGATGGACAAGTACCTCGTCTGCAACGCGGACGAGTCCGAGCCGGGGACCTTCAAGGACCGCGAGCTGATGCAGAAGTCGCCGCACATGCTGATCGAGGGCATGATCATCGCCGCCTACGCGGCGGGCGCGAACCGCTCCTTCATCTACATCCGCGGCGAGTACGAGCTGCAGGCGATGAAGCTGGAGGCCGCGCTCCACGAGGCGCGCGAGGCCGGCTACCTCGGGGAGAACATCCTCGGCTCCGACCACTCGCAGTCGCTGATCCTGCACCGCGGCGCCGGCGCCTACATCTGCGGCGAGGAGACCGGCCTGCTCGACTCGCTCGAGGGCAAGCGCGGCAACCCGCGCCTGAAGCCGCCGTTTCCCGCCAACCAGGGCCTCTACCAGGGGCCGACGCTGATCAACAACGTCGAGACGCTCGCGACCGTCCCGCACATCATCAAGATGACGGGCGTCGAGTACGCGAAGCTCGGCGTCGAGAACTCCGCCGGCACGAAGCTGATCTCGATCTCGGGCAACGTCCAGCGCCCGGGCAACTACGAGATCGAGCTCGGCATGAAGTCGTACGACATCGTCTACGGCCTCGCCGGCGGTCCCGAGCCCGGCCGCAGAGTCAAGTTCTGGTTCCCCGGCGGCTCCTCCTCGCCGGTGCTCAAGCCCGAGGACCTCGACCTGCCCTACGACTTCGACTCGATGGCGAAGGCCGGCTCGATGCTCGGCTCCGGCGCGATCATCGTCGTCGACGACTCGGTCCCCGTGATGGACGTCGCGCTGAAGCTGGCGAAGTTCTACAGACACGAGTCGTGCGGCAAGTGCACGCCGTGCCGCGAGGGCACGAACTGGACCGTGAAGATGCTGGAGCGCATCGACAAGGGCGAGGGCACGCCGATGGACCTCGACATCATCGCCTCCGTCCAGGACCAGATCATGGGCAACTGCCTCTGCGTCCTCGGCGACGCGATGGCGATGCCGCTCTCCTCGATGGTCGCGAAGTTCCGCGACGAGTTCGAGGAGTACATGGAGGAGGCGCGCGTGCGCGCCGGCCTCGGTGCGCCGCCTGCCTCATCGCCGGTCGCGATCGCTGGAGCCGTCGCCTGATGCCCCGCCCCGAGAGAAGATTCGTCACGTTCTCGATCGACGGCCGCGAGGTCAGCGCGCCCGAGGGCGCGATGCTGGTCGACGGCGCCAAGTACGGCGACGTCGAGATCCCCGTCTTCTGTTACGAGCCGAAGCTCGGCCAGCCGGTCGGCGCCTGCCGCATGTGCCTCGTCGAGATCGAGGGCATCCCGAAGCTGCAGACCGCCTGCTCGACCCCGGTCAAGGACGGCATGGTCGTCCACACGCAGACCGACCGCGTCAGAGAGGCGCAGAACTCGGTCGTCGAGTTCCTGCTCGTCAACCACCCGCTCGACTGCCCCGTCTGCGACAAGGGCGGCGAGTGCCCGCTGCAGGACATCACCTTCGGCTGGGGCCGCGGCGTCTCGCGGATGGTCGAGCCCAAGCGCCACTTCAAGAAGCCGCTGGAGCTGTCGCCGCTGATCGCGATCGACCGCGAGCGCTGCATCCTCTGCTACCGCTGCGTGCGCTTCTCGCAGGAGGTCAGCGAGGACTACCAGCTGATCCTCAACGAGCGCGGCGCCTCGTCGTTCGTCGGCACCTTCGACGGCCACCCGTACGTCGCGCCGTTCAGCGGCAACATCATCGAGCTGTGCCCGGTCGGCGCGCTCACCTCGCAGGCGTACCGCTTCCGCGCGCGCCCGTGGGACATCGAGGGCTCCGGCTCGGTCTGCACGCACTGCCCCGCGCAGTGCAACGTCGAGTTCACCGTCCGCGACGAGCGCATCCTGCGCGTGCTCGCGCGCGACAACGAGGGCGTCGACGACGGCTGGCTGTGCGACAAGGGCCGTTTCGCCTACCAGGCGATCCACAGCGACGAGCGCGTCGTCGAGCCGCTCGTGCGCGACCCGCAGACGAACGAGCTGACGCCCGCCACGTGGGAGTACGCGCTCGACGTCGCCGCCGCCGGCCTCACCGCCGCCGGCTCCTCGGTCGGCGCGATCGCCGGCGGGACGACGACCAACGAGGAGGGCTTCCTGCTCCAGCGCATCGTGCGCGAGGGCCTGAAGTCGCCGCACCTCGACTCCCGCTCCGGTGCGTCGGTGCCGCTGGAGACGCAGCAGGCGCTCGCCGCGCCGGCGCTGCAGGCGACGATCCCCGACCTCGAGTTCGCCCACACCGTGCTCGTGCTCGGGACCGACCCGATCGACGACGTCGCCTCGCTCGACCTGCGGATCCGCAAGGGCGTGCGCCGCAACGGCGTCAGGCTCGCCGTCGCGACGAGCCGCCCGAGCGCGCTGGACCAGAACGCGAAGCTGTGGCTGCGCTACGCGCCCGGCGCCGAGCACGCCTTCGTCGCGGCGCTCGAAGCCGCGCTGACCGGCGCCGACGGTGTCGAGGCGCTCTGCGACGCGGCCGACGCCGACCCGAAGGCGCTCGCCGCGCTCGCCGCGCTGCTGAAGGACGGCGGCGAGGACGTCGTGATCCTGTGGAGCCAGCGGATCGGCGTCGCGCCGCTGCCGGCGCTGCTGAACGTCGCCGCCGCCCTCAGACTGGGCGAGCGCGACGGCGCCGGCCTGCTGGAGGTCCCGGTCGGCGGCAACGGCCGCGGCCTGCGCGAGATCGGCTTCCAGCCGAACGCCGGCCCCGGGCTCGCCGCCCCCGCGAAGGAGGGCAAGTCCGCGCGCGAGATCGCGACCGCGGCCGCCGCCGGCGAGCTGTCCGCGCTGTGGCTGCTGCACGCCGACCCCGTCCGCGA
Organism: Conexibacter woesei DSM 14684; assembly: GCF_000025265.1. Taxonomy (GTDB): domain Bacteria; phylum Actinomycetota; class Thermoleophilia; order Solirubrobacterales; family Solirubrobacteraceae; genus Conexibacter; species Conexibacter woesei. Next base: position 1,215,847 of record NC_013739.1, read on the forward strand.
CTTCGCCGACCGCCGCCTGTGGCAGCGCGCGCTGGAGCAGGCAGACGTCGTCGTCGCGCACGCCGCGCTGCTGACCGACGCGCTGCGCGAGACCGCGACCGTCGTCTTCCCGGCCGAGTCCTACGCCGAGAAGGAGGGCACGATCGTCAACCTCGACGGTCGCGTCCAGCGCCTGCGCCCCGCGATCGGCCGCCCCGGCGCCGTGCGCGCCGAGTGGCAGGTGCTCGCCGACGTCGCCAAGCGGCTCGGCCTCGACCTCGACGTGCTGACGAACCCGATCGCGACGAGACAGCTCGTCGCGGCGGTGCCGTTCTACGCCGGTCTGACGCTCGAGGAGATCGGCGGCCGCGGCGTCCGCTGGCACGATCGCGACGCCGCCGCTGCCGCCCCGGCCGCGCCGGCCGGTCCGTTCGAGACGGGCGAGCCGCTGCCGGCGCCGAGACCGAACGGCGCGCTGCGGCTCGGCACCTACCGCTCGATCTGGGCCGCGCCCGAGGTCGAGGCGTCGCCCGCGCTGAAGTTTCTCGCCGCAAAGCAGCAGGCCGAGCTGTCGCCGGTCGACGCGGAGCGGCTGGGGCTGGAGAACGGCGAGCGCATCTCGGTCTCGACAGACGGCGCGAGCGTCCTCGCGAGCGTCTTCGTGCGCGGGAACGTCCCGGCCGGAACGATCTTCCTCGGTGAGGCGACCGCCGAGCAGTCCGCGACCGAGCTGCTGGGCGACGCGCCGCGGCTCGTGGAGGTCCGTCCCGCATGAGCAGCGTGTTGGCCCCGCTGGCCCCGTTCGCGGAGGTCGGATTCGCCGAGTCCTGGTGGATCCAGATCATCAAGGCCGTCGTGATCTTCCTCGTCGGCTTCACGCTCGTGCCGCTCGCGCTGATGCTCGACCGCAAGCTGATGGGCCGCATGCAGATGCGCTACGGCCCCAACCGCGTCGGCCCGTTCGGCGCGCTGCAGCCGATGGCCGACATCGGCAAGCTGCTGTTCAAGCAGCAGTTCCGCCCGAGAACGTCGGTCGGCTTCCTGTTCGCCGTCGCGCCCGCGATCTCGATGGTCTGCGCCGCCGCCGCCTTTGCCGCGATCCCGTTCGGCGACACCGTCGACATCTTCGGCGCGAAGGTCGGCCTCTACGGCATAGACGTCTCGATCGGGATCCTCTACATCTTCGCGTGGAGCGCGCTGTCGGTCTACGGGCTGATGCTCGGCGGCTGGGCGTCCGGCTCGAAGTACTCGTTCCTCGGCGCGATGCGCTCCGCCGCGCAGCTGATCTCCTACGAGGTCTCGATGGGCCTCTCGCTGATCGGCGTCGTGATAACGGCCGGCACGCTGTCGCTGACCGGCATCGTCGAGGCACAGGCCGGAATGTGGTACATCATCCCGCAGTTCATCGGCTTCTGCATCTTCCTCGTCGCGGCGTTCGCCGAGACCGGCCGCCCGCCGTTCGACCTCTCCGAGGCCGACGCCGAGCTGGTCGGCGGCTACTCGACCGAGTACGGCGGCGGTCGCTTCGCGTCCTACTACGCGGCCGAGTACTTCCACATGGTGATCGCCTCCGCGATCGCGGTGACGATGTTCTTCGGCGGCTGGATGCTGCCGTTCGGCATCGATCCGCCGCAGTGGGTCGACCCGATCGTCGTGCTCGTCAAGACGGTGCTCGTGATCTGCGTCTTCGTGTGGGCGCGCACGACCTTCCCGCGTCCGCGCTACGACCAGCTCATGTCGCTGGGCTGGAAGATCCTGCTTCCCCTGGCCACGGCCAACGCGCTCGTGACCGCAATCATCGTGGTGGTGACTCACTGATGGCCTGGAACCCCGGCGACGACGTCATCGCCGTTCAGCGCGCGCCGGAGCCCGGCGGCGCCGGCGGCGCGTACCGTGCGTTCGGCGAGACCCTGCGCGGACTCAAGACGACCTTCGGGCGGATGCTCGAGAAGCCGGTCGTGTACGAGTACCCGGAGGAGAAGGTGCCGGTCTACCCGCGCTTCCGCGGGCGCCACAAGCTCCATCGCTTCGAGGACTCGAAGCTGGAGAAGTGCGTCGGCTGCTCGCTCTGCGCCGCGGCCTGCCCGGCCGACTGCATTCGCGTGGTCGCCGCCGAGAACACGCCCGAGCACCGCGTCTCGGCCGGCGAGCGCTACGCCGCCGTGTACGAGATCAACCTCTCGCGCTGCATCTTCTGCGGCTACTGCGAGGTCGCGTGCCCGTTCGACGCGATCACGATGGGTCACGACTACGAGATGTCGGACTACAACCGCGACGACCTCATCTTCACGAAGGAGATGCTGCTCGCCGAGCCGCTCGAGCGCACGCCGCTGCGGACCGAGGACGAGTAGGCGGACGCCATGGCGGAAGTCATCTTCTTCATCGCGGCGATCGGCGCCCTGTCAGGGGCGATCGGCGTCGTCGCGCTCAGAAATCCCTTCTACAGCGTGCTCGCGCTCGTCGGCCACCTGCTGTCGCTGTCGGCGCTGTTCCTGCTGCTGCGCGCGGAGTTCCTCGCCGCCGCGCAGGTGATCGTCTACGCCGGCGCCGTGACCGTGCTCTACGTCTTCGTCGTCTCCTACGTCGGCGACGGCACCGTGCCGCTCGGCCCGGGCGGCGCGAGACTGCGCAACGTCGCGATGCTGTTCGTCGGCATGCTGTTCGTCGAGCTGTGCATCGCGCTGCTGGGCTCCGGCCTGAAGGCGATCGACGGCGAGGGCGCCCCGTACGTCCCCGGCTTCGGCACGCCTGAGTCGATCGGCGAGGCGCTGCTGACGAAGTTCCTGCTGCCGTTCGAGCTGGCGTCGCTGCTGCTGCTCGTCGCCGCCGTCGGCGCGGTCATGCTCGCGCGTCGCCGCTCGGGCGGCCGCACGCTCGACGACACGCCGTACGTGCCCGGCCAGTACATCACTCCGCGCTCGCTCTTCAGCGGCACGATGGCCGAGGCGATCGGCCACCTGAGAGCGCCGGCCGAGGAGTCCAAGCCGGCCGCGAAGGCGGCAGAGCCGGAGACCGTTCCACCCGCGAGTTCCCCTGGCGCGACGGGCGACGAGGCCAGCCGTGGAACTCGCAATGCGCAGCACAAGGAGGCGTAGAGATGGCCCTCGGTTGGTATCTGGTCGTCTCCGCCCTGATCTTCTGCATCGGCGCGGGCGGCGTGCTGACGCGCCGCAACCCGCTCGTGATCCTGCTCTGCCTGGAGCTGATGCTCAACGCGTCGAACCTCGCGCTGATCACGTTCTCGCGGATGCACGGGGACGCCGACGGTCAGGTCTTCGCGCTGATCGTGATGGTCGTCGCCGCATGTGAAGTCGCAGTCGGCCTCGGCATGATCGTGGCGATCTTCCGCCGCCGCCTGCCGATCGACGTGGATGAGCTGAAGGAGCTGCAAGGGTGAGCACTACGACCTGGGGCTGGCTCGTCCTCGCCTTCCCGCTGGCGGGGACGATCATCATCGGCCTTGGCCACAAGCGGCTCGCGAGAGGACCGGCCGGCGCGATCGGCACGCTCGCGATCCTGCTCGCGTTCGTCTCCGCCGTCGGCGCGCTGCTGTCGCTGCAGGACCGCGACGAGCACCACCGTCAGCTCGTCTCCTCGCTGTGGGACTACGCCGTCACCGGCTCGATCGACGCGAGACTGTCGATCCTCGTCGACCCGCTGTCCGTGTTCATGATGCTCGTGATCACCGGCGTCTCGACGCTGATCCACCTCTACTCCGTCAGCTACATGAAGAGCGACCGCGGCAACGCGCGCTACTTCGCGTACCTGAACTTCTTCGTCTTCTCGATGCTCGTGCTGGTGCTGGCGGCGAACTTCCTGCTGCTGATCGTCGGCTGGGCGTTCGTCGGCGCCGCGTCGTACCTGCTGATCTCGTTCTGGTACCGCCGCGAGACGGCGACCAAGGCCGGCATCAAGGCGTTCGTGATCAACGTCGTCGGCGACGTCGGGCTCGTGCTCGGCACGTTCTTCATCCTGCGCCACACCGGCACGCTCGACTTCCTCGGCACGTTCGAGGCGGTCGAGAACGGCGCGTTCGACTCGCACAACGGCGCGCTCGTCGCGGGCTGTCTGCTGCTGCTCGTCGGCGCGTTCGCGAAGTCCGCGCAGGTGCCGTTCCACACCTGGCTGCCGGACGCGATGGAGGGCCCGACGCCGGTCTCCTCGCTGATCCACGCGGCGACGATGGTGACCGCGGGCGTCTACCTGATCTCGCGCATGTTCCCGCTCTTCGAGGCCGCCCCCGCGGCGGCCGACGTCGGCGCGGTGGTCGGCTGCGCGACGCTGCTGATCGCGGGCACGATCGCGCTCACGCAGACCGACATCAAGCGCGTGATCGCGTACTCGACGATGTCGCAGATCGGCTACATGATCATGGGCGTCTCCGCCGGCGCCTACGCTGCGGGCCTCTTCCACCTCCTCACGCACGCCTTCTTCAAGGCGCTGCTGTTCATGGCGGCCGGCTCGATCATCGGCGCGATGGCGGGCGCGCAGTCGCTCGACAAGATGTCCGGCTTCAAGAGATCGATGCCGTTCACGTTCGGCTGCTTCGTCGTCGGCGGGCTCGCGCTCTCCGGCGTGCCGCCGTTCTCCGGCTTCTTCTCCAAGGACGAGATCCTCGCCTTCGTCGGCCACCGCGGCGGCTGGTTCAGCGTGATGTACGTCGTCGGCTACATCGGCGCGTTCCTGACCGGCATATACACGTGGCGGATGATCTTCCGCGCCTTCCTCGGCAGACCGTCGCCGGAGGCGGCCGAGCTGGAACACGGACACATCGCGCACGCCGAGTACCCGACCAACCCGGCCAACGGCGAGCGCGAGGACACCGAGGTCGGCTTCCCCGGCCCCGAGCACGTGATCGCCGAGCGCGAGATCCCGATGAAGGTCGCGATGGGACTGCTGGCGGTCGGCGCGACGATACTCGGCGTCCTCCAGATACCGAACGTCACGCACGTGATCTCCTCCTTCCTGGAGCCGACGTTCGAGTCGTCGAAGTACTTCCACGAGCACCCGAGCAACGGCTTCATCTACTTCGGCATGGCGCTCGGGACCGTCGTCGCGCTGCTCGGCATCGCCGTCGCGCACTACATCTACGTCCGCAAGCCCGGCACCGCTGCCGCGCTGCAGGCGCGCTTCCCGGCGCTGCACACGTTCCTGCTCAACAAGTGGTACTTCGACGAGCTGATCGACTTCCTGATCGTGCGACCGTGGAAGGCCGCCGGCACGTTCGCCCGCACGACGTTCGAGCGGGTCGTGATCGACGGCGTCTTCGTCGGCGGCACGACCGGGATCGTCAAGGCCGGCTCGCAGGCCGTCCGCGCGATCCAGACCGGCTTCCTGCGCTACTACGCGGCGCTGCTGCTGCTCGGCGGCGCGGCCGTCGTCCTGTACTTCCTGATCGCGAGCACGTGAGGCGCCGCTGATGACCCTTTCGATCCTCATCTGGCTGCCGCTCGTCGTCGCCGTCCTCGGCGGGATCGTCGGCGGCAAGCTCGCGCCGAAGCTCTCGATCCTCGGCGCGCTCGCGACGCTCGGCATCGCGATCTCGTTCGTCGTCCGCTTCAAGACCGGCCAGGACGGCCTCCAGTTCGTCACCGACGAGGCGTGGATCTCCGAGCTGGGGATCACCTACAAGCTCGGCGTCGACGGCCTCAACGTGCTCCTGCTGCTGCTCGCGACGTTCCTGTTCGCGATCGCGGCGATCTTCGCCAGCCTCAGAGAGTGGGAGCGGCCCGGGCTGTTCTTCTTCTGGTTCGGCGTCGCCGAGACGGCAGTGCTCGGCGCCTTCGTCGCGCAAGACCTGATCCTGTTCGTCGCCTTCTTCGACCTGATGCTGATCCCGTTCTACTTCCTGACCGGGATCTGGGGCTCGGGCGACCACGAGACCCGCGTCCGCGGCACGCAGAAGCTCGTGATCTACACGCTCGTCGGCTCGCTGCTGATGCTCGTCGCCGCGATCGCGACGGGCGTGCTCGCCTCCCAGCAGCACGACACCGAGCTGACGTTCTCGATCTCGGCGCTCCAGCAGCTGCCGCTCTCCGACGGCTCGCAGGACTGGATCTTCCTCTGCTTCGCCGCCGCCTTCCTCGTGAAGATGCCGGCGTTCCCGCTGCACGGCTGGCTGCCCGACGGCTACAAGGCGATGCCGCTGCCGGCGCTCGCCGTCTTCTCCGGCGTGCTGTCGAAGGTCGCCGCGTACGGCTTCCTGCGGATCGTGCTGCCGGTCTTCCCGGACGCCTCGGTCCACTTCCAGGAGCTGCTGCTGCTGATCGCGCTCGCGTCGATCCTGTACGGCTCGGTGATGGCGTTCTCGGCGCAGAACGTGCGCCTCGTCGTCGCCTACTCGTCGGTCGCGCAGATGGGCTTCATCACGCTCGGGATCTTCGCGCTGAACGAGGACGGGGCGCAGGGCGCGCTGCTGCAGATGGTCAACCACGGCCTCGTGACGGCGCCGCTGTTCTTCATCGTCGCGCTGCTGGCCGCACGCGCCGGCGGCTCGGAGGAGATGAAGGACATGGGCGGGATCGCGTTCCGCGCGCCGGTGCTCGCGACGCTCTTCCTGATCGTCTCGCTCGCGACGCTCGCGATGCCCGGCTCGGCCAACTTCGTCGGCGAGTTCCTGATCCTGCTCGGCGTCTTCGAGGCGAAGCCCGCGTTCGCGTTCTTCGCGTCGATCGGCGTGGCGCTCGCCGCGGTCTACATGCTGCGGGCGTTCATCAAGGCGATGCACAACCGCGTCAACCCGTCGACCGACTCGCGCGAGGTGACGTTCCGCGACCTCGCCGTGCTGGTGCCGTCGGTGATCGTCATCATCGCGCTCGCGCTCTACCCGCAGTTCGGGCTCAAGCGCTCCGAGCGGGGGACGCAGGAGAGCGTCGCGCAGGTGCAGGAGAAGACCGGCCAGCTGACCGCCTCCGGCGCCGAAGCGGCCACCAGATCGTCTGAGGAGCACACGCCATGACCTCCGCGCTCGTGACCGCGGCCGCGAGAGCGCCGCACATCGACTGGGCGGCGATGTCGCCGTACATCGCGCTCGCCGCCGGCGGAGTCGTCGTCCTGATGGCCGGCGTCTTCACCGGGCGCGCGGCGCGCCACGTGACGCCGCTGCTGAGCCTCGTCGCGCTGCTCGCGACGATCGGCCTGTCGATCTGGCGCCTCGGCGACGCGACCGACGTGATCTCCGGCGCGCTGCGCGTCGACGACCTGGCGCTGACGCTCAATTTCGTCCTCGCCGGTGCCGGCATCGCCGCGGTGCTGCTGTCGTGGCGCTCGCGCGCGGCGGCGACCGCCGGGCACGCCGAGTACTACGCGCTGCTGCTGCTCTCCCTGCTCGGCATGGCCGCGCTCGTCGCGGCGCAGAACCTCGTGACGCTGTTCCTCGCGTTCGAGCTGCTGTCGATTCCGCTCTACGTCCTCTGCGCGGCGGAGTTCAAGCGCGAGGGCTCGCTCGAGTCGGGCCTGAAGTACCTGATCGTCGGCTCGGTCGGCTCCGCGACGCTGCTCTATGGCCTCGCGCTGATCTACGGCGCCGCCGGCTCGACCGACTTCGTCGGCATCGACAGAGCGCTCGCCGACTCCGCGATCCGCGACGACGTGCTGCTGCTCACGGGCGTCGGCCTGACGCTCGTCGGGCTCGCCTTCAAGGCCTCGGTCGCGCCGTTCCACCAGTGGACGCCCGACGTCTACGAGGGCGCGCCGACGCCGGTCACGGCGTTCATGGCGGTCGCGACGAAGGTCGCCGCGTTCGGCGTCCTGCTGCGGCTGTTCGACGTCGCGCTCGTCAACGCGCAGCTCGATTGGGCGCCGGCCGTCGCCGCGCTCGCCGCGGTCACGATCATCGTCGGCAACGTCGGCGCGCTGGCGCAGTCGTCACTGAAGCGGATGCTCGCCTACTCCGGCGTCGCGCAGGCGGGCTACCTGCTCTGCGGGCTCGTCGTCGGAACGCAGCTGGGCGTCAAGGCGACGGTCTTCTACCTCGTCGTCTACCTCGCGATGAACGCCGCCGCCTTCGCCGTGATCGTCGCGCGCGAGCGCGCCACGGCGGTCGGCGACGACATCTCGGCGGTGGCCGGCCTCGGCCGCTCGCAGCCGCTGCTCGCGTGGCCGCTGACGCTCGCGATGCTCGGCCTCGCCGGCATCCCGGCGACCGCCGGCTTCATCGGAAAGTTCTATCTGATCGACGCGCTCGTGGATGGCGGCTACGCCTGGCTCGGCATCGTGCTCGTCGTCGGCTCGATGATCTCGCTCGGCTACTACCTGCGCGTGATCGCGACGATGTGGATGGGCGACGCCGGCGAGACGGTTCCCGCCTCGTCCGTCCCCGCTCCGGCCACCCCCGCCCCGGCGGCGGCAGGAGCCCCGCCGGTGATGGCAGGCGGCTCGCAGGAGGCCGACGACCTCGACGAGCGCGTCGCGGGCGACCGCACGCAGCCGGAGGTGCTCGTCGTCGCCTGGATCGCGACCGCGGCGATCGTCTTCTTCGGCATCATCCCGTCGCCGCTGTTCGAGCTCGCCGGCCGCGCCGGCGCCTCGCTCACAGGCATCTTCTAGCCCGCGCGGCGCATCATCAGGTGCAATCTCGGGTCGTGTGACGACCCGAGTTCGCACCTCATACGTTTGTGGCCCACTCGGGGCTGGTGATAAGCCGCTCGTTTGTGGCGGTGCTAGATTCATCCCATGACCGGACGATTGAGCCGCGGACCGTCGCTCGTCGACCAGGCGATCGAGGCGGTGCGCGCGGAGATCGTCGCCGGCGCGTGGCCGATCGGCGGGAAGATCCCGACCGAGCCCGAGCTCGTCGACCAGCTCGGGATCGGCCGCAACAGCGTGCGCGAGGCGATCCGCGCGCTCGTCCACGCCGGACTGTTGGAGACGCGCCAGGGCGACGGAACCTACGTCCGCGCGACGAGCGACCTCGCCGGCGCCGTCAAGCGCCGCATCGGCCGCGCTGAGCTGATCGAGGTGCTGGAGGTGCGGCGCGCGCTGGAGGTCGAGACGGCGCGGCTCGCCGCGCTGCGGCGCACGGAGGCCGACGCCGACGCGCTCGAGCGGCTGCGCGACGAGCGCGCCGAGGCGTGGAGCGGGGGCGACCTCGCGCGCTTCGTCGAGCGCGACGTCGCGCTGCACCGCGCGATCGCCGCGATGGCCGGCAACGCGATGCTCGCCGAGCTGTACCTCGACTTCAGCCAAGCGCTGCCGGACGCGATCGGCGCGAACGTCGCGCGCGAGGTCACGGGGCCCGAGGAGCTGCACCTCCACGACGCGCTCGTCGCGGCGATCCGCGCCGGCGACGCCGACGCCGCGCAGGCCGAGACGGTCCAGATGCTCGACACGCTGATCGCCGGCCTGCGGGCCGAGGCCGGCCCGTGAACGCCCGCGGGCGCCGTGACACGCTGCTGCTGCTCGTCGGGCTCGTGCTCGTCGCGCTCAACCTGCGCGTCGCGCTGACGAGCGTCGGGCCGCTGATCGACGACCTCAGAGCCGACCTCGGCCTCTCGGGCACCGCGATCGGGCTGCTGAGCACCGCGCCGCTGCTGGCGCTCGGGCTCGTCTCGCCGCTGGCGCCGCGGCTGGCCGAGCGGTTCGGTGCCGAGCACGTCGTCTTCGCCTGCCTGCTGGCGATCGGCGCGGGCGTGCTGGCGCGCTGGCTGCCTCCCGCCGCGCTGCTGTTCGCCGGGACGATGGTCGCCGGCTGCGCGATCGCGATCGGCAACGTCCTGATGCCCGGGATCGTCAAGCGCCGCTTCGGCGACCGCGCCGCGACGGTGACCGGCCTCTACTCGGTCGGGCTCAGCGGCGGGGCGGCGCTCGCCGCCGGCCTGACCGTGCCGATCGAGCAGTGGCTCGGCGGCGACTGGCGGCTCGCGCTGGCGCTGTGGGCGCTGCCCGCGCTGCTCGCCGCGGTCGTCTGGCTGCCTCAGCTGCGGCGGCGCGGGGAGGAGCGCCGGGACGCGGCGCAGGCGGCCGCCGCGCCCGCGCATACGGACAGTGACGGCGATGCGAGCGATGCGGGTGGTGCGGGCGATGAGGTCGGCGCGGGCAGCGGGCGGATCAGCCTCTGGCGCGACCGTCGCGCGTGGTCGGTGACGGTCTTCATGGGGATGCAGTCGGCGATCTTCTACACCGCCGCGGCATGGCTGCCGGAGATCCTGCGCGACCAGGGAATGGGCGCCGGGGCGGCCGGCGCGATGCTGTCGCTGGTGATGTTCCTCGGCATACCGTTCGGCTTCGCGACCGCGGCGCTCGCCGGGCGGATGGCCGATCAGCGGCCGCTCGCGCTCGCCGCGGCGCTGTTCCCCGCCGCCGGCTGGATCGGCCTGCTGCTCGCGCCCGGCTCCGCGACGCTGCTGTGGGCCGTGCTGCTCGGGATCGGCGCCGGCACCGGCTTCCCGCTCGTGCTGACGCTCTTCGTGCTGCGAACGCGCGACGCGCGCCACACCGCCGCGCTGTCCGGGATGGCGCAGTCGGCTGGCTACACGCTCGCGGCGCTCTGCCCGCTCGCGATCGGCGCGCTGCACGACCTCAGCGGCGGCTGGACGCTCCCGCTCGCGGTGCTCGCCTGCCTCGGGGTGCCCGAGCTGGTCGCCGCCCTCGGCGCGTCGCGACGCGGCTACGTCGGGGAGGTTCCGGCCCCGGTCGTCGCCGCCGCGCCAGTGCCGCGCGTCGCCGCCTGAGCGGGCGGAAGGTGGCCGGCGAACGAGCGCCGGCGAGGGCGCCGAAGGACGCAGGGCCGCAGGCCGCCGCGTCCCTGCCACACTGAGCGCGATGCCCGCTCGCCTGCCCGACGCGCCTCCCGCACCGGCCGACGGCGCGCTGCCGCTGGCAGCGCGCGAAGAGCTGGGGGAGCGGCCGTTCGGGATCTACGTGCACGTGCCGTTCTGCGCGACGCGCTGCGGCTACTGCGACTTCAACACGTACACCGCCGAGGAGCTGCCCGGCGGCGTCAACCGCAACAGCTACGCCGCGAGCGCGATCGCCGAGCTGGCGCTGGCGCGGCGCGTGCTGTCCGGCGGCGACCGCTCCGGGGGCTGCACCGCCGCGCCGCCGCTGGTCGAGACGGTCTTCTTCGGCGGCGGCACGCCGACGCTGCTGCCGGCGGAGGACCTCGCCGGGATCCTCGACGCGATCGACCTGCTGTTCGGCCTCGCACCCCGCGCGGAGGTGACGACCGAGGCGAACCCCGAGTCGGTCACGCCCGCCACGCTCGCGACGCTGCGCGCCGCCGGCTTCACGCGGATCTCGCTGGGGATGCAGAGCGCCGTCGGCCACGTGCTGGACGTGCTCGACCGCACGCACACGCCAGGTCGTGCGGCGGCCGCCGTCGCCGAGGCGCGCGCGGCCGGCTTCGAGCACGTCTCGCTCGACCTGATCTACGGCACGCCCGGCGAGCGCGACGCCGACTGGCGCGCCTCGGTCGAGACCGCGCTCGGCGCCGCGCCCGACCACGTCAGCGCGTACGCGCTGACGGTCGAGCCGGGCACCCGTCTGCACGCGCGCGTGCAGCGGGGCGAGCTGCCGTCGCCCGACGAGGACGCGCTCGCCGACCGCTACGCGATCGCGGACGAGGCGTTCGCCGCCGCCGGCCTGCGCTGGTACGAGATCTCCAACTGGGCCGGCAGCGAGCCGGCGCGCTGCGCGCACAACGTCAACTACTGGCGCGGCGGCGACTGGTGGGGCGTCGGCCCCGGCGCGCACAGCCACGTCGGCGGCGTGCGCTGGTGGAACGTGCTGCACCCCTCCGCCTACGCGACCGCGCTCGCCGAACGGCGCTCGCCGGCGGCCGGCCGCGAGCAGCTCGACGCCGAGACGCGCCGCTTCGAGCGGATCATGCTGGAGACGCGGCTCTCAGAAGGTCTCGACGCGGCGCTGCTGCGGGAGGACGGCCGCGCCGCCGCCGCGCGTGCCGCCGACGAGGGGCTGGCGGAGCCGGAGGCGCTGGCGGAGGGGCGCGTGCGCCTCACGCGCCGCGGGCGGCTGCTCGCGGACGCGGTCGTGCGCGACCTCGTCGACTGATCTCCGGCTGGTCCGTGACGCTCAGGCCGCGGGGCTCGGCGCTCTCTCCCGCACCTCGTAGACGCACGCGTGCGAGCCGCTGAGGATGTGTGCGACGCGCGTCACGTCAGCGTCGGGCAGCACCTCGCGCAGGAACGAGATCTCGGTCGTGCACGCGTGGCCGTAGCGCTGGGCGACGGCGAGGATCGCGCAGTTGTGCTCGCGGATCCGGTAGGCGCCGTCGTCGGCGCGCTCGAAGTCGGCGAGGTAGCCGTCCTCGTCGAGCACGCGCGCGATCTCCGCCACGCGTGCGCCGAAGTCCAGCCCTTCCAGGCGGGCGAGCACGCGTGCGACGCGTGCGCTGCGGCGCCGCTCGAAGGCGCGCCGCACGACGTCGGGGTCCTCGTCGGCGAGGATGTCGAGCAGCTCCAGCGTCAGCTCCCCGTACGCCTTCGGGAAGAGCGCCTCCGCCGCCCCGCCGAGGCGATAGCTGCGCCGCGGCCGGCCGGGGCCGGAGCGCTCGTCGCGGTGGACGACGAGGTCGGCCGCGGCGAGGCCCTGCAGGTGCTGGCGCACGGCGCTGACGGTCACGCCCAGCTCCTCGGCCAGCTCCTCGGCGCGCGCCTCGCCGCGCTTGCGCAGCGTGACGAGCAGCGCGCGGCGGGTGGGTGGAAGTTCGGCGAGGACAGGTCCGAGGGCGGGTTCCATGTATGTTTGAACAGTAGCGACTGTCCATATTCGCCGAGCCCGATGAAGGGAGCCCACATGGCCTACGAACTTCCCGCTCTTCCCTACGCGTACGACGCGCTCGAGCCGCACATCGACGAGGCGACGCAGAAGTTTCATCACGACAAGCACCACGCGACCTACGTGGCCAGAGCCAACGAGGCGCTGGAGGGTACGGAGTGGGCCGACAAGCCCGTCGAGGAGCTGCTGAAGAACCTCGACAAGCTCCCGGCCGACAAGCTGAACCCGGTCAGAAACAACGCCGGCGGTCACTACAACCACACGCTGTGGTGGGAGAGCCTCTCGCCGAACGGCGGCGGCGCCCCGACGGGCGACCTCGCGGCGGCGATCGACGCCGCGTTCGGCTCGTTCGACGAGTTCAAGGCCAAGGTGGAGGCCGCCGGCGCCGGCCGTTTCGGCTCCGGCTGGGCGTGGCTCGTGAAGGGTGACGGCGGCCTCGAGGTCACCTCGACGCCGAACCAGGACACCCCGCTGGCCGACGGCAAGACGCCGCTGTTCGGCATCGACGTGTGGGAGCACGCCTACTACCTGAAGTACCAGAACCTCCGTCCGGCGTACCTGAAGGCCGTCTGGAACGTCGTGGACTGGAACAAGGTCGCCGAGCGCTTCGCAGCGGCCTCATGACCTACGTCATCGCTGAGCCGTGCATCGGCGAGAAGGACCACTCCTGCACAGAGGTCTGCCCGGTCGACTGCATCCATCCGACGCAGGACGAGCCGGGATTCGCCGAGGCGACGATGCTCTACATCGATCCCGAGGAGTGCATCGACTGCGACGCCTGCGTCGAGGCGTGTCCCGTCGACGCGATCTTCCCTGAGGATCTGCTGCCGGCCCAATGGGCCGAGTACGCCGAGAGAAACGCCGCGTACTTCAAGCAGTAGCGCTGCCCGGTGGAGGGTGCGCGTCGCTCACAGCGACGCGCGCTCCTCCTCGAGCATCTCCCGCAGGCGCCGTAGCGCGCTCGCGATGCGGGACTTGACGGTCCCGAGCGGTATGCCGGTGTGCGCGACGATCTGGCTCTGGCTGAAGCCCATGTGGAAGTGCAGCCGCACGACCTCGGCCTCGGCCCGCGAGAGCCGCGCGAGCATCCCGTCGACGACCATCCTGTCGACCACGTCGGCCGCGGGCTCGCGCTCGCAGATGCTGTCCATCCCGGCTGCCGACGGATCCCAGGGCTCCGGGATGCGCCGCCGCAGGTGGTCGATCGCGCGGGAGCGGGCGATCGTCGCCAGCCAGGTGCGCAGCGATGCGCGCGCCGGATCGTAGGAGCCGCAGCGCAGCCACGCTTCCAGCAGCACCTGCTGGAAGACGTCCTCGGCGGCGCTGCGGTCGCCGAGCGTCGCGGAGAGGGCGGCGAGCGTCGGAGGGCCGTACTCGGCGTAGAGCGCGCGGACCGCATCCGGGTCCCCGCGGCGCAAGCCGTCGGCGATGCGAAGCTCGATTGAAGACTGGCTGCTTCGGCGCATCACGGGCGTCATCACTGTCGCATCTTCGGCGGCCGACAACGGTATGGCGTCGGTAGGAGTTGGCGCGTAGGCTCGCAATCGGACATAGTGAGTGCCGACGCGCCAGCTTTGAGCAACAGCGTGAAGTGGCACGTAACTTGAGCAATGAGGAGTTCCCCCCAAGAAAGGACTCACGCCATGACAACGAGGCTCGGCTGGCACGGCCGCCTCGCGGTGGCAACGGCCGCGCTCGCGACGCTCGTCGTCGCCGCACCCGCCGGTGCTGCCACCACCGTCAGACTCGCCGGCGGCTCGACCTCGGTGAAGCTCAGCTCGAAGGCCACCAGCGCCTTCAAGCAGGCCGGCATCAAGGTCAGCCCTGCGAAGCCCGCCAAGAGCAGAGGCGGGAGCATCGTGCTCCCGATCAGTGGCGGCTCGATCGATCCCGCCACCGCGAAGGGCGTGATCGTCCACAAGGGCGGCATCACGCTGAAGATGGGCAAGGGCAAGTTCACGCTCGGCTCGCTGACGCTCAACACCGCCAAGGGCACGTTCGCCGCCAAGGTCGGCAGAAGCAGAGCGGCCGCGACGATCGGGACGGTCAAGGGCGGCAAGGTCGCCCGCAACGGCTTTGCGACGAACCTCTCCGGCGCCAAGCTCACGCTCAACAAGCTCGGTGCCGCGACGATCAACACGGCGTTCGGCATCGACGCCATCAAGGCGGGCCTGCAGCTCGGCACGGCGTCGGTCGTCTCGCAGCCGGCTGAGATCGCGCTCACGAGAGGCACGACGAAGCTGGCGTTCACGGCGACGACCGCCGGCGCGCTGACGCAGCTCAGAGTCGCGGTCGGCGCCGTCGCGCCCGCGACGTTCGACGCGGCCACCGGCACGCTGTCGTTCCCGATCACGAGAGGCACCGTCGATCCGGCGACGCTGGCCGGCTCGATCTTCCACAGCGGCGGCCTGTCGCTGACGAAGGCGGGCTCCGCTCCGACCGAGCTGACGCAGCCGATCATCACGCTGTCGACGAGCCCGACGCTCGCCGTCACGTTCGGCGGCTCGAGCCTCGCGATCGCCGATCTCGACATCAGCAGACTGACGAGATCGATCGACTCGAGATCCCGCACGATCTCGCTGGCGGGTGCCGGCGTGAAGCTCAACCAGACCGCCGCTTCGGCGCTCACCGGCATCCTCGGTGCTCCCGACGGCTCTTTCAGAGCGGGCGATCTGATCGCCACGGCGTCGCTGACCGCGACGGCGCGCTAGCTAGTCGGTACGCGCTCCGCTCACCGGCGCGCTCCGGGCCTCCACGGCCCGGAGCAGCCGGCGGGTGAGCCGCGCGGCACGCTCGTCGGTGCCCGGCTCGTCGGCGCCCCGTTCACCGGCGGCGCGCTCGTCGGCACCCGGCTCGCGCGCGAGCCGCGCCGGCACCACGAGTGCCGCGGACGAGCTGAGCAGGACCGCGTCGGCGGCGGCGAGGTCGTCGAGCCGCAGCGGCTGCTCGACCGCCGTGAGGCCGGCCTCCTCGGCGGCGTCCAGCAGCAGCGCGCGCGTCACGCCGGGCAGGATCCGGCCGTCGGCCGGCGGCGTCAGCAGCCGCTCCTCTTCGATCGCGAAGACGTTCGCCCACGCCGCTTCGAGCACCGACCCGTCGCCGTCGAGCAGCAGCGGCGTCGCCCCGCCCGCCTGCTGCGCGAGCGTGTCCAGCAGCTGGCGGTCGAGCCACTTGTGCGCGCCGAGGCCGCCGGACAGCGTGAACGGCGCGAGCACGACCGGGAGCTGGCGCCGCGGGTTCGGCGCCAGCGCGAGCGTGACGTCGAGGCGGCCCCGCGACGGAACCGCGACGACTCTCAGGCGGACCCCGCCCGCGCCTTCGCTCGCGGCCGTGACGCGCTCGGCCAGGTCGTCGGGCAGCGGCAGCCCGTACAGCCGCTCGGCGCTGTGCGCGAGCCGCGCGACGTGCTCGGCGGCGTGCAGCGCGACGCCGTCGCGGACGAGCAGCGTCTCGAAGACGCCCGCTGCCGGATCGGGACGGGCGCGCCTGCGGTCGAGGGCGGGCGCCGTCGTGGAACTCGCAGTGCGAAGCACGCCGAGCGGCGTCGTCTCGATCGCTCCGCCGATCGCGGCGACCAGCGGGCGCGCCTTCACGAGGCACTCCTCCAGCTCGCGCGCCGGGTCGGAGTCGGCGACGATCCCGCCGCCCGCGCCGAGCCAGAGGCGGCCGTCGCGCGCCTCGAAGGTACGGATCGCGACGTTCAGCTCCAGCCCGGCGAGCGGGCTCGCGTAGCCGATCGCGCCGGTGTAGACCTCGCGGCCGGTGCCCTCCAGCGCCGCGATCACGTGCATCGCCTGCACCTTCGGTGCGCCGGTGACCGAACCGGGCGGGAACGTCGCGCGCAGCAGATCGCCGTCGCCGACGTCCGGCCGCAGCGTCCCCTGCACGCGCGAGACGAGGTGCCAGACGCCCGGGTGCGCCTGCGCCTCCGGCGTGGGAGCGGCCTCGATCGAGCCGTAGACGCCGACGCGGCCGAGGTCGTTGCGCATCAGGTCGACGATCATCACGTGCTCGGCGTGGTCCTTGACGGAGGCATTGAGGCTGGCGCGTGCGGCGTCGCTGTCGCGCGCGGCGTCTGCTCCGTCGGCGCGCGCGATCGTCCCCTTGATCGGCGCGGTCTCGACCGCGCGTCCGCGGCGGCGCAGGAACAGCTCGGGCGACAGGCTCGCGATGCCGCCCCACGGCGCTGGGAACGCCGCTCCGTACGCCGGCCGCAGGCGCGCGCTCGCGCGTGCGAACAGCTCCGCGACGTCGCCCTCCCACGCGCTCTCCAGCCGCAGGCAGACGTTCGCCTGGAAGATCTCGCCGGCCGCGATCCGCTCGCGGCACTCCGCCACCGCCGCGACATGCGCGCCGGCCCCGCCGCCCGCGACCCTGAACTCTGGAGGTTGTCCTGGGTTGGTGTCGCTATGCGACACCAGGGCAGGACGGCTGAGGAGGTCACGCAGGCGGGCGAGCCGGGCGTCGAGGTGGGGGCGGCGGTCGGAGGTGGCGAGCGCTTCGAACCACCAGCGGCCGGCCGCGTCGAGGTGGAGGACGTGGTCGTAGTAGGCGAGCTGGAAGGGCGGCAGCGCCGCGGGCCGGGGCGGGGGCGGCGGCAGCCGCTCGACGCGCGCGCCGAGGCCGTAGCCGAGCCAGCCGAACCAGCCGCCGCCGACCGCATCCGCGGCGCCGGCTGCGTCCTTGCCGGCGC
Organism: Conexibacter woesei DSM 14684; assembly: GCF_000025265.1. GTDB lineage: Bacteria > Actinomycetota > Thermoleophilia > Solirubrobacterales > Solirubrobacteraceae > Conexibacter > Conexibacter woesei. Next base: position 1,233,254 of record NC_013739.1, read on the forward strand.
CGTCCGCTGGCGCGACGTCTGGCAGCGCATCGAGCAGCGCGAACGGGTCCTCGCCGGGCTCGGCGACGTGCAGCGGCTCGGAGCCGACGATCGCCCCGCCGCCGGCCCAGCGACCGGTCAGCGCGAACGGCCAGGCGTCGCCGCCGAGCGCGCGCAGCGCCGCTTCGGGGGAGCAGTCGACGGGGAGCGGCACGCGGAGGAGCCGCACGACGGTCATGCGCTTGAGGATAGGAGAGCGGCGCCGCGTACGCCGGCGGCCCGCCGCGCTAGCGTTGGCCGATGGAGACTGACGGCGAACCACTTGCGGCCGGCCTGAGCGCCCGCGGGCTGCGGCTGGCGCGCGGGGCGCGTGAGGTGCTGCGCGACGTCAGCTTCGACGCGCCGAAGGGGCAGGTGACGGTCGTCGTGGCGCCGTCGGGGGCGGGCAAGAGCACGCTGCTGCGCTGCTGCAACGGCCTGCTGGCGCTCGACGCCGGCGTGCTGCTGCTCGATGGCGGCGACGTCGCCGCGTCGGACGCGTGCGCGCTGCGGCGGCGGGTCGGGCTCGTCGGCCAGCTGCCGGTGATGCTGCCGGGCACGGTGCGCGACAACCTCGCGTACGCGCTCGCCGCGGACGACCCGCGCGCGGCCGAGCCGGCGCTGCTGCGGGCGCTCGACGCAGCCGGACTCGACGGGACGTTCCTCGCGCGGCCGGCCGGCGAGCTGTCCGGCGGCGAGCGGGCGCGCGTCGCGCTCGCGCGGGCGCTCACGCGCGGTCCGGAGCTGCTGCTGCTCGACGAGCCGACCGCGGCGCTCGACGCCGCCGCTGCCGCGCACGTCGGCGAGACGCTGACACGGCTCGCGCACGACGGTCTCGGCGTCGTCGTCGCGACGCACGACCTCGTGCTCGCCGCCCGCATCGCCGACCGCGCCGTCGCGCTGCGCGACGGCCGCGCGGTGGAGGGCGCGCCGGCCGAGATCCTGGCCGCGGCCGGGGCGGGCGCGACGGGCGCGACGGCGGGAGCGGCGGCTGCCGCCGGGGCGGCCGGCGACGCGGGTGAGGCGGGCGCCGCCGGAGCGACCGGTCCCGCCGCAGAGGCGGCTCCGTGAGCGAGGCGGTCGCCCAGGTCGCCGCGGGCGCGGCGTTCGTGCTCGGGGCTGCCCTGCTGGCGTGGCGCTACCGGCTCGGCCTCGCGCGCCCGCTCGTGACCGCCGCCGTGCGTGCGGCGGTCCAGCTGGCCGCGGTCGGGGCGGTCGTCGCGCTCGTCTTCCACGTCCCCGCGCTCGCGGTCGCGTTCGTCGCGGTGATGGTGGTGACCGCGGCGCTGACGTCGGGCAGCCGGCTGCGCGGCGTCCCGTCCGCCCGGCGCGCCGCGGCGATCTCGATCGCGCTGCCCGCGCTCGCGGCGACGGGGATCCTGCTCGCCGTCGGCGCCTTCGCGTGGACGCCGCGCGCCGCCGTCCCGACCGCGGGGATCCTGATCGGGGGCGCGATGACCGCGACGACGCTGACCGGGCGGCGGCTGCTGGAGGCGCTGGAGCGCGGCGGCGACGAGCTGGAGACGCGGCTTGCGCTCGGCGACGCCGCACGCACGGCGCTTGAGCCGTTCACGCGGCAGGCGATCGCGACCGGGCTCGTGCCGGCGATCGACCAGACCCGCAGCGTCGGGCTCGTGACGCTGCCGGGCACGTTCGTCGGCCTGCTGCTCGGCGGCGCCTCGCCGGCCGAAGCCGCCCGCGTCCAGCTGACCGTGCTGCTCGCGCTGCTCGCGGTCGAGCTGGTCAGCGCCGTGCTCGTCAGCGAGCTGATCTCACGCAGCTGCATCCGCCCCGGCGAGCGGATCGTCGTGCCGGGCACGCCGGGCACACCGGAGGCCGCCGCCGCGCGCTGAGCGGGGCCGAGCCGGAGCGGGGCGGGGGCGGGCGGGCCTCAGCCCATCTCGGGGTCGACCCGCGCCTGCTCGATCCGCCGCGCGACCAGCTCGCCGTCGGCGCCGAGCGCGGCGCGGACGGCGGCGGCCGAGGCGGCATGGTCGTAGGCGACCCGCCGTCGCTGCACCGTGCCGTCGTCGCCGACGAGCGCGTAGGCGGCGCGCGGATCGCGGTCGAACGGCATCCCGACGCTGCCGGGATTCAGCAGCTCCAGACCCTGGTCGGTGACGCGCTCGAGCGGCAGGTGCGTGTGGCCGAAGACGAGTCGCGGCTCGCGCACGCCGATGAACAGCGCGCCCTCGCCGGGCTGCGACTCGGGCAGCACGCCGATCATGTCCGAGACCGGCGAGGCGTGGCAGTAGCGGACGCCGTCGAGCACCGCCTGCTCCGGCAGCGCCGCGAGCCGCGCGACGGTGTCGGGGCCGAGCTGGTCGGCGCACCAGCGCGCCGCGGCACGGGCCGGCGGCAGCGCCTCCGCCGGCGCATTGACCCAGCGCTCGCCGTTGCCGCGGATCCAGATCGCCGCGGTCAGCTCGCCGAGTCGCGCGATCGTCTCCGCCGGCCAGGCGCCGAAGAGCGCGTAGTCGCCGCCGAGCAGCCAGCGGCTGGCGCCGGCGACGCGCGCGTCGGCGAGCACCGCGTCGAGCGCGGGCAGGTTCCCGTGGACGTCGTAGAGGACCGCGAGCACGACGCGCGAGCCTAGCGGGCGGGCGGGTGCGGATGAGGCCGCCGGCGAGGCCGCTCGCTCAGCCGGCCTGCACGCGGATCATCCAGAGCTGCTCCTCGAGCTTCGCGACGACGCCGTGGAGGATGTCGGCGGTGACGGCGTCGACCTCCTCGAGCCGGTCCATCCGCGTGCGGATGTCGCCGATCGCGTCGGTCAGCAGCCGCGTGAACGCCGCGATCACGTCCTGGTCGAGGATCTGGCCGTCGGGCAGCGGCGTCAGCTGCGAGCGCGCGACGATCGTGCGCGCCTGCCCGTCGGGCGCGTGCCCGAGCGCGACGGCGCGCTCGGCGATCTCGTCCGACGCAAGCCGCCACGCGTCGACCATCTCGTCGAGGAACAGGTGCAGCGAGCGGAAGTGCGGTCCGACGAGGTTCCAGTGCGCCTGCTTGCCGAGCAGCGACAGGTCGAGCAGGCTGACGAGCACTTCCTCCAGCTCGCCGCCGATCGCCTCGCGGTCGGGATGCCGCAGCGTCGGGTGGTGGTCCTGGCTGATCGCGTGGTGGTTCATTCCCGGACTCCTTCGTGGTCGGGTCGGTGCTCGTCCCGTCTATATGCCCGGTTTGCCGACGTTTGCCCCTGTGAGATCGCTCACGCGCGTCGCGCGTGCGTCAGGCGCGCGCGGCCAGGAACGCCTGCGCCTCGGCGAGCGAGGGGGCGTTCTGGGCGCCCTCGCGCTGGACCGCCAGCGCGGCTGCGGCGGACGCGAGCCGTGCGCTGTCGCGGACGTCGCGGCCCTCGCCGGCACCCGCGGCGATGGCGGCGACGAACGTGTCGCCCGCGCCGGTCGTGTCGACGACGTCGACCGCGTGCGCGGGGATCTGCTCGACGCCGTCGGCGTCGGCGACGAGCGCACCGCGGCCGCCGAGTGTCACGACGACGGAGCGCGCGCCGCGCGCGAGCAGCGCCCTCGCCGCGGCGGCGGCATCGCCGCCTGCGCCCGGCGCGAGCGCGAGCGCCTCGTGCTCGTTGACGACGAGCACGTCGAGCGCGGCCAGCAGCGCGTCGGGCAGCGGCTGCGCCGGCGCGGCGTTGAGGACGACGGGGACGCCTCCCGAGCGCGCCGCGGCGACGGCGGCGGCGACCGTCTCCAACGGCACCTCGAGCTGCAGCAGCACGACCCCGGCGCCGGCGAACGCGTCCGCGGCGCCGGCGACGTCCTCGCGGGAGAGCGTCCCGCTCGCGCCGGGCGCGACGAGGATGCCGTTGTCGCCGGTCGCGTCGACCGCGACGATCGCGACCCCCGAGGGTGCGTCGGCCGTGCGGCGCACGTGCGCCGTGCCGACGTCCGCGGTCGCGAAGTTCTCCAGCAGCTGGTCGCCCTCGGAGTCGGCGCCGACGACGCCGACCATCTCGACCTCAGGCCCGAGCCGGCGCAGCGCGACGGCCTGGTTGGCGCCCTTGCCGCCCGGCGATGTCGTCCGCGAGGTCGACAGAACGGTGTCGCCGGGAGCCGGCAACGCGGGCACGCGCAGGATCCAGTCGAGGTGGATGGAGCCGACGACGATCGCGCGCATCGCGCAATCCAATCACCCGGGCGCGGCCGGCGACGTCTCCTCGGCCGTGAGCAGCGCGAGGTAGCCGTCGATCGCGCCGATCGCCATCTGGTGGTAGCCGATCCCGGCCGTGAGCGCGTGGTCGGGGCCGCTGCCGTCCTCGATCTCCTGCCCAGGCCCCTGGTCGCGGTAGCTCTCCAGCTCGGCCAGCTTCGTGACGTGCCATGCGCGGCGTGCGCGCAGGATCGGCTGCGGGTCGGCGCCCGCGAAGATCTTCAGCAGCGCCTCGTCGCGTATCTGCGGTGCCGCGACCTCGGGAGCTGCCGACCACGCGGCGAGCGCCGTATGCCCGTGGTCGGTGAGGGCGTACAGCTTGCGCCGCCGGCCGTGCTGCTCCTGGCGCTCGGACAGGTAGCCGGCCGCGGCCAGTCGCGCCGGCTCGGCGTAGAAGGTCGTGTGCGGCACCGGCCAGAAGTTCTCGACCGTCTGCTCGAGCGCCTGCTTGAGCTCGTACGGCGTCGACTCGCCGCAGAGGGAGAGGAGCGCGAGGACCGCGTAGGAGGTCCCGCTGAGACGTATCTGCTTGCGATCCATGGTGCGGCCCGTATAGTACGGGACGAACGGTAGTTGTGGAACCGACCGACGCACCAGGGGGTGCAGATGGACGCCACCGGACAACGGCCGAACGACGCACCGGAGTTCGATGCGGTGATCGTCGGCGCAAGCCTCGCGGGCAGTGCCGCCGCCGTGCACCTCGGCAGAGAGGGAGCGCGTGTCGCGCTCGTCGAGCAGCGGCCCGACCCGCGCGCCTACAAGCGCGTCTGCTCCCACTACGTGCAGGCGTCGGGCGTCCCGGCGATCGAGCGGCTCGGCCTGCTCGACGCGATGATGGCCGCCGGCGCGGTGCGTCCCCACTTCCGCATCTGGACGCGCTGGGGCTGGATCGTTGCGCCGCCGGAGTCGGCGCAGACGGGCCTCAACCTGCGGCGAGAGCTGTTCGACCCGCTGCTGCGCGAGGCGGCGCTGGCGACGCCGGGCGTCGAGGGCCTGCTCGGCCACAGCGCCGAACGGCTGCTGCGCGACGACGCGGGGCGCGTCATCGGCGTCGTCGTGAGAGACCGCGCGGGCGACGAGCTGACGCTGCGGGCGCGGCTGACGATCGGCGCCGACGGGCGCGGCTCGCGCGTGGCGTCGCTCGCGGGCGTGCCCGCGCGCGTGACGCCGCACGGGCGCTTCGCCTACGGCGCCTATTTCAAGGGCGGGGCGCCGGCGCACGCGCCCGACGCGTCGGTCTGGATGCTCGATCCGCACTGGGCGGCCGCGTTCCCGACCGACTCCGGCCTGACCTTCTACGCGTGCATGCCGACGAAGGCGCGGCTGGCCGACTTTCGCTCCGACCCGGGCGCCGCGCTGGTCGCGTTCATCGCTGACCTGCCGGACGCGCCGCCGATCCGAGAGGGGAGACGCGTCGCGCCGGTGCTGGGCAAGCTCGACATGACGAACGTCGAGCACGAGCCGATCGCCCCCGGCCTCGCGTTGATCGGCGACGCGGCGCTCGCGGCCGACCCGCTCTGGGGGATCGGCTGCGGCTGGGCGCTGCAGTCGGCCGAGTGGCTGGCCGACGCGGTCGCCGCGCCGCTCGCCGCCGGTCCCGCCGGGGATCAGGCGCTCGCGACCGGGCTGGCGCGCTACCGGCGTCGCTGGCGGCGCGGGCTGCGCGGGCACGCGCGGGTGATGGAGGACCTCGCGGGTGGTCGCCGCTGGCGGGCGCCGGAGCGGTTCGTCTTCGCCGCGGCGACGCGCGACGCGGGCGTCGCCGCCGCGGTCGACGCGTTCGGCGCGCGGATGATCGGGCCCAACAGGATGGTGGCGGCGGCGGTGCCGCGCGCGGTCGCGGCGAACGCGCGCCACGCGCTGGCGCGGCGGCCGCGCTTCGCGCCCTACCGCGCCTCGGCGGGGGCCGGGACGTGAGCGCGCTCGTGCGCGGTGTCGAGGCAGGCGGGACGCGGACGCGCCTGCGCACCGCGGGGCCGCAGGACGCGCGCGAGGCCGTCGTCTTCGTGCACGGCAACCCGGGCTCGGCCGACGACTGGGACGCGCTCGTCGACGCCGTCGGGGCGACCGGGATGCGCGCGGTCGCGTTCGACCTGCCCGACTTCGGCACGACCGTGGCGCCGCCCGGCTTCGAGCACACGGTCGCGGGCTACGCCGCGTTTCTCGACGCGGCCGTGCAGGCGCTCGGGATCGAGCGCGTCCACCTCGTCGCGCACGACTTCGGCGGGCCGATAGCGCTCGCATGGGCGGCGGGCCGGCCGGAGCTGCTCGCAAGCGTGACGCTGATCGACACCGGCGTCCTGCCCGGCTACCGCTGGCACTCGCTCGCGCGCGTCTGGCGCACGCCGCTGCTCGGCGAGCTGTTCCAGGCGACGACGACGCGCTCCGCGTTCCGCTGGCTGGTCGGGCGCGGCGAGCCGCGCGGGCTGCCGCGCGAGTTCCTCGACACGATGTACGACCACTACGACGCGCGCACGAAGCGCGCGGTGCTGAAGCTCTACCGCGCGACCGGCGACCCCGGATCGGGCGTGCGTGAGCTGGCGGCGATCCTCGCCCCACGCGACCTGCCGGCGCTCGTGATCTGGGGTGAGCGCGACGTCTACCTGCCGTCGTCATACGCGGCGCGCCAGCGGGAGGTGTTCCCGAGCGCGGACGTGCACGTGCTGCCGGCGAGCGGCCACTGGCCGTTCGCGGACGCGCCGGAGACGGTCGAGCGACTGCTGGTCGCGCACGTCGGGCGGGCGGTCGCCGCGCCGGCGTGAGGGTGCGGACGCCGTCGCCGGCGCGCGCCGGCGCGGGTGATCGTCGCGGGCGAGGGCGCGCGCTCGCCGCTACGCGGCGAGCGCGAACAGCGTCGGCTGCTCGTGCGCGTGGCTTGCGACGGGCTCCGCGGCCGGCTCGCCGGCGGCGACCGGCGCCGGCAGCGCCACGATCGGCCAGTCGCGTTCGACCTGCTCGTCGTTGCCCTGCTCGCGGAAATACTGCTCCAGCGAGGCGGCCTGCTCGGCAGCCCAGAGGACCTGCTGACCGTGGAGCGCGCGCAGCTCCGTCTGGCGCAGCTCCGCGATCGCCTGCGCGAGGCGCCAGGCGACGCGCGCGGCGGCGATCGCATCGGCGTTGGCGGTGTGGGCCGCGTCGAGCCGGACGCGGTAGTGCTCGCAGACGGCGCCGAGCGTCCGCTTGCCGCGGCGATAGCGGTCGAACTGCTTGTCGAGCACGAACGGGTCGACGACGATCAGCCCGTCGGGACCGCCGACGCGGTCGACCAGCGGGACGACGCCGTGGCGGCGCGCCTCGCGGTCGAGGCAGGTGAGGTCGAAGCGGGCGTTGAAGGCGATCACGGGCACGTGGTCGAGCAGCTGCGCGGCGAGCACCGCGGTGATCTCCTCGACCGCCTCTGCGGACGCGCGCCCCTCGGCGCGGGCGTGGTCGGTCGTGATGCCGTGCACGGCGGTCGCGCCGGCGGGGATCTCGACGCCGGGATCGACGAGCCAGTCGTGGTCCACCGTCGGGCGCGCGTCGCCCGCGAGGCTGACCGCGGCCGTCACGATGCGGTCCGACTGCGGGTCGATGCCGGTGGTCTCGATGTCGAACGCCGCGAGGCGGCGCATGTGCCAGCTCATCGCCAGCGAAGGTACGGCGCGCACCGGACGGTCGCGGCGCGTCGGCGCGCCGCGGCGACGGAGGGGGAGGGATTCGAACCCTCGATGGACTTTCGCCCATGCCGGTTTTCAAGACCGGTGCGTTCAACCGCTCCGCCACCCCTCCAGGGCACGGGCCGACGATGCTAGTGGGTCGCCGGGGTCGCGGCGCGGCAGAGCATGCAGCCGCGCGCGCGAGCCTCTAGACTGCCAGCTTCTGCGAGGACAGGTGGCCGAGTGGCTGAAGGCACTCGCCTGCTAAGCGAGTAAGGGGTTCACGCTCCTTCGCGGGTTCGAATCCCGCCCTGTCCGTCGAGCCGGATCCCCGGTCGTATCCAGCGATACGGGGATTCGGCGCGTCCCGGGTAGCTACCGGACTGCGGCGGATCGCGGAGCTGCGTCGTTGGTCCAGTAGAGGATCCCGCCGCCGAAGGCAAGCGAATCGGCTTCCACTTTGGGTCCGCTGTCGAGCAGTCGGGCCTGTTCTCCGTGAGGTGCGACGAAGACGTCGTTGATGCGGGTGGCGCCGTCTGTGGGTCGGCTGCGGATCCAGGCGACCGACCCTGCTGGGGTCACGACGAGCGATGCGGCGGAGTTCAGGCCGATCTGGGGAGTGACGGGGTCGGGCTTTGCCTCAAACCGGCGCAGGCGGCGGGTGCGTGCGTCGAGGAGCCGGGTGCTCGCTGAGCAGCCTCCGTGGGTACAGACGAGGTAGTCGTACGCGATGTATCTGCCGGCGAGTGCGATGCGCCGGATGCCGCCGCCGGAGTCGTAGACGTACTCGCCGAGCGTCCGGGTGCGTCTGGTGCGCTGGTCGCAGTAGTAGTACGTGCGGGCGCCCTGCAGGATCCGGCCGCGATAGACGCGTACCCGTTCGTTGGCGAGCAGAGTCACGCCTCTCGCATGACACGTCGGCGCGCTGCTCGGTCTCGTCGTTGCGTGGGCAGCACCGCTCGTGAGCACGGCCCACGCGATGACGATCACCATCAGCCCGCACGGACGCATCGCGCGCATCCATCGTTGGGTTGGTTGGCATGCCACCTGTTGGTCTGAAGCGAGTATCGGGTTCACGGGGATTCGGCGCGCACGCCGCAGCGAACGAGGCCGCGCAGAAGGAAGCGGATGTTCGGATCGTCGTCCTTGAAGACGGGCATCGTCGCTCCCAGGCGCACGCGGTACTCGACGAGGAGGTCGCGGGTTTCGATCAGCACCAGTTGCTGCAGCTCCGGATCCGGAACGTCCTCCACATTGACGAGCAGGATCGCCCCGGGGCCGTGTGGGCGGTTCCCGAGCGCAGCGATGCCTCTACGGGTGGCGGGCATCGGTCCATCGCGGAGCGACACGACGAAGAGCACCGGGTCGGTCTTTCTGGGAATGCGCCCGAAGCGCGTGCGGAATCCCTGGACGAGATGCCGCGCGGACTCCAGGTGGTAGGGGTGTCCGAGGAGCGCCAGTGCTTGCGGGGGTCGCGGGCACGTCGATCGGCTCGCGCCGGCATCCGGTGATGCGGCTGCCGCGTTCCCGCTGCAGACCAGGGTTCCCACCAACACGGCAACGACTGTTCGCACACCCATCGATCCACACCTTTCGTTCTCGCCCCTGGTGCGGATCGTCTCAAATTCTAGTGTGTTGATGAGCCGGGAAGAGGCGGCCTCGCGGTGGCCACGAGCGGCGTCCAGGCAGCCGTCTACGACGGCTCGCTCGTCGAGTGGGCGGGCTGACGAGTCGCTGCCGCTGGAGGTCGGCTGACACGATGCCGGCCGCGGCGCGGGCGATCTGACGGGCGGCCACGCCGGTGCACCGAGACGGGCGGCCCGACCGGCAGGCCATCTTGTGCGCAGGACGGCTATCATCCTGCTCCCGCTTGCGCCCGTAGCTCAGCTGGATAGAGCGTCGGTCTACGGAACCGAAGGTCAGAGGTTCGAATCCTCTCGGGCGCGCTGCGAATCGAAACCCCTGCTAGCGCAGGGGTTTCGGCGTTTCTTGGGGAAGAGGGTTGGGGTGGTCGGTCAAGCTTGCCTGGAGATCACGGATGATCGTGCCGAGGAGGCCTGACGCGAGCAGCCCCGGCCCGAGGGGGCCGGACGAGTTCGCACCGACGGGCGGCAGCTTTTGCACGGCCGTTCTCGCTGCCGCGGGCATGCGGGCGAGCTGCCAGCGGATCTCCTTGCTGATGGCCTGCGGCAGGTCGGGGGCGGCGAGTCCGGCGGCCTTGGCGGCGTAGGCGGCGGCACCGAGGGCGTGCGCGCCCATGTGAGGGATGCTTGCGGCCTGTGCGGCTGCGCGGGCGGCGGCCGCCGCTGCGGGGGCACGCACGTCACGAGCGGCGGCGTGCGCGGCGGAGCCGCGGCGGGCCTCTCGGACGCCAAGCTCGCCGCGCGCAAAGGCGCGCAACCGGGCGATGGCATCGCGGGGGCGGCTGTCCTCCGGGGCTTCGGCCTCGAACAACGCCAGCACGTGGTCTGCGCACTCCGCCGCCCACGCCGCGACGATCCGCCGGTCAGCTTCGCTCAGCGTCTGCGGAGAAGGCATACCCAGAGTCTGCACATCCCTGGTAGCTGGACACCGCCCGTGGCTTTGCCGGGCACGCAACAGAGATCGGCCGATGAAGACTAGAAATTGAGCGATTGATTTCCCTTGAGTAAGAGTGATAGGGTCGGCGCGGGGCTGGATTCATCGACTCAGGGGAGAAGCCATGCTTCGTCCAGCACGGCTGGCGGCGGTTGCCGCCTGCGCGACGGCGTTCGTCGCGCTCAGTGCCGTACCGGCATTCGCCGGCACGGCGACGTTGTCCATTGCGGGCTGCACGTTGACCGCGCCGTCGACGGGCACGCCGCCCGCGCCGGTGACCGTCTCGGCCGCCGGCTCGAGAATCACCACGTGCTCGATCAGCGGCGCGTCGAACGTGTCCGGCAGACTGACCGCCGACTCGACGCTCACGACGCAGGCCGACAGCTCGATAACGGCTGACGTCGTCAGACTCTCGGTCACTGCCACGATCGTGATATTCCCGGTCACGTGCGGGTACAGAGCGACGGGCGTCAACCTGCCGCTCTCCTCGGCCGGACCGCCGACGTGGAACTACAGCGGGAGCGCCAGCGCTGCGCGGGAGAGCGGGTCCTCGGCCTGTCCTGCCACGTTCAGTGGAGCGGCGACAGCGGCGATCACGCCGTGAGCTGATCCGTCAGATCTCGCTCGCGCCGCGGCCAGGCGGCGCGGGCGAGTGCCGTCTGGTCGGCGGTTGTCGGCGTATGGCGCCATCGCGCGCCACCCTGCGCTTGCAATGGCGCCATAGTGGTGTCATACTGGCGCCATGGACCTGACCCCTTACGTCGAGAACCTCCGTCGTGAGCTCGCGGTCGCCGCCGACGCAGGCGGGGAGGACGCGCGTGTGCTCGCCGAGCGCATGACCGCCCCGCTCGAATCGGCGGTGCGGCTGATGCTGCTCGATGCGCTGTCTGCCGCGGCGGACGAGATCACGCGCGAGCTCGCTCCCGGCTCGGTCGAGCTGCGACTTCGCTCGGGCGAGCCCGACTTCGTCGTGGCCGCGCCGCCGTCCCACGAGCTGGAGGAGCCCGATGCGGCGGACGCGCCGGCGCGCGACGCGCCGCCGCCGCTCGCGCTGCCGGACGGCGACGACGGCGCCACAGCACGCATCAACCTGCGACTGCCCGAGCAGCTCAAGAGCGGCATCGAGCAGGCCGCCGGCCGCGAGCGGCTGTCCGTCAACGCCTGGGTGGTGCGCGTCGTCGCCGCGGCCCTCGCCCGCGAGGACCCCGGCCGCCGCCCGCCGCCGCGCGGCGGGCGGATCGGCGAGAGCTTCACCGGCTGGGTGCGCTGACCGCCCGGCAGCCCGCCGCCGGCAACGCATCCCCACCCACGTTTCTGAACCTGACCTGGCAGGAGGAGATCCCCATGCCGACCTTCGAGACACCCCAACCGATCACGGCCACGATCGACGTCGCCGTCGGCGACGTCCGGATCAGTGCCGGCGCCGGCACCGTCACCGTCGTCGAGGTGCGCCCCAGCGACGCCTCCAACGACGAGGACGTCAACGTCGCCGGGCTGACACGCGTCGAGTACGCGGACGGGAAGCTGCTCGTCAAGGCGCCCAAGCCGCGCGGCTGGCTCGGCCGCAGCAGAGACGGGTCGGTGGCGGTGACCGTCGAGCTGCCCGCCGGCTCGCACCTGGACGGACGCGGACAGGTGACCGACTTCAGCTGCGACGGCCGCTACGGCGACTGCCGCATCAAGACCGGCATGGGCCGCATCGAGATCGAGCAGGCCGACGTGCTGAACGTCAAGAGCGGGCTCGGCGACATCAGCGTCGACCGCGCGACGGGCCACGCCGAGATCACCCCCGGATCCGGCGACGTGCGCGTGCGCGAGCTGGACGCCACCGCCGTGATCAAGAACGCCAACGGCGACACGTGGGTCGGCGCCGCCGGCGGCGACCTGCGCCTCAAAGCCGCCAACGGTGACATCGCGGTCGACGTCGCCCACGCCGGCATCGTCGCCAAGTCCGCCAACGGCGACGTGCGCGTGGGCGAGGTCGCGCGCGGCTCGGCGGTGCTCGAGACGACGCTCGGCGACCTCGAGGTCGGCGTCCGCGACGGGACCGCCGTCTGGCTCGACATCCGCACCCGCGCCGGCAAGGTCCACAACGGCCTCGACGCCGCCGATGCGCCCGATCCGTCAGCCGAGAAGGTCGAGCTGCGCGCGCGCACGTCCGCTGGCAGCATCGTGATCCGGCGGACGAGATGACCGGCGTGGGAGCGGCGATCGCGGCGCGCGGCCTGCGCAAGTCCTACGGCGACCACCTCGTCCTCGACGGCGTCGACCTCGACGTCGCCGAGGGGACGATCTACGCGCTGCTCGGTCCCAACGGCGCCGGCAAGACCACGATCGTCCAGATCCTCTCGACGCTGATCGGCGCTGACGCGGGCGAGGTCAGCGTCGCCGGTCACGACCTCGTCCGCGAGCCCGACGCGGTCCGCGCCGCGATCGGCGTCACCGGCCAGTTCTCGGCCGTCGACGAGGTGCTCAACGGGCGCGAGAACCTGATCCTGATGGCCGACCTGCACCACCTCGGCCGGACCGCAGGGCGGCGGCGTGCGGACGAGCTGCTGGAACGCTTCGACCTCGTCGACGCGGCGACGAAGCCGGTCGCCACGTACTCCGGCGGCATGCGGCGCCGGCTCGATCTCGCGATGGGCCTGGTCGGCAGCCCGCGGATCATCTTCCTCGACGAGCCGACGACCGGTCTCGACCCGCGCAGCCGCCGCACGATGTGGGAGATCGTCCGCGATCTCGTCGCCGGCGGCGTCACCGTCTTCCTGACGACGCAGTACCTGGAGGAGGCCGACCAGCTCGCCGACCGGATCGCCGTGCTCGACCGGGGCAGGCTCGTCGCCGAGGGGACCACCGAGGAGCTCAAGCGCCTCGTGCCTCAGGGACGCGTCCGCATGGTGCCCGTCGAGCCGACGCTCGACGACGTCTTCCTCGCCCTCACCGGCACCGACACCCGACAGAAGGAGGAAGCGCGATGAGCACCGTCTCCCACGCGCTGCAGGACTCGGCGACGATGTTGCGGCGCAATCTCCGCCGCGAGCTGCGCTACCCCGTCGCGAGCGCCGCGACCGTCGGCATCCCGATCGTCATCCTGCTGCTGTTCGTGTTCGTCTTCGGCGACACGATGGGCGCCGGACTCGCCGGCGTCTCGGGCGGGCGCGACGAGTACCTCGACTACGTGACGCCCGGCATCCTGCTGATCGCGGCGGCGGGCGCGGCCCAGGGGGTCGCGATCTCGGTCGCGATGGACATGAAGGGGGGCATCATCGCGCGCTTCCGGACGATGGCGATCGCCCGCGTCTCGGTGCTGACCGGCCACGTCGTCGGCAGCCTGATCCAGACGCTGATCGCGATGGCGCTGGTGACCGGCATCGCGCTGCTGCTCGGCTTCGGGCCCACCGCCGGCCCGCTCGAGTGGCTTGGTGCGATCGGCCTGATGGCGATGATCTCCTTCGCGCTGATCTGGTTCGCGGTCGCGCTCGGGCTGGTCACAAAGAGCGTCGAGACGGCGAGCAACCTGCCGATGCCGCTGATCCTGCTGCCCTTCCTCGGCAGCGGCTTCGTCCCGACCGACTCGATGCCGGCCGGGGTCGAGTGGTTCGCCGAGTATCAGCCCTTCACCCCGATGATGGAGACGCTGCGCGGGCTGCTGATGGGCACCCACATTGGCGACAGCGCCGTCCTCGCCGTCGCCTGGTCGGCCGCGATCGGGACGCTTGGCTACGTCTGGGCCAAGCACCTCTTCAACCGCGACCCGACGCCGTGAGCGCCGCCGCTTGACGCCCTCGGTAGCGTCCGTCACCAGATGGCCACGAACGCAACCGACACTCCTCAGGCGCCGCAGCGCCGCCCCGTGATCCTCGCCGTCGACGACGAGCCGGCGGTCCTCGCCGCCGTCTCGCGCGACCTGCGGCGCGGGTTCGGCGAGCGCTACCGCGTGATGCGCACCAGCTCCGGCCCGGAGGCGCTGGAGGTGATCGGCCAGGTCCGCGCGCGCGGCGAGCAGGTCGCGCTGCTCGTCGCCGACCAGCGGATGCCCGGCATGGAGGGGACCGACTACCTCGCACGCGCGCGTGAGCTGGTGCCCGACGCCAAGCGCGTGCTGCTGACCGCCTACGCCGACACCGAGGCGGCGATCGCGGCGATCAACGAGGTCGCGCTCGACTACTACCTGCTGAAGCCGTGGGATCCGCCGGAGGAGCAGTTCTTCCCGGTGCTGGAGGACCTGCTCACGACGTGGGAGTCCGGCGCCGCGCTCGACGCCGGCGGCGTGCGCGTGATCGGCCACCGCTTCTCGAAGGAGTCGCACGACCTGCGCGACTTCCTCGCCCGCAACCGCGTCCCCGCCCGCTGGCTCGACGTCGAGCGCGAGGCCGAGGCGCGCGAGCTGCTGACCGTCGCGGACGTCGACCCGGACCGCCTGCCGGTCGTGCTGCTGGAGGACGGCTCGATCGTCGAGCGCCCGACCGTGCTGGAGCTGGCCGAGCGGCTCGGCGTCGTCGGCGTCCCCGCCGCCGACCACTACGACCTCGTGATCGTCGGCGGCGGCCCGGCCGGGCTCGCGAGCGCCGTCTACGGCGCATCCGAAGGCCTCAAGACGGTGATGGTCGAGCGCGAGGCGCCCGGCGGCCAGGCCGGCCAGTCGAGCCGGATCGAGAACTACCTCGGCTTCCCCGCCGGCCTCTCCGGCTCCGACCTGGCGCGTCGCGCCGCCGACCAGGCGCGCCGGCTCGGGGCCGAGCTGCTGACGATGCAGGACGCGGTCGCGCTGCACGTCGAGGGCTCCGGCCGCGTCGTCGAGCTGAGCGGCGGCGGCACGCTCAGCGCCAACTGCGTGATGATCGCCTCCGGCGTCTCGTACCGCCAGCTCGACGCGCCCGGCTTCGCTGAGCTGACCGGCTCCGGGATCTACTACGGCGCCGCGCTGACCGAGGCGCGCTCGTGCAAGGACCAGCACGTCGTCGTGATCGGCGGCGCGAACTCCGCCGGCCAGGCCGCCGTCCACTTCGCCGGCTTCGCCACGCGCGTGACGATGCTCGTCCGCGGCGAGTCGCTCACCAGCTCGATGTCGCACTATCTGATCGAGCAGCTTTCGGCGCTCCCGAACGTCGAGGTCCGCACCTCGACGCAGGCGGTCGCGGCGGAGGGCGAGGGAGACCGGCTCCAGCGGCTGCGCCTGCGCGGACCGGACGGGACGGAGTCGGTCGAGGAGGTCGACGCGTGCTTCGTCTTCATCGGCGCCGCGCCCCGCACGGACTGGCTCGAAGGCGTCGTCGCACGCGACGAGCGCGGCTTCGTGCTCGCCGGCCTCGACGCCAGAGCGCACGGCTGGCCGCTCGCGCGCGATCCGCAGGTGCTGGAGACGAGCGTCCCGGGCGTGTTCGTCGCCGGCGACGTCCGCGCGCGCTCGATCAAGCGCGTCGCGAGCGCCGTCGGAGAGGGCTCGATGGCCGTCTCGCTCGTCCACGAGTACCTCGCGAACGGGTGAGACGATGAGCACCTCCGAACGCGTCACGCTCGACGAGCTGCGCCGGATCGACCTGTTCGACGGCCTCGACGACACGCAGCTGGCCGAATGGACCGTGCCCGCCACCGTCGAGACGTTCGCCGACGGGACGATGGTCCTCGACGCCGACACCGAGGCGCTCGGCCTGCTGCTGCTGTTCGAGGGCGTCGTCGACGTCCTGATCCCGGTCGGCAACGGCTTCGAGCCGGGCAACGCCAACGTCGCGCCGACGTGGATCGGCGCGATCCCGACGCTGACCTCCGGCATCAACCGCGTGCGCCTGACCGCGCGCGGCGACGTGCGGCTGGCGACGATCCCGCGTGAACCGCTCGTCGACCTCGTGCGCGCGCACCGCCCGGTCTTCGAGCGGATCATGAGACAGATCCAGCCGGTGCTCGGCCGCGTCGCCGCGATGGAGCAGAACCGCGAGCGGCTCGCGTCGCTCGGGACGATGGCGGCCGGGCTCGCGCACGAGCTGAACAACCCCGCCTCGGCCGCCAAGCGCGCCGCGGCCGACCTCGCCGAGACGCTCGACGTGCTCGACAACTCGGTCGCCCGCTTCGTCGAGTCCGGCGTCGAGCGGGAGGACGCGGCGAAGCTGCTGGCGCTCAAGCAGGAGCTGCGCGACCGCGCCGCCGCGCACACGCCGCTCGCCGCGCTCGACGCCGCCGACGCGGAGGACGAGCTGTCCGATGCGCTGGAGGCGCTTGGCGTCGCCGAGCCGTGGAGATGGGCGGAGCCGCTCGCTGCCGCCGGGGCCGACGAGGCGTGGCTGAGACGGCTCGCGGAGCACGCCGGCCCGGCGCTCGAAGGCGCGGTCAGCTGGGTCGCGGCGTCGTTGCAGGCGAGGGGGCTGACGGCGGAGCTGGCCGACTCGACCGAGCGGATGAGCACGCTCGTCGGCGCCGTCAAGTCGTACGCGTTCATGGACCGCGGGACGCTCGTGCAGACCGACGTGCACGAGGGGATCGAGATGACGCTGAAGATCCTCGGCCACAAGCTCAAGCACAGCTCGATCGAGGTCAAGCGCAGCTACGACAAGACGCTGCCGCAGATCACCGTGCACGGGGGCGAGGTCAACCAGGTCTGGACCAACCTGCTCGACAACGCGATCGACTCGCTGTGCCACGCCGGAGGCGAGGGGACGATCTCGATCTCCACCCGCCGCGAGGGCGACTGCGTCGTCGTCGACCTCGCCGACGACGGCCCCGGCATACCCGCCGACGTCCTGCCGCGCATCTTCGACCCGTTCTTCACGACGAAGGAGGTCGGCAGCGGCACCGGGCTCGGGCTCGACACCGCGCGCCGGATCGTCGTCGACCGCCACAAGGGCAGCCTCACCGTCGACTCCAGACCGGGCGCGACCGCCTTCCACGTCTGGCTGCCGATCGGGCAGAAGCGGTAGCGCTCAGCGTTCCGCGCGGGCGATCGCGTCGGCGCGGCGCAGCAGCTCGGGATCGTGCTGCTGGATCAGCTCCAGCAGCGCCTCGACGACCGGCTGGCCGCGCGAGCCGCCGTCGCGCTTGTGCGCGTACATGCGCTCGTCGGCGAGCCGCAGCGCGTCGGTCGCCGACGTCGCCTCCTCGGGCAGCGCGACGGCGCCGAACGCGGCCGTCACGTCGAAGCCCTCGCCGCGCTGCGCTGCGCCGGCGGCGAGCGCCGCGGGGCTCGTGGCGGCGTCGGCCGGCAGCAGCACGCAGAACTCGTCGCCGCCCATCCGGTAGGCACGTCCCTCCTCGCCCGCGCCGGCGTCGAGCGCGCCGCCGATCCGCTCGAGCATCTGGTCGCCGGCGAGGTGGCCGAACGTGTCGTTGTACGCCTTGAAGCCGTTGAGGTCGAGCAGCACGAGCGTCGCCCGCGCGCCGCCGAGCCGTTCGAGGTCGGCGACCAGGCGGCGGCCGTTGCCGAGGCCGGTGACGCTGTCGGTGATCGCCTCGCGGCGGCTGTGCAGCAGCAGCCGGTAGTTGAGGTTGAGGCTGAGCGCCATGCGCGCGAGCAGCGTCGCGACCGCGAGCCCCGAGAGCGTGATCGTCAGCGCCGAGGAGGAGTGCTCGGCGCCCTCGACGATCAGGACCGTCAGCGCGATCGCGCCGAGCACGATCGGGACGACGATCTCGGTGCGGCGCGGCTCGACCGGAAGCGGCCGCTGCGGCTGCCAGGCGGCGAGCGCCATCAGCAGCGCGCCGAGCATCCAGCCGACGTCGTAGAAGGTGCCGAACTCGGCGGTGACGTTGTCGACCTGCGCGCGGCGGTAGAGGATCTCCGTCGTCGCCAACGCGGCGGCGCCGGCGACTATCAGCGCGAAGCGGCGGTCGAACGCCCAGCCGCGCAGCGCCAGCAGCCCGACCGCGCAGGCGGCCAGCGCGACGGTCCCCGTCGGATAGACGGCGGCGGTGACGGTCGCGTCGGCGACCGACGCGAGCGCGCCCTCGATCACCAGCGCCGCGCCGACCGCGCCGACAGTGAAGGCGCTCAGCAGCGCGTCGACCCAGCGCGAGGCGGCGATCGGACGGGGCACCGCGCTGCGGCCGTAGAAGAAGAGACCGAGGCAGATCAGCGGGTTGATGCCGAACATCAGCACGTCGGCGAGCGAGAACGCGGGGTCGTTGCCGTCGAACCACGTCACTATGCCGCCGGCGAGCCACAGCGCCGAGCCGATCGAGCCGCAGACGAACGCGCCGTGGGCGGGATCGGGCACGACCGAGCGCAGGCACCACGTCGCGCACGCCGAGACGATCGCGAGGTTGTAGATCACCTCGGCGACGCGCGCGTCGCCGATCCCCAGCGCGGTGCGGGCGACGGATGCGACGCACAGCGCTGCGCTGAGCACGAGGAGGGCGCGCGCGATGCGGAGGAAGGGCGTTGAGGCGAGGACTGGCACGGGACTCCCAACCATCGGCGCCTACGCGTCGCGGCTTGACTGCTGTTCGGGAGCCGCCGCTGCTGCGAGCGCGTCGAGCACGCTCGCCTCCAGCGGCCGTCGCTGCGCGCCCGCGCGCACGGCGGCGAAGATCCGCCGGCGGACGGGAGCGGCGAGCGGACGCGGCGCGGGCGGCGCGTCCGGTGCGCTGGGCGCGCGCGGCGTGCCGGGTGCGCCGGGGGCGCCGGGTGCGCCGGGGGCGCGATCTCGCCCGAGCGCCAGCTCCGGCACGAGCGCGACGGCGCCGCAGGCGTGCGCGAGCACGGCGATCGCGCCGAAGTCGGAGCTGCGTGCGACGACGCGCGGCGCGAAGCCGGCGGCCGCGCAGGCGCGCTCGACGACCCGGTCGCAGGCGCTGCCGCGGTCGGGCAGGACCCACGGACGGTCGGCGAGCGCGTCGAGTGGGACGGCGCCGGCGTCTGCGGGGACGCGGCCGCGCGCGCCGGCGAGCCGGGCCGCCGCGGGGGCTCGCCGCGCGCCGCCGGCGGCGTCGCCGACCGCTCCCACCACCCGCAGGTCGTCCTCCAGCAGCTCGCGGCGGTGGACGCTCGCGTGGCGGCGCCGTTCGAGCAGGTCGTAGTCGTGCGCGACGACGACGTCGGCGCGCTGCTGGGCGAGCAGGCGCAGCGCGTCGTCGGGGTCGGCCTCGTCGATCTCCAGCTGCAGCCGCGGCGCGTTGCGGGCGAGTGCGGCGACGGCGCGCGGGACGAGCGTCTGCAGCGCGGTCGCGAACGCGAGCAGCCGCACGACGCCGCCGGGCTGGGCGGCGCGCGCGGCCAGCTCTGCCTCGGCCGTCTCCAGCTCGCCGCCGATCCGCTCTGCCAGCTCGACCAGCAGCCGCCCTTCCGCCGTCAGCTCGACGGTGCGGCCGCGCCGCACGAGCAGCTCCGCGCCGGTCTCGCGCTCCAGCGCGCTGAGCTGCTGAGAGACCGCCGAAGGCGTGTAGCCGATCGCGCGCGCGGCGCCGCTGACGGTGCCCGCGATCGCGACCTCGCGCAGGATCCGGATGCGGCGGACGTCGATCATCGTTCAGGAACACTAAAGGGTCGTGCAGGAGATCGTTAGTTGTGCTGCGCAGTCGGGCGCGCGACGATCGCTCCCATGACACCGACGCTCGCAGGTCTCCACGTCCCGCTCGTGACGCCGTTCGACACCGCCGGCCGCGTCGACCTCGACGCGCTCGAACGGCTCGCCCACCACTGCCTCGACGGCGGCGCCGTCGGGCTCGTCGCGCTCGGCACGACGGCCGAGGCGCCGACGCTGACCGCCGCCGAGGCCGATGCGGTCGTCGTCCGCTGCGCCGCCGTCTGCGCCGCGCGCGGCGTCCCGCTGACGGTCGGCGCCGGCGGCAACGACACCGCCGCGGCCGTGCGCGAGGTCGCCGCTCGCGGCGCGCAGGACGGCGTCGACGCGATCCTCAGCGTCGTGCCGCCGTACTCGCGACCGTCGGAGGAGGGCGTCGTCGCGCACTTCGAGCGCGTCGCGGCGGCGAGCGCGGTGCCGCTGCTCGTCTACGAGGTCCCGCACCGGACGGGAATCCGGCTGAGCGCCGCCGCGCTGCTGCGGCTCGCCGCCGTGCCCGGGATCGCCGGCGTCAAGCTCGCCGTGCCGGCGCTCGACGCCGATGCGCTCGCGCTGCTCGCCGGCGCTCCGCCGTCGTTCGCGGTGCTGGCCGGCGACGACACGCTGATCCTGCCGCTCGCGGCCGCCGGCGCCCGCGGTGCGATCACCGCCTCGGCGCATTGCGCGACCGCCGGCTTCGCGGCGCTGCTGACGGCGGTCGACGACGGCGACCTCCCCGCGGCCCGCGTCGGCGCCGCCGCGCTGCTGCCGCTCGTGCAGGCGCTCTTCGCGGAGCCCAATCCGGCCGTGATCAAGGGACTGCTCCACCGCGACGGGCTGATCGCCACGCCCGACGTCCGGCTCCCGCTCATGCCCGCGAGCGCAGCCGCGGTCGAGCGGGCGGCGGAGGCCGAGCGGGCGGTGGACGGCGTCGTCCTGGATCACTGTCGTTCTGCGACAGCAATCCAGGACGACCGGGGCGCGGGGCAGGCCGTCGGGGCCGCTATGTGAGCGATCGCACACTGTGGCGCGCGCTCGCCAGGGAGTGTTCGGCTGGCCAGCCAGCCAGGACTCCTGAGGAGGAGGCCCAATGCAGCGAGCAATGCTTCGCCTCGACGCGCTCGTCCGTCGTCGCCGCACCGTCGTGCTCGTCGTCTGGGGGCTCGTGCTCGTGGCGGCGGTGCCGCTCGCGATGCACCAGTCCGATCGTCTCACGGGCGGCGGCTTCGAGGTGCCCGGCTCGCAGTCGGCCGCCGTCCAGCACGCCGTCGCCGGCGACTTCGAGCGCGGGCAGGCGACGACGCTCGCCGCCGTGCTCGTCCCGCGCGAAGGGGCGACGCCGGCGCGGCTGCGCGCCGCGCTCGGGCGGCTCGGCGCCGCCGCCGCGGACACCGGCGGGAAGGCGCGGCTGGCCCCAGCCGCGAGAGCGGCGGCGCTGAGAGCGCTCGCCGCCGACGGCGTCCGCCCGCTGATCGTCCCGCTTGCGACGACCGTCTCCGACGGTGGCTCGATCGACCTCGCCGTCGACCTGCGCAGAGCGCTCGGCATCTCCGACCGCAGAGGCGAGGCGCTGGTCGAGGGCGACGTCGCGACGCACCTGATCGGCCAGGGCGCGCTGTGGGCCGGGATGCAGGACCTGACGAAGGAGGACCTGCTGGCGGCCGAGACGACCGGCTTCCCGATCGTGCTGCTGATCCTGCTCGCCGTCTTCGGCTCGCTCGTCGCGGCCGTCCTGCCGCTGGCGCTCGGCCTCGTCTCGGTGACGGTCACCGGCGCGCTGATCTACCTGCTCTCGCTGACGACGGAGATGAGCGTCTTCGTCACCAACATGGCGTCGATGATCGGCATCGGCGTCGCCGTCGACTACTCGCTGTTCGTGCTCGCCCGCTACCGCGAGGAGATCGCCGACGGGCGCACGCCTGAGGAGGCGCGCGGGATCGCGCTGGCGACCTCCGGCGTCGCGGTCACCTTCTCCGGCCTCGCCGTGATCGTCTCGCTCGCCGGCCTCTTCGTCGTCAACGTCACCTCGCTGCGCTCGATGGCGATGGGAGCGATCCTCGTCGTCGCGGTCGCCGTGCTCGCCGCCGCGACGCTGCTGCCCGCGCTGATCTCGCTCGCCGGCAGGCGCGCGTACGAGCGCGGCCGGATCGCGACCGTCTCCGGCGCGATCGCGCGGCGGCTGCGCGTGCGGCGCGGGCGCGGTGACGCGGCGGCGGCCGGCGCCGGCGGCGCTGCCGCCGCCACGCCGGGCGGCTCGTTCTGGGACGGCTGGACCGCGCGCGTCACGCGCCGGCCCGTCGTCTCCGCCGTCGCCGCGGCGAGCGTGCTGATCGTGCTCGCGCTGCCGGTGCTGTCGATCGAGACCGGCAACGGCGCACTGGAGCAGTTCCCCAGAGGGCACGAGACGCGCGTCGGCGCGGAGACGGCGGCGTCGCTCACCGGCGCCGGCGCGGCCACCCCGATCGAGGTCGTCGTGCCGGGCGCGCGGGCGCAGGAGGCGATCGCCGTGCTGAGAGCCGATCGGCAGGTCGCGCGCGTCGAGCCGCCGGTCGCGGCACGTGACGGCGACGCCGTCCTGATCGGCGCGATCCCGGCCGTCCACGGCGAGTCGGCGGCGGCGCAGGCGCTCGTCGAGCGGCTGCGCGGCGCGCTTCCGGAGGGCGCGCTCGTCGGCGGCAGCCCGGCCGACACGAAGGACTTCCTCGACCGCGTCTCGGGCTCGATGTGGCTGGTGATCGCGTTCGTGCTCGGGCTCTCCTACCTCGTCCTGCTCGTGCTGCTGCGCTCGGTCGTGCTGCCGCTGAAGGCGGTGCTGATGAACCTGCTGTCGGTCGGCGCGTCGCTCGGCGTGCTCGTCGCGATCTTCCAGTGGGGCTGGATCGACGGCTTCCTCGGCTTCCAGTCGCCGGGCCACATCGACGCGCTCACGCCGCCGCTCGTGCTCGCCGTCGTGTTCGGGCTCTCGATGGACTACGAGGTCTTCCTGCTGAGCCGCATCCGCGAGCGCTGGACGGCGACCGGCGACACGCAGCAGGCGGTCGCCGACGGCCTGCGCACGAGCGCCAAGACGATCACCAGCGCGGCGCTGATCATGGTCGCGGTGTTCGCCGTCTTCGTCGGCACCGGCGTGCCGTCGATCAAGGAGCTGGGCCTCGGCTGCGCGATCGCGATCGCGCTCGACGCGACGCTCGTGCGGCTCGTGCTCGTGCCCGCGGCGATGGAGCTGCTGGGGAGATGGAACTGGTGGCTCCCGCGCCCGCTCGCGCGCGTGATTCCCGACCTCGCGATAGAGGACGCGCCGCTCGCCGCCGCGGGCCGCTGACCGGGCCGCCGGACGGGCGCTGGTCGGGAAGCGTCCTGCTTTGGTGTCGTCAGGCGACACCAAAGCAGGACGACGCGGGCACGCGCGGCTGTCCTCGCTTGACAAAGTGTTCCGAACACCGGGACACTGGAACGATGGCGATCTCGCGCACGTCCGTTCCCGACCAGGTCTTCGCGCAGCTGCGGGAGGCGATCCTCTCCGGCTCCTACGCCCCCGGCGAGCGGATACCGACGCAGCGGGCGCTCGCGGCCGACCTCGGCGTGAACATGGCGACCGTGCGCGAGGCGCTCGGCCGGCTGGAGCAACTGCGGCTGGTCGAGACGCGGCACGGCAGCGGCACCCACGTGCGCGACTGGCGCCGCTCCGGCGGGCTCGACGCGCTCACGCTGCTCGGCGCCGGCACGGCCGGCGCGGAGATCGGCGCGTCGCTGTTCGAGGCGCGCCGGCTGCTGCTCGCGGAGGCCGCCCGCCTCGCGGCTCAGCGGCGCGACGAGGCGCACGCCGCCGCGCTCGGCGAGCTGGCGGCGGCGGTCGCCGCGGCGCCCGACGACGCGACCGCGCTGCTCGCCGACTGGGCGTTCATGGAGGCGCTCGTGGAGGCCGCGGGCAACGTCGTCTTCCAGCTGATCATGAACTCCGTGCGCGAGCTGTACCTGCCGCACGCCGATGCGTTCGCCGCGCTCGTCTCCGCACGTGACGAGCTGCTGCCGCACTACGACGCGGTCGCGGCGGCCGTGCGCGAGGGCGACGGCGAGCGCGCGGCCACGGCGGTCGCCGAGCTGGCCCACGCGCAGGAGGAGCGGATGGTGGGGAGCGCGTGAGCGCGCCCGGGGCGCAGCCGGCGCGGGCCGGCGGCGGGCCGGCGGCGCAGCCGCTCGCCGAGTTCCTCGCCGCCGCGCCGCGGCTGCAGCGGACGGCGCTGCGGGCGCTGCTCGCGCTCGCGCGGCGGCCGCGCGGCGCGCGCCTGATCGCCCGTCTGCCCGCCGCCGAGCAGCTGGCGCAGGCGACGCTCGCGCTGATCCGTTACGACGAGCCGTCCGCGGCGCGCGCGCTCGGCTGGGATGCGGACGCGGTGGTCGCGCGGGGACGCGCGATGCGGGCGGGGAGCGGAGGCCCGGCGTCAGCCGCTCGGCGGAGCGCCTGCGGAGCGGCGAGCGGAGACGCGACGTGAGCCGCGTCGCTGAGCGCCTGCGCGCGGAGCGGGGCGCATGAAGGCGCTGCGCCTCACGGCGGACGTCTGCGTGATCGGAGCAGGCGCGGGCGGTGCGGTCGTCGCGGCGGAGCTGGCGGAGGGCGGGGCGGACGTCGTCGTGCTCGAACAGGGGCCGCGGCACGACGAGGCCGCGTTCACCGCGCACCCGCCGCAGATGCTCGCGCGGCTCTACCGCGACGGCGG
This sequence comes from Conexibacter woesei DSM 14684, assembly GCF_000025265.1. Lineage (GTDB taxonomy): Bacteria > Actinomycetota > Thermoleophilia > Solirubrobacterales > Solirubrobacteraceae > Conexibacter > Conexibacter woesei. The sequence continues at coordinate 1,257,857 of NC_013739.1, forward strand.
TCAGACCGTCACGCTCGGGACGCCGCCGATCCTGCTGCCGCTCGGCCGCGGCCTCGGCGGCACGACGCTCGTCAACTCCGGCACATGCTTCCGCACGCCGCCGCACGTGCTCGCCCGCTGGGAGCGCGAGTTCGGACTCGACGGCCTCGGCGAGCAGGCGCTCGCGCCGGCCTTCGCGCGCGTCGAGCAGGCGCTGTCGGTCGCCGAGGTGACGCCCGAGCTGGCCGGTCGCAACGCTGCCGTCGCGCGGCGCGGCGCAGAGGCGCTCGGCTGGTCGCACGGCTATCTGCACCGCAACGCGCGCGGCTGCTCCGGCTCCGGCGTCTGCGCCTTCGGCTGCCCGACCGGCGCCAAGCAGCACACCGGCATCACGTACGTCCCGCGCGCGCAGGCCGCCGGCGCGCGGATCGTGACCGGCGCCGACGTGCGGCGGATCGTCGTCGCGGGGCGGCGCGCATGTGGGGTAGAGGCGCGCGTGAGCGGCGCTGCGGCGGGGGCGAGCGGGCCGCGGGTCGGGGCGGAGGCGGCCGGCGGAGCGAGCCGCCGCCTGCTCGTCGACGCGCCGCACGTCGTCGTCGCGACCGGCACGATCCACACGCCGCTGCTGCTCGGCCGCAGCGACCTCGGCGCCGGCTCGGGCCAGCTCGGCCGCAACCTCTCGCTGCACCCGGCGACGGCAGCCTTCGCGCTGATGGACGAGGTCGTCGACATGGCGCGCGGCGTGCCGCAGAGCTTCTTCGTCGACGAGTTCGCCGCCGAGGGGATCCTCTTCGAGGGCGTCGCCGGGCCGCCGTCGTACGCCGCCGCCTCGCTGCCGCTGTCCGGCGCGCGCCATGCGGAGGCGATGGCGCGCTACCGCAACCTCGCGCAGTTCGGCCTGATGGTCAGCGACAGCTCGCGCGGCCGCGTGCGCTCGATCGGCGGCCGGCCGCTGATCCGCTACGACCTCTGCGACGCGGACGTCGCGAAGGTCCGCAGCGGCCTGGAGCGGATGCGGCAGCTGTTCGAGGCCGCCGGTGCGCGCGAGGTCTACCTGCCGCTGCCGCCCGATGTCGAGCCGCACGCGGCGCGCCCACGCGACCTCAAGCTGATGGCGTTCCATCCGCTCGGGACCGCCCGCGCGCACGCCGACGCACGCCACGGCGTCGTCGACGGCGATCTCGCGCTGCACGGCGTCGAGGGCGTCCACGTCGCGGACGGCTCGGTCGTCCCGAGCGCGCTCGGCGTCAATCCCCAGCTCACGATCATGGCGCTCGCGACGCGGCTCGCGTTCGGGCTGCTCGACCGCGCGGTGCCGACCACCGCCGAGGAGGAGGCCGCATGTCGTTCCTGATCGATCCCGCGCTGCTGTACGCGGGCGGGAGAACCTACCGGCGGCTCGCGGCGGACGCCGACGCCGCCGCACCGGACCCGGCGCGCGACGCCGCCGTCGCGGTCGCGTTCATGACCGTCTTCTGGGGCGTCTCGGTCGGGCTCTACCTCAACCACGGCTGGACGAAGCCGATCTGGTGGATATGCCGCGCGCGCTCCGGCCGCGACTGGATGCTCAACTCCGGCGTGCTGCGCATCGACGACGCGCGCGCCGGCCGACGCACGCACCTCGTCTCCGCGCTGATCTTCGCGACCTACCCGCTGTGGCTGTGGCTCGGGATGCGTCAGCGCCGCGGCCAGTAGACGACCCGCTCGACCTGGATCTGGCTCTGGCCGTAGCTGCCCTGGTACACCGGGCCGGCGCCTGCGGCCCAGTCGCCGATCTTCGGATCGCGCTTCGGGCGCAGGCGCGGATTGACGTCGAGCACCGAGATCCCCGGCAGCGTGATCGAGCCGCCCGCGAGGATCAGGTGGAGGTCGCCGTCGCCGTCGGGGTCGACCGACTCCAGCCCGATCACGCGGCCGCTCGCGGTCTTGCAGTTGGCCGTGCCCTCCGGACAGGTCGGTGCCGGCGGGCGGCGGGCCTCCGCACGCTTGTCGGCCCGCTCGCGCGGCGTCAGCGGCGCGTCGGCGGGATGGGGCGCCGGCTCGCTGGAGCCGCCGCCGCAGCCGGCCAGGGCGACGAGGGCGAACAGGGCGAGCAGGGGAAGGAGCGGGAGCGCAACGCGTCGCATCGTCCGCGGACGGTAGCGCGCGCTCGGTAGGCTCGGCCGATGGCCGGCCGTGAGACACCCGCGACCCGCGCCGCCAGAAAGGCCGGCGTCGACTTCAGACTGCACGAGTACACGCACGACCCCGGTGCGGACTCCTACGCGCTGGAGGCGGCCGAGGTGCTCGGGCTCGATCCGCAGCGGGTCTTCAAGACGCTCGTCGTCGACCGCGACGGGATGCTCGCCGTCTGCATCGTGCCCGCCGCCGACACGCTCGACCTGCGCTCGCTCGGCAAGCGCGCCGCGATGGCGCCGATGGACCGCGCCGAGAGAGTGACCGGCTACGTCGCGGGCGGGATCAGCCCGCTTGGCCAGCGGCGCGCGCTGCCGACGCTCGTCGACGACAGCGCGATCGAGCAGCCGACGGTCTTCGTCAGCGCCGGCCGGCGCGGGCTGGAGATCGAGCTGGCGCCGGCCGACCTCGTCGCGCTGACGCGTGCCGAGGTGCGGACGCTGCGCCGGATCGCCTGAGCCCGCGCACGAGCGTCCGCGTGCCACCCCGGGCGCAATGGCGTCCTCACGCCATGCACCATCGCCGCCCGACGGGGTAGGTTCTCCAGGGCTTTGCCGTCATCTCCCAGCCCATCCGCCCGTGTCGCCGCACGCGACCCGCTCGCCTGGGCTGTCACCCTGCTCGCGCTCGCGGCGTTCGTCGCCTGCGTCGTCGGCTGGCGCACCGGCGGCGGCACGATCGACGTCCCCTGGGCCCCGACGCTCGACCTGCGGCTGACGTTCTCCTTCGACGGCCTCGGCGCGCTCTACGGGCTGCTCGCGACAGGGATCGGCGCCGCCGTCTTCGCGTACGCGACGCGCTACATGCCGCTCCACCTCGCCCACCAGGCGCGGCCGGCGAGCGAGCGCTGGCGCTTCTGGCCGTGGATGGGCCTGTTCATGGCCTCGATGGTCGGCCTCGCGACGGCGCAGGACCTGATCGCCCTGTTCGTGCTGTTCGACGTCACCGCCGTCTGCTCGTACTTCCTGATCGGCTTCGACCGGGAGGAGCGCTCGACCCGTCTCGCCGCGCTGATGGCGCTGCTGGTGACCGGGGTCGGCGCCGTCGCGATGCTCGTCGGCGCGGTGATCCTCTACGCCGACCACGGCACCTTCTCGATCCCGGAGCTGTCGCGCGCGCTGCAGAACGGCGGCGCGCCGTCGACCCTCACGACCGTCGCCGTCGCGCTGATCGCGGTCGCCGCGCTGGCGAAGAGCGCGCAGGTCCCGCTGCACTTCTGGCTGCCGCGCGCGATGGCGGCGCCGACGCCGGTCTCCGCCTACCTGCACTCGGCCGCGATGGTCGCCGCCGGCGTGCTCGTGCTCGGCCGCACCTACCAGCTGATGGAGGTCAGCCAGGTCGTGCTCGACGGGCTGCTCGTCGTCGGCCTCGCGTCGATCGCGATCGGCGGCGCGATCAGCCTCACGCGCGACGGCTTCAAGCAGGTGCTGGCGTACTCGACGATCTCGCAGTACGGCTACGTCGTCGCGCTCTACGGCATCGGCGGCGCGAAGGGCGCCGGCGCCGCCGCGTTCTACGTCGTCGCGCACGCGCTCGCGAAGTCGGCGCTGTTCCTGACGGCCGGCGCGGTGACGATGGCGACCGGCCAGAGACGTCTCTCGCAGGTCGGCGGGCTGGCGCGCGAGCTGCCGCTGCTGGCGGCGGTGAGCGCCGTGGCCGCCGCGACGCTGAGCGCGCTGCCGCTGACGGTCGGCTTCTTCAAGGACGAGCTGTTCTTCAGAGCGGCGGCCGATCGCTCGACCGCGATGGGCGTGCTCGCGGTGATCGCCGCCGGCCTCACGTTCGCGTACACGTGGCGCTTCTGGTCGGGGATCTTCCTCGGGCCGTGGCGCACGGAGGCGAGACCGCTGCCGGCGCTGCTCGTCGCGCCGGTCGCCGTGCTGGCGCTGCTCGCAATGGTCGGCGGGATCGTCGTCGCGCCGTTCAACGAGCTGGCCGGCGACGCCGCGACCGCGACGCTCGGCAGAACCACCGACGTCCACGCCGCCTACCGCCTCGGCGGCAGCACGGAGAACCTGATGGCGCTCGCCGCGTGGGCGCTCGGCGGGCTGCTGCTGGCGACGCCGCGTGTGTGGAGACCGGCCGCGCTCGCGCTCTCGCGCGCCGGCGAGCGGTTCGGTCCCAGCCGTGTCTACGAGGTCTCGCTGCAACAGCTCAACCGCGTCTCCGACGTGCTCCACGACGTCGAGGTGAGAGACCTCCGCAGCCGCGTCGCGGCGGTGCTGCTGCCGGCCGGGGTGCTGGTCGCGCTCGGCTTCGTCGCGACGCCGACCGCGGGCGCCTTCGAGGTCGGCGCGATCCGCGGCACCGACCTGCTCGTCGTCGCGCTGCTGGCGCTCGTCGCGATCGCCGCGATCGTCGTCACGACCGCGCACGCGCACGTCGCGATCGTGCTCGCGCTGTCGGTCGTCGGGCTCGGGCTCGCGACCGTCTACGCGCTGATCGGCGCGCCCGACGTCGCGCTCGTCGCGGTCCTCGTCGAGACGATCGTGATGCTCGTCTTCCTCGCGATCGTCGCGTACGCGCCGCACGGCGAGCGGCCGTCGAAGCGCGAGCGCGAGGGCGCGGCGTCGGACCCGAGACACCGCAGCCGCCGCTGGCGCGATCCGGTCATCGGCGGGATCGCGGGAGCCGCCGCGTTCCTCGTCGTGTGGGCGTCGCTGTCGCGCCCGGCCGCGACCGAGCGCGTCGTCGCCGAGCAGGTCCGGCTGACGCCGGAGGCCCACGGCAGAGACGTCGTGACGGTGATCCTCGCCGACTTCCGCGGGCTCGACACGATGGTCGAGATCACCGTCATCGTCGTCGCCGTCTTCGGCGTGATCGCGCTGCTGCGGCGGGGGAGGACCTGGTGACGATCCTGACCGAGTCGGTCGCGCGGCTGCTGCTGGCGCCGAGCCTGATGGTCGCCGCGGCGATCCTCGTGAAGGGCTACGCCGACGTCGGCGACGGCTTCAGCGCCGCCGTGATCGTCTCGCTCGCGGTCGCGCTGCAGTACCTCGCGCTCGGTTCCGCGCGTGCGGAGGAGGAGCTGCCGCTGCTGCGGCACGCCCCGCGCGTCGCGATCGCGGGGATCCTGATCGCGCTCGCGTCCGGCTTCTTCCCGCTGCTGTTCGGCAGAGCGATCTTCAGCCACGAGCCGGGCCCCGGCGAGAGCGTGGTCCACATCGGCAGACTCGAGCTGATCACGCCGGTCGCCTTCGACGTCGGCGTCTTCCTGCTGGTTGCGGGTGCGTTGATCTCGCTGATCCACCACCTCGCGCAGCCGCCCGAGGAGACCGAGGAGGAGGACGGATGACGCTCGTCTTCTCGATCGCGGCGGCCGTCGTCTTCGGCGCGGGCGCGTACCTGGTGCTGACGAACGACCTCGTCCGCGTCGTCGCGGGGATGGTGCTGATCTCGCAGTCGGCGGTGCTGGTCGTGATCGCCTCCGGCCTGACGCGCGGCGACGCGCCGATCCTGCCGACCGGCGACAAGGAGCCGAGCGACCCGCTCGTGCAGGCGATGGCCCTGACCGCGATCGTGATCGGCCTCGCGGTCACTGCGCTGCTGCTGGCGATCGTCGCGCGCGTACGCGCGCGGCTCTCGTCGCTCGAGGTCAGAGAGCTGGCGCGCGACGAGGCCGAGCACACGGCCGAGCGCGAGCGCGCACTCGACCCGGTGCACGAGCAGCTCGACGTCGAAGAGGCGGAGGACGAGCAGTGACGATCGCGATCGCGCTGCTGATCCCGTGGGTCGCCGGCGTCCTGCTGCTGCTCGCCGACGGCAGACGCAGAAGCTGGGGTTGGTTCGCCGTCGCGGCGATGGCCGGCAACCTCGCGGCGCTCGTCGTGCTCGCGGTCAAGGTGCTGCCGGACGGCTCCGAGCGGGTCGTGACGGGCGGCTGGGAGGGCGGCGTCGGGATCGTGCTGGAGGCCGACCCGCTCGGCGTCGCGTTCGCGCTCGTCTCGTCGCTGGTCGTGCTCGCCGCGCTCGTCCACGAGGTGCTCGACGGCGTCCGCTCGCGCACCTTCCCCGCGCTCGTCGTGCTGTTGGCGACCGGCCTCACGGGGCTGTTCCTGACCGGCGACGTCTTCAACTTCTACGTCTTCTTCGAGCTGGCGATGATCGCCGCGTACGTGCTGACCGCCTACGGCGACGATCGCCACCAGCTCGGCGCCGCGCTGATCTTCGCGGTCGTCAACCTCGTCGGCTCGTTCCTCTTCCTGATCGCCGTCGCGGCGACCTATCACGTGACCGGCACGCTGGAGATGGCCGGGATCGCGACGCGGATGAGCGACGTCGAGCCGAACGCCGCGATCCTGATCGCGGTCACGTTCTTCGTCGCGTTCGGGACCAAGCTCGGCCTCTTCCCGTTCCACTTCTGGCTGCCGGCGGTGTACGCCGGCACGCGGCCGGCGGTCGCCGCGATCCTCTCGGGCGCGCTCGCCAACATCGGCGCGTACGGCCTGCTGCGCTTCGGCGCCGGGCTGCTGCCGGAGGAGCTGGAGCTGGGCTCGACGGTGCTGATCGTGATCGGCAGCGCGTCGGTGATCTACGGTGCGCTGCTCGCGGTCTCGCGCCGCGACCCGGCCGAGATGCTCGCCTACTCGGCGATCGGCCAGGCCGGCTACGTGCTCGTCGCGCTCGGCGTCGGCGGCCCGGTCGGGCTCGCGGCGGCCGTCCTCTACGCGATCCTCAACGCGCTGAGCAAGGCGCTGCTGTTCCTGTCGGCGGGGCTGCGCGGCGCGCTCGTCGCCGGCGCCTTCGCGGTCGGCGCGCTGTCGCTCGCGGGGATGCCGCCGGCGGCCGGCTTCGTCGGCAAGCTCGCGCTCTTCCGCACCGGCGTCGACGCGGGCAGCGTCGCGCTCGTGGTGCTGCTGTTCGTCGGCGGCGCGCTGTCGTTCGTCTACGCGTTCCAGCTCTACCAGCACGAGTTCTGGCGCGGCTCGCGGGTGCGGCCCGGCGGGGCGGACGCGGAGGCGACCGGCGCGCCGGTCCCCGCCTCGAACCCTGTCGGCGTCCGCCTCGTCAGCGTCGCGCTCGCGCTGCTGGTGCTCGCGCTCGGCCTGTGGCCGGAGCCGCTGCTGTCGCTCAGCTCCGACGCGGCGGCCGTGCTGCACGGAGGTGCGCCGTGAGCGGCTTCGCCAAGCGCGTGCTGGCCGTCGCGGTGCTGCTCGCGATCTACCTGCTGACGCTCGGCTCGCTCGCGCTCGGCGACGTCGCGGTCGGGCTCGTGCTCGCCGTGCTGATGGAGCTGGGCTGGCGGCGGCGCGTGCTGCGCGGCGGCACCGTCGCCGACCCCGCGACGCCGCCCGGCGTGCCGCTGAGGCGCGCGCTGCTGGCATTGCCGCGGCTCGTGCTCGCGGTGGTCGCCGAGATCACGCGCGGAACGTGGGAGGTCGCGAAGTACTCGCTCGGCATCCGCGAGCCGGTGCACGAGGGGACGGTCGAGATCGAGCTGGAGGGGATCTCCGAGGAGGGCGTCGCGGCGTGGGCGTTCATCTCGACGATCTCGCCGGGCGAGCTGGTGCTCGACGTCGACGAGGAGCGCGGCGTGCTGGTGATCCACGCGCTCGACGCGAGCGACCCGGAGGCGATCCGCAGGCGCCACCACGACTTCTACGAGCGGTACCAGCGAAAGGTGATCCCCTGATGCCCGAGATCGTGATCGTCGTCGCGCTCGTCTGCGTGACGGGGATGCTCGCGATCGGCGCGGCCGTGCTGCTGCGTGCGCGCGACGTGCTGGAGCGGATCGTCGCGCTCGACCTGCTGACCGTCATCTGCGTCGCACTGCTTGCGCTGCTGACCTACCTGCGCGACGTCTCCTACTACCTCGATGCGGCGCTCGCGCTGGCCGCGCTGTCGTTCGTCGCGACGCTGGCGGCGGTGCGCTCCGAGCGCGGCGGAGGGCCGTTCCGGTGACGCTCGTGCTGGCCGCGCTGCCCGGCGCGATCGACCTCGCGCTGGAGGTGCTGGGCGTCGCGCTGATCGCGCTCGGGATCGTCGTGACGGGCGTGACGGTCTACGGCGTCGTGCGGATGAGAGGCCTCTACCCGCGCCTGCAGGCGGCCAGCAAGGCGTCGATGCTCGGCGCCGTCGCGATCCTCGCCGCGTCGGTCGGCACGCGCGACGGCGCGACGATCGGCCGCGCGCTCGTCGTCAGCCTCTTCCTGCTGCTGACGACCCCGATCGCCGCCCACGCGATCGCCCAGGCGGCCTACCGGCGCGACCGCGAGCGGGAGGGGGAGGCGGGGGAGGCGGAGCCGGAGGAGGAGTGAGCGGCCCCTCGCCGCTGCTTGCCCGATCGCGCGCTCCGCTTGCCGGACCGCCCGAGTTGTTCTAGTATCAATAGAACAATGCTGATTCGCATCGACCCAGCCCGCGCGGTCCCGCTGCACGAGCAGATCGACGCCGGCGTGCGCGCCGCGATCGCCGCGGGTGACGTCGCCGACGGCGAGCGGCTGCCGGCCGCGCGCGAGCTGGCGAGATCGCTCGACGTGAACGTCCACACCGTCCTGCGGGCGTACGCGACGCTGCGCGACGACGGGCTGATCGAGCTGCGGCGCGGCCGTGGCGCGGTCGTCCGCGCCGACGACGTCGCGCGGCGGCGGCTCGCGGTCGTCGCGCTCGCGCAGGACCTGGTCGCGCACGCGCGGCGACACGGGGTGAGCGATGCGGATGTCGTCCGGATGGTCCAGGAGGCCCAATGCTGAAGCGCTTCGTCCTGCTCCTCGGCGGGCCGCTCGCGGCGCTCACGGCGGTCGCCGCGGCGATCGCGACGGCGGGCGGCCTGCCGAACCCGATCGCCACCCACTGGGACGCCGGCGGCACCCCCGACGGCCACACGCCGCCGGTGGCGTTCGCCGGCGGTCTGTTGCTCTTGTGCCTGCTGGCGTGGGGCGTGCTGCTGCTGCAGGCGCGGCGCCGCGGGCCGGCCGGCCTGCGGCTGACGGCGGCGCCGTCGGTGTGGGCGACGATCGCGTTCCTCTGCGGCATCGCCGTCGTGACGTTCGGCGCGAACGCCGGCGCGGCGAGCTGGCGCGAGGCCGGCGACATGACGCTCGGGACGCTGCTCGCGGTCGTCGGCGCCTCCGCGGCGGCGGGTCTCGTCGCATGGGCGCTGGAGCGCGGGCGCCCGGTCGCGCCCGAGCGGACCGTCCACGCGGTCGCGCCGATCGCGCTGGCCGCGGGCGAGCAGGTGGTCTGGTCGCGATCGCTCGCCAGCCGACCGGCGGCGATCGGCTGCGTCGCGATCGGCGGCGGGATGGCCGTCGCGGGACTGTTCGTCGGCGGGGCCGCCGGCTGGGGGCTCGTCGCCGGCGGGATCGCGACTGCCGTCCTGCTGAGCGCGCTGAGCGAGATCGTCGCGACGGTCGACGCGAGCGGGCTGACGATCGCCTACGGCCCGCTCGGCTGGCCGCGCCAGACGGTCCCGCTCGCCGACGTCGCCAGCGCGGAGCGGACCGAGATCGACCCCTGGAGCGTCGGCGGTTGGGGCTACCGCAAGGCGGGGTCGGGCAAGACCGCGGTCGTGCTGCGCGGCGGCGAGGGCCTGCGCGTCGTCCGGCAGGACGGACGCGAGCTGCTCGTGACCGTGCCCGACGCCGCGACGGCGGCGGGCCTGCTGACCGCGCTGCGCGGGCGCGCCGGCGTGCCCGGACGCGCCGCCTAGACGGCCTCGGGGGACAGCTCGCCGAACGCGACCGCGAGCGGCTGCGGCATCGCGATGTGGTGCCCCTGGATCAGGTCGACGCCGAGCCCCGTCAGCAGCGCGTGGGTCTCGGCGTCGCCGACCTGCTCGGCGATCGCGACGGCGCCGAGGCCGTGCGCGACGTTCACCGCCGACTCGATCACGAGACGGTCCGCGACCGTGCGGCTGCACTGCTCGACCAGCTCGCCGTCGAGCTTGAGCATGTCGAACGGCAGGTGCTTGAGGTAGTAGAGCGACCCGAGCCCGGCGCCGAAGTCGTCGATCGCGAAGCGGCAGCCGAGCGCGCGCACCTGCTGGGCGAACGCGCGCGCCAGCTGGATGTCGGCGACGGCGGCGGTCTCCGGTATCTCGAAGACGAGGTTGCGCGGGTCGACGCCGGTGCGCCGCAGCTCTCCGGCGATCGCCGCCAGCAGGTCGGTGTCGGCGAGCGAGCGGCCGGAGACGTTGACCTCCAGCGGCGTCGCGGTGCCGCTGCGCTCCAGCTCGGCGAGCAGGCCGATCGCGCGCCGCGCGACCCAGCTGTCGATCGCGACGATCAGGCCGTCGCGCTCGGCGATCGAGAGGAACGCGGCGGGCGGGATCAGGTCGCCGTGCGAGCCGGTCAGGCGCAGCAGCAGCTCGTGCTGGACGACGACGCCGCTGGTGGCGTCGACGACCGGCTGGGCGACCAGCGCGAAGCGATCGTGCGCGAGCGCGTCGACGATCCGGTCGCGCCAGGTCGTGCGCGCGCGGCTGCGTGAGCGCGCGTGGACGTCGGCCTCGAAGAACGCGAAGCCGTCGCCGCCGCTGTCCTTGGCGTCGTACATCGCGAGGTCGGCGTCGACCACGGCCGCCTCGGCGCTCAGCTCCGAGCGCTCGTCGAGCACCGTCGCGCCGACGCTGATCGTCACGTGGGTGCGCTCGCCGTCGCCGGGGTCGGCCTGCGCGCGGACGGCCTCGACGAGTCTGCGCGCGACGATCTCGGCCTCGGCGCGGTCGGCCTTCGGCAGCAGCACGGCGAACTCGTCGCCGCCGATCCGCGCGACCGTGTCGGTCGAGCGCAGCCGGCGGTGCAGGACGCGCGCGACGCTGGCGATCACGCGGTCGCCGGCCGTGTGGCCGTAGGCGTCGTTGACCTGCTTGAAGCGGTCGACGTCGACCACGAGCACAGCGCCCTCGGGGCCGTAGCGGCGCACATGCGCGACGTGGCGCTCCAGTTCCTGCTCGAAGCGGCGGCGGTTCAGCAGGCCGGTGAGCGGGTCGTGGTCGGCCATGTGCTGGAGGTGCGCCTCGACGCGCTTGCGCTCGGTGATGTCGAGCACCTGGACGAGCACGCGCGAGCGGCCGCCGTCGGTGTCGCGCAGCGCGGCGGCGTGGACGGCCGCGGGAACCGGCTGGCCGGTCGCGTGCAGGCAGCGGATCTCAGTCTCGAGGCCGCGGCGCTCGCCGGCCCGCAACGCCGCGATCGCGCCGCTCAGCCGCGGGAGATCCTCAGGGTGGACGAGCTCGGCGAGCGTGCGGCCGCGCAGCTCCTCGGGGGTGAAGCCGACGATGCGCGCGAGCGCGGGGTTGGCGACGACGACGCGGTCGCCGTCGTCGAGGACGGCGTTGCCGATCGGCGCCGTGTCGAAGATCGTCCGCAGGTTTGATTCGGCGCGGCGGATGGAGCGCCGGTGGAGCCGGCGGGCGCCGAGCAGCGCGGTGCCGGCGAGCAGTGCGATGACGGGCAGCAGCAGGATCACGCCCCATCCATCGGTCCAGCGAACGGCGGCTTGACTGTTGGATGGTCGCTTTCATACCGAGGCACTACGGTTCGGCGCGATCGCGCGCCTGCGGCGCGCTCACGCCGTGACGCGGGCGGTGAGGACGCCGGCGACGATCAGCGCGATCGCGCCCAGTCGGCCGGCGGTGACCGGGTCGTCGTGCAGCGCGATGCCGAGCGAGACGGCGCCGATCGTGCCGATGCCGGTGAAGACGGCGTAGCCGGTGCCGGTCGGCAGGTCGCGCAGCGCGAGCGTGAGCAGGTAGACGGCCGTGCCGCCGAGCACCAGTGCGACGATGCTCGGCCCGAGCCGGGTGAAGCCGTCGGTCGGCTTCAGGCTCTGCGACCAGACGACCTCGACGGCACCGGCGAGCAGGAGGTAGACCCAGCTCACGCGACCACCTCCGCGGCGGGGGTGCGCCCCCGGCGCAGCTCCAGTGCGAGTCGCGCGACACGGCGGCCGAGGTGCTCGGCGGTGCGCAGGTCGGAGTCGCGCGGCGCTGCTGCCGCGTCGAGGTCGAGCGGCGAGTGGCTCATCGCGCCGAGCCAGCTGCCGAGGCGGTTCAGCTCGTCGGGGCTGCCGTCCGACGTCGCCCAGCCGGCCTTGAGGTCGAGCCCGACCCAGATCATCCCGTGCTGCGCGGCGAGGATCGAGAACGTCTGGAGCGTGTTGAGCTTGTCGCCGGCGATCGTGCCGGAGTTCGTGAAGCCGGCGGCGACCTTGTCGCGCCAGCGATCCTCCAGCCACCGTCCCTGCGTCGCAGCGGCGAACGCGGTGAACGGTGCCGACGGCGCGCCCATGTGCGTCGGCGAGCCGAACACGATCGCGTCCGCTTCGTCGAGCGTGGTCCAGTCGTCGTCGGCGAGCATGTCGAGGCGCACGAGCGCCGCGCTCGCGTCGGCGACCGCCGCCGCACCGGCCGCGACGGCGGCGGCCTGCCGGGCGGTATGGCCGGTGGCGGAGTGGAACGCGATCGCGACGGAGATCTGCGAATGGGGAGCGGGCATGGAGATCCTCCTCGGTGTGATAAGTGAGACCGTGGTCCGGTTGCAGGTCGCGAGCGTAGCAGAACTGAGACCGCGGTCCGCTTTGGTGTGTCGCCCGCGGCTTCCGGGCCGCGCGGCCCGCGACGATCGTCTTGTTCGGGATCGTCTATTCACCTCCCTACTGCTGCTACGATCGACGGCATGGCACGCACGAGAGCTGCAACGGAGACGGTCATGGCCGAGGGCGGCGTGGCGGGACCGTTCAGCTCGAACCTGTGCTGGCTGCTGGCGCGCGGCTACTACACGCTGACGACCGAGATAGCGGCTGAGCTGCAGGCGGTCGACCTGACCCCGCGCATGCACGAGGTGCTCGCGGCGGCGGCCGGCGGTGACCGCACGCAGACCGAGCTGGTGAGAATGATCGGGCTCGACAAGACGACGATGGTCGTCACGCTCGACGAGCTCGAGGCCGCCGGCCTCGCGGAGCGCCGGCCGTCGAGGACCGACCGCCGTGCGCGCGTGATCGGCGTCACCAGGGCCGGCAGACGCAAGCTCGTCCAGGCCGACGAGATCATCCACCGCGTCCATGCCGACGTCCTCAGCGTGCTGCCGGCGAGGGACCGCAGAGTCTTCATGGCGTCGCTGAAGACGCTCATCGGCGGTCGCCTCGCCGAACCCGTCGCGAGCGCCCCCACCGTGCGCCGCCGCGCCGTTCGCGCGTAGCGCCCGCCGCGCCCGTCTCACGCCTCTGTCCGTCCTCGCGCCGTCCGTCGGGATGTGCGGTCGTTTGACCCCCTCATAGGGGTGCAAACGACCGCACTTCGTCGCTGTCGTCGCTGTCGCTGTCACCGGGCCGCTTCCGCGTGGGCGACGGTGTTCCCGAAGAAGATGAGTCGAACAAAGATAGTTTTGTTCTAGATGATCTGGTACGGTTCCATCCCGTTACCCCGTATCTGCCGATTGGAAGGAACAAGAGATGAGTCAGCCGACGACACTCACATCGCAGTCCGGCCCAGCCAGCGCCGACCGTCCAGGTCGCGAGCGCTGGATCGCGCTGACCGTCCTCTCCGCCGCTTTCCTGATGATCGTGCTCGACACGACGATCGTGTCGGTAGCGATGCCGTCGATCCAGGCCGATCTCGGCCTCTCGCAGTCCGGCCTCGCATGGGTCGTCAACGCCTATCTGATCGCGTTCGGCGGGCTGCTCCTGCTGGCCGGCCGCCTTGGCGACCTGCTCGGCCGACCCCGGGTCTTCATGGCCGGGTTGACCGTGTTCCTCGCCGCGTCGCTGCTCGGCGGCTTCGCGCACAACGAGCAGCTGCTGATCGCTGCGCGCTTCATCCAGGGCATCGGCGGTGCACTCAGCTCGGCCGTGATCCTCGGGATGATCGTGACGCTGTTCCCGGAGCCGCGCGAGCGGGCGAAGGCGATCGGCGTCTACGCCT